>CBDAFS010000062.1:0-203164 GCA_965195285.1 uncultured Aminicenantes bacterium | reverse complement strand
ATATAAAGGTTTCCGGGACAGTTGTAAACCCCATTTATGATTCAATCAGAATAGCAGATAATGATATTACCTTGGATTCAAAGGGGAGTTTTAACCAAGTTATACATGTTGGATATGAAGGATACCATAAGCTGATTCATGTCAATGAAGCCGATATCTTCTTGTCAAAAGGGATGAAGCTTATTATTAATTTAGATGCAAAGAATTTCTATCAATCCCTAAAATTTAAGGATAAAGGGGCAGAAAAAAATAATTTCCTAAATGGGGAAGCGGGCAATGGTTGGGGGACGGTCTTTTGGATTTTTGATTTTTTTCTATTGTTTGTAGTAATCCAGTGTGACATTGTTCAATGAAACCTTTCTCCCAATCCATTCTGATTCCTTAGTTAATGATTGGAAGACAGAGGATTGGATTATTTATTTATTCTCTTGGGGGTAAAACCAGAAAAATTGGGGACAGTGGGTGCCAATATGCAAACAGGCCTTTTTTTTATTTTAATCAAATTTCCAGGTTTCAATGCTCCATCCCCACTCCTTTAAAGAATCTATTTCTACGTTTCTACACACCGAGTACGGTTTTTCTTTAAATTGTCACACTGTCAAGCACAGATACACTTTTTCAAAAAAGTTTTCAAGATTTCAGCCACCGTCCCCCTTCTTTTTTTTTGAATGCAAAAATTTAGCAAAATTTGCTCTAAAAAAATTCTTTCTCACAATTTTTGTTTCTGGATGGTCTTCTCCCAATATCCTTTCACATGTTGTTAATGCTTTCTTCAAATATTCAATTCCTCTGTCATATTCACCAACATATACATACAAATCACCTAAGTTATTCATGTATGTTGCAATTAAAAAATGTTCTTCACTATATATCCTCTGTGCTATAGATAAAGCTTTATCATAATAATATATTGCTTTTTTATTATCATCAAGATTCCTCCAAGCTTTACCTAGGTTGTTATATATTGCAGTTACTATCCGATGATAATAAAATTTTTGAGCTATAGGTAAAGCTTTCTCAAAATATTCTATCGCTCTAGTAGAATTTCCAAGAGTAATCCAGACTTCACCCAAGTTGTTCAAATCCCTGGCAACAGAAGGATGGTCTTTTCCATATTCTTTCAAATCTATGGCAAAGGATTTTGAAAATTCAAGAAGTGCTTTTGTAGAATCTCCTAAATATTGCCAAGATACACCAATGTTGTTATGTATTATTGCTACTAATGGATTTTTTTCCCCATATAATTTTTGAGCTATGGGTAAAGCTCTCTCTTTATAATCCTTCGCTTCTTTATATCTACCAAGAATATCATATACATTTCCAATATTAATTAAAATAAATATATTTTCAGGGTTAAGAGCTTCAGCTTCCATATAGCTTTCTAATGCTTTCTTGAATTTCAGTTTGGTTGTATATAATTGAGCTTTTAGTATATAAATTTCTGTAATTTGCCTTTTACGATCCTCAATTTCATTGACTTCTTTATCAATTCTGGCATCATCCAAAATATTTAATGCTTCATCGGTTTTTCCATTTCTAAAAAGATTAAACGCTTTATTGTAAAGTTCAGATGCTTGGGAAAGATCTATATTCGCAAAAGTTTTAGCCGTATTTTTGACCTGGACTAAAGCAGCATCTCTCTGTTTTGTCAAAATTGCAATGTCTTTACTTTTTTCCTTTTTTGCAATTTCATAATTTCTTTTGATATTCTGGATAGCAATAGAGATATATGCCTTCTCATATTTTTTTCCATATCCTTCTCTACGCATGACAATCCGTACATATTCATCCGGATTCTTCCTAATAGCAAATCGCAATTTATCTGGATCAACCATTTCCAAACCCTTCTTTACAGCGATCAATTTCACCATATCACCTATATTTTTGTTTAAAAAATTCAATTCAAATTTTCCAAACTCACCTGTTGTATCAGGATTTGCTACTGAAACTGAATTTACATTTGCTCCTTGTATAGAATTTCCAGTATTTTGCATAGTAACTATCCCTTTTAAAACAGCATCTTGAGCCTGCCAAAAATCTGGAATCAATTTAATGCCCATAACCATAATTAGTATGAATACAGCAATAGTGCCTCCCAGTTTCAGTTTGCCGCCCCATACTTTTCCTTCAAACCAAGCTTCGTCGCCAACCACTTCAAATAGGATTAATACTAACCATAAAGCAATAGGTATCAATAGAATAAAATAGACATTTGCTTTGAAGATAACAATTAACAGAATTCCTAAGGCAGCCAAAAAAACAGCTAGCCAACGTTTTGGAAGTATTAATTTTTTAGATATTGCACCGATTATTATAACTATTAATGCGCCAATTATACTTTCTATAATACCCAAAATTACTCCTTATTACTTTTTAATGAATCCTCAACGACTCTTATCTCTTCCTCCGTCAATCCATACAATTTATAAACCAATTGGTCTATTTGATTATCTAGTATATCAATTTGTTTTTTAAACATCTTTATTTCATTTTCTGTTTTGGCATTATGATATTTTTTCTGAATTTTAAGCATTTGTTCAACCATTGAGACGATTTTATTATGATTATAAACATCTTTTTTATTTGAAAAATCTATCTCTCTTATTGGAATTAATTTTAAATTTGTAGCTAACACTTTTGCAAAGACTTTTTCTTTGTTCTTTGAAATCCCTGCGTGAATACTATTTATCAACTTTGAATTTAATAAAGCTAAAATATAGAGTATAGAATAATATATATTTTCATTTAGTTGAATTCCATATGAAAGTGAATCAAAATAATATCCATAACTGTCATAACATGTAATTATTTTATCAGCAGTCTTTCTTATAAGAATTTTATCGGATTTAAAAATTTTTGGATCTCTTAATGCAAAATCAATTTTTTTTTGAGGATTCATACCTTTTTTTGATTTGATATCTTTTATTGATATTTTTTGTTTCAAATTTGTATCATAGTTAACCCAAGTTCCAGACCAACTTATTGAGTATTTATTAATATCTCTTCCTAGTAATAATTTTTTATAATTTTCGTTGATTTGTTTGTTTGAAAAAAGAATATGTCTTACATTGCCAGGATTCAATCCATTTGATATTTTACAGATTTCATTTAATTGAATTGTTTTGGCTTCAAATTTAACAATATCGTTATAAAAAGAAATATTTTTTGAGTCAAGTAAATCATTTTGATAACTCTCATATTTATTTAAAATTCTAAACTTAGGAAAGATGTTCTTGACTTTATAATAAAGGAATTTTTGAGTTCTTAATTTTTTTGATTTCCCTACAAAAAACAAAATGCTATCCCCAACCTCAGCATTAGTAAATACTTTATCTTTAATTTCAATTATTTCATTGATTACGTAATTTTCTAGTAACATTTTTCGAGTTTTTGCAAAATATGTATTAAAAATAAGAGATTTGGTAATTATATATCCTAAATATGAATTATTATCATTTAATACACTTAAACCTTTTTCTAAAAATAATAAATAAGAATTTATTTTATAAGAAGTCATTTTATACAATTTTAAAAAATATAACTGTTCTTCTTTTCTATCTGAGCCTATTAATGTATACGGTGGATTTCCGATTATTATGTCGAAGCCGCCGGATTTGAAGATGTCGGGGAATTCTTGGGGCCAGTCGAAGACATTGATGCGGCGGGTGGTTTCTTCGTCCTGGAAGAGATTCATCTGGCCGGTTTCGTAAAAGTCGGAACCAATTAAGGAATTGCCACACTTGATGTTGTCGGAAAGATCGGGAAGGAGTTTGATGTCTGAAAATTTGAAAAGCAAACCGGTGGATTCCTGGGATTCGCCTTCCATGAGTTTCAGAAGCAGAGAAAGTTTAGTAACTTCTACCGCCTGGGAATCGATGTCCACTCCGAAAATATTGTTCAATAAAATACCATGTTTTTCTTCGATGGTCAGCCGGTATTCATTCTCTTTTAGTTGATATATCTTATTTTCTTTTAAAGCCTTTTTTAGATTCTTCTCTTTGGTGTAATAGTCCAGGTGATGATCCATCAGGGTCTGGTAAGCACCCAATAAAAAGGAACCGCTGCCGCAGGCCGGATCACATATTTTTAATTTAGAAATTTGGTCAGGTATTTTGTTTTTTATCTTTTCTCCAACTGTATTTTTTACAATGTAATCCACAATGTACTTGGGAGTGTAATAAACGCCTCCGGCCTTTTTCACTTCCGGTTTATCTTCAACCTTGGCCTGGTGGCCGGGGGTCAATCGGATGGTTTTGCCTAAGAACTGTTCATAGATATTTCCCAATATCTCCACATCAAAAACCGAAAACTCGTAGGGAGAGTCCGGATAGTACAGTGATTTGAAGATGTCTTTCAAAATTTTATCGTCAATTTTGAGACCGGGGGTGATCTGATCGGCCTGGAAATCAAAGAGACCGGAATCGTATTTCACATCCGCCTGCAGAAATAATTTGACTAATTCCGGATAAATTGTTGTTTTGCTTTCACTCAGTTTTTGAATCCGACCGTAATCTTCGATTTGCCGGTCTTCGGCAATTCTCAAAAATATGATCCGGTCAATGATCTTCTGAACCGCATAATTAAGTTCATAAATTGATAATTTTTTATTTCTTAAAGCAATATTTTTAGCTAAATTTTCCCGCCACTGTTCGATCAGTTTCAGAAATTCTTTATCAACCTCTGAAGTACCCCTTTTTCGTTTGGTATCTTCGATGTATTGATCAAAACTTCCTTTTAATATGGCTTCCCGGGAAAAGGTTTTGGAGATGAAATCAAACTCCTTTTCATATTCTTCATGGGTGCAGTAAAAAATCCGGGCCGTCGAGGCCCGGTCGCGTTTATCCGGCTTGATGCGGGTGTCGTAAACCGCAAACTCCTCAAAGTCGGTGAGGATGGACAGGGGAAGCCTAGCCGTATAGGCATAGCGTCTCAGCTGGAAGGCCGGTTCGATATCGTGTTTGATGTCAATGGCCGGTTTCTTCGCCTCCACAAAAAACTTGCGTACCCCACCGATACGGAAACAATAATCCGGTGCTTTAACTTTTCCTTTGATTTCAACCTTATCTTCCCTCACCACATCCCGGTACTGCTCGGAATACCCGTTCTTGTTGTAAACATCCCAGCCCAAGAGCTCGAAGAATTTGTCGATAAAATCGGCCCGGGCTTTGGCCTCATCGTAGTGTTTTCCCTTGTACTGCTTGAGGTTGTGTTGAAAAAGGTCGATTAATTGTCTGAGTCCGGTGATGTTCTGGTTTTCCATAGTTATGGGAATCTCTCCTGTTATTTAAATCAAATTTTAAAGAAACAGTAAAGATATGTCAATAGAGATATTTTATGTAGGGAGCAGGCATGCCTGTTCCTTTAATGGCGGGTGATGATGCCCATGCCCCCATTTACGTTCCTTCACAACATCATCCTGCATTTCTAAGGAAAATTTTACCCTACATTTGTTGAAAAATATGGTTTTGTAAGGTGGGGTAATTTTTTAAAGTTGACATGTTGACAGAAATGATATATATAATATATATGATATGTATCGGAGGTGAATGATGTCGATTCAAATGCTGATACGGATCGATCCGGAAATAAAGAATAAACTGAATCAATTGGCCCGGAATCAGGGTAAAAACACCAGTCAAATGTTGAGGGAGATCATTGAGGATTATATTAGGGACCGGGATATATCCGGTTATATTGATGATTTGTGGAATCGAATCGGTCAGAAACTCAAGAAAAAAAATATAAAACCCGGCGATATAAAAACAGCCATCAAGCAGGTGAGAAGCAAAAAATCATGAGAGTGGTGATTGATACCAATGTTTTTGTATCATCTTTTTTCGGAGGAAAGCCCGGAAGAATCATTGATCTGTGGAAACACGGGGAGATCAGTCTTTGTCTGAGCGCTGAAATAATCGACGAGTATATTGAGGTATTATACCGGTTGCTGGGCCCGGAGGTTCCCGAGGTTGAAGATCTGTTAGGGCTTTTATCAGGAGGAGTGCATATCCTGTTTACCAGAACTACGCCTATTTTACATGTTGTTGAAAAAGATCCGGATGATAATAAATTCATCGAGTGCGGGGTAAAATTAAAAACCGAATACATAATTACCGGAGATAACGTTTTAAAAGAAATAAAAAACTATTTGAATATTAGGATTGTTTCACCTGCAGTATTTCTTGATATTTTCCGAAAATAATCCGATGGTCTTGGCTATTCGGTTTTGGCCTGTTTGTCAACCGGGTAGGGCGGGTGTTTTGGCCAGGGATGAAAACAAAGACCGTCCCCGACTGCTTGCAATAAATGGTAGTTTCATTTAAAATACCTTTTGGGTTTATCTCCAGAACACGTTGCGTTGATATTAATACCGGGTGATATATTCGAAAATTGAGAATGTAAAATGACCAAAAAATTGTCTAAACACTATGATTTTTCCAAAGTCCAGAAGAGCGTCTATAAACGCTGGCTGAAAAAGGATTCCATGTCAGCTATTCCGGATAAACGTCAGAATCGTTATGTCATCATGATGCCCTTGCCCAATATAACCGGTGCCCTGCATATGGGCCATGCCATTGATAATGTGATGCAGGACCTGTTGATCCGCTGGCATCGGATGTTAGGGGATAATACGCTGTGGATGCCCGGGGCCGATCATGCCGGAATTGCCACCCAGGCCGTTGTGGAAAAACGCTTATTTGAACTCGAGGGCAAAACCCGGCACGATATCGGGCGGCAGGGTTTGATTGATAGAATCTTGGCCTGGAAGGACGAGTATTTAACCCGAATCATCAACCAGCAGCAGGGTATGGGTTGTTCCTGTGATTGGAAATTGCACCGCTTTACCATGGATGAGGTCTGTACCCGGGCAGTGAGGGAGGCATTTTTCCGATTCTTCAAGGACGGCCTGATTTTTCGGGGCAACCGTCTGGTAAACTGGGATTGTCATTTGCAAACCGCCATATCCGATGATGAGATTGTGCATGAAACCATCAACGGGCATTTTTGGCATATTCGCTATCCAATAGCCGATGCCAAACCAGATGAGCCGGCGTTTGTGGTTGTGGCCACCACCCGGCCGGAAACCATGTTAGGTGATACGGCGGTTGCGGTGCATCCGGATCCTGAAAGGGCTTTGAATGAGGTCGTAAAGGAGATCGAGGAGAAGTTGAACCTGGCTTCCAAGAAGGACCGGCCGGGAATCGAGCTGGAACTGGAGCAGCTAAAAAACCGTTTTAAGATCCACCTGCCCCGATTGTTGAAACTGGTGGAAATGGCCAGACAACAGCGGATGGTTATGTTGCCTCTTTTGGAACGCAAAATCCCCCTGATACTGGATGAATGGGCCAAACCTGAACTGGGATCCGGGTGTGTAAAAATCACCCCTGCCCATGATGCCAATGATTATGAGGTATGGCTCAGGCACTGCCAGGAGATCGATATTATCAACCTGCTTAACCCGGACGGCACCTATAATGAAAATGCCGGACCCTATAACGGACTGGATCGGTTTCTGGTTCGGGAGCGGGTTTTAAAGGATTTGAAAAACCGGAATTTACTGGATAATATTGAGGACCGGGAAATTGAAATCGGGCATTCGGACCGTTCCAAAACCCCCATTGAATTGTATTTGTCCAAGCAGTGGTTCATCAAAATGGGTGATATAAACGGGGGCCTTCGGTTCGGGGTCGGAACCAACAATGAATTCACTTCCCCGGGCCTGGCCCAGGCGGCCATTGATGCGGTGAACCCGGAATGGAAGTCTCCCGGCGGTCGACATCTGACCTTTCACCCCGATCCGGAGCGATATGCCAGCACTTATAAAAACTGGTTGGCTGAGAAGAGAGACTGGTGTATCAGTCGTCAGTTGTGGTGGGGGCATCAAATCCCGATATGGCAGGGAAGCATAAACCGAGACCAGCTGGATAAATTGAATAGCTTGATGTTTCAGGAAACCGAGGACCGGCTCTGGAGCTGGATTATCGATGAGGAAGAAATCTTGAAATCTCCCGGACAGATAGAGGGAACCGGTCCGTTTAATATACTGGTATGTATACGAAGCCGGGAAGCTGAGGCCGAGCTGGGACCGCTTCTCGAGGCCGAAGGGTTGATCCGGGATCCTGATGTGCTGGACACCTGGTTTTCCAGCGCCCTGTGGCCATTCAGTACTCTGGGATGGCCCGACCCGGAAAATGCAGAAGTGGGGCCGGGGAAAAGGCCCCTGGGAAAGCGTGAGGGAAAACCGGATTACTTGGATTATTATTATCCCGGTTCCTGTCTGGTTACTGACCGGGGTATCATCACACTCTGGGTGGTCCGGATGCTGATCATGGGACTTTATCTCATAGGGGATGTTCCTTTTACCGATTGTTTTATTCATGCCACCATTCAGGATGGCAAGGGAGAAAGGATGAGCAAGAGCAAAGGCAATGGCATTGATCCCAATGATATTGTCGAAGAATACGGTGCTGATGCCATGCGCTATGTGCTTTGCGATATGCAGACCGGAATCCAGGATATTCGGCTCCCGGTCCAGGCCATTTCACCTTTTACCGGAAACCGGGTGGATCTGACCACAGCCAGTCATGGCCGAACCATATTCACCTATATCTGTCCGGAGACTCAAAAGGAATTCGATGTGTTGGGCACCATAAAGGAATTACCCAAGTCCAGGGTCACCAGTGACCGAATTAATGTCGGTCGTGCTTTCTGCACCAAGCTGTGGAACGCAACCCGTTTTGCCCTGATGAACCTGGATCAGTATGAGTACCATAAAATAAAATCCGGGGATCTCGAGCCCGAGGACCAATGGATACTGTCCAGGTTGTCAAGAGCCATTGAAGCGGTAACCCGCCAGCTCCAGCAGTACAATCCTTCGGCTGCCATCGGTATAGCCCGTGAATTTTTCTGGGCCGAACTGTGTGACTGGTACCTCGAGTTCATTAAATCCCGCCTCTGGAACCCGGAGAGCGCCCGCGTTGCTCGGACGGTTCTGGCTTTTGCCATTGACCAGGTATTGAGGCTGTTGCATCCCTTTGTACCTTTCATTACCGAAGCCTTGTGGGAGATGCTGAATGAGCTGGCCCCGGTGCGTGGCCTGGAAGAAGAGCTGGTCAGGGAAGATTTGTTGATCTCTTCATCCTGGCCGGGATCCCATGAACATTTCCAAAATGAAAAAATAGAAGGGGAATTCAAGCAGGTACAGCAGGTGATTCGCTCCATTCGCAATTTGAGAGTCCGTTACCAGGTTTCTCCCTCGAAAAAGATCGAAGCGGTTATTAAAGCCAGAAAACTGCAAGCAGATGGTATCAGGAAGATGCATGATTTGATCCAGAACCTGGCGGCCCTGAAATCATTGAAGGTGGGATCGGATGTGGACCGCCCGGCTCTCTCAGCCCTTCAGGTGGAAGGGGATATGGAAATCTATCTGGTCGGCATACTGGATCCGGCTAAAGAAAAGGCCAAGCTGGAAAAACAGAAAACCCAGCTGGAGGCTAATCTGGAAAACATCAAGCGGAAATTATCCAATTCCAATTTTATCCGGAAGGCCCCTGCCCGGGTGGTAGAGAATGAGCAGAAACGAATCATGGAAATCAAATCCCAGCTGGAGCTGGTCAATCAGAACCTGAAATCCCTGAACTGAATCCGAATTTATTAGCGTGCGGGGATTTTTATTCGTTTTTGATAGACAAAAATGGAAACAAAGGCTAAAAAATAGATGACCGCACCGATCCAGAGTATGGAGTTGAATCCGTAACTCAGGCTGATCAACATGGTTAAAATGGGTGTGGCCACGGCCAGGCAGCCGTTTACCGTCCAGGCCCAGGGTATCAGATTTTGATGAGTCTCTCCGAGGATTTTCATTCCTGACGGGAATGGAATTCCCAGGAAAATCCCGATGGGCAGGATGATCAATGCGATCAGCGGGAATTTAAGGGCCAGGGGCCAGTGTACAAAGGTTTTAGAGATGATCGGCAATAGATACACATAAAGGATAATGAGCGGGGGCAGGACCAGAATGGAATAGGGTTTCTGCAGATGTTTGAATTTAGAACTCAAAAAACCTCCGATGCCGGCCCCGATCAGCACCGAGGCCAGGCCGGCGGAAATGGCCATCAGGGGATCGGTTAGCAGGAGCATCAGTTTTTGAATCAGCACAATTTCAACGAACATGAACCCCATTCCTAACAAAGAAAAATATATCAGTATGGGCATTTTATTTTTTTGCGACCCGGATTTAGGTTCTTTTCTGGTTCGGATTAGGGCCGGAAGGGCTATCAGAATCAAGCTGAGAAAAACGACCTGGATGAGAATAATGGGGAGAAGGTATCCCTCGCGAATGAAAAAGTCCCATTTTTGCCCGGTCACCCGGTAAACATCCTTGATATTTTTGAATTTCAGAAAATAATGAAAAAAAGGTTGATCATCGTATACCGGTGAAATATCGAAAATGTAAGTTTCAATGAAGTTGTTTCTTTGGGATGAATCCATAATTTGGCTGAAGGCATTAAAATAAATATTTTCTGCTGATTTGATAAAGATATTGCTGTCAGATGAGGTGATTCCCGGATAGGCGATCATATCAAACATTTGGTGGCCGGTAAAATCCTTTGCCCGATTTATGTCCCCGGATTTTAGGGGACTTCGCTTGACCACCAGAGAAATGCTTCCCCAGCTGCGGATGGCCATCAGGTGCTGATCAGGCCGGTTGATGCCCGACTCTCTAAGGGCTTCAACCAGAGTGGCCAGCAGGCGGAGTGCATGCCTGGGTGGAGGCAGGATATACAGGTTCATACTCAGGAATCCGTCCTTTTTAAGATGCGACCAGTATTCCCGAAATGCTTCCACCGTGAAGCGGTAGTCTTCAGACAGACCGGCAACGCCGGACGGAATACTGTTCATCAGGGAAATATCAATGATATCATATTTGCAGGAATGGGATTTCAGCCAGGTTCTGCCCAGTCCCTTGCTGGTATTTTGGGCATAGATGTGGCCCGAGTAATCATTGTAATGGTTTTGTATCAGCTCCACCAGCAGGCTATTGGATTCGACTTTTTGGATGTGATTGGCATGGTAATGGCGGGCCATCAAAACCGGAAGTCCCCCCCGGGGATCAATGATAAGGACATCTCCCGGGTGTCCGATTTCATATACCAGTGCCGAAGGCAGAAAAGAAAGAAAATCGAACTTTGATTTGTCCTGAATTCCGGTTAGGGCAACCAGCTGGTCACCGTCGGTGGAACACCCGATCTGCTCGGGGAGCGCCTGCTGATATTTCAAGCTTAATCCCGGGGCATACCGAATGGCAGGGCTCTTGAATATATCTACTCTTGAAAAGGCATTATGAAATGTGTTCAGGTGAAGGGCTCCCGGATACCGGAGTGCCAGGGATAATTCTTTATAGGGAGAAATTCTGATTTTCATGAAATCCGGTGCCAGGAAAATCAAAGTGGCTAAGAACAGAATTCCGGCCGCGGCTATTATTTTCTGTTTTTTTCTTCCCAGCCAGAGGGATAGAAAAAAAATTGACAGGGAGAGTAGGAACAGGCTGTATTCCGGAGAAAGATGGTGCAGCAGGAACAATATCCCGACTGATCCGATTCCTGCCCCCAGTAGATCGGCTGCATATAGAATCCCTGATTTGTTACTCAGGGAATGGAATGCCGTGGCTATGATCAGGCCGGTGAAAAAAAATGGCAGTAACAGGATAAGGTAGTAACATCCGACATAAAGAAACTGAATTTTCGCCCACTGAAACCGGACCGGATCAAAGGGAATCTGATTGATCAATAAGTAGCCGAGGACCATGGAAATACCCTGCAAAATCAAGTAAATATCGATTCTGGAAATTTGCCTGGCCCGGGGGAAAAGAGACAGAACGGTACCGCTGAGCCCCAGCCCTAACATGGCAATACTGATTGCCATGAAGGCAAAGTGGTACCAGAGCGAGATGGAAAAGATCCGGGTCAGGGTGATTTCAAACGCCAGGCTGCACACGGAAGCAGAAAAGACAATGAGATAGATTCTGGAATTTCCTTTCATGTGATTCCCCCTGGATATTATCGATTTATCATTATAAAATCAAGTAATTGATGTTGGAAAACAATAGTCCTGATCGGAAATGAAAAGGAGACTTGAATTGGATATTTGAATATGCTAAGGTTGTGCCTTAAATCAAGAGGAGAAATAGCTGCCATGGCGACCCATGGAAAAGGAATTACTTTTGTTTTCCTGATTCTCATTGTGTTTACTGTTGGATTGAAAAGCGATGTGGAATTCCCCCTGGTACAATCTCTGGCTCTTTTCCCCTACTCCGACAGCTCGCTCTTGAAACAGAAGCAATTATCAATCGGTTTGAAGGCCGATTATTCGAATATTTATTCTTTAGATTTTAATGAAACCGGGATCACTGATTTTGAAATCTCCAGTTTCACCCTTTCCTTTCGGTACGGGATATCGGAGGGATTCGCACTTGAATTGTATTACCGCTATCTTGCAGTCTGCGGCGGTTTTCTGGATGGAGGGATTGAGGCTTTTCATGATTTTTTTAACCTTCCCTCTGCCCGAAGAGACAACTATCCGTCCAATACGGTGAATTATTTTTTTCAAGAATATTTTTTATATAATCATTCAACCGGGACCAGTTCACCGCTGGTTTTTTCGGTTTTCAAGAGTCTGGGCCACAGCCGTAATTTCAACCTGTCCGGGCGGTTATTTCTGGGTATTCCCCTTTTATCCAAACCCGGTTTTGTCTCTGACCGGATGTTCTGGGGGGGGGGTATACTGGGAACGTTTGCCCGGAACCATTTCAGGGTGGAGGCTTCCGTTTATACTTCATTTATAAATACTCCCGAGTGGCTGAATGGAGAGAGTCTAAAATCCGTAATCTTTATTTACAACCTCGAATTGGGATTTCGGGGTTTCCTGGCCGGATTGATTTTAAAAACATCGCCCTTCAAGTCCGGTTATTTTTCCAGTAATGCCCACCAGCTTTATATCGGTTACCGGTTTTCGAAAAAGATCGAGATCGGAATTGTTGAAGATTTACCTCCGATGGATACGACTCCGGATGTGGGTTTTTACATTAAGCTAATATTTTCAGATCTGTTAAAAAAGTGAATTCGCTCGCTTCTATTCCCAGATACCGGGAATGGGATTTCCACAACCGGTGCAATTTCCCGCTGACAGGTTTTGGATCAAGGTGGAATAGCCATTTCTCTCAATCAAGAGGGCCCCGCACTCAGGACAATGGGTGTTGGCCCATTCCTTGGACATAAAATTTCCGCCATAGAGATATTTCAGCCCCCTGCTTCTGGCGGATTCCAGAAATGCGGTGATATCCGAGACATTGGTCGGCGATGTGTCCATGAGCTGGTAATGGGGAAAAAAACGGGATACATGCCATGGGATATTTACATCCAGATCATGAAGAAAACGTATCAATTGTCCGACTTCGGTTTGGTCATCGTTTAATCCGGGAATCAGGAGGGTGGTGACTTCGATCCAGATTCCGAGTTCTCTCATCCGTTTGATGGTATCAAGCACCGGGTCCAGGTGGGCATGGCAATATTTCTGGTAGAAAGCATCGGTAAATGCTTTTAAATCTATATTGGCTGCATCCAGGTAGGGGGCGATCATGGAAAGGGCTTCCCGGCTCATATAGCCATTGGTGACCATGACGTTTTTCAGACCCTCCTGTTTGGCCAGTTTGGCGGTTTCCAGCATGAGTTCAAAAAAAATAGTTGGCTCGGTATAGGTGTAGGAAATGGAATGTGAACCGGATTCCAGGGCCAGATCGATCAATTCCCGGGGTGATTTTTTCTCGCCGGATATCTGGTTCTGGTCACTGACCATTGAAAGCGAATGGTTCTGGCAGAATTTACATTTGAAATTACATCCCATGGTGGCAATGGATAAGGATTGGGATGCGGGAAGGAAATGGTACAGGGGTTTTTTTTCAATTGGATCCGAATGGATAGCTGCAATTTTATCATAGTTCAGGGAAATCAATTCACCTTTGATATTCTTCCTGACCATGCATAGACCCAGCTGTCCCTCTTTCAAACTGCAGGAATGGGGACACAGGTTGCATTTGACCCGGTGGTTTGAAAGGGGTATCCACAACAACGCTTTTTTCATAACCGGAGGAAAAGGATTTAGATGAATTCCTGAAGTTTCTGTTCGATTTCTCTAGGATTTACGGCACCGATGAGCTGGGACTTCACACTTCCATCTCGGATAAAAAGCAGGGTAGGGAGTCCTCTGATCATATATTTGGATGAGGTTCTTGGATTTTCATTGACATTGATTTTAATGATTTTAACCTGGGAATCGTAAGATGAGGCAATTTTTTTCAATTCCGGTTCCAGCAATTTACAGGGCACACAGGAGGGTGCCCAGAAATCGACGATAATGGTTTTCGGATCATCCAAAAATTGATTAAAGTTAGAATCATTGGCATCAATTAATTCTTTCATTTATTTCTCCTTGAAAAAATTCACCCGCTCATAGATCAATTTGTTCATCAGTTCCCAGCTGACTTTTGATTGTATTGTATTATTTTTGCTTCCCGGTTGTCAAGGCTTTTTGCACATTTTTTTTATTTTACACACAATATATAGTGGCTCGACTCCAAATACCACCTAAGTATGGTGATCTCATCGGGTTCAATGTTTATACAGGTTCGAATTTATTTGATGTGTTTTGTGGTATAATGGCTGGAATAGAAAAATGAATATGAAAAATCCCTGTGTGTTGTGTGTGTTGAATCAAATATTGAGGGTGTCCGCTTTTTTAAATTGCAGTGAGGCCATAACCAATGACATTTTCCACCAGGCTCTGGATAAAATTCCCCGGATGGACTTCCTGTCCATGACTGCTCCCGAATTTGCCGAACATATATACGATATATTCATAAAAGTGAGCGGGGTACAAGACCCCTATAAAGGCCTGAGAAAAGAACAGAATATGATGGTCATGAATAAAATAGGGTATTTCCGGGATGAGATCACGCGTTCGAATGATCCGCTGTTTACCGCTGTGTTCTATGCCCTCATCGGTAATATGATTGATTATGGCGGGGTGGAATTGTATGATGATGATGACCTGTTTAAGAAATATCAATCCCTGCAGTTGACGCTCAATGATTTTTCCGTATTCAGGGACCGGCTGCTGTCCGGCAAACAAATTCTTGTACTGGCAGATAATGCGGGTGAGGCAGTGTTTGATCTCCTGTTTCTGGAACAGATGAAAAAGGTCAACCCCCAGGCGGTTTTTTTTTACGGGGTGAGGTCAAAACCGGCCATTAATGATGTATTGAAGGAGGATGCTGAATTTATCGGCATCAATCAATATGCAACCATTATGGAAACCGGATCCACCTTTGCCGGAACCCGGGTGGTAAAATCCAGTAGTGATTTCAAAGCGGTTTATCATGCTGCTGATTTGATCATCTCCAAGGGCCAGGGAAATTTTGAAACCATGGAAGCCGAAGCTGAAAACATCCTTTTTGCCTTCAAGGTTAAATGTGATGTGGTGGCCCGGTATACCGGCTTAGAGAAAGGGGATCTGGTTTTTGCCTTTCGAAGTACAATTTTTCAATCCTGAAATCAGGCAATCTCTACCATTATGTCGGTTTTTCTGTTAACGGTTTTTTCATAAAAATTGTTTTGATTTTAACCCATATGGTGGTATAATTTCACTTGAAAATTAGTGACACGATTTTTGTCAACTTAATTCCAAGGAGGTATTCATGAAAAAAACAATCATCGTGGGTGTGCTGGCTTTTGGTCTGGTTTTTTCTCTGTTCTCTCAGGCAACGTCTGGCAAGGGGAAGATGACGGGTACCGTGGTTGATGAAGAAACCGGACAGCCGATTGAAGGAGTCACCCTAAAGCTGTTTTGTATCAGAGCCAAGGCATTTCATCGGATTTCACCCAAAACAAATAAAGAGGGATATTGGAAGGCCATGTACCTGAGAGGGGGGCTTTGGAATATTGATTTTGAAAAAGCGGGTTATGAAACCAAAAAAATCAGTTTCACTGTGCAAACCACTCCGGGAGTCAAAAAACCAAGTATTGATATCAAATTGAAAAAGGTTGAAGGCCCTGCCCTGGAAGAAATTATTCTCAGAGAGATTGATGCGGCCAATAAACTGGTGGCTGAGAAAAAGTTCAGCGAAGCCCGCGAAAAATTCTTTACCATACTGGAAAAGAACAAAGACAGCGAGGGGATAGCCATTGTCAACCTGTATGTCGGGAACAGTTTTGCCATGGAGGAAAATTATCCCAAGGCCATTGAATTCTATATCAAAGCGGTTGAAAAATACCCGAAAAACAAAGAGCTTCTGATTTCAATCGGAAATGCCTACAACAATATGAATAAATTTGATGATGCCATGACATGGTTCAAAAAGGTGTCGTTTGAAGATATTGATAATATCGATACCTTGTATAACATCGGGGTTATTCTCTACAACAAAGCCCAGTACGATAATGCCATCAAGTATTTTCAAAAATCAACCCAGGTATTTGATGAGTTTGCTGATGGTTTCTATCAATTGGGCATGACCTACACGGCTCTCAATAAGATTCCGGAAGCCCTGATAGCCCTGAAAAAGTTTATGGAACTGGATCCCGAGTCGCCAAACTTTGAAACGGCTAAAGCCATTGTTGAGGCCTTTTCCAAGTAATAATTGAATTTGTTGATGAAAATTTTTAAATTCCTGGCTATCGTTTTTTTTGCTGTATCTTTTTTCTGCTGCCGGGACAGTAATACCGCTGCCGGGGTAACCGGAAAAGTTTCCGGGAGCAAAAAAATCAATTTTGTCCGTAAAAACAATTACAACGTATTACTGATTACAATTGATACCTGGCGATATGACCGCCTGGGCATTGTGAATTCTCAATATGTGAAAACTCCCCATTTAGATGGGATTGCCCGAAAATCCTTTGTGTTCAAACGGGCCTTTTCCCACAATCCGGTTACGTTGCCTTCCCATGTCAATATTTTAACCGGAACCACTCCCCTTTATCACGGTATCGCAGACAATTCCGGGTTTATATTGGAAGATAAATTTTTATCCGTGGCTGAATACCTGAAAGAGAAAAAGTATGAAACAGCGGCCTTTATCGGTGCTTTTCCCCTGGATTCCCGTTTTGGTCTGGCTCAGGGTTTTGATTTGTATGATGATGATTACGGTACCCACAGCAGCATGGATTTCTTCTTTGTGGAGAGAAGGGCCGAAGAAGTAATCGAACGGTCGGTTAACTGGATCTCCGGGCAACAGTCAAAATGGTTTGCCTGGATTCATCTGTTTGATCCCCATCAACCCTACCTGCCCCCGGCTCCCTATGATAAACAGTATGAACATGATTTGTATTCCGGAGAAGTGGCCTATGTGGACACTCAGCTGGGAATACTTTTTGATTTTCTTTCGGACCGGAAGTTGAATTCCGATACCCTAATCATCATAACCGGTGATCATGGCGAGGCCCTGGGAGAAAAAGGAGAAAAAACCCATGCCTATTTTGCCTACAATAACACCATTCTGATTCCCCTGATCATTCATATTCCCGAGACCAGCGGGGGATTCATTGAGGAGAATGTGTGCCATACAGACATATTTCCCACCATTTGCGACCTTCTCGACTATAAAATCCCCGCCCACCTGCAGGGGGAATCATTGTTGCCTATCATCAGAGGCGGCAAGCGCCAGCAGAAAAAAATATATTTTGAGTCCATGACCCCTTACTTGAATCGTGGATGGGCACCGCTCCGGGGTTTCATTCAGGAAGATATCAAGTTCATTAACTTACCCATCGAAGAGGTTTATGACCTGCGCCAGGATATTCAGGAAAATTCCAACCTGGCTGCTGAGATCGAAATAAAAAAATTCAAGGCGGACTTGAAAAAGCTTCGGAATCAATTGGAAGGCGATTTGAGGCTGAACCGATCCAAAAAAATAGATCCGGACACCCGTAAGAAACTGGAAACCCTGGGCTACCTTTCAGGAAGATCATCAACCCGGAAAAAGAATTTTACCCGGGCCGATGATCTTAAAACCCTGCTGCCCCTTCAGAATAAAATGCTGGATGCCCTGGATGCCTACCAGAGGGGAAAATACAGCGATGCCCTGAAAGGATTGATGGAAGTGGTGGAGAAGAGTCCCTCTTTTATACTGGTTTACCGGAATATGGCAAGCATATATAAAAATATTGGCCAGGTGAAAAACGCGGTAAAAATTTTAAGACAGGGCCTGGAAAAAAACCCCGGCAATGTGAACCTCATGTCCAAACTGGGGATTATGCTGACCGAGGCCGGTATCATCGATGAAGCCATATCCCTGTTGGAGCTGTGTGTTAAGGAAGACCAATATGATCCCGAGGTGTTTAATTACCTGGGAGTGGCCTACTTTAAAAAGGGTGATTTTAAATCCGCGCTGGCCCGGTACCGTCAAGTCCTGGAGCTGGATCATAACTATGCCCCGGGGTACAACAACATGGGTTCCCTTTACCTGGTGGTCTATCAAAAAAATCGTGATGAAAGGGCATACGAGATGGCCATGCGGAATTTTAATAAGGCTCTGGAGATAGATCCGGTTCTCTATTCGGCGTTGAATGGAAGGGCATCGGCCTATTTTTTCAAGAATAACCTGAGCCTGGCTCAGGAGGATTGGAAGAAAGCCATTAATAGCAATCCGGATTTTGCAGATTCCTATTTCAATATTGGTGTCTCATATCTGAAATCCGGAGATAAAGATTTGGCCCTTCATTATTTTTCCCGGTGTAAAAAAAGATTATACCGTAGATTGTCCCCCGGTGATCGGAATCGACTGGATCGCTTGATCAGCGAGGTCAGTCATTGAATAGGAAAAAAAACTGGATAAATAAACAAGATTCATATATAATTATGGTTCTTATCAGGAGGTAGTATGATGAAAAAGATTTTTTTATTGGTGTTGATGTTCATTTTTGTTTTGTCCGTTGCTGTTGCCCAGGAAGTCTCAGATTCCCAGCAGCAGGATTCCGATGTTCCGGATAATGTTGAAATCAGCCTGGATGCCCTGCTGAAAACCAGAACTTCAAATCAGGTTTTCAATATGGAATTTCTCAATGATTTTTATTTTGCTCTTCAGAGTGCTTCCCAGAAGGTATATGCCAGCGTTTTATTTTCTACTTCACTGGATGATGATGCACTGGAATTAAAAAAAATGACCGATGAGAAGTATAAGCAGGCTTTGGAAAAATACCATAAGTTTGTTGAACAGAAAAAGAAAGAAATAGAAGAGGAAAATAAAAAAATTGAAATTGCCAACGAGGCAAAACAAAAAAGCAAAAAAAGTCCCTTGAAAACCTGGGAGCAACCTCCCGCACCTGAAAAGAAAGAATACTCTCACTTTCACAATCTTTACCTGAGGGTGGTTAAAGATGGAAATACCATTCACAAATTCAAATCCCCGGTTCCCTATGATAAGAAAAAGAGTGAATATTTTTCTTTCGGACTCATTCTGGAACCCGGTAAGTATGATATTCTGATCAATATAAACCGTTTTGATAATAGTCAGGACGGGACCTTGCTCATCGAATTGAATGTCCCGCAGTTGACTTTAATGGATTTGGTCAAACCCCTCAAAAATATCGAAAACTCAGCACCCATTTTTTATAAAACAATGAAAACCGCCACTTCAGTTGAAAAGCGTTTTACCGTGCTGAAAAACCAGTACCAGGTGGGACAACAGATTTTTGAGCCGGTTGTGGGAAAGGAGATTGTTTTCAAAGCAACTGACACACCGATTCTCACTTTTTTTGTGACCGGAGCCGCTAAAATGCAGAACAATCAGCCCCAGTGGAATATTACCCCCCGGATTGAAATCAAGCAGGGAAAAAAGAAAATCGTTATCTTTAAAACAGACCTGTTGAAAGCTCCGTACTTTTTCCAGAAGCTGGAATTCAAGAGAGGAGATAAGTTGCTGCCTGCCGGCGACTATACCCTGCATGTTGAACTGAACGACAACAATCACAAAGGAAAGAAAGGAAAAATTGAAGTTCCTTTTAAAATAAGCGGTTAGATAGTCATCTGTTTGTTTGCTAAAAATTGAATAGGAAAGAGTTGCTCTACGGGCTCCGGGGGTTCCCTGGCCCGGTTAACCTGTTCTTGAACAAATGAAACGTAAAGAAATAGCCTTGGTAAAGGAAACCAGGCAAAAAGATTTTGTTATCCGTATCATGGATACCATTGCACCCCATCTGGATTTGAAGCCTTCTGACAAAGTGGCGATAAAAATAAATCTGTCAGGCTCCCGGGAAATTTATGCCAATACCCACTATGAAACCGTTGAATCATTGATACTCTATTTGAAGGATCATTTTGCGGTTTCTGATATTTCCGTTATAGAGGGATCGGATGGTGCTTATTTTTCTGGAAAATCCACCTGGGATATCTTTTATAAATTCAGATACAAAGAGGTCGAACTGAAAGGGGCCAAGCTGGTCAATCTGGATGATTTGCCCCACAACCAGATCATGGATGTGGATACCATTTCGGGAAAGAGGGAGATTAAATATACCCAGTTTGATTGTGACTACATGATCACCGTGGTTCCGCCCAAAACCCACAATATTTTTCCGGTTTTTCTATCCATTCCCAATACAATCGGTTTTGTAAAACCGGCGCAGCGGGTGTTTTTATTTGGTGCCTCAAGTTCAGAGATGAAAAAAATCAATTTCTCCAATAATGACAATTTTTTTAAATTAATTGAATACGGAGGTAAAAACTTTGTCCGTTTATTAAAAAAAGTTCACCCTTCCCTGGTCATTATTGATGGATTATACGGTATGGAGGGGAAGGGTCCGATAAAGGGAAGTCCTGTATTTCACGGTTTTGCCATTGCCTCCGAGGATGTGGTTCTGGCCGATTCCCTGGCCACCTATGTCATGGGGTTTGATGTTAATGAAGTTTCCTATATTGATTTTGCCTATAAAGAGGGGCTGGGCAATAATCGCTGGAACAATGTTATTGGGGTTGATCCTATCCAGGTAAAATTTCCCTATCGCCCGCATTCGCTTTATCCCCGACAGAAACACTGGAGAGAGGGACCTAAAAAACACCAGAATCATACCAGGAAACCGGAAAGATGATCCGAAGCAAAAGCGGGAAATCATTGCTTGAACAGCGAATTCGCCAGTTGAAGTCCGGGAAATTGTCAGAAACAGGATTTTTAAACTTTCTTGAAAACTATCCCTATATGAACATGGGCAATATCAAGCTGGATTTGCACCGCCAGCAGCGGCGGGGGCTGCCGGAAATGATATACGGAAAGGATAAGGACATTTCACAGCTGGGAAAAATTATTGAAGAAATAACCAGACTCGGAGAGAATATTCTGATTACCCGGGTTTCTTCTGATAAATATGACCACTTGAAAAAATCTTTTTCAAACTTGAAATATTACCAAAAAGCCAGGATTGTAACTTTTGACCGGAAGACCGAAATTAAATATGACCAGTCGGTACTGGTGCTTTCGGCAGGTTCCTCTGATGAGGAGGTAGCCGAGGAAGCTTATGTTACTGCCCGATACCTGGGTAACCCAGTTGAAAGGGAATATGATGTGGGGGTTGCCTGCATATCCAGGGTTTTGGATCTGAGAGAGAAACTCAACGATTATGCGGTGATTATTGTTATAGCCGGAATGGAGGGAGCACTTCCATCGGTGGTGGCCGGACTAACCGCTACTCCACTAATCGCGGTGCCCACTTCCATTGGCTACGGTGCCAGTTTTCATGGATTGGCCGCTTTGCTCTCGATGTTAAATTCCTGTCCGGGTGGAGTGAGTGTGGTGAATATTGACAATGGCTTCGGAGCGGCCTACCAGGCCACCTTGATCAATCAGAAGATCTCCCGCAGCCGGCAGACTTGACAAACCTGAAGATTGACTATAGAATAAAGCAGAACTGGGAAATATGAAGCCTAAAAAACTGCAAATAATAGCCTTAATTATTGTTTTTGCTATTCTTCTGCACCATTGTATGAACAAGCCTGATATTCCTGCCAGTGAAGTCGAACAGAAGGTTTTTCAGCTGGTCAATGAACATCGCGCGAGTATCGGGTTTGATGAATTGGGCTGGAATGAAAACATTGCTGAACAGTGTCGGGAACATAGCAAAAATATGTCAACCGGAATTGTACAGGTCGGGCATTCCGGGTTTGATGAGCGAATCAAAAAACTCCTGGGATTTATTTCTTTTTCCATTGCCGGGGAAAATGTTGCCTTTGTTTCCGGTTATTCAAACCCTGCGGTATTGGCTTTCAATGAATGGTTGAATTCCGAGGAGCACCGGGTCAATTTAGAAAGTGATTTCAATCTAGCCGGTGTGGGCGTGATCCGCAATAATAACGGTGATTATTATATCACTCAGATCTTTATCAGAGAAAAACTGATCCCCCAAAAAAATACCGGATATTAAAACCTTTTTTTCTTGGTTCCTTTTATCATCCGTACTGACCAGATATTTTTGTGTTGATGCCCAAGAACTGATTTGAATGTACTCCGAGAGAGCGAATAAACCCAGGCTTTCAGCGAATCCTTGATATCGGTATCACCGGTCCAGATTTCATAATTGGAAATATTGCCTGGTAACAAATTTTGAATGTCCTTTATGGATAATGTGGCTGCTTCTTCGGCAGTGGGCAATCTCCAGTCAAAGTAACCGGCATGTCCCCGCCTGGCCCACCACTTGGCTTTTTTAAAATCCATGGTTTCTTTCCACTGATGCCACATCAATCCGGTGGAAAAGCTGATGATGACCTTATTGCCATCAATGGTCTGAATTTCAACCTTTTGGGAAATTTGGTTCTTTTTCGATTTCAGGATTTCGATTTCTTTATCGGATAAATTTTGAAAATAATCCCGGCATTGAATTTTCTGGTGGAGTTTAACTTTCTGGAAGAATTGCTGATCAAAATTTTCCCGGTTTTTCTTTTCCAGTTCTTTTATTTTTTTTCGGATTTCAATGGCATATTTTCCGTAAGGATAGTTTTTTAAGTATTCTTGGTAGAGAATGGGGCTGGAAGATGACAATGCCCTATTGTAGGCTCTTTCTTCTGAATCAGAGGTTTGCTCGGGATTTTTCCGGACTTCAATATTTTTGAAAACATCTTGCTCTGCCTTTTTTTTCTTCACTTCCAGTTCAAGACCGGTCAACGTGTCTGAGGTCTTTATTTTTTTTGCCCGAGCAATCATTTTTTCAGTATTTTGAATATCACCTTTTTCCAGGTAACCTTTGGCCCTGGCCAGGATATCAAGATAACTTTTTTCCTGCATCGACTGGTTTTGGTCTGTTTTGATTTCTTGGGTAGCCGGTGATTTTCGGAAGGCTTGACGGGTGGTTAACGGAGTATCGGTGATTTGATGGTTGTCACCTTTTCGAGTGCTTAAATAATAGAGGGTGATGATTAAGGCGATAAAGGCGATTATGGCCAGAAAAATGAACAGCCAGCGTTTAAATTTCTTTTTCCTTTCCTTCAAATCATTCAGTATGGATTCAACCGGTTCCGAGGTATTCAACCCATTGACGGTGATGGCAATCGGAGCATCCGGGCTTTTTCCCACCCCCGGGCTCAGGGAATCATCCGGTATAGCCAGAATATCCTGGTCAAATCCGGACAGTCTTGTGTCGGGAGTGGCCAGAGCCTTTTCCTGCTCTTTGCTTTCCCGATCGATCTCATTTTCGATTTGGGACATAATATCTTTATTTTCAGGTGCATCCTTTTTTTCCGTCTGGGGTTCTCTCATGTCCTCTTCCAGTTCCAGTATTTCATCATCGGCTTCCAGTACCAGCAGTTCATCATCGGATTCATCGGAAAGCTCCAAATCTTCCTCAGCCTGAGGTTCTCCTTGCCGGTCAGGCTGGGTTTCCTCTATTTTTAAATCGGATATATCTTCGAAAGATATTTCATCTTCAAGGTTCAGCAAATCTCCCTTGCTTTCAGGAAATAAAATTTCATCATCACCGGGCGGCTGCTGATCGGCTGGTGGTTCCGAAGATTGTTCGGGAACCTTATTGATTTCGATTTCCAGTTCGGGGAAACCACCCTTCTCTGCCTTTGGTTCGGATGTGTCAGCTTGGAGCTGGGTATCAGAACTGGTTGCTGAGGGTATTTCGGTCTGTTCTTTTTCCAGACGGGTCATTTTCATAATTTCTTCCTGGAATTCGATTATTTCAGCATCCATACCGATCATGGAAAAATATAAATCAATATAATTATTGGCCTCATTAAAATTGTTTTCTTCCCGGATCATTTTTTTTATTTTTTCTTTCAGCTCAAGGGCAAATTTTTGCTTGGTCTGATCGTTTACTTCAGTTCCGCAGGCCGGGCAGACCTTCATTCCCTCTGATATATCTTGGCCACATTTAGTACAATTCATTCTCACTCACTTCCAATATATTTATAGTAGAATAAATTTGCTTCTTTTTCATCATATTTGAGATATTGATAAGGGTTTTTGTTTGAATTTTTGTTTCAGCTTTTTATCAACAATGGCCGGTACCATTTGCTTTATTTCCCCTCCCAGCAGATAGATTTCTTTTACCAATTTTGAGCTCAAAAAAGAGTAAGCTACTGAGGGGACGAAAAAAATGGTTTCGATTTGAGGAGCAATACTGCGGTTGATTAGGGCCATCTGAAACTCGATGTCAAAATCGGATATGGCCCTCAGCCCCCTGACCACAGTGGTGAGCTTTTGTTTTTTCAGATAATCCACAAGCAAACCTTCAAAATAATCCACATTGATCCGGTTGTTTTGGGCAAAGGTTTCTCTGATGATTTCCAGACGTTCATCCAGAGACAACAGGTAGGTTTTTGAGGGGTTTTTCAATGCAGCAACTGTAATTCTGTCAAATATTTTAAGACCCCGCTCGATGATATCGATGTGACCGTTGGTCAGGGGATCATAGGATCCCGGGTAGACAGCAATTTTATCGGACATATTTATCCTCGATCAAACGTAGAATTTTTTGGCATTTTTTTTTTAGTTCTATGAGAGACCCATTGTTTTCAATAGTAAAATCAGCCATTTCCATACATTGGCCCACCTGCTGACCTCCCGCGGGTTCGCCATTTCCCCATTCCCGACGGAGCACCTGTTTCAATTCCGAGGGTTGAGCCTGGTCTGTTTCCCGGTTCCTGGAGTTCAATCTTTTAAGCAGCACTTCCAAATCCGATTTAACCCCGATCAGGTAAAAATGGGGCAATTTTTTCAGTTCAACAACTTCTTCCGGGTTTCTGATTCCGTCGATTATCCAGGTTTTTTTCTTGGTTGAATTGATTTTCTCACGAACCCGTTTGGCAAGAATTCCTGGGCCGCCTTGCTGGCGAAGTTGATTGCCGATATTTTGCATGTCCTGACGGCTGATATTTTTTTGACCTTTTTGACTGGCTGCTTCCCTGACCATGTCTGAGAGTGATATATAGGAAAAATTCAGTCCTTTTAAAAATCGGGCCAGTTCACCTTTTCCGGATGCCATGCTTCCGGTCAGTCCGATATGAAGATGTCGGAATTCCTTTTGCCTGGATCTGGCAGTCCTAAGAATTTTTCTTTCCATACTGATATTTGTCTTCGATTATATCATGCTTTTGCCATTCATTGACCCAGGTTTCAACTTTGAAAGTTTTTAAATATGTCTTGCCCTGGACCGAGGTGATCACCCGGTTCAGGCCGGCATTGATGAGCATCTTTTTACATATGAAACAGGGATAAGCGTTTAATGTGTCTCCGGTTTCCCGATTTTCACCGAAAATATACATGTCCCCTCCCAGCACACTGACTCCGGCTCGAGCAGCGTTAATAATGGCGTTTTGTTCGGCATGTATCGACCGGCACAATTCATACTGGGTCCCGGAAGGAATATCCAGTTTTTTTCTTAAACAAAAGCCGTGCTCCAGAGAACTGGTGGTCTGGCGGGGAGCGCCCACATAACCCGCGGCAATAATCTGGTCTTCTTTCACTATTATGGCCCCGATCAGGACTTTCAGGCAGGTGGAGCGGGTGGAAACCACCCGGGCAATGTTCAGATAATATTCATCTTTGTTGGGTCTTTTTACCATCCTTCTTATTTTACCAACTTGGAGAAAAAAAGTCCATTTTAAATACCACTGGTTTCTTCAATACGTGTAGATTCTGTCCTTGACTAATATGACTGCTTGAGTTATCTTTAAATCAGAATATTAACATGAAAATGAAATACTATTTTGATTATAATGCCACAACCCCGGTTGATCCCCGGGTGGTTAAAGTGATGACTCCTTTTTTTTCCGAAATCTTCCATAATCCCTCTTCTTTTTACCGTCTTGCCGGTGAGGCAAGATACAGAATCGAGAAATGCCGGGTGAAGGTTGCGGAGCTGATAAATGGCCGGCCAGATGAAATTTATTTCACTTCAGGCGGAACCGAATCCGACACCATGGCCATTATGGGAGTTGCCAATAAAGGAAATCATATCATTACCTCATCCATTGAACATCCGGCAGTATTACACACCTGTAAATACCTGGAAAAGAAAGGCTACCGCATTTCTTATCTGCCGGTTGATCACAATGGCCTGGTGGATCCGGATGAACTTAAAAAGAATATCACCTCTGAAACAATACTGGTCTCGATCATGCATGCCAATAATGAAATCGGTACCATCCAACCCATAAAGGAGTTGGTAGAGATCGCTCATCAGAACGGTGTTTTATTTCATACCGATGCGGTTCAAGCGGCAGGCAAAATACTTCTGGATGTCAGGGATCTCGACATTGACCTGTTAAGTTTATCTTCACACAAGATTTATGGTCCCAAGGGAGTCGGGGTTTTATTTAAAAAGGGATCGGTTGATATCGAGCCTCTCATTTTCGGAGGTGACCATGAAAAGGGATTACGGGCAGGAACCGAGAATGTTCCCGGTATTGTGGGACTTGGAAAGGCAGCTGAACTGGTCTTGGCTGAGAGAGAAATTGAGGAAAAAAGACTCCGGCCGATGCGGGATAGGCTTCAAAGGGAATTGATGGAAAGAATTCCGGAAATTCTGATAAATGGTGGCCAGGAACCCAGGCTCTACAATACCCTGAATATTTCCATCAGGTTTATCGAAGGCGAATCCATACTGGCCTTGCTGGATCAGGATGAAATTGCCCTGTCCTCAGGCTCGGCCTGTTCATCAAAATCCCCGGATCCCTCTCATGTTTTGCTGGCTATTGGAATGTCTCATGAGGATGCCCACAGCAGTTTAAGAATCAGCCTGGGTAAATTCAACACCGATGATGATATTGATGTGCTGATCGATATTTTACCCCGTGTGGCGGAGAAGTTGAGAAAAATCTCTCCCTTCTGGCCCGGCCGGTAACATCGAGGGGAATTCAAGGTTATTTCAGGTCCACCCGATGAAGTTCCCAGATCTCTTCATCTTCATTTTCAATAAGGGTATAGAAGGTTTGATTAACAATTGTGAAAGCCGGGAAATCAAATGTATTTCCCCTGATACCAGTCAGCGGTACATATGTTCTCTTTAATTCTTTGCCCTTTAAATCCAGGATTATACATTCTGTTTGCCCATCTTTTTGTTTAAAGGTCATGACATAAATTCTGTCATCATTCACCAGCACCCATTGAATGGCTGGGAAATGGCCTCGAAAAGAAAGTCGCTGTTTGAAGAATTCGTAAAATTGTTTGAAATTGGGATTGGTTTGAAACCAGTTCAGTATTTCAGTTTTGTAAGAAGAAGGTACCTTCAGCAGCTGATATTTCTTTTTTATCTCATGAATTTTTTTACCCTGCAAATCAAAAATGTAAATGACAAAGCCTTCCTTAGTGGCAACGAGATAAACATTATTTTTGAAAAACTGGAAGCTGAAAGCACCCATGGGAAAATTCCAGGAAAAATTCGGGCCGACTTCCATATCTGATTGATAAAGCTCCTTGATTATTTTCATTTTCTGATCGTAGAGACCAATGTTCAAATAGGTTTTTCCATTCTTTCCCTCGGATGAACCGCTGGCAACATATTTGTCTTTGGCTGGAAAAAAAACCTGAAAGGGAGGGACCTTTATTTCTTTGATAAAATCACCATCCAGGGTCCAGGTACTCAGTTTGGTGTCGCTGGACACCCAGAATTTATCGTTTATTACTGCAATTACCATTGGTGGCCCAAATGGATTCACCTTGAATTCCCGCGGTCCTTCACCGGCCTTTCCGAACTTTTTTAACAGGGAAAAATCTTTGAGCGAATAGATATAAATCGTTGTCCCTTCGGACACAAACAACTGGTCTTTACCCACATCTATCTGATCGGGTTTCATCAGCTCGGGCAGTTGAGCGATTTTTTTGGCATAAACGGCGACAACCAGTAGTAATAGTATTAATATAATAATGATTTTTTTCATGTGAATAGCTCCTTAAAATTTAAATAAAATAAAATATGATTGTTGAATTGTATACCATTTTTACTTAAAAATCAAAAGAAATCATGAAATTGTGTCAATGTTTCAAATGGAAAAAATAATGGTGATCGGGTATCATATGGTTTTATGGATCGATCAGGTTTTAACCTGAAAGTAAAATGATTAAAAGGGAAAGTAGAAATGACAAAATTTGATGTGATATTGGTTCCGGGCGGGGGTGTAAGGGCAGGCGGAGAAGTTCCCCCCTGGACAAAGGTGAGACTCGACCGTGCAGTTCAAATTAGTAAAAATGAGCCGGTCATTGCACTGAGTGCCGGTACCGTACATCGGCCTCCGCCTTTGAATGAAGAGGGCTTTCCGGTTTTTGAATCCCTGGCTGCTTCCCGATACTTGATCGGCAAGGGAATGGATCCCCGGAGAATTTTCACCGAAACCTGTTCCTACGATACCATAGGCAATGCCTACTTTGCCCGGGTAATTCACGTGGATCCGGCAAATTTCAAACGGATATTAGTCATCACTTCAAATTTTCACATGCCCAGAACGGAATCCATTTTCCGCTGGATATTCAGCCTGGATACTGGCGTTCACGCCTATCAGCTTTTTTTTGATTCGGTACCTGACAGGGGAATTCCCCGGGATGCCCTCCGGGCCAGACAGGAAAAAGAGAAGAAGAGCCTGGCTCAATTTCTGAAAACCCAGAAAAAGATTCACTCCCTGAAAGAACTGCATCAATGGCTTTTTAAAACCCATGCCGCTTATTCGGTATCCAAAACAAATCGAAAAGCAAGGGGTGAAATCCTGGAAACCTATTAAAGGTAATCCAGGGCGGATTCGATGGTGATGTTGCGAGTCTGGTGGGTTTTGATTTCAATGGATACCCGGATGGACCGGGGCAGGGAAAAATAGCTGGGATGCAAATACTGGGCCCACTCTACTGCCACAATGGCTTCATCGATCCATTCGTCGATCTCCGGAACAATGAGTCCCGGCCCCCGGGGTTTTTCCCCGGTATTGCCCCGGTCGGCAAACCGGTAACAATCGAAATGAATAAAATAGGCGATTGATCCCTCTCTCTCCTTTTGGGTTTCCGAAGAATATTCAAACTGATTCATCAGGGTGAAGGTAGGGCTGACGATTTCATTGGGATTGACCCCCAGAGAGCTGGCAATGCCCTTGGTCATCAGGGTTTTCCCGGCTCCCAGCTCACCGATCAGGAGAATCAATTCCTTTCCCCTTAATTGGAGGCCAAGTTTTTTTCCGATATCAAACGTATTATCCGGAGAAGGGGAATTGAGTTTTAAATTCATCGAGGTTTATGAATGCCCGGGGAATGAAATTTAAAATATCCGTAGCGGTCAATCCTATCTCACCGGTTTGCCTGGTTGCCAGGTCCGCGGCAAATCCGTGTAGAAACACTGCAGCCTGGAGTATGGTATCCAGGTCATGATGGTTGTAGAACTGGGCGATCATTCCCGATATCAATCCGGCCAGAACATCTCCGCTGCCTGCGCTGGCCATTCCGGCATTGCCGGTTTCATTGATGAATACACGTCCCTGGGGGGTGGCGATAACCGTGTGGTGTCCCTTTAATATTACAACCACATTATAGTCTGCGGCGAATTCCCGGCTTAGCCGGATTCTGTTTTTCTGGATCTCCTTGATTGAAATTCCGGTCAACCTGGAAAATTCACCCGGATGAGGGGTAAGAATAATCGGGAAGTCCCTTTTGACTTTTAAAAAATCTTTACCCATCTGAAAAATGTTGATAGAATCAGCGTCCAGGATAATGGGAACCTTGGCATACTGGATAAACCGGGTGGTCATGTCATAGGTTTGTTTGGTGTTTCCCAGGCCGGGTCCCATCAGGATACAGTTGAATTCATCCAATCTCTTGATGATGTCATCCAACTTTTTATACAGCAATGTCATTATTTCGGGATGGGCCTGTACGGCCAGGGTCCGATTTTGCTCATCGGTGGCGATGGTACACAGCCCGGCTCCGGCTCTGAGGATGGCATAGGAGCTCAATATACCGGCACCGGGTTTTTCCAGGGAACCGGATATGTTCAGACAGTGACCATAATGACCTTTGTGAGAATCAATTTCTCTGGTTTTGAGTAATGCCTTGAAATCTTCTGGTTGAATCAATTGGATATAATATTTTTCATTTTCCAGTAGGGAACGGGGAATCCCGATATCCACAATCTCCAGATTGCCGCAGTACTTGTTCCCATCCGGATAGAAATGGGATATTTTGGGGCACAGGAAGGTTATCGTATGAGCGGCCCGAATATGATCACTCTGATCGGGAAGAAAATTCTCTGACAGACCGGAAGGAACATCAATTGAAACGGTTTTGAATCCGGATTCATTGACCAGGCGGATCAGCGGGGAATAAAAATCATCGTTAATTGGTTGATTGATACCGGTTCCGAAAATGGAATCGATAATAAATGTATCTTGCGGGTTGTACTGTTCAAGCCGTTTTCGGAGATCATCATCTGTTTTCAGTATCCGAAATGTGAGGTTTAAATTTTTGATGATCTGAAAATTAGTTTTTGGATCTGGATTCAATTGACCGGGAGCGGAAAGCAGAATAAACTCCACTCCATAGCCCTTTTGCCATAGTATTCGCCCGCAGGCAATCCCATCCCCCCCGTTGTTTCCCTTACCGACAATGATAAGGGCATTTTTATATTCAGGTTGGGGAAAGGTTCTGGCAATTACCCGAGCGGCTGCTTGTGAGGCATTTTCCATTAAAACGATTGATGGTATTCCAATCTCATGGATGGCCCGGGTATCCAGCTCCTTCATCCATTCGGCATATAATATCTTCATTTGGATTTTTTCTTGGTTTTTGTTTTTTTCTCTTTCTGAACAATCTTATCCAGTTTTGAAGCCAGGATTCCCTCAAAGCCACCATTGTCTTTATAGGCAATTTCTTTTTCCTTTTTTCTCTTTTTCTTGGTATCCTTTTTGTCCAGAACTTTTTCCTTCAATTCTTCCAGCTTGATTTCACTTTTGATCTCATCAATATCCATCTGGTCATCTTTGGATTTTTTATCAATTTTCTTTTTGGATAGGAGTGGCTTTTCAATATCGATCTTTTTCTTGTATTTTTTAGAATAACCCTTTTTCCCGCTGGGTTTTTTTTCCGAATCCAGATCCGATAAATGATCAGTCGGGGCTGCCTTGGGTCTGAAGGCGGCTGGGGATTTTTTCCTTATATCGTCGCGATGGTATTCGCTTTCCGGTTTTCTCTGAGTTCCCTTGCTTTTTGGTTTCGTTTTATCCCGGATTTCTCGTGCTTTTATCTTCTCCTTCTCTTCCTTCAGTTTTTCCTTCATCCACATTTCACCTTCTCTCTTCTGCCGGTGTTCTTCTCGCTTCAGTCTGATTTCTTCCTGGACTTGCTGATCTTCTTTCATTTTATCTTGTCTGATCGATTCGCGTTTTTTCTGAGCTTCTTCAATTAAAATCTCACGTCTCTGGTGCTCCTCCTCTTCGATTTCAATAACCGCATCTGAATCCAGATAAAAGATGTCCACGATTTTTTCCGATTGAATGAATTCCGGATTGCTCAGGATAACCTCTTCGACAAGTTTCAGGTTTATGGGATAAATCAAATCCAGAATATGGTAAAGCCTGAGAATGTGAATTTCATAATTTTTTTCCTTGTGGCCGAAGTCAAGGAATATTTTATGGATCAATTTATTCAAAGTTGCGATATTTTTGTACTCATCTATCTTCAATTCTATGGTATTGAATACATCGGATTCCAGAAACAATGACTTATTTGCAAAAACCGGGGAGGCAATTTTTTCTTCGGTTGCCTGAAAGGTTTTATTCACAAGCGAATAGGTGATATTGTTGGCAATGGTTCCCTTTTTGGTGGTCCGAATATTAAATTGGAATTTATCCTCACCTATTTGCTCAAATGACAGGTTCATTCCCTGGACTGCTTTGTAACTGTCATATACTTCTTTGAATCCCAGAATCAGATTTACATCATGGTAATAATAAAGGAGGTGGGATTTTTTTGTCTGGGAATCCAACACCTCTATCTCTATGGAATCTCTGAAGTGGTAAATACCGGATTTCAATTTCAATGCCCCTGAATAGATTTCTCTCTGGGTCAGGTAGTGTTTTTTGCTGTCATTATCAAAAATATGATCTTCGAATTTTTTTCTTCTCTGGCTCAGGTTCTTCTTGTTTTCGAAGGATACCGTTTCTACCAATGGATTTTCTTCACTGACCACGGAATTTTTTTTCAGATAATATATGACTGAGATGAGATTCCATTTCCCCCAGCCCTTTGATGTGGTTTGCTGAAAATCGATTTTATAATCCTGTTTCATGCGGAAATTCAGGGCGAAGCAATAGGAATCGAATTTCGGGTCGGCAGTTTTTATATTCAAAAAATGTTCTACCAAAAATTCCGTACTTTCGGATTTTTTACTTTCCTTTAAAAAATCTTTTACCTTGTTGAATACTTCAGGCTTTATATCAATCATGTTTTTAGAAAGCAGCATCTTTTCACAAATCAGGGAGATGTCATTTTCTTTATGAATGGCGGTCAGCACTTTCTTCTTCAGAACTATGGAGTCTTTTTTTACCAGGGGATCCAGTGTTTTCCTGGGGTCCAATTCTGACTCTAGACATTCAACTTTTTCACAGGGTTTGCTCTGTTTGTGGGGTAATAGAAGTTCAATTTTTTGTCTCTGCAGATAATCGGTGTACTTTTTGAAATCCGATGTCCCTTCATAACCCAGTTTGATCTCCTCAATTCCAAAACGGTTCCATACCGCGGTTACTTTTAAAACCACACCTCGGTCCATTTCAATGCATTTTTTTGAACCAATGGGGATTTTACCCGGATATTCTTTATATATCAGATCACCTACCTGGTATTCACAGTTGGGATTGTATATTTTGACGATATTTTCTCTTTTGTCCCGAGTTTTATATAAGGCGAGTTTATGGACAGCCTCATCCATTTCAACCGGTTTTAATTTACCCTTCAAAAAATCTCTGATAAAATCAATATCTTTTTTTTCAATGTTTAGATTTACGTCCACATTATACTCCTTACATCGCACCTAAGCCTGTACAATTCTGGTGCCTGATCGGCCAATTAATGCTGCTTTCAACTTTTCTGTGGTAGTGATGATGACTTCTTTGCCTCCTCCTTTGATATAATCGATAGCAGCCTGAATTTTGGGTCCCATTGAGCCAGGGGGGAATTGACCCGCATCCAGCATTCTGGTTGCTTCATGAATATCCATTGTTTTAATGGGTTCCTGGTTTTTTTCTCCGAAATTCCTGAATACCCGGTCTACCCCGGTTAGAATGATGAAAAGATCAACCCCGGCCTCCCTGGCGATAAGGGAAGAGGCATGGTCTTTGTCAATAACTGCCTCCACGCCGTCAATATACCCCATCGAATTGATATAGACGGGGATACCGCCCCCTCCCGCTGCAATGACCACGATACCGTTTTCAACCATGGTTCGAATGGATTTTTTGGGAACGATATCAATTGGCTTGGGAGAGGAGACAACCCTTCTAAACCCCCTGCCTGCATCTTCTTGCATTTCCCACTTTCGCTCTTTGATGAGCTGCTGGGATCTGAAGGGATTATAAAAGGGGCCAACAGGTTTCGAGGCTTTTTCAAATGCTTTATCTTCCTTGGAAACAATGACCTGGGTCAGAATGGTGACCACCTCTTTGTCAATGGAATGCTTTCTAAGTTCATTCAGTATGGCTTTTTCCAGCAGGTATCCCATGCTGCCTTCGGTCATGGCATCACAAACATCAATTGGAAAAGGGGGGATGATATTGGAAGCTGATTCCATCTGAATCAGGATATTACCCACCTGTGGTCCGTTTCCGTGCACGATAATGAGTTCGTATCCCTTGTTGATGATATTGACCATCAGTCTGGCTGCTTTTTTGGCATTTTGATACTGCTCTCTGGCACTGCCCCTGCTATGAGCAGGAAGCATGACATTACCGCCAAAAGCAATTAAAGCCAGTTTGTTTTTCAATATCCATCTCCTTATTAAATATCCAAGAAAAAATTTCTTAGTGGGAATATTCAGATTATTTGTTAAATTTTTTATATAGAATTTCTGTTAAGTTCGGGGTACCTATCTCATCCAGTTCATAGGTAACCCGTACTGTGGGTTTCTTGAACTGTACAATACGGCCCAGGTCAATCGGTGTGGCAATGATTACCAGATCCGCTTCCACTTTGTGAATGGTGGCTTCAAGATCTTGCATTTGCTGGCTGCCGTAACCCATGGCCGGAAGTAAGGGGCCAATTTCAGGGTATTTTACAAAAGTATCTGCAATGGATCCGACTGCAAAAGGCCGCGGGTCAATCAGTTCGGCTGCCCCGTATTTATAGGCGGCCATAACTCCGGCTCCGTATTTCATTTCCCCGTGGGTGAGGGTTGGACCGTCCTCTATGACCAGCACTCTTTTTCCTCTGATCTTTTCGCTCTGATTAACGAATACCGGTGAGGCTGCATCCACAACAACAGCTTCGGGATTGTGATTGCGAATATTTTCTCTGACGATAAGGATATTATCCAAATCGGCGGTGTCGATTTTATTGATTACAATGATATCTGCCCGCTTGAAATTCACTTCGCCCGGATAATAAGACAGCTCATGTCCCGGTCGATGGGGATCAACCACCACGATTTCCAGGTCGGGTTTATAAAAGGGGAAATCATTATTCCCGCCATCCCAGAGGATAATATCAGCGACCTGTTCGGCCTCTCTGAGTATTGCTTCGTAGTCAACCCCGGCAAAAACAATGATGCCTTTTTCAATATGGGGCTCGTATTCTTCCATTTCTTCGATGGTACAATTGTGTTTTTTCAGATCTGCAACGGTTTCGAATTTTTGAACTTTTTGCTTGACCAGATCTCCATAAGGCATGGGGTGCCTGATAGCGGCCACCCGGTATCCCATTTCCTGCAGTATGGCTCCAACCTTTCGGGTGGTCTGGCTTTTTCCGCATCCGGTTCTGACTGCACAAACAGAAACCACCGGCTTGATACTTTTTATCATGGTTTCCTCAGACCCCAACAAAATAAAATTGGTTCTGCCTTTATTCACATCTGCCGCTTTATTCATAATATAGGAATAGGGAACATCACTGTAGGAGAAATAAACGTCCTGAATATCAAATTTCTCAATCAATTCAAACAATTCAGATTCCGGATAAATATCAATACCCTCTGGATATAATTCCCCGGCCAGCTCTTTTGGATATTTTCTTCCTTCAATATTGGGAATTTGAGTCGCTGTAAAGGCGACAACCTTAATTTCTGTGTTTTTCCTGAAATAGGTGTTAAAATTATGAAAGTCACGTCCGGCTGCACCCATTATCAAGGCGTTACGCATGTTTTCCTCCTGTTATGGCAAATAAGAACTTTTGATCGTAAATTATGAGTATAATCGATATGGGGTCTTAAGTCAAATCATTTGTTTTTTTTGGCAGTGGTGATCGGTATCGACCTGTTGGCAGATTTTGATGGTTGAGGTATAATCATATCTGGAGGCAGTTAATGAAAAAAATGTTGATGATTATCCTGATTTTGGTCTTGAGTGGGAGGATTCCCGCGATTGAAAAGCAGCAAAAGGAGAAAACCGATATGTGGCAGGATTTCTGTGTGATAGAAAAACCATTGCCGGTACCCAATGACCGGCTTGAGGGTTTTAATTCCATTCGGTTGGATGAGGCAGCGGCATATCTGAGGTTTCTGGCTTCGGATCTTTTACAGGGCAGAGAAACCGCCACTGCCAGTTTTGATATTGCAGCAGAATTTGCAGCCACCTTTTTCAGGCTCTGGGGTATCAAACCGGCTGGGGATCCGGTGTCAGCCAATCGACTTTCTGTTTCTTTTTCCGGCGCTGGAAATCCCAAACCGGGCAGAAGTTATTTTCAGGAAATCCAGATGAAAGAAATTATAAAAAGCACAAGTCAATTGATGGTCGGATATTCCGATGGGTCCGTAATCCAGACCAGAACTTTCCAGCCTGATGTTGATTACTCCTATTATGCCAGGGACAACCGGAGCCTGTCTGCCCCCGTGGTATTCGTGGGGTATGGTATCAGTGAAAAGAAACTGAAGTATGATGAATACCGGGGCATCGATGTCAGGGGGAAAATTGTGATGATGTTTACCGAAATGCCCGGGGTGAATGATTCGAATTCTCCGTTCAATCAGGCTGAATACAAGGAAAAATACATGCCCAGGAGGCGAATGCACCGGTTGTCACCCAAGGTTTCCCTGGCCAAGGAGAAAGGGGCCCTGGCTGTTTTGCTGGTGGAGAATTCCCCCCGGAAGAACGGTGATGTGGCCAAAAAGGTGATCGATTCCCGAAAAAAAGATGATGAAAAACCAATTTTTTCACGGACCCGTAAGCGACTTTCCCTGATTCAGTCTTCAACCCCCATGCCCTGGGAGACCCTGCCCTATGTGCGAATTTCACAGGAAATGGCAGAGGCTATCCTGGAATTTGGCAAATTGAAGCTGGATCAGGTTAAAGTCAGAATGGAAAAACACTTAATACCTCAATCCCAAGAATTGGTCGGGGTTTCGGTCAAACTGGAAAATCGGGCAGAAATCCGCCTGGTCAGAAGCCGCAATGTTCTGGGTTTTATTAAAGGTTCTGACCCTGTACTGAAGAATGAAGTGGTGGTGATAGGTGCCCACCTGGATCACCTGGGCCGGAAGGGAGATTACATTTTTAATGGAGCCGATGACAATGGTTCCGGTTCGGTGGCAGTCATGGAGATTGCAGAGGCCTTTTCAAGAAATAAAATAAAGCCCCGGAGATCCGTATTATTTGCACTCTGGACCGGGGAGGAATCCGGATTGTTAGGATCGCGTTATTATGTCCAGAATCCTTACTTTTCCATGAAAAAAACCGTTGCCTGCCTGAACCTGGATATGATCAGCCACACCTGGACCCTAAGCAATCTCAAAAGAATAAATAAAATGTGGAGACTGGGAATCCCGGAATCGGTTCTGGGAAAAATCAATTTGGACAACTTTATCAGCCTGGTCATGGATGCTAATTCAATGCTACTTAACCAGGCCATTGAAGCCAGTAACCGGCATATGGGCCTGACCATCTACTGTCGAAAATCAACACGCATGGGTGGGGGATCAGACCATGCCCCTTTTGCCGGAATGGGAGTCCCCTGGGTTTTCTGTTTTGCCGCTACCACTGAGGACTACCATGAACCCAGTGATAGTATGGAAAAAGTGGATCTGAAATTGATTCAGAAATATTCACGGCTGACCTATTTGATGGCCTTTGAGCTGGCCAATTACTGATGGAGAGGCCCGGGATGATTAACTGTTTCAATTGAATTGATCAAACCAGAGTATCATTCCAATAAAACAGTCGGCAGCCGCTGTTTCATGTGTTCCCCCGGGAATGGTAATCAGGGAAATGTTTGTGCCTCCGTTGTTCCTTAAATTATTCACCGTTGTCAGGGCATTTTGGTAGGGAACCACCTGGTCGGCATTGCCATGATAGAAGCGGATAGGAGCACGGGGTGTCCAGTTTAAGAGTGTGTTTTGCTGGAATGCAGAGCTGATTTCTGGTTCATTGTCGTTTAAAAAATCATTCCGGAAACTGGTTTTGACCAGCTGATTGAATTGGTCCGGGAGCTGGCTGACAATTTGTCCCCAGGTCAGTGAGCCATTATACAAATTGGGCATCATATCCCCATAAGGAGAGTTGAAGAAATCATTCAGGCGGTTCCAGTCATATATTTCATCATAGGCGGTAAAAAGGTACCCGATATATCCCAGGTCAATATAGGAGGATTTATTGAACACATCACGAATCATGCCGTATAGATCGTATGGGCCGGCCATCGGAGCCACCGCGGTAATATTGATTTCGTCGGCATAATTTTGTTCGATTTCTTTTTGCAGGGCCAGGGTGACATATCCACCCTCGGAATATCCGGTTAAAAACAACTGGTTGTTATATTCAATTCCATTTTCATTGCAATATTGCCGGGCGGCCCGAATGAAATCAATGGCAGTGATGGCATTTGACCGGGCGTGACAGTAGGGATGCATGAGGGTGGATATTCCGAATCCCAGGTAATCCGGGATGCAGCTTAAATATCCCAGTGAAGACATGTACAACCCGGCAACACCTTCCACTGAATTAAGGGGGCTTTCCGAAGCCACCAGGTTTCGCTTTGATTCCGTGCCGTGTTGCAGGCTCAATAGGGGAAAACTCAGGTTTGCATCGGGTACCATAAATGCGCCCGATGCCTGGACCGGATTGCCATTAACATCCACGGTTTGATAAACAATTCGAATAGCATCCACGGGATAGCGAAGACCAATTACGTATTCTATACCTAAATTCGACCACAACTGCCTGATTTCAGCTATGGAATAGGCATTGATCATGTTGGAGCTGATTATATCCCCTCTTTCCCGGTTTTCATTTTCGTTCTGTAAACAAGCGTTGAATGAAATCAAGTAAATTAAAATTAAAAAAAGGTTGATGTTGGTCCTCTTCATGAACTTCTCCTGAGAAAGCTGAAAACCACCTGCTTTCTTATTTCTTGTATTTGCAAAAATTTCTGTATTTTGAGAAAGTGAGAACCTCTTCTATAATAATGTCAAAGTAATAGGTGCCTTTCTTCTCTGGTTTGTAGGCGATCTTGAAATCCAGGGTTTTGGTCTTCAATACGTCTTTCCTGGGTCGGGTTACGGTTTTATTTTCTGTGAGTTTTTCAATTTTTTGATAGTTGTGATACACATATACATCGATTTTGAATCTGACAGTCATCTGATCCTCATTCTCTTCAAAACTGAGTTTCTTCACGGGGATCTCGATGATAATGTTTTCGTCCTTAAAATCCGCATCAAACTTGAAGGCCCGTTTAAGTTCGGATTTGTTTCTCAAGTCCAGAGTGAATTTGGCCATATCCAGGGCGGTCAGCAGTGTAGCCGGAACCCTGGATAACCTCAACTTTCCGAAGCCATCCATGTCAACAAACACCAAACCCAACTGATACCGATAGTAGTACCATCTCTCCATGGGGTATCTTTTGGTTCCGATCAGGGCTCCTGTCATGGGATGGGTGCGGGTGTAATCACCGAATTCCCTCCGGTCAGGGAAACCCAGCTGGAGAAGGATTCTGCCTCTCTCTGTATCCCAGCCGGAATTGTTTGCTTTCCCCTCTTTGAACCAGCGATTGGCATACTTAATTCGTTCCTCGAATTCCATTTTGTTTTCATTTTCTTCGGTTTCCGGAGTGGGGTCCCTTTTCTCCCAGAATTCTTTTATGAATTCTTCTTTGGATACCTGATCGGGCAGATGTTTATAAATGCTCAGTTCCTCTTTGGACATGATTAACCTTGCCTTTTCAAAAAAGGAATCAAAGCGTGTGTCCTGATTTATATTTTTTTTGGGGCTACATCCGGCTATCATCAAAATCGAAATAGCGATGGATAAACTGATTAATATCTTTTTCATTGCTCCTCCTTGGGCGAATTCATTTTTTCGGAAAATCGTCTTTTTAAATTATAGCCTATATTGTTTTATTTTCCAAAAAAATCATTTCAGGCCGGCTGAAAGGAACTTACCAAAAAAAGAATGTAAATCCCAGGTTGTATTTCAACCCGCTCAGATCCAGCTTTTCAAATCCTTCGAAGAACGAGGATAGCTTGCCTTTTAAATACTGGTACTTGGCTTCAAAAAAAAGTCCGAAAGAACGATTGAACCTGAAACCAATTCCGGCCAGGGCATTGAATCCCAGGGTATAGGTGCTGGTTTCCGCATAGCCTTCCTGGACGCTCAAGTCCTCGAAGTTGATAAAATCGCCCCACTGGGCATATCTCCAGGCAAAAATTCCGGCTCCGATCCCGATAAACGGGTATAGCTTTCCCCTGTGGCCGGCCGGATATAATTTCAGATTTGCCTCCAGAGAAGTGATTCGGAGTGAAAGGTTTTGCAGAATCGGGTTTCCGTCCTCGTATTCCCAATCCTTGTACTGACTGTATATGGTTTTATTATAAGTTCCGCCGTTAAAAGAGATGGAAAAACGTGAACCCAGAAAAAACTCGTATTCGGCTCCGTAATACAGATCGAGCATGTCCTGTTTGCCGAAGGCGAGATTTTCCACATTGACATCCCAAAGATCAGAACTGAGAGAGGGTTGAAACAAGCCAATTTTTAAACTGAAGGCCTGGTCAGCTGATGATATTCCCGACAAGATTAGCATGATCAATATGCATAGATTTATTTTTTTCATTTTATCTCCTGAAGTTCAGAATGCAATTTTATTGCCATTTGAAATCCGGGAGATTTCCCTTGAAACGTCCTGATAAGAGGACATCATGATGTCATGGAGGGTTCGGATTGATTGACCAGGCCGGGTTCAGGGCTTTATGGCCCGGATAATCTTTTCAATTTTGGGAACCGAATTGAAACGGCTAATCTCCTGTCCGTTTTTAAAAATAATAATAGTCGGCACTCCCAGGATGAAGTTTTTTTGACCCGCTTCGGGTTCATCGGCAACATTGACTTCAAAGGCGTTGATATCCACTCCTTCCATCCGGGTCAGTACTTCAGCTATCAGGGGGGGGATTTTTTTACAGGGGGCGCATCCGGGCGAACTGAAATCGATGATGACAAATTCCGAGGCTTGCAGCTTTCCTTCCAGCTCATTCGATTTTAATGTTTCCATTTTATTTTTCCTTGTTTTTCAGTTTTGCAATAATTGGAGGATTCTTTCTCTGACAAAAGGGGCCTGGCCGGCTCCCATTTGAATATGATTGACCCGGCCCGATTTATCGATCAATATAATGGCCGGGATTCCGGCCACAAAATATTTTGCATAATCCTGGCCTTCATGAGAGATGGATATGGGGTAGGGGATTTTGTTTCGCCTGATAAATTTTTCTATCAATGCCAATTCTTCTGCTTTATCGACTTTATTCCTTTCCTCCACATCATCCCGGTACATTCCGTATAATTTGGTATACCCGATGATGACCAGATTTTTTTTTCGGTACGATTGATAAAGATCGGTCAACATGGGCAGGGTTTTTCTGCAGGGTGTGCACCAGGGGGCCCAGAAATCAATCAAAATGATTTTACCCCGAAGTCCGGTCAGGGTCAGTGGGCGGGAATTGATCCAGGTTTCTGCTGATATTGAAGGGGCCTCTGAACCGATGAGATTGAGCTGGGACAGGCGGGCTTGAAAAAAGTGTTTTTCCATGGGGTGGTTTGCTGCCTGCAGGGCCTTTTCCATATACATTTTGGTTTCGGGGAGTTTGCCTTTTTTATAGGCTGCTCCAGCCAAACTGGAATACATTCTACCCTTGAATACATTGAATTCATCCGGCATATCCTTTGATTCCAGCAATTTGGTGCTATATTGTTCACGGACTTCGGTTTCTTTTGCTTTCAGGGCAAAAAAGAGGCTGGCAGAAAAGAAATCATGGTCCCGCTTGAGGCGGGGTTCGATCTCTCGGAACACTTTCAATGCGTCGGTACTTTTATCCAGAGATATCAGAATCTGGACACGGGCCATTTTTATCTGGCTGGAAAATTTTGATTTTAGGGTGAGCAGGGGATTGATCAGTTGTTCGGCCTCATTGAATCTTTTCAGTTGAAGGTATATTTTTGCGGTCAGGATATCCCGTTCATGGCTGGTGGAGACTGATTCGGCAGCACCTAATAATTTTTCCAGTTCTTTATTTTTTTCCTTAATCAATGCTTGATATTCATCTTGAGAACGAACCTGCTTGGTTTTTTGCTTATATTTCTGTTGAATATCCGAAAATCTTTTGGAGAAAGTTTCAAAGTCGATTTTTTCCTGTGAAGGGTGACAGGAAATCAATAAACTGATGAAGACAATGGCGGTAGTCAATTTGGTTGTCATTGTTCCTCCTAAATGTTTATGTTACTCCATAACCGGTACCGTGTTCAAATTCTGAGATTGATCTTTCTTTCAATGATTTCAAATATGGCCGGGAGTGTTTTGCCCATTTCTCCGTCATATTCAATATGAACGGTTTCATCAGAAGTGATTTCAATTTTTTTTGCCCTCTGGATAATCGCCTTGGGATGTTTTTCAATGGTACCTCGATAGAGATGAGGAGTGTTGGAAATGATTTCAAGTTTTTTCATGTCCTGGATCAGGACCAGATCAAAAAATCCATCATCGGGTTCTGCCCCGGGGGCAATTATCATACCCCCCCCGAATATCCCTCCGTTGGCAATGGCGCCGATCAGAAATTTGTCCTTAATGGTTTTGGAATCATCAATTACAACTTTTACCATTTTGCTGGAGTAGGTCCCGAGTGTTTTCAACAGTCCCTTGTAGTAGGCAAGGGGTCCCCGTTTTAGCGAGGGAATACCCGCTAGTTTCTTAATCACTTCGGCTCCCAATCCGAAATCAGCGATATTGATGAAAAATTGATGGTTCTGAAGGGTGGTGTCCGGATTGTAGGTGATTCGTCCGATATCAATTTTTTTGGATTTTGAATTTTTTATCAATTCCACCGATTCTTTCAGATCCCGGGGGATTTTCATGAAACGGATAAAATCGGACCCTGTTCCCGAAGGGATGATGCCCAGTGAGGCGTTTTCGTTAATGGTGGCCTTTGAATTGCGCTGGAAAAAGCCATTGGTGATTTCATTCAGGGTTCCATCTCCACCCACCCCGATAATCAGGTCAAAACCATCTTTGAGTATTTCTCGGGCAATCTGGGTGGCCTGCCGGGGTTTTTCAGTGAAGATGTATTTGAATTCTTTGAAATAGTTTTTCACAATATCTTTTATGGTGTTCCAGCGCTGCCCTGTTTTCCCCCGGGCGGAAAAGGGATTGACGATGATGTGGACTTTATCTGCTATCATGGCTGTTCCTCCTTTTTTATGTCTTTATTGGAGAAAAAAATGGATTTACCGATCAGTCCGCCGGTTAAACCGGAAATAATGGCGAAGCAAAAACCAATGGCAATCACGCCGAAAAACATCATTCTAAAATTTGTATTTTGAACCAGGGACAGGATATCCTCTTCGACCAGTGAGGCCAGGGAACCCACTTTAGCCAATGCATTTTCGATTTTCTCTTCTGAAATGTTGAATACCATGATGGTAGAAAACAAAACGAAAATGATCCCACCGGTCAATCCGCTGGCGGCCCCGACCAGAGCAGCATCAGCGGTTTGAATTGCAGGCGTATCCTTTTTCAGCAGGTAGATGCTGATCAGACCTCCCACTCCCATCCATAGCATGAAAAAGATATTGAATAAGTTGATGATGGGAATGACGGATAGTATTCCTGAAAGCAACCCTCCTAGCAGAATACTCTTTCTGGCAGATCTTAATTTTATCATTATCGGAGATTCCTATTCGATTATTTCCACATTCCCGTCGAATTTGGCGGGGAATAAGTCGGTTATGACAATCCTCCCTTCTTTGGTGATATATTTGAATAATTTTTTTCTCGGTCTGGGTTTCAAGTAACCGCTGTAATGTAATCCCATATATTTCATGGTTCGCTTTATATAATTATGGGTTTCCCGGTAAGGAGGGATTCCGTTGTGGTTTTTGACTGCTTTCTCACCGGCATTGTAGGCGGCCAGGGTGAGCGGGAGATTTTTATTGTATTTTCGGTACAGGTATTTCAGGTGGGTGATACCACCCTTCAGATTTTGATTGACATCAAATCTGTTTGTAACTCCGTACTGTCTGGCTGTATCCGGCATGAGTTGCATGAGACCGATGGCGCCCTTTTTAGAGACTGCATAGGGGTTAAAACTGGATTCGGCCTTTATCACTGCAATGATTAAATCTTCTCGCAATTTATGCTCCTTGGACAGCGTTTTGATTTTCAGGAGATACGAAGAGGGAATCGAAGGCGAGTAGAATGAATTTTTAAAATTGACTTGATTCCGGCTGTCATATTTGGACAGTCTGTTGGAAACAACAATTTTCCCATCCTTGTCATATTTGACGACTATTTCTGCACAGAGAGATATGGCGACAAAAAAAAGTAGAATCGAGATCGTCTTGGTTTTCATGTCAGGTGTTTTTTTAATATATCGGAGATATTCTTTTTTAGTTTGGGAATGTTTTCTATGGGCTTTCCACCGGCCTGGGCAAAATCTACCCGGCCACCCCCATCCCCGTCCACCAGGCTGGCGATTTCCTTGATGAGCATCCGGGCATCCGCTTTCCGGGTCAGGTTTTCAAATATGGATACGATGATTGCCGATTTACCGTTGATGTTGGATAAAAGAATTGATATCCCTTTGTTTTTTGTTTTGACTTTATCGGCCAAAGAGCGAAGCTGCTGGTGATTGATGTCTTCCACATATTCCACGATCGTCTTTATGTTATTGATTGACTGGGGTTGGCCGATGATTTTTCCCGATTCTTTTTCCCGGTCGACTTTATCCATTTTTTGCAATTGTTTATCCTTTTCCTTTAAAGTCTTATCCGTCTGAATCAGGAAATCCAATAGGTTTTCCTGGCGCTGGTTGAAATGATGTTGGATTTTGTTGAGGGTTTCCAAACTTTCCTGTATAAATAAGAAAGCGGTATCACCTCCGATGGCTTCAATCCTTCTGATTCCCGAGGAAATGGATGATTCGGAAATTATTTTAAATAAACCGATTTCTCCCGTATTCTGAATGTGGGTACCCCCGCACAACTCCATGGAGGTGTCTCCGATGGATATTACCCTTACGGAATCCGAATATTTTTCTTCAAATAGGGCAATTGCGCCTTTTTCAATAGCCATTTCATATTTCATGTCTTCGGTTTCCAATGGTAAATTCTCCCTGATCTTCTGGTTGACAATGACCTCAACTTTTTTTAACTCTGCCTGCGATACCGGTTTAAAATGGGTAAAATCGAATCGTAACTTGTCCGGGCCCACATAGGATCCGGCTTGCCTGACATGAAGTCCCAGAACTTCCCTCAGTGAATAGTGGAGCAAATGGGTGGCAGAGTGGTGGATAGCAGTATGCTTCCGTTTCCCCGGGTGTACCGACAGCATGAGTCTGTCCCCCGATTTTAATTTCCCCTTTTTTATTCTGGCAAAATGGACGATGGTTCCTCGGTCGAGTTTCTGGGTGTCATTTATTTCGATATACACATTCTCATTTTTTCCATTTCCGGTGTCCCCGACCTGTCCGCCCGATTCGGGGTAGAATGGGGTTCGGTCAAATATCAGCAGGATATCTCCGGGGTCGGAAGGGGTTTTACTTTTTTCAATCTGGGATATTGCCTGATAGTGGTTCGGATTTTCGGATGCCGTATAGATTGCCAGTAAGGTTCCCTGGTCAATTAAACCGGAGTAGCCGGTGAAAATCGATTTGAATTTTTCGACATTCTCAAAAGTCTTTCCGGATTTTTTCTTTTGATCCAAATCCAGTCTGGATTTTTTTCTCTGGTTTTCCAGTTCTTGCTGAAAACCGGGGAAGTCGATCAACACATCCCGTTCCGTGGCCAAGTCAATGGCGAAATCCAGGGGAAATCCATAGGTGTCGGAGAGTTTGAATAGCTCGGTACCGGAGATGGTTTTCTGTTTGCTGGCCAGGGCCTTTTCCAGGCATTCTTCGAATTTCTTGAGGCCATTTAACAGGGTTTGGTTAAACCTCTCTTCTTCGGCCAGAATGACTTCAGAAATAAAACCCCGGTTGTATTCCAGTTCGGGATAAAATGCCTTCATGGTTTCGATGACGCTGAGGCTGATTTTATAGAGAAACGGTTTGGAAAATCCCAGTAATTTTCCATGTTTGGAGGCTCTTCTGAGCAACCGTCTCAACACATATCCCCGGCCGGTGTTGGCAGGAAGCACGCCATCGGAAATGAGAAATGAAAGGGCCCGGATATGATCGGCAATGACTTTAAAGTCTACTTGACTGGTTTTGTCATCCGGATGAATGCCGCACATTTCAGCTGTAAAATCGATGATGGGTTTAAACAGATCTGTCTGGTAATTGCTGTCGACATTTTGAAGCAAAGAGGTCAGCCGTTCCATTCCCATTCCGGTATCAATTGACGGGGCCGAAAGGGGATTGAGTTTTCCGTCTTTGTTCCGGTTGTATTGCATGAAGACCAGGTTCCAGATTTCAACAAAACGATTTCCGTTTTCAAGAGAATTAACCGGGCCATGCTGCTCTCCCTTGTCAAAATGAATTTCGGAGCAGGGACCGCAGGGTCCGGTTTCTCCCATCTGCCAGAAGTTATCTTTTTCGTCAAGTCTGATTATTTTACGGGACGGAACCCCGATCTGTTGCTCCCAGATTTTAAATGCCTCATCATCCTGTTTGAAAATTGAAACCCATAAATCGTCAGGATTGAAGTGATAATGCTGGGTGAGCAATTCCCAGGCGTATTCAATGGCTTTTTCTTTGAAGTAATTCCCAAAAGAGAAATTTCCCAGCATTTCAAAAAAAGTATGGTGATATTCGGTTTTTCCCACCTCGTTGAAATCATTGTGCTTCCCGGAAACCCGCATGCATTTCTGGATGCTGATTGCTCGCTTGTAATCCCGGGTTTCCAGGCCGAGAAAGACATCTTTGAATTGATTCATGCCGGCGTTGGTGAATAAAAGGGTCGGGTCTTTGGCTGGGATCAGGGGAGAAGAAAACACCCGGTAATGTTTGTTTTGGTCAAAAAACGAGAAAAATATTTCTCTGATTTCTGAATTTCTCATATATTGTCAATATCCAGAAGGTGGTGATCTTCGAAATCCGAATCCGTTTTACTTTCCGGTCCTTCGGCCTGACCGATATCGGACATCCGTTTTTCAATTTCTTGCTGGGACATATCTTTGGTGGATTGGATTCCGATTTTTTTGAGTTTGAATTCATCCGGATTGGAAGCCCATTTCAAGGCCTCCTCATAACTAATGAATTTTTTTTCATAGAGGAAAAACAGTGATTGGTCAAAGGTTTGCATGCCATATTGAGAAACTCCGGTGGAAATGGCTTCTCTGATGAGTTTGGTTTTTTCCGGTACCGTAATACAGTCCTGGATAAAGGGGGTATTGACCAGTATTTCAACTGCTGGAACCCGGCCTTTCTGGTCTGCTCTGGGGATCAGGCGCATGGATATAATGGCCTTTAAAACCGATGCTAACTGTATTCTGATTTGCTTCTGGTGGTGGGGGGGGAACATGGAGATGATTCGGTTTATGGTTTCGGGAGCATCCAGAGTATGAAGCGTGGATAGCAACATGTGGCCGGTTTCTGCAGCCAACAATGCGGTTTCGATGGTTTCCAGATCCCTCATTTCGCCGACCAGAATAACATCCGGGTCTTCTCTCAAAGCGCTTCTCAAGGCGGTGGAGAAACTATTGGTGTCCTGACCGACTTCCCTCTGGTTGAGAATACTTTTTTTATCCCGGTGCAGGTATTCAATGGGATCTTCAATGGTGATCATATGTTCGATTCGATGGGTATTGATGTGATCGATCATGGCTGCCAGGGTTGTGGATTTCCCGCTTCCCGTGGTTCCGGTTACCAGCACCATTCCCCTTCGCTCATCGGCAATTTTTTCCAGAACCAGAGGCAGGTTTAGATCGGAAATGGCTTTGACCTGGGTGGGGATCACCCTCATTACCATTCCGATGGCACCCCTCTGATGAAACACATTGCAACGAAACCGCCCCAGTCCCGGGACACTGTGAGCCATATCGATTTCATGTTCTTTTTTAAATCGATCCTTTTGCTCGGCATTCATGATTGAGAAAGACATGGCAATGGTGTCTTCCTGCATCAATCGTTTGAGTTCAACGAGGGGATGCAATAATCCGCTTATTCTTAAAACCGGATGGTTTCCGACTTTCAGATGCAAATCCGATGCCCCTCTTTCCACTGAAATTTTTAGGAGGTCATCAATATTCATGCTGTATCTCCAGATATTCTCATATATAATATATTATATAATCTATTAAATATCAAGTTTTCAGGGAACTATGGCCTGGCCTGGCCGGTCAATTAGGCCTCACAATCCATATACCTGGTCATACTCGGCAATTTCAACCTGTTTGATTCCAAAGGAAAGCAGCTTTGATTTCAGGCTCTTCAACGCCTTTTCCTCGCCGTGAACCAGGAATATTTTCTTCATTCGGGATAAATCGTGTCTTCCCAGCCAGTTGATGATTTCTTCATAGTCGGCATGACCGGAGAATGCATTCAGGGTCCGGATTTTGGCCTTTACCGGGTATGTTTTTCCGAAAATTTTAATTTGCTTGTGTTGTTCCACTAATTTTCGACCCAAAGTGTTTTCAGCCATAAAACCCACAATGGCAATGGTGTTTGAAGGGTCCTCGATATTGTTCTTTAAATGATGGAGTATCCGCCCGTTTTCAGCCATACCGCTGGCTGAAATGATAATGGCGGGGCCTTTTTGTGAATTCAGGGCAATGGATTCTTGGGTGGAGACAATATATTTGATGTTGTCGAAACCGAATGGATTGATATTCAGGGAGGTAAAATTCTCATAGGTTTCTTGATCGAAACATTCCGGATGGGTGGCAAAAATGGCGGTTGCATTAACGGCCATGGGTGAATCAATATAGATGGGTATGGGCGGGATCTGGTCGTTTAAAAGCAATGAATGAATAAAATATATGAGTTCCTGGGTTCTTTCTATGGTAAAAGCCGGAATGATTATTTTACCTTTCTTCCGGACAGTCTGGTTAATCATTTCTCCTAACTCCTCCTGACCCATGCCGATGGACTGGTGTAATCGATCTCCGTAGGTGCCTTCTAATATCAGATAATCCATTGGGGGCATTATTTCGGGATCCCTGATAATGGGCAGGTCCTGCCTTCCCAGGTCTCCGGAAAAACCAACCTTCAATTGATCACGAATATTCAAATAGATCATAGAACTGCCAAGAATATGCCCGGCATCATAGAATGTGGCTTCAATTCCGGGGGCGGGGGAAAATAGTTTGTGATAATCCAGGGTGACAAAATGATGCATGGTGTTCACCACATCCTGAATTGAATAAAGCGGTTCGTACAATTTCAGTTTCCTCTCCGGTTGTTTGGATATTTTATCCTGGATGTACTCGTAGTCCTTTTTTTGAATGTAAGCGCTGTCCAGGAGAATAATATTAGCGATATCCCGGGTGGCCGGGGTTGAAAAAATAGAGCCGGAAAAACCATTGTTGATCAATATGGGCAGGGCACCCGAATGGTCAAAATGACCATGAGTGAGCAGAACCGATTTAACCTGGGATGGAGAAAATTTCAATTCCCTGTTCTTCAGGTAAGACTGTTTGCGTTTTCCCTGGAACATGCCACTGTCGATCTGAATGATATCCGATTCGGTCCGGATAAAATGTTTTGATCCGGTGACTTCCCGGCAGGCTCCGTGTGAATAAAAAGAAATATCCATATTTAAATATACAACTTTAATCTAAAAAGTTCAATAGATGAACGATCTCCGGGTGGAATTTTTCGGTCCGGACGGGTTTTATGATTGGAAAAATCCCGGTTTTGGTTTGACACTTCAGAAAAAAATCTTTATTATTCCCAGTATGGGTTGACCGAACATGGAAAGATTGGACAGTGTACTGGTTTTTTCGGTTTTATTTCTCGGATTGCTGATTTTGTTGATGGTCTTTTTCCGGATTCAGGAAAAAAGGAAAAAAAAGGAAATAAAGGAAAAATTCAAAACCTTCCGGTCGGAACATGATCTGGAAAAAAATAACCTGAGGACAATCCCCCGGATTCTGATTCCGGATTCAATAGATGTTTTTCTGAATTTTTCCGGAGAACCTTTTCCCCGGCTGAAGGCATCGGTCATTGACATATCGCTGACCGGAATTTTGGCAGAGTCCCGATTCCCCTTGAAAAAACTACCGTTAAATGTGGTTTTGAAACAGGTGCTGGTGGTTACTCCCATCAACCAATTTCGGGTTGCCGAGTTGAAACTGGTCAGGAAAGAACATCGAATCAAGAATAATTTCTTGGCCTTTTTTATTGAGCATATTCATGAGGATCAGTTTGAAGAACTGAAGGTTTTTTTAAAATATCTGGATGAATTTCTTACCCATGATTCTAAAAAAAATTGATTTCCCTCTAAAAGATTTATTTATAAAAATATTTGAAGACAAGGTGTATCTGGTGGGGGGGACCATCAGGGATTACCTGCTTTATAAAGAAATCAATTTGAATCAGGATATAGACCTGGTGGTCATTGATCACGGCTATGATGAAATCGAAAAAAAATTATCCGGATACGGAAAGACCAATACGGTAGGGAAAAGTTTTGCTGTGGTGAAATTTACCAGAGAGGGGCATAGTTTTGATATATCCATACCCAGGAGAGATGTAAAAAAGGAAAAAGAGTCGCATTCACATAAAAATTTCATCATCGAGTACGGACCCCATATAAAACTCGAAGAAGATCTGAAGCGGAGGGATTTTACTTGCAATTCCCTGGCCCTGCGTTTGATTGACCACAAGCTGGTCGATCCATTCGATGGGGTTAAGTCCATCCGGGAAAAAAAAATAACAATGACCGGACCCGACACCTTTTTTGATGATCCGCTCCGGATTCTCAGGTGTGCCCGGTTCAGTTCGGTTCACCATTTTTCAGTTGATCCAGATATCTATTCCAATGCCAAGAATGTCAACCTTAATGAATTAAGCAAAGAGAGGATTCAGGAAGAGTTGTATCGCTTGTTGCTGGAATCGGATCAGCCTTCCCTGGGATTGAATGAGTATTTTAAATTATCGGTCCTGGAAAAAATATTTCCGGCACTTTTTAAGCTCACCATGACCATTCAAGACTCGATTTTTCATCCGGAAAGGGATGAATACGGTCATCACAGTGTGTGGGCCCATACCTTGATTACGGTTGATATTGCCCGGAAAGTCAGCCGGATGTTTGAATTGGATGAAGAAAATTCCCTGGCCCTGCTCCTGGCAGCCCTGCTTCATGACATTGGCAAACCGGCCACCACCAAGTGGGAATTCAAGCGAAACCGGATGACCGTTACCTCCCTGTCACATGATTCCAGGGGAGGCAGGATTGCGGATTCGTTTTTGTCTGAACTAAAAATTGAAACCCGGAGCCATTTTCCGCTGAAAGCAACCATCCTTGATTTGATTAAAAACCATCACCGGATCTATGATTTGTACCGAAACAAAGAGGAGATCGGCTTCAAGGCCATTTCCCGAATCGTGAAGGATTTAAATGGCCATGATTTTCTACTGGCATTGCTTGATTTTTCGGATCGCCAGTCCCGGCGATCCAGACCCCTGGCCTTTACCCGGCTGGATAGAGTTACCAAATGGTTTTTTGGGAAAAAAGAAGAACTGAATATCAGCAAGGAGACCATAAAACCGCTGATTCTGGGCCGGGATTTGCTGGACATGGGTGTTCCCCCGGGGAAAAAAATGGGTGAACTATTGAAGAAACTGTATGAACTTCAGCTGGATGGTGAATTTGACACCCGTGAAGATGGGTTAAAATTATTTAAAAAGCTGAATATAAAAATTTGAATAATCCGATTGGGAGAAAATGTTGAGAATTGGTGTTGATACCGGAGGTACTTTTACCGACTTTGTTTTTTTTGACGGGAAAAATATTAAAACTTCAAAGTTGCCCTCCACTCCGGAAAACCCTGCAAATTCAATTCAGAGGGGACTGGATTCGGTAGGGGGATCATCGTTTGAACTGGTCCACGGTACCACCGTAGCCACCAATGCCTTTTTGCAGAAAAAAATGGCCCGGGTCGCTTTTGTAGCCACCCGGGGGTTTGAGCACCTGCTGGTTATTGGGCGTCAGAACCGGACCAGCCTGTTTTCATTTCAGGTGAAAAAACCTTTTCAACTCATTCCCCTTTCCCGTTGCTACGGCCTTGAAGAGAGAACCCTGGCCGATGGAACCCTTTTGAAACCGGCTGTCACTTCCGGTCTTCCCAAACTCATCGACAGAATGAAAAAACAGGGAATTGTGGCCGTTGGAATTGTTTTTCTGCATTCCTATCAGAACCCTGAAAATGAAAACAAGGTCGCCGAGATTTTTAGAAATCATGGTTTTCAGGTAACGGCCAGTTCGGAAATCATGCCCGAATACCGTGAATATGAGCGGGCAGTGGTCACCATATTGAACTCAAGCCTGAAACCCATAATTGCCACATATGTCAACAGTCTCAAAAGCAAACTGGAGCGGAATAGATTTTATATTATGCAGTCAAACGGAGGGGTATTACCACCCGAAAGAATAATCGAAGAACCGGTCAGAACCATCATGTCCGGTCCTGCCGGAGGTGTGATTGCCGCCAGGCGGTTTTCCGGGTTGACCCGGAATCCCAATATCATTACCCTGGATATGGGAGGCACTTCAACCGATGTCTCCATCATAAAAAGCGGGCAGCTGCTGCTGACCCGGGATGGATATATGGAGAACCTTCCCCTGCGAATTCCCATTATTGACATTGCCACTGTGGGTGCCGGTGGGGGGTCCATTGCTAAAATTGACCGTGGAGGGGTGCTGCAGGTGGGGCCGGAGAGTGCCGGCGCGGATCCCGGGCCGGCCTGTTATGGAAAATCTCAGCTTCCCACTGTGACCGATGCTTTTGTGGTAAACGGAATTATTCAACCGGAGTTATTCCTGGGCGGGAATATGAAAATCTTCCCCCAAAAAAGTATTCAGGCAGTGAATAGAATTGCCCGCAGTGTGGGTAAGACGCTGCATGAAACCGCTGAGGGAATAATCATGATTTCCGTTTCAGCTATAGAAAAGGCCCTGCGAGCGGTCACCCTTGAAAAAGGTGAAGATCCCCGGTTCTATACGCTTTTGCCTTTCGGGGGTGCGGGAGGAATGGTGGCCACATTATTGGCTGACAGACTGGGCATAAACCGGATTTTAATTCCCCCGTATCAGGGGATTTTTTCCGCTCTGGGGATGCTGGTGGCAGATTTTCAGAAGGAATTTTCCCACTCATTTTTAAAACCTTTTGGACCGGGAATTAGCCGGGAAATTGAGAGGGGTTTTTCCAAAATCATCCGGGAAGCAAACCGGGTGTTGATGCAGGACGGGTTTTCAGAAGAAAATTCTGTTATTCAGCGGGAACTGGATATACGCTACCGGGGCCAATCCTTTGAGCTGACGGTTCCCTTCGGTCCCGATTTTATTCAGGATTTTCATCGAAAACACAACAGGTTGTATTCATACAGGCTGGATGATCCGGATTGTGAAATTGTGAATTTGAGAGTGATGGCTCTGGGGAGAACTTCGGAAATCAGGATCAGGAAGAAGAGAAAACAGTCCGGCCAAGCACCCTTTCTGGATAAAAAACGGATTTATTTTAACGGAGATTTCCAGGCATTTTATGTGTATCACCGGGACGCTATTCAACCGGGACAGGATATCCGGGTTCCGGCCATTGTGGTTTCCGATACTTCAACAGTGGTTGTGGAACGGGATTTTAAAGTGCGGGTGGATGAATACACCAACCTGATATTGACCAGAAAGGGGGTGGCTGGATGACTGAAATGGATGTGATTCGGATCACCATTTTCAAGAATATTTTCCAGTCCATATCAGAGGAAATGGGAAAGATTCTTCAGTACTCGGCCTTTTCACCGAATATCAAAGAGCGTAAAGATTTTTCCTGCGCCCTGTTTACCGGCTCCGGGGAAAGTTTTGCCTTTGGGTCCCATATTCCGGTCCATCTGGGAGCCATGCCGCTTTCAGTGGAAGCTGCCCTCAAAGAAATACAATTTCTACCCGGAGACATGGTCATTCTCAATGATCCCTTTCGGGGTGGGACCCATCTACCGGATATCACCCTGATTGCGCCTGTTTTTTATAAAAACAATTTGGTGTTTTTTGTGGCCAACCGGGCTCATCACAGTGATGTGGGTGGAATGCAGGCCGGTTCCATGCCGCTTTCCTCGGAGATCTTTCAGGAAGGTATCATTATCCCTCCGCTCAAAATTCTAAAGCGGGATCAGATTGATCCGGAAATTCTACAGTTCATACTGTCAAATGTCCGAAGTCCCTTTGAACGGAAAGGGGATTTGCTGGCCCAGATTGCTTCCAATAGAAGAGGAATAGCCCGTATCATGGCCAACATCGAAAAATATGGATTCAAACAGTTATCAAGGTATTCCCGGTTTTTAATTGATTATACGGAACGGGTTTTTGAGTCGGTTATTCGAGAAATACCGGATGGAGAATATGGATTCAGGGATTTTATGGATGATGATGGCTTTAGTGAAAAAGATATTTTGATTTCGGTGAAAATAAAAGTTGAGAAGGAAAAAATGGTCATTGATTTTAGCGGAACCGCTCCCCAGGTGACCGGAGGTATAAATACCAACCGTGCGGTTACTTATTCCGCAGTCTTGTATGTTCTGACCACGCTTCTGGAGGAGGATATCCCGATCAATTCAGGTTTAATGCGGGCGGTTCAACTCATTTTACCTGAAAATACCCTGGTCAATGCCTCCAGACCGGCAGGTCTGGCCGGCGGCAATGTGGAGACCTCCCAGAGAATCGTTGATGTGTTGCTGGGTGCTCTAGCCGGGGCAGTTCCGGATAAAATTCCGGCAGCTTCCCAGGGAACCATGAATAACATTTCATTTGGAGGAAAGGGTTTTACCTATTATGAAACCTTGGGAGGCGGAACCGGGGCCGGGCCCGGTTTTCATGGTGAGTCCGGGGTTCATTCTCATATGACCAATTCCCTGAATACGCCGATCGAAGCCATGGAAAGGGATTTTCCGGTCCGGATCGAACAATATTCTTTGCGGAAAAACTCGGGGGGAAAGGGCAAGTTTAATGGCGGGAACGGCCTGCTGAGGTCATACCGGTTTTTGACAGCGGGTCAGGCCAGTATCCTTTCCGAACGAAGAACCCGGGGACCCTATGGATTGAACGGAGGCCGGTCCGGCCGCAGGGGAAAAAACACCATGATCCGGGAAGGGAAAAAGCAACAGTTGAATTCAAAATTGAATATTGCTATCAAAGCCGGCGACCTGTTGGTGATTGAAACCCCGGGAGGAGGCGGGTATGGGAAAAAAGAATAGGTTTGGGCCCGGTTTTTTGGTAGCGGCTGCTTTTATCGGTCCTGGGACCATAACCTCCTCAACCCTGGCCGGGGCCCGGTTTGGATTCGGATTGATCTGGGTGGTGGTCATTGCCACCCTGGCAGCCATTGTTCTTCAGGAAATGGTGGGGCGGTTTTCACTTTCAACCGGGATGGATGTGGCCTCTGCTCTGGTGAAGCTCAGTGAAAGGAAAATATTGAAATATACCTTTCAAATCCTGGCCTTTACCGCCATTATTGTGGGCTGTGCGGCCTATGAAGCCGGCAATATTATCGGCGGCAGTCTGGGATTGAATATGTTAACCCATATAGATGTGACGATCTGGTCTATTTTGATCAGTTTTATGGCGGTATTTCTGTTGATATGGAAAAATTACATTCTCATTGAAAGGTTGTTGATTGCCCTGGTGGTATTGATGGGTCTGAGTTTTTTTATTTCTGCCATGATTGTCAGACCTGATTTCGGTGAAATATTGAAAGGTTTTATTCCCCGGATTCCGGATAATTCCCTGATCTTGATTCTGGCTTTACTGGGAACCACTGTGGTTCCCTACAATCTTTTTCTTCATTCCGCCGTCATTTTAAAGAAGTGGAAAGATCATCAGGACATTTCCTGGATGAGAAAAGACACCCTGCTGTCCATCGGGCTGGGGGGGGCGATTACCATTTCGGTTATTGTCACCGCTTCGGTTGCCTATTACTCCAAGAGCCTGGTGATTCAAAGTCCGGTTGATCTTTCCCTTCAGTTAGCCCCCTTATACGGAGGAGAACTGGCTAAGGTATTCTTGGGGATTGGGTTTTTTTCGGCCGGACTCTCCTCAGCAATTACCGCCCCCTATGCAGCCGCCTGGACAGCGGCGGGATTATTCGGCTGGAAAGAGAAAGATTGGCGGTTTTCTCTGGTATTTTTGACCGTGATTGGTTTTGGCATGCTGGTCAGTATGACTTCCCTGAAACCGCTGCAGCTGATTGTGCTGGCCCAGGTGACCAACGCCCTGCTGCTTCCGCTGGTATCCGTTTTTATTTTTTATCTGCTCAACAAAAAGGAAGTAGGCAAATATCGGAACAATCTGCTCCAGAATATTATTTTTTTAATCGTATTTTTAATAGTTGTCCTGATCAATATTAAAAAGTTTTTTTAATTGATTCCGATTGTCCGGATATAAATAAAAATAATTTTTAACACTATTTCTGTTGATTTTTGATTTTATTATGATATAAAATATTTGGAGTCGACAGATATGGATAGACGTAAATACAAACGAATCAAAAAAAACATGATTCTAAAGGTCAATAATAAGCCCGGCACCCTGGTTGATATTTCCCGGAATGGTCTCAGGGTGTCCACCCCACTTTCCAAAACTCCCCGCGATATCGATATCGCCCTGAAAGCGGAGAATAAAAACCTGAACTTTCAGGGTATCATTCAATGGGTTCGCAACCAGGGTCCGCGGAAGCGTTCAACCGAACTGGGCGTCCGGATTCCCAATCCGTCTCAAGAATATCATCAGTTTTTAGATACCCTGTCCTGGGATTCCAGGGGACAATTTGAATATGGATGGGTGTTGATCATTTTAAGCGTGATGTTGCTGATCGGAGTGGTTTACGGAATTTTAACCCTCTTTGACCTCTATCACTTTTAGATAAACGGCATTTTTAAGATAATTTTTCCGACCTTTCTTTTTTTTCAAACATGTTGACAAATAGGAACGAATACTATATAGTAATGAGATGAAAAAAGATGAATTTGGTGACCGGGATCTTGATATGGATCGTTTTATCGAGAAGTGTAAACAGCATAAGCTGAAATTGACCCCGCAGCGGTTGATGTTATACCGGGAACTGGTCGAATCCAGAGAACATCCCAGTGCGGAAAAACTGTTTAAAAGGGCCAAAAAGATTTTTCCCAATATTTCATTTGACACGGTGAACCGAACCCTGTTGACTTTTTCAAAAGTCGGAATCGTGAGAGTCGTGGAAGGTTATGGCAATCCGCGCCGTTTTGATCCCAATCTGTCGGATCATCACCATTTCAGATGTCTTCGCTGCGATGACATCATTGATATCTACCATCCGGCCTATGATAACCTGAAGATTCCCCCGGTTCTGAAAAAACAATACCGGGTGTTGAGCAAGAAGGTAATTTTAGAAGGGTTTTGCAACCAATGTCAGAAACACCAAACAAGATAGACAACCATCATATGAAAGACGGTATGGTGCCATTGAAGATGGAAATTACAAATGGGGATTTGAACATGTTTCATGATGGACGCTTGAGTAAAACTGTGTTAACATTATTGATGAGAAAAGTAAAGGTTATCGTATTCCTCTCGCTTTTATTTCTGGTCTGTCCTATATTTTCCTATGTGGGGCCCGGAGCGGGTTTTGCTTTTGTGGGATCTTTTTTCTTTATATTTGTGGCCTTTTTCTTAGCCTTTTTTAACCTGCTGACCTTTCCGGTCAGAACCTTCTTTAAATTCTTGAAAAGGATCCGAACCTTAAAAAAAGCCAAATATAAAAGGGTGATCGTTGTGGGTTTTGATGGAATGGATTACAATCTTATGAAGCGGTTCAAAAAAGAAGGAAAATCATTCCCGAATTTTGACCGTGTTTCCGAATCCGGCACCTTCACTCCATTATGGAGTACGGAACCCCCCATTTCTCCGGTGGCCTGGTCGACCTTTTCTACCGGGGTGAATCCCGGAAAACACAATATTTTTGATTTTTTAACCACGGACCGGAATACCTACATGCCCAAACTGGCCAGTTCCGATATCCTTCCCCCCAAGCGGGTGTTAAATATCGGAAAGCTGACCATACCCATTTCCAAGCCCAAGATCGAATGGAAGCGCAAGAGCAAAAGTTTCTGGAAAATTGTCAGCAGCAAGGGGATATATTCAGCTGTTTTACGGGTGCCTTTTACCTTTCCGGCCGAAAAGTTCTACGGTTGCATGCTTTCCGGTCTCAGTACTCCTGATTTGAGAGGATCCCAGGGCAGTTTTAGTTTTTATTCTGACGGCAAAGACAAGGATTTCGATATTTCGGAAGGAATCTACGAAAAGCTGGAAAAAACTGATGAAAATTGCTATGCCGGAACGATCAAAGGTCCTGCCAATCCCTTTGTACGGGGCAATCCCCCCCTGGAGCTGGATTTTAAATTTACCCTGAATAAGGGCAATGGTTCGGGGGAGATTGAGATAGGCAAGGATAAGTACCGGATCGAGAGCAAAAAACTCTCAATCTGGATTCCCCTGGAATTTAAGGCCGGATTGATTAAAATATCCGGGATTGCCCAGTGGGTTTTGGAAGACACCGATCCCATCAAACTGTATCTGTCTCCCATCAACATTGACCCGGAAAAACCTTCCATGCCCGTATCCCATCCCAAAATCTTTTCGGTTTATCTGTCAAAATTACTGGGGGCCTTTGCCACACTGGGCCAGGCCGAGGACACCTGGGCGGTAAACGAAGGGATTCTGTCAGAGGACGTTTTTCTTCAGCAGGTATACAATACCCAGCAAGAACGGGAGAAGATATTTTTTAATACGTTCGGGAAATTCAAGCAGGGGCTGCTGGTTCAGGTTTTTGAGGCAACCGATCGAATCCAGCACATGTTCTGGAGGTATCTGAAGCATTCCGGTTCCCCGGCCGATAAACCTTCCAAAGACAGCCATATTGTGAATGCCATCTATGAATCCTACCGGGCCATGGATGATTTTTTGGGGAAACTATTACCCCGCATCAATAAAAATGACCTGCTGATGATTGTTTCCGACCATGGATTTAATGCCTTCAATCGCGAATTTCACTTGAATACCTGGCTTCACCAGCAGGGCTATCTGGTATTGAAGGACGGTAAAAAGGAAAGCGGTAAATGGTATGCCGATGTTGACTGGTCAAAATCCAGGGCTTATGGCCAGGGGCTCAACGGAATTTTCCTCAATATGAAGGGAAGGGAAAAACAGGGAATCGTGAATAGAGGCCCGGAAGCAGAAAAAATCAAAAGTGAAATTAAAGATAAATTACTCAAGGTGATCGATGACAAGACCCGTACCCGGGTTTTAAAATCGGTTTACAAGCGGGAAGAAATATACCGCGGGCCCTATGTGGATAATGCACCGGATATTGTCGTGGGCTATAATATCGGCCACCGGGTATCCTGGGAATCCACCGTGAATTATGTGGGTGATCGGTGTTTTTCCGATAACCTGAAGATGTGGAGCGGGGATCATGCCCTGACCAGAGAACAGGTGCCCGGGATATTTTTCAGTAATAAAAAAATATCGGAGGCAGATCCTTCTCTGCTTGATATCTCGCCCACGGTGTTATCTGTTTTTGGCATTGAACCACCGTCCTTTATTGAAGGAAAAAACCTGAAGGTTCAATGAAGAGTCATGGAATGAAAACAAAGGGGATTTGAAATGAGACGACGAGAATTTATTCGAAATACGGGAATGGTATTGGCGGCAACACCATTCATGAACTTTGCCTCCGCCGGACCCGGATCAAAAAAAATGATTGTTCTGGGTATCGATGGCATGGATCCGATGATCACCTATCGGTTGATGCAACAGGGGCAGATGCCCAATATGAAGAAACTGGCCCAGAGAGGGACTTTTACCATGATGAGGACCACCATCCCTCCCCACAGCCCGGTTGCCTGGGGGAGTTTCATCACCGGATCAGATCCCGGAACTTTCGGTATTTTTGACTGGGTACACCGGGATCCTAACAATTATTTCCCCATCCCATCCTGGGCCGAGACCTTTCCCTCCGAATGGATTGTAAAGTTAGGGAAATACAAAATACCCCTGAAATCCGGAAAAGTGGTTTTAAAGCGGGAAGGGAAAGCCTTCTGGGATTACCTCGAAGAACGGGATGTGGATGCCACCATCTTTAAGATCCCCAATAATTACCCCCCTTCGGATAGTAACCAGCGAACCATTTCCGGTATGGGTACCCCGGACATCATGGGGACTTACGGGATATATACCCTATTTACCTCGGATGAAGAGGAATCCGAAAAGGATATTTCACCCAACAACATGTACTATGCTTACATCAACGATGATCATGTGATGGAGAATGGGATTATTGAAGGCCCCAAAAATGACCTGGTGGAGGATGGTGAAAATGTGGAGATCCCCTTCCGCGCCTATCTGGATTACCAGCACAAAACCGCCAGAATAGATGTTCAGGGCAAAGAAATATTGTTATCCGAAAAACAATTATCCGGATGGGTGGAAATCAAATTTCCCCTGATTCCAAACATCAGCAGCGTCACCGGGATGGTCAGGTTTTACCTGATGGAGATGGGGGAAAAATTCAGGCTGTATGTGTCACCGATTCATATCAGTCCCCGGGATCCGGCCCTGTCCATCAGCACTCCTTCTTCTTACAGCAAGGAACTGGCTGAGCACTGCGGCCTTTTTCATACCATTAATTTGCCTGCTGATACCAAAGCCCTGAGTCAGGGTACTTTTTCTATGGAAAACTATATCGTTCAGTCCCTGTCGGTTTTCGAGGAAAGTAAGAAGATTTTTAAATATGAGTTTGATCGATTTCTTCAGAAGAAGAGCGGATTTCTGTTTTTCTATTTTTCGGCGGCGGATCAGGGCCAGCACATGTGCTGGGCCTTGAATGACAAGGATCATCCCTTTTATAAGCCCGAAGCCCAGAAGAAATATGGCTACATCCACCATGAGCTCTATCGCATGCATGACCGTATTCTCGGGGATGTGCTCAAGAGATGCCCCGAAGATGTTTCCATACTGGTAGTCTCGGACCATGGATTCAATCCCTATCGCCGACAGGTAAATATAAACAACTGGTTATACCAGGAGGGTTATCAAAAGCTGACTGTCGATGGTATCTCCGAAGATGTTGATTTGTTAGGGTATGGGGATTGGAACAACACCAAGGCCTATTTCATGGGGCTTAACGGATTGTACTTGAATTTAAAGGGACGGGAAGCCCAGGGTATTGTAAAACCGGAGGAAAGGAGAAAACTTCTGGAAGAGATCAAGGCCAAGCTGGAAATGATCAAAGATCCTCAGAACGGACAACAGGTAATCTCCCAGGCTTATATATCCGAAGATTATTTTTCCAAGGATTTCATTGACCGGGCACCCGATATCATCATGGGATTCAATAAGGGATACCGCTGTGGTGACGGAGCTGCCCTGGGCGGATTTTCCAAAGAGATGCTCAGTGATAATATGGACTGGTGGTCCGGAGATCATCTCATCGATCCGGTTCATGTACCGGCCAGTTTTGTTTCAAATTTCAAGATCAATACCAAAATCCCCCATATCCGGGATGTTGCCCCGACCATTCTGAAATATTTCGGGATCGAAAATGTTCCTACGGTAAAGGGAAGATCGCTAATTTAGGAGAAAGAAATGGCAAAAAAAGTAAAACTCAGCAATGAAAGTGCCCAGAAAGTGGATGAGATCCTGGCCTTTCACGGATATTCTTCGGTGGAAGAACTCATTGATAATCTGATCAATAAGGAATATGAAACCATTAAATCCGATGATAACAAAGAGGAACAGGCTGACAAGTTGAGCGGGCTGGGATACATATCCTAAATGATACAGCAGGTTAATTTTTTCATTACCAAAGTATTTGATGTGATACTGTACCCTTTTGGATTTTTGGGGGATTTTTTGGCCATTCTCTTTCTGAGCATTTTGATCTCTCTGATCGTACTGGTCATCTTCAAATATATATCTTCTCCGACCCGGATCAAGGATACCAAAAATAAAATAAAATCCAGCATATTAGCCATCAGGCTGTACAAAGATTTCTGGAGGGTGATTACCGGATCTTTTTTTAAAAGTCTGTTTTATACCCTGAAGTATTTCATGCTGAATATCGGTCCCGTGCTCATCATCATTCCCATTCTTTTCCCTATATTTGTTCAAATGGACATCCGCTACGGGATGAGGCCCTTTGAACCGGACGATATTTTTGTATTCAAGGCCCGGTTGAATTCCGATCCGAAAGGTATGAAAATCCGGTTGCTGGACAGCGACCATTTTAAGCCGGTGATGAATCCGGTTTTTATCAATGCCTATGAGGATGATGAACGCACCAGACCCATCCGTGAAGTAAACTGGAAGTTGAAGTGCCTGAAACCGGGCCATACTGATATTCGGGTTCAGGTCAATGAGCAGATAATCAGTAAAAACCTGGTGATCGGTAAAAATACGGAATCCCTTTCGAACAAAAAAATGGGAAAATCCTCTGTCGACCATTTTATCTATCCGGCTGAAAAATTAATTAAAAATGTCGGTCCGGTCGACACCCTTTCTCTCCGATATCCGGCCAAGAGTGTTTCCCTGTTAGGATTGAAAACCCACTGGTTGGTCTATCACCTGATCCTGGTGATCATCATTGTATTAGCCTTGAGAAAACGTTTCGGGGTTGAATTTTAAATGAGGGTCATAAAAACCGATTCAATCTAATGTCCGTTTTATGTTGAGTATCCGGTCCAGCTGTTCGACATAGCGGTCAGCATCCTTTTTATTGAAAACCAGGGGGGGCTTGATTTTTATCACATTGTGAAGCGGACCGTCGATGCTGATAAGGATTCCGTTCTCCCGCATTCGATTGGCAATATCATAGGCATGTTCTTTAGCCGGTTCCAGGCTGGAGCGGTCCAGGACCAGTTCGATACCCAGAAACAATCCCGATCCCCGTACATCGCCGATCAGATCGTGCTCCTTCATTAATTCTTCTAGCTGTTCGAGGAAATATTTTCCCACCTCTGAAGCGTGTTGTTGCAGATTTTCGCTCCGGATCACCTCTAATACCGACAGGCCGATGGTGCAGGCCACGGGATTACCTCCAAAGGTATTGAAGTATTCCATGCCCTTGTTAAAGGCCGCATCGATCTCGGGAGTGGTTACCACGGCTGCTATCGGATGGCCGTTGCCCATGGGTTTGCCCATGGTCACTATATCCGGTACCACATCCTGTAATTCGAAGGCCCAGAAATGGCTGCCCACCCGTCCGAACCCCACCTGGACTTCATCGGCGATACAGAGGCCCCCGGCTTTTCGCACCTGTTCGTAAATAGATTCGAGATAATGGGCAGGCAGAAATATTTGACCCCCGACACTGCTGATGGATTCGGCAATAAACCCGGCAATGCCCTTTCCGGTCTGTTTGATTTTCCTGAGGGCCTGGTCGATATCCCGGCCGTATTTTAATCCGGCTTTTGGATCATCCTCCCGGAATTCACCCCGGTAGGTATCGGGCATCCGGACCTTGTGGACATGTGGGGACTGGCCGGTGCCGCCGGGCCCATCGAATTTATAGGGGCTGATCTCAATGACCGCATTGGTATTGCCGTGATAGGCATGATCGATGACCACAAAATCTCTGTGTCCGGTACAGGTCTTGGCGATGCGCAGGGCCAGTTCGTTGGCTTCACTGCCGGAATTCACAAAATAACATACCCTCAGGGGTTCGGGTAGCGTGCTACACAGGGATTCAGACAGGTCCACCAGAGAATCATAAAGATACCGGGTGTTGGTGTTTAACAGGCTGAACTGGCGCTGGGCGGCTTCCACCACCCGGGGGTGACAATGACCTACATGGCAGACATTGTTGACCGTATCCAGAAATTCTTTGCCCTCATTATCGAATAGATACTGCATATATCCCCGGGTCATTTTAAGGGGTTTCTGATAGGAAATGCTCAGGGTGCTTCCGATCCGCTGTTTTCGGGATTGGAGGATTTCGTTGACAGAAGGTCCCGATCGGATGCCGGCCTGTGAAAACCCACACTCTTTGCGCAGGGTTAGGGTAATCCGGTCGGGATTGATTCGGCCCAGCTGTTCTAATGTTTCCCAGGCCGGGGCAGTAGAAATCTGCAGATATTTATTTCCGGGGGAATGGTTCAATCGGTGGGCGGACAGGGCCACACTGATGCTGAGCCGCGCAGCTATCAGAAAAAACAGTGCGTCGATCTCCGCTTCTGTCAGGGGACGCTGGCAATGGTATCCGGAAACCACCCGGACCATGGTTTTGGTCGGGTCGGTTTTGTTCATGATGGCATAGGCCAGGCCGGCGGCTAATTCATTGACGGTCTGGGAGTAGACCATGTCACCGAAATCAATGATACCGGTTACCCGGGAGCCGGAATCGTCCACCAGAATATTGTGGTCATTGGCATCATTGTGGATCACCGAACAGGGCAGCAGATGGCGGAACGGTTCCACCTCGGTTTCATATAACTGAATGAAATGCAATACCAGGTTTCGCCGGTCGGTCTCCGGAATATCTTTCAGATAGGGGCGGATATCCCTGATATTTTTCAGGTCCCAGATAAAGTAGCGGTTCAGGGCCGGGTGGACAAATCCGGTTAACTCCCGGTCCATGGCCCCCAGGAATTCACCCAGGTTTTTTTCCAATTCGGGAGAATGTGCTTCAAGATCGCTGTAGAACTTACCTTCCAGAAAGGTCAAGAGGCGGAAAAAAAAGGATTTTCGGTCCGGGCCACAGCTGACCCTGAAAATAGTGTCACCGGATCGGGTTTCAATTGGTTGGGGACAGTTGATCTCACCCTTCCCCCGGGCCAGGTGGTTCAGGACCTGGTGCTGGGCTTCTACTATTTCCCGGCTGTCTTCCGGGTTTGAAATCTTGAACACATAGGAAGTTTTGTCTCCGGTTTTGACCAGGTAATTGAAGTCCCGCTCGGCAGCCATTTTGGAAACCGAGGCCTCCAAACCATAGACTTCTTTGATCAGATCCCTGACCGAATCTTCCGAAAAGTCTTTTAAATAATACGCCTCAGCCATCAATCCATTGTATTAAAATCCCCCCCCCAAATCAACCCCGGCCACTTTAAGGGACGGGGTTTTAATTTTTTAATTTTATTGTAATAAAAAAGGAACAGTTCTGTTTTTAAAATTTTGCTTATAATAAATTAGAACTGTCCTCTTTTTTTTATTAGAGTCTCCCAACCTCCAAATCCAAACACCAATAAGTATGTAGAGTTTTTAAACAAGATCAACATCAACACGGCTTATAGGTATATAGCGATTATGATTGACTTTTCGATACTTCAATTAACGAAAAAGTAACGATTTTTGATTGAGTTTTAGGGCTGTTGGGTAACGTGAGAGTAACGAATATTAAGACATAAATCTGCTTTTAATCAAACAATATTCAATCTCACAACAAGATCAGTTCCTTTTGGGGTTAAATAATAACAATCTTGATCTCTTCTTTCTATATATAGAAAATCTATATAATCATCATTTTTAAATTTGTTCAGTTCATTTTGGACTTTTTGATTATGAACATTAAATGCATTATATAATTCTGACTTAGCACAATATAAATCTCCTTTGTCAGCTAACATTCTAAGAATACTTTTCCCCATATCAGACAGCTCTAATTGATCAACTTCATTCTTTCGATTTACTGATTTCGTTCTAGAAAAATCATACTTAATTTCATTTTTTGCAGATTGAATTTCCTCTTCCATTCTATTAAAATCAGTTTTCAAATCTCCTTTATAACCTATTTTCTTCATGATACTTTTAAAAAGTGTGAGTCCAAAATTCTTGTCATCCAAATTAATCGCAAGTTTTCTTCTATATGGATCTGGTATACTATCTTTGGACATTCCGGTATGACATATTGGAATTATTGGAATTTTTTTTATCCAAGCAGCACCTGATTCAAAATTTACCCAAGGTCTCTCAATTGAAAATTCACTACTTAATACAATGAGTAAATTTGATCTATTCAGTGCATCGATTATTTTCTCATGCCATTCCTCACCAAGATCAATACTCTCTTTATCACTATAAGCAAAAACTTCAATTTGATCTAAAGAACTTGCTTCAATCCATTCTTTTAAAACTTCAGCTATTTTCTTTTCTTCATCAATGTAACTTAAGAATATAAAAAATTTACCAGTTTCATCACTCATTATCTCTCCACTCCAATTATATTGATATGAAATTAAATTTCAAGTTTATTCGATTCTATATTTTTAATACAAAGTCAGATGTGCTATATTATTATCATATAAATGCATTGTGAGAGATGAATTTGTTACATGTTCAATTTAAGGAGAATCTATGACAAATATAGAAACTATAGTCGTTTCAATGGGAGGAAGCGCGTTTTTATATTTTATACTAATTTGGATTACAAAAAGTTGGATTACTGAAAGACTGAAAAAATCCATAGAATTTGAATATTCCCAAAAACTTTTAACATTAAAAGCTCAATTAACAGCAGAGTATGGAATTGCCAAAGAGCAGCTTCGTGTTTCAACATCTACTTTAACATCAATTAATCTTGCTTCCTTTAATCAAAGACTAAAAGCAATAAAAATATTCTGGGAGGCTCTAATAAAAATTAAATATAGCAACCTCACTTCAATATTCACTGTTATAGATCTATTTCAGCCAAAAGATTATACATCCTTAGTGAAAAATGTTGAGCTTGAGTTCCTCTTTTCTTATATTACAACTGACAACCTTCTAAAAGCCGCAACAGATTTCACTGACAACACAGCAAAATACAAACCCTTCATAGGTAGCTTTTTACATTCCCTTTTTGATATCTATGTTACTTTAATATTTCGAATATGTCATATACTTGATGAAGGGAAAAAAAAAGGTGAAATAGCAGAATGGTATAAAGATACAGTAGTAGAGCAACTTCTTCCATATGTATTATATGAAAAAGAAATTGATGAATTAAACAATAGGGTAATTGAGAAAATTAAGTTTATGCAAATGACAGTAGAACAAAGAATAATTTCTGAGATAGGAAAGGTTTTATCAGGGGAATCCGATAGTGCTCTTAGTTTTGAACAAACAAAAAAATTAGTTGGACTTCTAAATTTTAAATCTGAATTAAAATAAGTAAAAAACTCAACTTACACTTTCTAAAAAAAAAACCATCAACCAAAGAGACTAACGGGGGCTTTTAAGGTGAAAAAATTGGGGACGGTGCCTTACTTTATTACTTTTTGTTCAAACGGCGGTTCCGTTTTCGTAAAATGAGGTCATCCATTAGAAGTCCATTGTCAAATAAATAGACCAATTTTTTTGATTTTTTTTCAAAATCGGCTTAAGATTTAATTCAATGGTAACGATTAGCCCTTCTCAAAAAGGGGACGGTCTTTTGAAGTATAGAAAAAAATAGGGGTCAAATCTTTATTATTGACAAATGCTTTGAAAACATTAGCAGATAATGTGATTAATTGAATCATTGATTATAATAAGTTTTTTATTTTGTCAATAATAAAGATTTGACCCCATGCCACAGAACCGAGGTCTCTGCCAGTCAGTTAGAACCCTATAGAGACTCCAAAAAAGACTTTGAGGGACGAAAAAGGGGACGGTCTTTTGAAGTATTGAAAGTGAGGGATAATAAAATGACCCCCGATGGAATCGAAACTTATTAGTAATAAAGTGAAAAAGTGAGCGAGTAAGAAAGGTAAGGATCAGGAAAAAATGGAATTGTCAAGATGTAAAGCACCGTCACCCCCCCCATTAATAAATGGAGGCAAGTCATTCATTTTTCAGGGTCTTCAAAAGTTCTTTGTGAGTGATTCTGTTCGCACCAAAAAACTCTGATGAGGTAAAGAGAACCCAAACTATATAGATTCCAATGAGGCCTACCGCTAAGGGAAGCCAAGCAATTATTCCCAGTGTGCGACCCCAAGAAGTTCGCCGAAGTAGTCCCACCATGGTGAGTGCGTAGAACGTGCTGAAAACAAGATACCCGAAAAAGTAGCCAATGGATTCCCCTGGAGTTAGTCCGTGTTCCAGTGGATTGGCCACTGTGAAGATCCCAATAACAAGAAATATGGCTGCAAAAAGTCCAGTAAAAATCGCTATGGCACTTATATTGTGAGACTTCCGATACAGCTTCTTCTGTTCCTCGGGAGAAGGGCCAGAAAATAGACTCATATTCATTGATACCTCCTTCTTTCTCTCTTAGAAAAAATAAAAATTTCCTTTTTAATTGAACCAATTGCATAAATAATGATTTTATGTAATTTACTCAATAATAAAGTCAATATAGCCTCATTAATGATATAATATAGTTTTCACAAAACAATATAAAAAGGAAACTATATTACTTTTAAGAGATAATATATCATGATTTTTAAATAATATCAAAAAAATGTATAGGTTGCATAAATGAGGTGCTTGATTTCTTGACGATATCATCCTATCTTTGGCATACCAAAATGGGGGGATGGTTGTTTACTTTTTGACTTTTTGGTACTCAAGCAGCTATGACTGGATTCATTTGACTGCGATCTGTCAAGAGTGTAGACCAAGCGCTATTTTTTTTTGACAATTCCGAGGGATATAATATAAAATAAAAAGAAGTGGGGCGGTGGCCAATATGGTCCGCGGTCTTTTGGGAGAAGACTCATGCTCCGGCATAGGGAGAACCGTCCGTTATGCCGGCATAAGGAGTTATCATGAATAAGAAAACCTGTATGGTAGGGATTCTCGTATTACTGGTTTTGGGAATATTTCCAATCATCGGTGGCCAGGAAAAACCGTCGCTGAAGATCGCTGTTGCCTGCGATGGAAAGACCCCCGATACCCAGGTCGCCTACAAAGGAGCACGCGGCCAATATCTGCAGTTCTTTGATGAGAAAGGAAAGCTACTGGAATTGCACGAAAGTCCTTTCTGGAAACATGACCGCAGGGCCGGTGTCGGGTGTGCGGGTTTCTTGGCAGAGAAAAAAGCCACGATTTTTGTGGCGGGCATGGTTGGGGATAAAATGAAGGGCGCTCTGGAGGGACAGCAAATTACTTTTATGGCATTTGAGGGAACGGTGAAGGAGGCTGTCGCGTTCGTCCTGTCCAAGAAACCTGCGAGTAAAATTTGAGGGACGGGGCTTTTATTTTTTTCTTTTCTTTTTTTTCCTTCCTAAAATACCACCGCTTAAGAAAAGTCCTGCAGCAAAAACAAAACCAAAATTATACCAGAATCCGCTGTTGTAAACCTCATAAAATCGAACCTTATAGCTGAATATGGAAATGATAAAGGTTATGGGAGCAATAAAACCATGCCACAGCCCTTTCCAGAATCCCGCCACTTTTCCCTCTTCATTCGATTTTTTTTCCATGGGATTTGGCCCTGCTAAACAGGCGGATAAAAACACAATAACCAACAAAATAATAGTTCCCATATAAATTTTTTTCATTTTACCCCTTCCTGCAATTTTTTTGTTTTATTGATATAGACATGAATAAAAAAACCTCAATCACAACATTTTGTGAACGCTTTTAAACCACCTAAAAATCCATGATACTCAATTGAATTTTTTATTTCAAGCGGTTGAAATTCCGATTTGCATTCATTATAATAAAAAGTAAATGAATAAAGTTAGCCTTTATCCTGAGGAAGGTAGAAACTATTTTTTTCAGAATTTTGATTTAAACGGGAGGATCGGGTATGAAAATCAAACCTTGGATTTTATATTTGTCAATTGTGATTGTTTTGGCTTTGGTGCTGGTGGCTCAAGGATTGGTCAAAAGCGGAGAAGAAGCGCTCGGCAGCCGGTCATATAAGGATTATGAAAAACCGGGTGTTTGCGGAACGTCCTGCCATACCGATATATATCAGCAGTGGACCCAGGCCATGATGTCCCAGGCATATACACACCACTGGGACGAAATTGAGTATTTTAAGCTGGCAATCCCCCATGCAGACAAGGACCCGATGGTTGCTGATGTCAAGGCGGGGTGTAACGGGTGTCATTCACCGATTGCTTTCCTGGCCGGTGATGTGCCTCCTCCCAGACCCGAAGCCAACAGCCGGGCAAATGAATCGGTCTCCTGTGACGTATGTCATACGGTCACCGGATTTCAGGGTGAAGTTCCCCATAATTTTAATTTTGTATCCGAGCCTGGCCGCATAAAATACGGCCCCCGCGAAGGAGCCGTATCGCCGGCACATGCTACTCAGAAATCAGATTTCCTGTCAAAGTCGGAATTTTGCGGAACCTGTCACAACGAAAAAAGTCCATATGGTATCTGGGTAAAGTCCACTCATCTGGAATGGAAAGAAGGTCCTTATGCCCGGGAAGGTGTACGCTGTCATGATTGTCATATGACCTACGCTCCGGGAGTTTCGGCTGAAATGGCCGAGAAATATCCCGATATCCGGCAGCACCTTTTTCATGGCGCTCATGACCCGGGCAAAATCGCCGGGACGATTGAGGTACGTGTTCACCCGGATACCCGCGAAGCAGAACCCGGTGATATGGTAAAATTTACCGTCGTGCTGTTTAATCAAAAAACCGGTCATAAATTCCCCACGGGTTCGGTGGAGGATCGCATCGTCTGGTTGCATGTTGAGGGACGCGATGCCAATGGGAAAACCTATCACCTTCCGGTCGATAAAAAAGGATTTGCCGGAGAGGAATATACTATAGCCAGCGATATCCTGGCCTACCAGGATATGGGAATTGCGTTGGATGAACCTGATTTTGCCGGAGTACAACGGGATGGTGTCCCTTTTGGGGATCGAATTTTTCGCATGCCTTATTTTGATCCTCAGGGACGGATGACCATCCAACAGTGGAACACAAAATCACTGGGAGTTGATTACCGTTTTTCTCCCCGGGGGACAAAAATTGAGACATTTACCTTTACCCTTCCGGATGATATTGCCGAGGGGGTATTTGTAGTAACCGCAACAATGAACTATCAAAAACTGGTGAAACCGGTGGCTGATTTTCTCAATGTTCCTTCGGATGAAACTGAGATTATCAAAGTGAACAGTCATTCGACATCGATAACCATTTATGATTAGGAGGATTATGATGAAAAAAAATATACTTTTTATCTCCATTGCCATATTTGTACTGCTGGTACTAACCGAGTCATTGACCGGGATGCCGGCGTTTGCCCGAAAACATAAGATGTCCTGCAATGTTTGCCACAATCCTTTTCCCCGTCTCAAAGCGTACGGTGAAGAATTTGCCGGAAACGGTTTTCGATTGGCGGATAAGGAAGTTCCCCGTTATTATGTGGATACCGGAGATGAAAAACTTTCACTCATCAGGGACCTTCCCATTGCTGTGCGTCTGGAAGGGCACATGTACTACAACAATTCCAGTTCCGATCAGTTTGATTTTGCCTCGCCCTACATTGTAAAACTCCTCTCCGGAGGAACCATTGGAAAGAATATTTCTTATTATTTTTATTTTTTCCTGGGAGAACGGGGTGAGGTGGCCGGACTCGAAGATGCGTTTATGATGTTCAATGATATCTTTGGCAGCGGCATTTCAGCTTCTCTGGGTCAATTTCAGGTTTCTGATCCTCTGTTCAAACGGGAGTTGCGTTTGACCTTTGAAGATTATGAGATTTACAGGGCCCGGCCGGGATTATCCGCCATTAATCTGACCTATGACCGGGGACTGATGTTTAACTTCGGTTTTAAAACCGGGACCGATTTCACCATAGAAGTCTTGAATGGCAGTGGCATAGACCCGGCAGATCCATTTGAAAATTTTGACTCTGATAAATATAAAAACCTTTTCGGACGGGTAATCCAGGAAATCGGAAAGTACTTTTCCATTGGTGCCTGTGCCTATTATGGAAAGGAAGCCAGTGACATGGGTGAGGGAGTTAACCGGATCTGGTTATGGGGAGTGGATGCCAGCCTGCAGTTTCCTGTTGTGGAATTCAAGTTCCAGTACATGATAAGAAATGACAGCAATCCCATGTTTATAGCTGGTGAAGGGGATATGGAAATGGAAACCCGGGGTGGGTTTGCTGAAATGATTTTGACGCCCTGGGGAGATAATAGTCATTTATACGCTGTTTTGCTCTATAACTGGGTGAATTTTGAGGAAGAAGAAATGAATTACCAGTCATTCAGTGCTCATGTGGGATTTTTATTAAGAAGGAACCTGCGATTGGTCGGAGAGGTTAATTATCTTTTAAAGTCGTTTCTGGGTGAGTATGTTCGGGCCGGGGTGGGACTCATCGCAGCGTTTTAAATACAAAGTTTCAACACCGGGATCATCATCGTTCCCCTTTTTCCTTTTTCGTCAAGATATTTTGACCACCTTGATCCGGCCGGCTATGGAAATGGTGATCTTGTATTCATACTTTTCATTTTTTATGATTACCGAACACAGGGGGGAAGCAAACCCGGTCGGGTAAAAAACCGGCGAGGCATTCATGGTGATGGTCTGGTCAGGGGGGAGTTGAAAATCAAGATAGGGTTGCCATTCCGAAGCCTCCTTCAGTTTCAGGACCATCTTGGAGGTTTCCAGGCACACCTTGATTGATTTGTTGTTTTCAATGGCCCGGTATCGGGCCGTGCTGAAGGCAGAGGTGACGGTGCGGATCATCTGGTTGGTCCGGTTGTTAAGTTGAAATGAACGGAAGCCCGAAAAACCAACCGTGATCAACAGTCCGCACAGGGCCACCGCAATCAGCAGTTCAAAAACCGTGAACCCTCCGGGCCGGTGTTGGGACACATGGCGAAAGCAAACATGTTTGCTGCGATCAGACATCGTATACCTCCTCGACAAAATCAATGAAGAAATCAATAATGAGGGTGATGATTCCGGTGTGAAAATAAGTACCCGAATCAAACCCGGAATTGGTTGAATGAATGGCCATCCGGCCTTGATTGTGTACTTCTTCGGCAAATAAGCTTCCGGATATTTCCAGTTCCTCATTCCGGTTTTCAAAACGACCCTGAACCAGTATGGTGGCCTGGATAATGGCTTTTCCCTCTATATCTACCGTGACACCGGGCTGGCTGTTTCCCGTCGGGTACAGGTCATGGGTACCGCCAATCAGGGTCAGGTTGTTCAGCCTGATTTTTTCAATGTTCAGGTTTTTGGTTTCCAGGGAAGTGGTGATCACGGTCTGGCCCGACACTAACAGTTTGATATTTGTACTTTCCAGAAATGCGAACTGTTGGCTCTGTTCCAGACTCCACAGATTTCCGTTTACGATTATTTTCTGATTGAAAACGGATTGAACCGGTATTTGCGGGTCCCAGCACCGGAAATAGTCCTCCTGCGGTTGATAGCTGAGCTGATAACATTGGCCACCCAGATAAAATTGGATTTCCTGAATTTCCTCCCGGGTTGAAAAAATCAACTTCTGCAGATCTCCCTGGATGAATATGGATTCAACCCGGCCATCTTCGGCAAGGATATAAATGCCCTTTTCGATGGGTTCATCCGAGATATCGAATCCGAACTTTTTTCTGATTTCCGCCCAGCTGAGTTGATTACCCTGAATTTTCAGGGCATCGGCCAGAAACCCGGTCACATCAAAATCCACCGGGATGTCTCCCATCAGGTACTGCCCCCGGGTTTTGACTTCAATATGGTTTTCTTTCAGATAAATATCTTCCGGGATTTCGATTTTGGCCTGGAGAAAGAAGGTGATTAAATGGAGCGGTATATTACCGGTAAGCAGATCAATGATGACATCTGTCTTCAATTGATAGTTGCTTTTCAGAGAATGGACCTGGATGGTATCGATGATTCTGATTTTTCGATAATCGTCCTGTTGTTGAATACGGTTTGAAAAGGAGTTTTTTATCAGGACCTGATTGATCCGAACATCCGGAAAAATGTCCGGGTTGAAATAGTCGGATTCCGGCCAGTGGATATTTAAAAGATTATCCCCGAAGACCTTTTCCCTGAATTGATGCTGATAAAATATGAGCTCCTGGTAAATCCTTTCGGTTTCAATAATTTTTTTTGCCCGGGCAGACAGGATGCGCTGGTGGACAAGGGTATGGGTGAGCAGGGCCATTCCGGCCAGGGAGAGGAAAACAACAAACAATATGGCCAGGATCATACTGCCCCTTGATTTTGCGGCTGCCGGTCTTTGGAGTTTCATCATGCCACCGTGTTGATCAGGAATATATACCCCCTGATCTGTTCCCTGCTGTTTACTTCGATCTTGTACAATACCGATCTGGATTCTGAAAAGAAATTGATATAAAAATCTGTTAATTCTTCGATGAGCGGTTGAAAATTTCCTTGATCCACTTTTCGTTTCAGGATGTTTTGTTTGGCATACAGTTTGTACTCCACCTGCTTCAGAAGGATGATCGGAGAATTAGCGGGGTAGGGGTTTTTCAGGTTTTCGGACAGTGTGATCAGGCCCTTTTTGATATTTTTTATTTCATTGTATTCAAAAGAACCCTGATCCAGGTTATAGATCAATACCTTTTTGTTTTTTTTAAAATATTGATTCTGATCAATCTCGATGACCTTCTCGCCCTTTTCAGAGTCGGTGATGAGAACCTCACTACCGGTTCCGTAAACCACCGTGAAGTGACTGGATGTGTGTTCGAAGAATGAGAGATCAAAATGTTTGCCGGCCTCCTGCAATCTCATTCCACATTTGGTCAGATCAGATTTTATGGTATCCACCGTGTGGAATATTGATTCCAGTCTCTGCTGTTTGGTGGTCACCTTTTTGGATATTGACGAGGTCTGGGAAACATTGATAATGACAATTGAAAGAATACTCAAACTGATGGCTAAGGCAATCAGAATTTCTAAAATGCTAAATCCGCTATTCATCTTGGCCTCCTTGATTTAAATGGTGAAAATATATTTTGATTTGAAGAAACAAATCATCCGGGAAAACTGTTTGTTACCGACTGAGAGGACAATTTTTTTAATGGTCGGGGTCAAGTCAAAAACTTCCCAACTGATTTTAAACGGGTCATCCTCTTTAACATATATCCCCGTGTTCAGTTCGGTGGCGTCGAATGGTTTAGAGGTCAGCAACTGGGTCTCGGATTGAAGTTTTTGCTGCAAGTTCAATCTCAGCAAAGATTTTTTATAGTAATCCAATGAGAAAAAAATTATCTGGGTTATGAACAACACTCCCATGAACACCAGGAAGAAAGAGACCAGGGTCTCGATCAAGGTGAACCCGGTTGATTGATGCGGCCTTGAATGTCGGTTACCTCTGTTTTTGTTCATCTGACTCTCCTTCAAAATAAAATCCATTGTTCACTGTTCAAGAATGGTGCCAGGCGATTTTCGAAATGGCAGTTTTTAGCTAAAATGTGCCAATATCGGTCATTACGGAGATTTATTTTGTCTGGCCAGGTCCTGATTTTTTTCCGTGAGTGTCAGTTCTGGTTTACCTTTATCTGCTCTACAGTAAGTTTTTGTTTACGCCCGGGATTTGAAAATGAATGGGGCCGAATCGGGAAGATCCTTTACTGATCAGGTTATTGTTTTTTTCTGGACTCGAGCCCCGGATTTGGCATGAGAATTGTTAACCTGGGGTAAGGAGGTTCACATGGTGGTTTTAAAAAGATTCATTTCGGTTTTACTGGTGATCAGTTTGTTTATGGTTTTGGTTGGTCAGGTCAAGGCGGCTGAGAAGCAGTCAACCGCTTCGAAGCGGATCAATATCAACACGGCTACGGTTAAACAGCTTGCCACCCTACCCAGAATCGGTGAGAAAATTGCCCTGCGCATTGTCAATTTCAGAAAACAGAATGGAAAATTCAAGAGGATTGAAGAGTTGATGAAGGTGAAAGGTATCGGTGAAAAGTTGTTTGTTAAGCTGAAAGACCGGATCACCGTTTAATTTTTACCCGGGGCAGGCCTTGGGCCTGCCCCGCTTTATCATAAGGAGGCAAAATGGATTCGAAAATCATGGAACTCAATTTATTGCTACTCTACCTGTCCGGGTGGGAAGAAGATTCGCGAAATACTCCCGGAGAAAAGATTTACCGGGCCTGGAATGGCTATCTGTTTGAAGTGTTAAACCAGCTGGAGGATGAAACGCTGATTCAACAGTTCCGAAACGGTAAATCGGTTATTTTAACCAAAGAGGGAATTGGAAAGGCCAAGGAGTTGAAAAAGAAATTTCTTTAATCATTTTCAATTTCCAAAAAAGGAGGACACGGTAAACCGTGTCCTTTTTTTTTATTTGGGAGGTTTGCCGGTAACAGTTGATTTATTGTCAGAGAGAGTGTAAAATAACCTTTAAAAATGAACGGTAAAGTGGCAATTATTCATGACTGGCTCAATGGAATGAGAGGTGGGGAGAAAGTTCTGGAATACATTTTGGATTTTTTTCCAAAGGCAGATATTTTTACTCTTTTTTTGGACGAGAACAAAATATCGGAGAAAATCAAATCGCATCGTATTGTTACATCCAGTCTGAACCGTTACCGGTATATCCGGAATCGATATCGCTATTTTCTTCCTTTTTTCCCGGCAGTGGTTGAGGACTTTGACCTGAGCGGGTATGGGCTGGTTATCAGCAGTTCCCATTGTGTGGCCAAAGGGGTCATTCCCTCTCCGGATGCCATTCATATCAGCTATATTCATTCTCCCATGCGTTATATCTGGGATCAGTATCCGGTATATTTTGAGGGTGTCGGGGGATTCCGGAAATTTTTTATCAAACACCAGGTCTCAAAACTGCGCAGCTGGGATGTGTGCAGTTCCGCGCGGGTCGATTACTTCATTGCCAATTCCAATTTTGTCAAAGAAAGGATCTGGAAATATTACCGGCGGGAATCCGAAGTCATTCATCCGCCGGTCGATACTGACTATTTTCAGCCTTTGAAGAATCCGGAAAAAAATTATTTTCTGGCTGTATCCGCCCTGGTACCCTATAAGCGGAACCGGTTGCTGGTTGACGCATTTAATCGTCTGGGTGAGCGTTTGATCATTGTGGGCAGGGGATCTGAAGAAAAAAAATTGAAAAAATTGGCTGGAAAGACCATTGAGTTCAAAAGCGATATTTCCACAGAAGCATTGAAGCAGTTGTACCAGAATGCCAGAGCCTATGTGTTTGCCGGCATTGAGGATTTCGGAATATCATTTGTCGAAGCCCAGGCCTGCGGGGTTCCGGTTGTGGCTTTTAAAAGAGGTGGCGTACTGGATATTGTAGAAGATGAAAAAACCGGAATTTTATTCGAAGATCAAGAGGTTGAGACCCTGATGGCGGCCATTGATAAGTGTAAAGAAATGGAAAATGACCGGTTCCATGGATTCTCAACTGCAGGTATTCGGAAAAACAGCTTGAGATTCTCGGCTGAGGTTTTTCAACAAAAAATGAAAACTTGTTTTCAAGAGAGACAATGATCAGGAAAAAAAGAAAACAGTTGCTGCAGTTTTATATGCTCAGTGATATCATTGCCATCGTTATTGCCTTTAACCTGACCTTCTGGGTCCGCTTTTATTCGGGGCTGTTCGGTACTCCGAAGGGGATTCCCCACTACGGTCTATATCTGCTGGTATTTCCCCTGCTGGTGGTTATCCAGGTTTTGTATTTTTCCTACCAGGGTTTTTATGAGCTGAAACTAAGGCGAAACCGGCTTGATGATCTGTTTCTGGTCATGGTGAACACCGTCATCTCTTCGTTTTTCATTATCCTCATCATCAGTTATTTAAGAAGTTACAATTTCATAAATTTTGAAATTTCTCATGTGTATTTATTTATATATATTCCCCTGAGCACCGCATTGGTATTTTGCCTGCGGTTAGTGATTTTCAGGGTATTTAACAATTTGTTTATTAAGAAAAACGGAGTATCCAGGGTTTTGATTGCCGGGGCCGGAGATATGGGAGTGATGGTTTCGGAAAAGCTGAAGAAATATTCCCATTTTGGCATTGAAGTGATTGGCTTTTTGAGTTCGGAAAACCGGGAAAATGTGCTGGGAAAATACGAGGACCTGGAAAAGATCGTTCGAAAACATGGTGTTACCGATCTTTTTATTGCGCTCTCATTGAAGGAATACGAATCCATCATGAAATTAATCAAAACCGGTAACAACCTTTTCCTGGATATCAAGCTGGTTCCCGATATTCTCCAGATTGCGTCCCTGAAAGCCGGTATGGAACACCTGGAGGGAATTCCCACCATCAATCTGGGGGATATCCCCCTTCACGGATACCGGCTGAGTATCAAGAGGGTTTTCGACCTGGTTTTCAGCCTCGTCGGAATTATTTTATTGCTCCCGTTTTTGGGCTTGATTGCCCTGTGGATCAAGCTGGATTCCCGGGGGCCGGTGTTTTATACCCAGTGGCGGGTCGGACTTGACGGAAAACATTTCAATATCATAAAATTCAGAACCATGATCGAAAATGCCGAAAAGAAAACCGGGATAATCTGGTCTCCTGCCGATGACAAAAGAATTACCCGAATCGGCTGTTTTTTAAGAAAATTTTCCATTGATGAATTGCCCCAATTGTTAAATGTCCTGAAGGGGGATATGAGTTTGGTGGGTCCCAGGCCTGAAAGACCTAAATTCGTGGAAAAATTTAAAAATGATATTCCCAAATATATGTTACGCCACCGGGTAAAAACCGGGATAACCGGCTGGGCCCAGGTACATGGCCTGCGCCAGAATACACCGCTGGATAAACGGATTGAATTTGACATCTATTATATTCAGAACTGGACTTTAAAACTGGATCTGGAAATATTATGGAGAACCATTTTGAAATTTCGATTTATCGATAAAGGTGATTGAAGATATATGAATATACCCGGTATTTTATCTAAATTTATTTTTCGTTTCTCTCAACCAGATGGGGATTGAAAAAATCAATGCCTGAAAATTTGGACCAACTGGAGATATCTCCTGAGTTTCACCGTTTTCTTGAAAATTTAAGTGAAATAGCCGATCAGGGAGATCGTTTTCCCTTTATCAGAAGGGAAAAAGAGATTGAAGCGGTAATGGAATCCCTGTTGAGAAAATTAAAAAACAACCTGTTGCTGATTGGTAAACCGGGAGTCGGGAAAACGGCTCTCATTACCGAGATTGCCTCCAGGATCAATAAGGGAAATGTTCCTCGCTATTTGAAACAAAAAGTAATCCTTGAACTGTCCATGAATACCTTCCTCTATTCCCGGGAATCGGTCGATGTCTTGATTAAAGATTTTGAGAAATTATTTTCTGAGATAAAAAAATACCGGGAAAAGATCATATTGTTTCTGGATGAAATGCAGATTCAATCGGTAATGGGAACCAACCGGGGGGATGAGTTCTTGCAGATGCAGAGTTTGTTGAAGTCCCTTCTTGCCAATCGGGAGTTAAATATTATTGCCGCCACCACTCCGGAGAATTATTTTAAATATATAAAACATGATGAGATGCTTTCCCTGAGTTTTTCCCTGGTTTTCATTAATGAGCCTGATGAAAAGGAGATGCTGGTCATTTTAAAAGGTGTCAAATCCTATTTTGAAAAATATTACGCCCTGGATATTGAAGAGAAACTTTTTGATAAAATTTATTTTCTGGCCCGCAATTTCATTCCCCATCGGGCATTTCCCCATAAGGCCATTGATTTATTGGATCTGTCATGTTCAAAATCATCTTTGAAAGGCAAAGCGGAACTGAGAGAAAACGATATTTATAAAAGTGTGAGTGATATTTCCAAACTTCGCATGGGGATTGTCAAACTGGATCCCTATCTGCACTCCCGGGGTATTCATGAACAGCTTAAAAAAAAGGTGGTCAATCAAACTGAGGCGTTGGCTGAAATTTCACGTATCATAAAATTGTCACGGCTGGAAACCGAGCTGAACGATACCCGACCGGAGGGAATATTCTTGTTCCTGGGGGCTACCGGGGTGGGTAAAAGTTACCTGGCTTCGAAAATAGCCGAATACTTGTTTGGAGATGAAAACAAATTAAGAACAATCGACCTGCTGGATTACAGGAAGCCCGAGGATATTCGAAAATTGATCGGGGATACCCGATTGGCACCGGGAGTACTGGTCCAGGAAGTAGAGAGTCATCCGTTTTCGGTCATATTGTTTGAACATATCGGTCATGCCCATTCCATGGTGCTGGCCTTTCTGGGCAAAGTCTTCAGTCAGGGGTATATCATTGATGCTTTTGGCAAGAAACATTATTTGACCAATATTATTTTTGTCCTGAATTTAACCAGAATCGGAGAAGAAAAAAAGGGAAAGAAGATTGGTTTTGTCAAATCGGATACCCGATCGAAATCAATCGTGATTCCGTCCAAGATCATGAATGTACTGGATTGGGTGGATGAGATCATTGAATTCGTTCCCCTTACCAGAAAACATTTGAAACAAATTGCCGGCGAAAAAATCAATTGGTTGAAGACGGTACTAATGAAAAAATACCATACCCGATTATTTGTTGGTGAACCGGTTTTAAATACCATTGCCGGTATAGCTGTGAGAGATGGACATTATGGCCATTCGGTGAGTAGCATCATTGAAAGGAAGATCCGGATAAAGCTCCTGGACCTGATCACCAAGGGAGATAAAAAAATGGGTATCGAAATAAAAACCGTTGCCCACAAATTCAAATTCGAAATAAAAAAATGAATCCGAAAATGAAACCCATCTTGATATTCTGCTGCCTGTGCCTCGGCTTCATTATTTATGCGGCAAATGTCTCTTCATCGCCTTTCGGAATCAATGTTCACCTTTCGGAGAATGAGGTTTTGCAAAAGGTAAAGGATGCCGGAATCAAATGGATTCGCATTGATCTGTTCTGGAGTGAAATGGAACCTGCCCAAGGGGTATATGATTTTTCCCGTACAGATCGTGTAATTGATTTTGCCTATCAGAATGATCTTTCGGTGTTGGCCATTTTTGAAAGTACTCCGGAATGGGCCAACAATGGCAAAGGAGCCAATTATCCGGCCGACAGCATTGCGGACTGGCGGCATTTTATTACCGTAACCGTCAGCCGATACCAGGACCGGGTAAAATACTGGAATATTTGGAATGAACCCAATGTGCCCGAATTTTTCATCGGAGGGAAAGAGGCATTTCTGGAGAAAGTTTTTTTACCCGGAGTTGAGGCCATAAGAAGTACCGATTCCTCTGCTCAGATTGTCGGCCCGGAATTGGCTCATCTGGTCAGTACCGGCAAGGAGTGGTATCTTTGGTTGAGATATCTTCTGGAATATGCCGGAGAGCATATTGATGTCATCTCACACCATATATATGAATCACTTGGAATCGAATTTCTTTTCAAAAAGCTGGAAGGCGGGGAAATTATTGACGGGATTGAGTTCCCCTCGGTAAGCCAGATTGTCAGAGAGACCGGGAATCAATACAAGCCCTTCTGGGTTACTGAAACCGGCTGGGAAACCTGGTCGATCTCCGAACAACAGCAGGCTGATTATTACCTGGAAATGCTGCAGACCAGAGACGAGAAGCGGTATCCTGATAAAATTTTTTTTTATGAAATTATCGATAGTTCAATAGCAGAGATTCCGCCCTGGGGGGTTTTGAAAAAAGCACTGGAAGAGAAGCCGGCTTATAAAACCTACCAAGATTATATCTCCGGAGATAGCACGGATTCCGATACTGATTCTTCCTGTTTTATTGAAGAGTTGATTAACAGTGAGGCCTCTCTGAGGGAAAGCCGGGTATTGCTGAAACGCTTTCGACAATATCGCGATGAGGTTTTGATGCCATCGAGTGAAGGAAAAAGAATCGTTCACTGTTACTATTCCCTGGAAAAACAATTGTCCCACCTATTCCAATCCAGCCAGGTGCTAAAAAGGACCGTTGCCCGGTTACTTCAGAATATCGGTCACGGTTTGCCGGAATCCGGTTTTATACTTCCGGGTGAGCAATATATTGGAGTTATGTGCTTTCGGTGAGGGTCCCGGTTTTGTTGGCTTTATTTATAATTTGGTTTTGTTCGTCTATCTCGTAATCCTCAAAAATGGCAGGGGCCTTTTTTTTAAGAATTTTGAGGATTTTGATCATGATGGTTCGAATCTCCCACTGGGCCTCGGCTTCTCCCCGCAATTCAAAAATATGCCGCCATTCCCTGAAATTGGCTGTTACCACGATTTCGCTCTCCACGGCATTGGGCAGAATAAAACGGGCATCCTCATTTTTTATACCCAGCTCCTGAAGTTCGGTATATACGGTTTTGGCCCTTTTCATGAAATTTCTGTATAAATTTTCGATTTTCGGGTCTTGCTTGATGGAATTCGGAATGGAGTAACTGAACTTGGATTCATCCACATAGCGCTGGGATTGCTGGGTGAAAGAACATAAACGATGCCTGACCATTTGATGGGTAAAGGACCTGGAACCGCCTTTGATTCTGAAGGTGGCCAGGGCATGTTCGAGTACGGATATGTGGTCTTTGTTGATGAGCATTTTGATGAAGTCCCGGCCACTGTATTTTATCTCTTTATGAAAGGATAAGTAAGCGGTCCGACCGGCATCCTCGATCAATTTTTCTGCTGAAGGTGTTATTGATAAGAGTTCCACTTTAATCATATTCCCGCTCCTTAACTTTAATTATGTTCAATCCAGAACATAAATTCAAGCCCACTTTTTTTCATGAAGTGTCGAAGAATTTTTTCTGCACCCTGTTTGAATTATATCATTTATTCATGAAATTAACCATTGTCTGGTCCCGGTCTTATTAGATATTCAGGTAATCCTGTTTTTCCATGAATCCAAAATTCTTCATCAAAAAAGAAGAAACCTCATCAATGGGGCAACCGCAAGGGTTGCACCCTACAATTTTCTTATCTTTTTTGTAGGGGTAAGGCTTGCCCTGTTGAATAACTCAACAGGGCTTGACCTTACCCTTTATTCATAATGCTTTACAGATATTTAAAAAATTTAGGTAGTGGATTTCGGGAATGGCACCGGCTTTTTAATCCGATTAATTTATGTTATAATATCATTCTAAAATATTGTATCCGAGGAAAAAATGAAGAATATCAATCAAAAGAGGCCAAAAGGAATTCTTTTCTGGGTTGCTTCTTTTATCATCATAATACTGTTGTGGAATATGCTCTCCAACGTCACCAATGCCAAAACCACCAAGTTAACCTTTTCGGAATTCATGGAAAAGGTGGAAAGCAAGGAAATTGTTACTGCCTATATTGACAGCAATGTGGTTACCGGAAAAGTCACCAGTGATATCAGCCGGGGTTTGGAAGTGGAAAAATATGAAACTGCCATTCCGGTTGACTATCCGGAGTTTATTTCCATATTGAGAAAGAATGGAATTTCCATCGAAGTTGAAAAGCTAAATAAAAATGAGTGGCTTTCGATCATTCTCTCCTGGGCTCCATTTTTAATACTGATTGTTTTCTGGGTGGTTTTGATGAGGCAGCAGGGCGGCGGTAAAGCCTTTACCTTCGGCAAAAGCAAGGCCCGTTTGTTTTCCGGGGAAAAAAACAAGGTTACTTTCATGGATGTGGCTGGGATTGATGAGTCCAAGGAAGAGCTTCAGGAAATCATTGAATTTTTGAAAGAGCCTAAAAAATTTCAAAAACTGGGAGGCAAGATTCCCAAGGGAGTATTGCTGATCGGACCCCCGGGAACCGGTAAGACCCTGCTGGCCAAAGCCATAGCCGGTGAGGCCAATGTCCCTTTCTTTACCATTTCAGGTTCTGATTTTGTGGAATTGTTTGTCGGAGTCGGTGCTTCCAGGGTAAGAGACCTGTTCAATGAGGGCAAGAAAAATGCGCCCTGCTTGATCTTTATTGATGAAATCGATGCTGTCGGAAGGCAGAGGGGAGCCGGGCTCGGTGGCGGACATGATGAACGTGAACAGACCCTGAACCAGCTGCTGGTTGAGATGGATGGATTCGATGCCAATGAAGGGGTTATTATTATTGCAGCAACCAACCGGCCCGATATACTGGACTCCGCGTTGCTGAGGCCCGGTCGTTTTGACCGGCGGGTCGTGGTTCCCATCCCGGATGTAAAGGGACGGGAAGAAATTTTGAAAGTTCACACCCGGAAAATTCCCATGTCCAAAAATGTAAACCTGAAGATCCTGGGCCGTTCCACTCCGGGTTTTACCGGCGCCGATATCGCCAATATGGTCAATGAAGCGGCTCTCTGGGCGTCCAGAAGCGGAAAGAAAAAAGTAGAAATGAAGGATTTTGAATATGCAAAGGACAAGGTGTTAATGGGGGCCGAACGGAAAAGTATGATTATTTCCGATGAGGAAAAAGAAATTACCGCCTATCATGAGGCCGGTCATGCCCTGGTTGCATCTCTTCAGGAAGAAGCCGATCCGCTTCATAAGGTTTCCATTATCCCCAGAGGCATGGCCATGGGTGTCACCCAGCAATTGCCTTTGAACGACAAGTATACCTATTCCAAGTCTTATCTGGGAGCTCAGCTTTCCGTTCTGCTGGGCGGCAGGATTTCTGAAAAAATATTCTTGAATAAATTAACCACCGGCGGGGGTCATGATTTTGAGAAGGCCACTTCTATCGCCCGTAAAATGGTATGCGAGTGGGGAATGTCTTCCCTGGGTACCCAGACATTCGGGAGAAAGGATGATATGATTTTTCTGGGGAGAGAACTGGCCTATCATAACGAATATTCGGAGGAAACCGCCCGGAAGATCGACAAGGAAGTGAAGAAGATTATTGATGAGGCCTATGGAAACTCGGAAAAGATCATCCTGGAAAATAAGAGCGCTTTGAAAACCATAGCCAGATTACTGCTGGATAAAGAATCTCTGTCTTCAGAGGAGATCGATGCGGTTATTGCAAAAAGCAAGGCAAAACCAAAAAAGAAAAATGTCAAAAAAAAGAAACCCGGGATTTAGATTAGAAGTAAATGAGTTTTGACTATATAATTGCGGCTTTTTCCCAGTTTAATCTGAGTGATGTCATTGATATTCTGTTTTTGTTCCTTCTTTTTTACTATCTGCTGTTGCTTATCAAGGGTACCAAATCATATCAGGTAGCCATTGGTCTGGCCCTGATCGGAGTTTTCGCCTTTATTGCCAGTTTTATGAAATTGACCGCTTTCTCCTTTATTCTCAATAATTTTATGACTTACCTTATTTTTGCCATTATCGTACTGTTCCAGGATGAACTGAAAAAAATACTGGCAGAAATAGGCAGCAAGTTAAAAACAAAGTATGCCCAGTCAAACAAGTCTGAGTTCATTGATGAAATCGTTAATACTGTGGTGGCTTTATCCTTGTCGAAAATCGGGGCCATCATTGCCATTGAAAGGGAAATCAATGTAAAAAATTATGTAAACAAACCGGTAAAGGTCGATGCGGATATCAGTAAAGACCTGCTCCTGACCATATTCACTCCCCACTCGCCCCTGCATGATGGAGCCGTCATCATCAGTAAGAATCGAATCGAATTGGCTAGGTGTTTTTTTCCACTGCCCCCGCTCCTGGAGCTCAGTCCCAGCGGCACCCGCCACCTGGCCGCTATCGGGATTACCCAGCAGACGGACTGTATTGCCATTGTGGTTTCAGAAGAGACTGGAAAAATTTCCCTAGCCGTTAATGGAGAGTTGATCAGGGGATTGGATCGAGAGGGATTAAAAACCAGGCTGGCTCATTACCAGATTTGACCATGAATATAAAAAAGATTCTTTTTAATAACATCGGTTTAAAGCTGACCGCGCTCTTCATTGCCCTGTTTGTCTGGATTCAGATATCCGGGAAAGAAAGGCTCTATGTGGAGAAAACCCTGGATATTGATGTGGAATACATAAATGTTTCGGAAAATATCGATGTGAGGCTGGTAAGGCCCGAAAAGGTAAAAATCAAAGTGCGGGGAACTTCCAGTGAAATGAAAAAAGTTCTGTCGGAAAACTTCAAGATCCTAATCGATCTAAGGGGAATTCGGGAAAGTATGCGCCTGAATGTGTTTACCGAGGATTACCTGATAACGCCTGAAGATACCCGGGTGGTCTCAATTCATCCCAAGATGATCGAGATGAAGGTCGAAGAGTTCATGACCAAAGAAGTTCCGGTGAAAGTTCAGTTTGTCCGGGACTACAGCAAAAATGTAAAGGTCAAAGAGGTACGCATTCGACCCCAGAGGGTCAAAATATTCGGATACAAATCCCGAATCCAGCCCATCAACATTATTTCCACCCTGGAGCCTGTTGACCGATCCAAGGTTACGGAAACGATTACCTTAACACTTGATTTGAAAAAGCGGGAGGAGATTCTAAGATTTGAAGATGTCGAATCGGTTGAAGTGACCATTGTTGTTGAAAAGTATGATCAGCGGAAATAAAAAGAAACTTTTTGGGACCGATGGAATTCGCTCGAGATTCGGAGAATTTCCATTTGATCAGCATGCGTTGATAAGCCTTGGTTCCATCCTGGCCAATCTCTGGCAAGGGAAAAAAATTCTGATGGGAAGGGATACCCGAGAATCAGGCCGATATATTGAAAGCACCATTGCTGCCGGTATGGCAGATCAGGCTGAGGTTTATTCCTGTGGTGTCATCCCAACCCCGGGTTTATCCTATTTGCTGGGCCATTCCGATTTTGATTATGGTCTCATGATCACCGCTTCCCATAATCCCTTCCATGACAATGGGATCAAGATATTCCAGGCCAATGGTGAAAAGATTTCCGGGGAACAGGAAGGTCGTATTGAGGACGCCTTTTATTCACGGTATGGAAATGAGAAGCCAGAACGAGAACAGAGCAGGGAGGATCCTATTCGTGATTTACCCCGTGCCCATACCCAGGAGTACAGACAGTTTTTGCTGGATCAGTCCGTCGACTTGGATACATTGAAACTGAAATGTGTCCTGGATTGTTCCCATGGGGCAACTGTCGAAATTGCACCCTTGGTTTTTTGTGAAACCGGCCTGGATATGACCATAATAAACACTCAGCCCGACGGTCGGAACATAAATGATAACTGCGGTTCCACTGATCTTCGGAAGTTGAAAACCAGGCTTGTATCGGACAAAACTGACCTGGGGATCGCCTTTGATGGAGATGGAGACCGGGTAATTTTCTTGGACAATCAGGGATTTGAGCTGGATGGGGATTATGCCCTGGTCATGATTTCGGATTTGCTGCTTAACACCAACCCGGATTTCAACAAAACTGTTGTGGGTACGATCATGTCCAATCTGGGACTGGAAATGGCCTTAAAACAGAGGGGCATTGAATTGGTCAGAACCGGGGTCGGAGACCGGTTGGTATATGAGGAAATGAAAAAGAGAAATGCGGTCCTGGGTGGAGAACAGTCCGGTCATATTATTCTCAGGAATTTTCAGAAGACCGGGGATGGTATCCTGACTGCTCTCTTATTCCTCCGGGCGTTAATGATTCTGGACATGAAAATCGGGGATGTGCGCCGATTGATCGTCCCCCAGGCCCAGGTTACCGAAAACATCCCCATCAAAAAAAAGCGGGAACTTCGGAACTGGGATGAGTTGAATCGATTGATCGATGGATTTAACCACCGATACGGTGATAGTTCCCGGCTGGTCATCAGGTATTCCGGAACCGAATCCCTGATACGCGTCATGATGGAATCCAAGCATGAGCAAATAATCAGTGAAAATTTACATAAATTTGTGGACCTAATAAAGTCAAACATAGGAGAGTGAAATGAGATTAGGGGTTAATGTCGATCACATTGCTACCCTGAGGCAGGCCAGGATGACCAATGAACCGGATCCGGTCTATGCGGCGGCCATTGCTGAACTGGCCGGTGCAGATGGGATCACGGTTCACCTGAGACAGGATCGCCGACATATTCAGGAACAGGATGTTGAGTTGTTGAGAAAAATAGTTAAAACCAAACTGAACCTGGAAATGGCCGTATCAATGGAAATGGTTAAAATCGCGCTCCGTCACAAGCCCGATATTTGCACACTGGTGCCGGAGACTCCCGAAGAGGTTACCACCACCGGTGGCCTCGATGTGATGATGTACGGAGACAGAGTGGAGGAGGTAGCCGGAAATTTAAAGGCAGCCGGCCTGGAGGTATCCGTGTTTATCGATCCCGATATCGATCAGATCAAGGCCATTCACCGGCTGGGAATCGGTATTATTGAAATCAATACCGGTGAGTACGCTAAAAATTGGAATAACAGTTATGCCAAGCTGGAACTTGAAAAAATCGAGAAAGCAGTGGGTTATGCTAAAAAATTAAACCTCAGGATCTACGGCGGACATGGCCTGACCTATCAAAATGTGACTCCCATTGTCAGCATATCCGAAATTGAAGAATTGAATATCGGGCATTCTATTATTTCCAATGCCACTTTCTTGGGACTTGGAGAGGCAGTCAAGAGAATGATCTTGTTGATCAAATGATTCCGGCTTGAGAATTCTGGGAGGAAGCATGGTCTATGATATTGTTTTTCTGGGCGGCGGCCCTGCAGGCTATGAAGGAGCAATTGCGGCTGCTAAAAAAGGTCTGAAAACCGCGGTGATAGAGAAGCAGGAATTGGGGGGGATCTGTCTGCACCGGGGCTGTATTCCTACCAAAATCCTGCTTCATTCAGTAAAATTCATCAAACAGATAAGGGATGCTTCTAAATGGGGAATACACACCGGTGAGATGGAAATAGAGACTTGTAAAATGCTGGATATGAAGAACCGGGTGGTGTCAAAATTAACCCGGGGGATAGATCATCTTTTCAAACAAAACCAGGTCGAGTTGATCAAGGGCATTGGGAAAATCATTGCCCCGGATAAATTGGTTATCAATGGGGAACTTGAAATAAACAGCCGGAATATCGTGATTGCCACCGGTTCAAAGCCAGCCGAACTTCCATTTTTGAAATTTGACAACCAGATGATTATTCATTCGGATACCGCTCTCGAGCTGAACGATATACCGGCCAAGCTGCTGGTGATCGGAGCCGGAGCGATCGGATTGGAGATGGGGATCATTTACGGCTACCTGGGCGCTGAGGTAACCGTGGTCGAAATACTGGATCATATCCTGCCCGGAACCGATACCGAACTTTCCGGTATCCTGCTCAAGGAATTGAAAAAACAGGGAATCGTTATCCATACTTCAACCGGAGTTGAAGCGACCCGGGTTCAAAAGGATGGAATTCACTTCAGTTTCAAACAGGATCAGAAAGTCTGGGAGGAGCAATTTCAGAAAGTTCTGGTTTCTGTGGGAAGAACACCGGTTACCGATCAAATCTTTGCCGGGTCCCTGGCTGTAAAAAAAGATCCGAAAGGGTACATTTCTGTGAACAAGAATTTACAGACCGATGTGGAAACGATTTTTGCTTGCGGCGATGTGGTCGGACCGCCCCTGCTGGCTCACAAAGCCTCGCATCAGGCCATGGCCATTGTGGATTTTATTACTGAAAAGAAAAAGGTGAGTCATTTGACGGTTCCGTCAGCTGTTTTTACTTTTCCGGAAATCGCCTCGGTCGGTTTAACCGAGAACGAAGCCAACCAAAGGGGGATAAAAATTAAAATAGCCCGGTTTCCCTATTCGGCCGGCTCCCGTTCCAATGCCATTGATGACAAGCAGGGATTGGTAAAAGTGGTAACCGACCTTGGGAATACCATCATCGGCGCCCATATCGTGGGTTCGGAAGCCGCCGAATTGATGCCTTTACTGACCCATGCGGTCTCTCACCAGATGAAGGCCGGCGATTTTAAAGAACTTGTTTTCATCCATCCTACCCTGGGTGAGAATATCTGGGAAGCCCTGGGTTCGGTTGGGAATTTTTCAATTCATATTTGAGCTTCAATCATTTTTAACAACGAATGTTTCAGAGAAATTTTATTTCCCTTTACATGTTTTTTGTTTTTTTTTAAAATGGGACTATGAGCATGATCGAAATTTGCTCTTTTTAAAACAGTCCATAAGGAGCCGTCGATGAAGGCAGAATCCGATCAATCAAAGACAAACCGTTATGTTTTATGGTTTCGCGAGATCAGGAAAAATGATGTGAACCTGGTGGGGGGGAAGGCGGCCAGCCTGGGGGAAATGATCAGTCAGCTTCAGGGAATGGGTGTGGAGGTCCCGGATGGTTTTGCCATCACCGTGAATGGTTATAATCTGTTTATTGACCAATCTCCGGGGCTCCGGGGGTTCATTAAGAAGGAAGTGCATAAAGTTAGCGAGGCGTTTCAAAAACTGCAGTCAGCCAAGGAAACCCTGGAAACCGAAAAACAAAAAAGCGAAAATCAGATTCCCAAAGCATTCAAAAAAGCCTATGAGGAGGCCAACCGGTCTTTTCAATTGGAACTGATTAAATGCGGGGGCTTGATTCGGGAACAGATTTCCCAGGCCCCTTTTCCGGATGAATTGTCCCAGCAGCTGGGAGAAGCCTACCGGCAATTGTGTCAGGAGTCCGGGCTGGAGATGCCCTCTCTGGCGGTTCGTTCCAGTGCCACAGCCGAAGACTTGCCCGATGCTTCTTTTGCCGGCCAGCAGGATACCTATCTGAATATCTCGGGCCTGGAAACGGTTAAAAAAGCCTGTCTGGATTGTTTTGCCTCGTTGTTTTCCAATCGGGCCATCAGTTATCGGGAGGATGTCCGTTATTCCCAGCTGAAAAAAGCCAGGGAAGCCCATCGGAACCGGGATGAAAAGGCCGAGTCCTATCATCTGTCCGTTATCCAGGCTGTCGATCATTTGAAAGTGGGTATTTCTGTAGTCGTTCAATTGATGGTCAGGAGTGATTTGGCCTACAGTGGTGTGATTTTTACCATTGATACGGAATCGGGATTTCAGGATGTGGTGTATATCACTGCTGCCTGGGGCCTGGGGGAATATGTGGTTCAGGGAAGGGTAAATCCGGATCAGCATTATGTCTTTAAGCCCACCCGAACGGTGATTGATGAAAAACCCGGCATGAAAGATGTAAAACTGGTATATGGGGATGACGGGGGTGTGAAAGAGGAAGTTGTGCCGGTTCACCAGCGCAAGAGTTTTTGCTTGCAGCCTGAAGAGATCATGAAACTGGCCGAATGGGCCCTGGTTATTGAGAAGCATTACGGCCAGCCTATTGATATAGAATGGGCCAAGGACGGATTGTCCGGAAAGATATATATTGTTCAGGCACGTCCCGAGACCGTTCATTCTACCAAAACCTCAACCGAAATCTTCCAGATGCAGAAACGTCCCGATAAACCCATCATGGAAGGTGAAGCAGTGGGAAACCGAATCGGCCAGGGAGCGGTCAATATTATTGAAGATTTCTCCAAGATCAGTGAATTTGTTCCGGATGAGGTTCTGGTTACCGATATGACCAACCCGGACTGGGAATCAATCATGAAGGTGGCCTCGGCCATCATAACCAATAGGGGGGGGCGGACCTGCCATGCGGCGATTGTCAGCCGTGAAATCGGGATACCCTGTGTGATTGGAACCGGTCATGCCACCCAGGTTCTGCAGCCCGGGCAAAAGGTTACGGTCGATTGCAGCGAAGGTCAGGGATTGATCTATGACGGAATACTTCCCTATAAAATCAGCAAGCTGGATCCTTCCAGGGTCCCCAAAACCAAAACCAAGGTCATGTTGAATATCGGGATCCCGGAACAGTCATTTTCAGCCGGATTGCTGCCCCATGATGGGGTGGGGCTGGCCCGGGAGGAATTTATCATCAATTCCCATATCCAGATTCATCCGCTGGCCCTGGTCCATTACGGGGTACTTGAACTTCTGGGTCACCAGAAGGGATTGCTGGAATATGCCCGAAAGGTCGGCCTTCAAATAGAGAGTTTGACCGCTACTTACATGGACAAGACCCAGTATTTCATCGATAAACTTGCCTTTGGCATCGGCCGAATTGCCGCGGGTTTTTATCCCGAAAAGGTGATTATCCGGCTATCGGATTTCAAATCCAATGAATACGCCAGCCTCATCGGCGGAAAGTTATTCGAACCCCGGGAATCCAACCCCATGATCGGTTGGCGCGGCTGTTCCCGATACTATGATAAACGTTACCAGGCAGCCTTTATTCTGGAATGTAAGGCCATAGCCAAGGTGCGCAGTGAGATGAAATTGTCCAATGTGATGGTGATGCTGCCATTCTGCCGCACTCCGGAAGAAGGGACAAAAGTCAGCGAAATAATGAGTGAGCAGGGCTTGGTCAGGGGAGAACCCTTGAATTCACCGCTGGAGCTGTATTGCATGGCTGAAATCCCGGCCAATATCATCCTGGCCGATGAATTCAGCAAGATTATTGATGGTTTTTCAATCGGATCCAATGACCTGACCCAATTGACCCTGGGTCTGGACCGGGATTCCGAGCTTCTATCCCACATTTATGATGAACGAAATACCGCGGTAAAAAGAATGATTTCCCAATTGATTGAAGTGGCACACCGCAATGGATGCACGGTGGGAATCTGTGGTCAGGCTCCGTCTGATTTCCCCTCTTTTACCGCTTTTCTGGTGGAAGAAGGGATTGATTCCATTTCGCTGAATCCGGATACCTTGATCCAGACCAAAGCCCTGACTTTTTTGATGGAGGTTGCCAAGTCAAAAGGAATTTCCTATGAAGAAATCGATAAGAATTTTATCACCAAGACACTGAAAAAATATGGTGATGATCTGATCCAGGAAGTATCCCGTTTAATTGACCAGGAACGTCAGAAAAAGGCCAAAGAGTTGAGGGTTATGCCCCGGCGTCCGGCCCGTATTTAAGAGTACCAAAAACTAATATTCTTTATCTTTGGAGGCATTCACAGCCCGTTTATGTGCCCAGCTGCGGATTTTCTTTATCTGCTCTTCCATGGTGGTTGACAGGGGCACTGAATTTCCGAAAATCACAAACAGGTCATCTTCGTTGAGCTTGCGGTTTTTATTGAATGCTTCATACATCCCCGAAATGATAACCTGTTCTATTTCACTTCCGGACCACCCTTTTGTGATCTGGGCCAGCTGGGGAATATTAAAAAGACTGATATCATTGCCCTTGTCCTGCAAGTGAATGGTGAAAATTTCTTCCCGCTCATTTCGAGTGGGCAGGTCAATGAAAAAAATCTGATCAAACCGTCCCCTTCTCAATATCTCGGCCGGTAGCATATCGATACGGTTGGCTGTGGCCGCAATAAATATTTCAGAGGTGTGTTCCTGCATCCAGGTTAGAAAATATCCGAGAATCCTGGATGATTCACTATCTGTATGTTTGTCGGTGATGCCACTCTCGATTTCATCGATCCACAATATGGCCGGAGCCACTGAATCCATGGTTTTCAGAGCTCTGGAGAAGGCCAATTCCGGAGAACCTCCCATACCCGAATACACCAGGTTCATGTCCAACCTGAACAGGGGCAGATCCCACAATGAAGCGACGATCTTGGATGAAAGACTTTTTCCGCATCCCGAGATTCCCATGGTCAGCATGCCCCGGGGTCTTTCCAGCCCGAATTGTTTTGCCTCCTTGGAAAACGCCCGTTCTCTCTTTTTCAGCCAGTCTTTCAAATTGTCCAGTCCCCCCATGTCATTCATGGTGAATTTATGGGGGTAGTATTCGAGTACACCTTCCTTCAGAATCAGCTGCTTTTTTTCCAGATGGATCTTGTTCACCAGGTCAATGGAAATGCTGTTTTGCCCCTGAAAGGCTTTCATGAAGGCCCGGTATGCTTCATCGAGAGTCAGCCCCTGGGCCGCTATGATAAAAGTCTTTTTTTGCTTTTCATCCAGGTTTATACGGCGCCCGGATTTTTCCATTGAATCCAGAAATTTGAAGAATAAATTTTTAAGCTCATCATAATCTGGAAGATCGAAATGGATGATATCGATCTCCTTTTTGATGCTGTCGGGAAAGTAGCCATCCGGCGAGAGCAGGATAATCAGTTTTTTGGAGTTCGTTAATTTTTTATAAGCCTCTCTTAGTTTTCGGATGATCTCCGGTGATTGACGGATCAGGGGGTTCAAATCCCTGAAGATAATGATTCCGTCGGTATTTTTATTCATGAAATAGTCAATGGCCCGAACCGGATCCTGGGTTTGATTGACTGTCTGGTTGTTTTCCATGATGCCATTGTTGATATCCCAGAACAGGAGGTTGTCAGTTTTTAGCACCTGTTCGGCGATTTTGGCCATATAATTTTCAACTCTTTTTTCTTCATAGGAAACGATTTGAAGAATGGGTTGACCTGACGCAATGGAATTTTTGATATGGTTGATTGCATTATTCATTTTTTACCTCTACAGAAGGAAAATCAATAACTCCTCCGTTTATTGTGACCAGAGTTTCATGAGCTGGATGATGACTTCTGTTGCCTTCTGCATGTCCTCCAGAGTGATCCATTCATAACGGGAGTGGAAATTCAGGCCGCCGGTAAATAAATTGGGAGTGGGCAATCCCATAAAACTCAGTCTGGCGCCATCGGTTCCGCCTCTGATGATATTTTTAACCGGTTTAATTCCGGCAAGTTTAATAGCATCGATTGCTTTTTCAAGGACTTCGGGATATTTGTCCAGTATACTTTTCATGTTTCGGTAGGATTCAATGATTTTAAAACCAATGGAAGCTTTGGGGTGTTTTTTGGCTATCGAATCGATGATCTTTTTTAATCGGGATTCCTTTTCTTTCAATCCGCTTTCCCCAAAATCCCGAATCAGGACCTTTATGACCGTTTCTTCGACTCCCCCGGATATTGTGTAGGGATGAATATAACCCTCTCTTTTTTCGGTGGTTTCCGGTGACATGGAGGTTTTTGGAAATCGCTCAAGTATTTCGGAAGCTACTTTTATGGAATTGATTAACTTATTTTTGGCATACCCCGGATGGACATTCACTCCGGTGACGGTGATAACCACTGTGTCGGCACAGAAAGTTTCATCTTCGATCTCACCCAGTTTTTCTCCGTCTATGGTATAGGCATAATCTGCTTTTAGATCCTTCAAGTTCAGCTTCTCGGTTCCCCTGCCGACTTCCTCGTCGGGAGTGAATAATAGCTGAATATTGGGTCGGGGGATTCCAGGATTTTTTCTCAGATAATTCACTGCGCTCATGATTTCCGCAATCCCGGCCTTGTTGTCTGCTCCAAGCAGTGTAGACCCATCGGTGGTAATCAGGGTTTTTCCGATTTGTTTTTTCAGATAGGGGTTTTCCTTCAGTTTTAAGATGATATTGTCTTTTGAAGATAGCATGACATCCTGACCCTGGTAATTTTTATGGAGTTTGGGCTTTACATTTTTACCCGAAACATCCGGGGAGGTATCCAGATGTGCAATGAGGGCAATGGTTGGTGTCTTTTTGCTCTGATTGGTTTTGAGGGCTGCAAAAACATACCCCCATTTGTTGATTTTCACATTCTCCAGTTTCATTTCCTCAAGCTCTTGTTTTAAAAGAGTGGCCAGATCGAATTGTTTTTTGGTGGAAGGGAAAGATGTTGATTCTTCGTCTGACTGGGTGTCGATTTTCACATAGCGTAAAAAATTATTGAGTAAGTCGGGAAACTGCATTAAATCCTCCAGCTTGCATTATAGAATATTTTACCAAAAAAATAAAGGAATCAGACATGGTAAATCCCAGTTTGTCGAAATCCGAGGATTTAACCGGCATTGAAGTCAAGACTGAGTTCGGTCATTTCTGTTGCATTGTAATGGGTTCTCTGATACAATTCACATTTGTCTTTAAAATTCCGATGCCTGGATTGGAATGCATCCGGGAATCATTTTCGATTGGGTTTTAACAGGTTAAAATAGGTTCTGGAAAAAGGAGAAAAATATGAATGGTGTGGTGTTGGGGCTTCAATGGGGTGACGAAGGCAAGGGTAAAGCCATTGATTATCTGGCCAATCTTTTCAATGTGGTGGTGCGTTATCAGGGCGGTCATAATGCCGGTCATACCATTTTTTATAAGGGAGAAAAAGTAATTCTTCATCTGTTGCCTTCCGGAGTTTTTACCTCTAAAACCATCTCGGTCATTGGCCACGGGGTGGTGGTGGATCCTATTCAACTGGTCAAAGAAATCAAGAATCTTCACCATCTGAGGGTGGCTGATGATAATCTCTTCTTGAGCGCTGCCGCACCCCTGATCCTGCCGGTTCATCAGAAACTGGATGTCATCTTTGAAAATTCCAGGTTTGTCAAGATCGGAACTACCAAGCGGGGAATCGGACCGGCCTATGAGGATTTAAAGGGCAGAAGGGCCCTGCTCATTCGTGATTTGCTGGATAGGGATGTTTTTACTAAGAAGGTCAAATCACTCAATGATTATTACAATAAAATCATGCAGTATTTTGACGGAGAGCAAATTGCGGTTGATTCCTATTTGGATGAATATCTGGAGGCCGGGGCATTTTTACAGAAATATACCCTCAATACCACCTATTTATTAAACCAATTGTATTCAGAAGGAAGATCCATTCTTTTTGAAGGGGCTCAGGGTGCTCTCCTGGATATAAACCTGGGTACTTATCCCTTTGTGACCTCATCAAACTCCACGGTAGGAGGGGTTTTTACCGGCACCGGCCTGTCACCCAAAGCGGTTGATAAAATCACAGGGATTTCAAAAGCATATACCACCAGGGTCGGAGGCGGACCTTTTCCGTCGGAATTGTTCGAGGATGAAGCCAACAATTTAAGGAAGCTGGGCAATGAATACGGTTCCACTACCGGCAGGCCCCGGCGGGTGGGATGGCTGGATCTGGTGGCCTTGAAGTATGCCATTATGGTGAACGGAGTTGACGAGATCTTTTTAACCAAACTGGATGTTTTGGATGACTTTGATGAGATTCGGGTGGTTACCCATTATGAATATGAGGGTGTCAGAAATCAAATATTTGATCTATCTCTGGAGTACCTGGAAAACGTGAAAACCGTCTCGAAATCCTTTTCCGGCTGGAAAGAAAATATCGAAGCCAGTAGAAATTATCAGGACCTACCGGGTAAAGCTAGGGAATACATTCAGTTCATAGAGGAGTACATCCGGATCCCGGTCAGATATGTTTCCGTGGGTATGAAAAGAGATCAGACTATAAAGAAGTGAAGAAACCGTAATTCCCGGAGAAGGTTTATAAAATTATGGAAATCATCGGACAGGGCTAAGGGGAGAACGCTTCATGGGCAGGGAATTTCTTGAAGGCAATGAGGCCATTGCCCGCGGTGCCATTGCGGCAAAATGCGATTTTTTTGCCGGATACCCCATTACCCCGGCCTCTTCAATCCTACACTATATGATGGACTTTATCTCCCTGAATGACGGGATAGCGATTCAGGCTGAGGATGAAATCGCCTCGATGGGATTTTGTATTGCCGCGGCCATGGCTGGTCGAAAAGTAATGACAGCTACCAGTGGACCGGGTATCAGCTTATACAGTGAGAATATTGGCCTGGCGGTTATCGGGGAAACCCCGATGGTTATTGTGAATGTTCAACGCCAGGGTCCGGCTACCGGGTCCGCCACCAAGGGTGCGGAGGGAGATATTCAATTCATCCGCTGGGTAACCTCTGGCGGACTACCGGTGATTGCCCTGAATCCGGCCAATTTGGTTGAAGCCTACCAGCTGACTTATATTGCCTTTAATATGGCGGAAAAGTACCGAACGCCTGTTTTTCTGCTGACCAACAAGGAACTGGCTATTACCAGAGAATCTGTCGATCTCACACGGGTAGAATTACCACCTCTGAGAAAGAGAAAAAAATATAAATCCGATCAGGAATTTCTGCCCCATTATTTCGACCATCCTGCCGAGGTGCCATTGATGTCAGACATAGGTGCGGAACATATCGTGCGTTTTACTACTTCCACCCATGATAAATCCGGTTATCTGACCAATAATCCTCAAATGATCCAGGAAATGCTTCGGCACTATAGTGCAAAAATAGTTGAAAACACAGACCAACTGGCACTGGTAAAGACAGACCTGGAACCTGGAGCTGAAACCCTGATTATCAGTTATGGCATTGTTTCAAAATCAGTGGCAGTTGCGGTTAAACAGGCGCGCTCACACCGAATGAAGGTCTCCTCACTGGTCCTGCAAACCCTGTGGCCGGTTCCGGTAAATCACATTAAATCGGCATTGAACGGGATTAAAAAGGTTCTGATTCCGGAAATGAACCTGGGGCAGTATGTTTATGAAATCGAAAGACTGGTTTCCCGGGATGTTCTTGTGATTGGGATCAATAAAATGGATACCACCTTGATCTCCCCTGAAATGATTTTAAAGGAAGGGGGTCTGGTATGAGTGAAGCCAAGTACACCAGCTACCGGAACAACAAGTTCGGCTTTCTTCCCTTTTGTCCCGGGTGTGGTCATACCGTGTTGGTCAATGCCTTGGATAAGGCCCTGATTAGGCTGCAACTGGATCCCAAAAAAATTGTTATTGTTACCGATATCGGTTGTATCGGTTTGGCTGACCGTTACTTTAGCACCAATGCCTTTCACGGCCTGCACGGCCGCTCCATCACCTACGGCTGCGGCTTGAAGTTGGCCCGCCCGGATTTAAACGTGATTGTACTGCAGGGAGATGGAGGATGCGGGATCGGAGGTGCCCACCTGCTCAACGTCTCCAGGCGCAATATCGGGATCAAGCTTTTGGTAGCTAACAATCTAAATTACGGAATGACCGGCGGGCAGCATTCAGTGACCACCCCGGCCGGTGGAAAAACCTCCACCACTCCCCTGGGTAATTTGGAAGCGCCTATGGATTTGTGTGCCACGGCCACTGCTGCCGGGGCTCCCTGGGTTTACCGGGGTACTGTTTTTGACCAGGACCTGTCCGAAGTTATAGCCCGGGCGATCAGTCAGCCGGGATTTGCCATGCTGGACATCTGGGAACTTTGCACGGCCTATTATTCTCCCCGTAATAAGCTGAAACGGAAGGATCTGTTTGATATCATTGACCGCAACCATTTTAAGCTGGGATTGATAGCCGACAATCCGCGTCCGGAATTCAGCGTCCTATATCATGAACAGAGCCAGAACAATAAAGAACTTCTCAAAAGCAAACCGACCATTAAGACAAAATTTACCAATACGCTCAATGAAAAAAAAGGATTCATTATTTCCGGCAGCGCCGGCCAAAAAATCAGATCCGCAGCCACCATGTTTGCCCTGGCTTCTATGTACAGTGGTCTGGAAGTAACTCAAAAAGATGATTACCCCATTACCGTAATGACCGGCCATTCAATCTCGGAGCTGGTGATTTCTCCTGAACCGATTAACTATAATGCCATTGAATCGCCCAATTATATTTTATTGATCTCCGAAGAAGGATTGGAGGTGTCCAGGAGTAGAATTGAAAAGCTTCCGGAAAACTGCAAGTTGCTTGCCGACAGTTCATTGGAATTGCCTGAAACCAAGGCCAGTGTGTTTACATTTCCCTTCCTGAAAACAGCCAGAAAAATCAATCGTTTTTCAGTGGGTATTGTAGCCCTGGCCGTATTGATCCGATACAGTGAAATATTTCCGTTAGAGGCCCTGAAAAAAGCCATTACCACCCACCAGAGTCCCCAAATTGCCGACATAAACATACAGGCTCTGGAAGCCGGAGCCAAACTCTATTAAATTTCTTTTCCAGTTTCGGTCGAAATGAAAGGTTTCTGCTTCAGGTACCTGAACAGCGAGTCCAGGCACAGTTGGGACAGGTAGGGCATTTTTCATCCGGAAGTGATGCCCCGCACATCGGGCAGGAAATGGTGTTCAGATCCTGTTTGTTGATGGTAACTTCTCCAATATGCGATTCCAGGGCGTGGGCAATGGCATCTGGAATCGATTGAATCAGAGCCCCGTTGTGAAAAGTGGGTTCCGAACCTCCGATTCCCTTCAACTGGTTGACTACCTTGACAGCGGAGATTCCGCTTCTAAGGGAGAGGGAGGCCAGTCGTCCGATAGCCTCGGCATCTGCCATGGTCGAATAACCGCTTTTGCCGATAGAGCAGAAAACCTCGAATGGAATTCCGTTAAAGTGTGAAATGGTAATATAAAGCCTTCCCAGGCCGGTTGAAATTTTATGGGTGGTTGAGGGGAGTGCATCCGGTCTTCCCAGGGGTTGTGGTTTGTCTTCCTTCTCTTTGTTGAGCACCTGTATTGACCGGCAGCCGTCCCGGTAAACGGTAATCCCCTTGGTTTTCATATCAAACGCTTTGAGATAGGAGTCGGCAATATCTTCCCGGCTGGCTTCATTGGGGAAATTTATGGTTTTGGAAACGGCACTATCCACATATTGTTGAAAGACTTCCTGCATTTTGAGATGGTCGAACGGTGATATGTCCTTGGCCACAATAAACCAGTTGGGGTGTGGCTCTCCGGGATGTTTGTCTTCCCATTGCTGGTACAGGGGATGGAGGTCCTTGATCTCGCCATCCAGAATTTTTGAGATCATTTTAAAGGCAAAAATCGGTTCGATACTGGAAGAACATCCCGCAATCCTGGATATGGTACCGGTCGGTGCTATGGTCAGCAGGGCTGCATTCCGCATTTTTCCCCCCTGATAAATTGATTGCTTAATGTTGGGGAAAGATCCGCGTTCTTCGGCCAGGGCAGCAGAGGCCGCTCCTGATTCTTCCTTGAGGAATTTGATGATTTTCCTGCCAATTTTTCGGGCGGGTTCCGTATCGTATTTGAACTCCATTTTTATCAATAAGTCTGCAAACCCCATGATCCCCAATCCGATTCGGCGATTCGATTTGGCCATGTTTTCGATTTGGGGTAGCGGATAAATATTTATGTCAATGACATTATCCAGAAAGCGGATACCCAGTGTGATAATCTCCCGGAACCGGTCCCAGTCGAACTTGTCTTTTTTGGCTGAATGAAAAAAATTTGAAATATTGATCGAGCCCAGATTGCAGGATTCGTAGTCATGGAGTGGTTGTTCACCACAGGGATTGGTGGCTCGTATCGGCCCCTGGGCCCGGGTGGGATTCAACTGGTTGATCTTATCGATAAAAATCAGGCCCGGATCCCCATTCCGCCAGGCAGAATCAACAATCAAATTGAAAATTTCCTCCGGTTCCATACTCCCTGTTACTTTCCCGGTCATGGGATCGACCAGGTCATAGGTGGTTTTTTCTTTTATGGCCTTAATGAATTTGTCGGTTATGGCCACTGAAATATTAAAATTCTGAGCGGTTTTCCCATCCAGTTTCATGGTAATAAATTCCTTGATATCCGGATGATCGACTCTTAATATGCCCATATTGGCGCCCCGCCGGGTTCCACCCTGTTTGACCGCTTCTGTGCCCGCATCTATTACCTTCAGAAATGAAATGGGTCCAGAGGCGATTCCCTGGGTTTTTCTGACAAAGCTGCCCTGGGGCCTGATTCGGGAAAAATCAAAGCCGGTTCCTCCGCCTTCTTTATGAACCAGGGCTGCGTTTTTTACGGTTTGGAAAATATCGTCCAGCGAATCCTTTATGGGCAGCACAAAACAGGCCGAGAGACACATGCCCCGATCTGCACCGGTCAGGGTTGGGGAATTGGGCATAAAATCCCGTTGCATCATGACCTCAAAAAACTTTTTTTCCCAGAGTTTTCTATCCGCTTGGCTTTTTTCAGCCCGGGAAATGTATTTTGAGACTCTTTTGAATAAATCAGAGGGTTTCTTTTCTATCAGTTCGCCATTTTCGTTTTTTTTAAAATATCTGGCCCTTAAAATTTTTAAGGCATTTTCAGAAAATCCCTCCATATTATTTCTCCTTATGTTCAAATTTAATAAAAATCCAGCATAATACCAGCAACTTTTTTCTTATAGCCTGTTTATTGAATGTTGACCACCCGGCCAATTCACTTTTATTTAGTTACCCAGTAAGTTTAGAACACTATATATGGGGTGTCAAGGTCAAAAGTGTAAAAAAATATTTTTTTCTTGATTTTTATATTATTATATATTATATTATATGTGGGAATAAATGGGAACAAATGGGATAATGCAGCGATTTAGAGGCAGTTATGATGTGAAAATCGATGATCGGGGACGGATTAAGATCCCGGCAAGATTTCTCCAGGTTTTTGATTCCAACTACGGAAGAGATGTCTTTATCACTTCCCTGAATGGAGATCACGTGATGATGTATCCCATTAAAGTATGGGAAGAGGTAGAAAAGAAATTTGAAAATGTTGGGGTATGGAACCCGGATATCAGTGATTTTGTGAGCCGTTTAAGTTACTGGGGAACAGAATCGGAGATTGATTTAAAGGGAAGGGTTCTTATTCCTCCGGTTTTAAGAAAAGAAAGCCAGTTGGATGGAGTCAGTCGAATCCTGGGGAAGGCCAACACCCTGGAAATCTGGAATGAGGAAATTTTCAAAACCAGGGAGTTGGGCGATCGATTTGGAAAAGAAAAATTACACGAAGTCTCGAAAACTTTAAATGCAACCGCTTCATTATCCAGTGATGAGCAGTGAGATAATCACTGTTTTTGCGCATACAGATCAGACGTTATTTATAGATTGTACAGTTGGCTTAGGAGGGCATTCATATTATATGCTTAGACATTTTTTGAATTCCAGTGTGATTGCCATTGATATCGATGGATCCAGTATCAAAAAGGCTAAAACGAAGCTGACTGCATTTTCAGAACGGATTCGTTTCTATCGATGCAATTTTCTGGATATTTTTGAAAAGATCGATTTTTCCAGTTTGAAGGTTTCGGGAATTCTGGTCGATCCCGGAATATCCATGGACCAGTTGAAGAATCCCGAAAGGGGATTTTCACATCAGCTGGACTCCAGGCTGGACATGAGGAAGGACAAGTCCCTGAAAGTATCGGCTGAAGAGGTTATCAATAACTTCAGCGAAGCACAGCTGGCCAGAATTTTCAGGGAATATGGAGAGGTCAGGAATCCTGAAAAACTGGCCAAGAAAATAATTGAACGCAGGCTCTTTGCTCCGGTGGAATCAACCCGCCAGTTGAGAGAGATCGTCGAACAGATGGATGGCCGGCGGCTTAAGAAGGGTCGGGTACATCCCGCTGCCAGGGTCTTTCAGGCCTTGAGAATATTTGTGAATAAGGAATTGGAGGGTGTGGATCAATTTCTGGAAAAATTGCCCGATTATCTAAATAGGGGAGCCAGAATTGTTTATCTGACCTATCATTCAATTGAAGATCGGATGGTAAAAAGGGGGTTTAAATCGCTCCGGGATAAAGGCAAGATCACTATCCTGAAGCCTTTTCCCATGTTTCCCAGCCCGGAAGAGATCCTCCGGAATCAAGCCTCTCGTTCGGCGAAATTAAGGGCGGCGGAAGTTTTATGAAATCCCGGAACAAACAATCAGTCAGCGGAATCTTTATTCTTGTTACTTTCATGGTGTTTATTCTTTTATTCACTTATTCAAGCCTGAATTTGAAAAACATTGATTATGGTTACAAGATGCAGAAATTGATCCAGCACCAGAAAATACTGATGGAGGAAATCGATAAACTGAAGGCTAACAAGGCCAAGCTGTTAAATCTGGATAGGATAGAAAAGGTGGTGATGAACCAACTGGGATACCGATATCCCAAATCCGAACAGTTTATTAAAATTTTCGAAGTGTCAAAATGAAAATGAACAGAAACGAACGGAACCGGACTTTTATCATTTTCATGTTTTTTATGGGCTGGATTTTGATTATTGTCTTTACCCTGATTAAAACCCAGGTCTTTAATTACAACAAGTATCTGGCCAGGATAAAGGCCCAGAGCCACCGTATCTTATCCCTCAATCCCAAAAGGGGAACCATGTATGACTGCAATGGTGAAATCCTGGCCATTTCTGTGAAAACAAAATCCGCTTTTATCAGCAATAAAATAAAACAGGAATCTGCGAAGATATTTTCCCGCATTCAAAAGGTTATTTCCATCAGCCGGGACAAAAAAAAGTTTATTGAAAACCGGATCAAGCGGGGAGATGGTTTCATCTGGATAAAGAGAAAACTGAGGGATAGTGAATATGCCAGTTTAAAGCGGGTCAAGGTGAAATCGGTCAGGGGATCGATCATTGGATTTGTTGATGAGTATAAAAGAATATATCCCCAGCAGGAGACAGCCGCTCACATTCTGGGCGGGGTGGGAATCGACGAGCAGGGTTTGGCTGGAATTGAATATGCTTTTGATGACCTGATTAAAGGGAAAGGCGGACAGGTGGAAGTGCTGGTGGATGCCCGGCGGAAGATATTCAACTATCAATATCTGAATCATCCCGTTTCCGGCAGGGACATTCATCTCACCATCGATTCCACGGTTCAATTTTTTATTGAGAAGGAGCTGAAAAATCTCATCCGCCATTTCCGGGCCAAAGGCGGAAGTGTCATTGTCATGGACTCCCATGAGGGATCGGTTATTGCCATGGCCAGCTACCCCACCTATAAACCCGAACGGCTGTCCCACACCCCCAGCCGGTTTTTAAAAAACTATTCCATATCCTTTCTGTGTGATCCGGGGTCCACGTTCAAAATTATCCTGGCCTCTTCCGCCCTGGAGAACCAGGTATGTCATACTCAGCAGATTTTTGATTGTTACAATGGCAGCTACCAGATATTTAACCGGCAGATTTTGGATGTGCACGCCTTTAACAAACTTAGCTTTGAGGACATTATTATCAAGTCAAGCAATATCGGTGCCGTACGGGTCGGCTTGAGGCTGGGTAAAGAAAAATATTTCCAGACCATAAGTGATTTCGGCTTTGGTCATAAGACCGGAATCGGATTACCAGCGGAAGAGAGCGGGATTTTGAATCCGCTGGGTAAATGGACCCGGACATCAATCGCCTCGCTGTCCTTCGGATATGAAATCAGCGTGACCCCGATTCAGATGCTCAGAGCCTTTAATGTGATTGCCACCGGAGGGTATCTGGTTCAACCTCGGTTGCTCAAACAGATCGGCAGCCAGATTCTCTCGCAGAGTAAGAAGCAGCGGGTGCTGTCTCAATCCACTTCCCAAAAGATGCTGTCCATCATGACCAAAGTAGTGGAGTCGGGAACCGGAAAACAGTCGAAAATAGAGGGAATGACCATTGCCGGCAAAACCGGAACCGCCCGGAAAATCAAAAGGGGCAAATATGAAAAAATTTATGTCTCCTCTTTCGGTGGATTCTTTCCGGCCCAGGATCCGGTGGTGACCATGTATGTGATCATTGATGAACCCAAGGGAAAATACTATGGTGGCGATGTGGCGGCTCCGCTTTTTAAACTGATCGCCGAGCGTTTGATGATATACCTGGAAATTTTTCCTGAATTAGACGGAAGAAATGAGATAAGAATATGAAAGCCCTGAAAGCATTATTGAAACATGTGGATGTCATAGAAATCTGGGGAAACCCCGATATCCCCCTTTCGGGACTCCACCTTGATTCCAGAAAAATAGTGAAGGGCAATTGCTTTTTTGCCGTGGGAGGATTCAAGTTTAACGGGATTGATTATTTACCGGAAGCCATCAGAAATGGCGCCAATTCAGTAATCTCGGAATTTCCCCTGAATCGGAAATATAATAATTTGACCTGGGTTCAAGTCAGAAATACCCGAAAAGCCATCACCAAAATGGCTGCTCAGTGGGCCGGGAATCCCTCGGACCAAATGTATGTGATCGGGGTTACCGGGACCAATGGAAAAACAACTGTGGTATCTCTTATTCATTCAATTTTAAGCTCACAGGAACCCACAGCCAAAATGAGTACTCTGGGTTTGGAATATAAAGCCGAATCCGGAGACCAGATTGTATCTGAGAAAACCTCGCTCACCACTCCCGAAGCTCCGGATATTTTTGGGTTTTTTTCCCGAATATTCAAGCAGGGTTGTCGAAATGTGGCCATGGAAGTCTCTTCGGTGGGTCTTAAACTTCACCGGGTCGAAGATGTGTGTTTTTCTCAAGGTATATTTACTTCGTTTTCAGGGGATCACCTGGATTTTCACAAAACCATGAGAAGTTATTTGGATTCGAAGTTAATACTCTTTAAAAAGCTTGGACCCGAAGCCTGGGCGATTTTAAATGCCGATGAAGAAGATATCTACCGCCAAATCATCGAACAACTGAATTGCAAATACCTGACCTATGGATTTTCTCCATTCGCCGATGTAAGACCGTTAAAGTATGTGTTTTCCCTGGATGGAATACGGTCAACCATTGAAACACCCAGGGGGAAAATTGAAATCGAAAGCCCCCTGATCGGAAGGGTCAATTTGCTCAACTTGCTGGCTGCAATCAGTTCCGCTATCATAAAAGATGTTCCGGCCGATGATATAGCCCGTGCTATTCAATCTTTCAAACCGGTTAGAGGTCGGCTGGATTTTACCTACCAAAATGATTTTTCGGTCATAATTGATTATGCCCATACCGACCAGGCCTTAAAAAATCTCCTTGAATCCCTGAAGGAAATCGCAGTCGGCCGGATTATTCTTGTTTTTGGTGCCGGTGGTTCAAGGGATAAATCAAAAAGGCCGCGAATGGGTGAAGTGGCCTCAACATATGCCGATTATGTGGTGGTCACCAGTGATAACCCACGTAACGAAAAACCCGAGAGCATTATTAACGATATCTTAGACGGTTTTAAAACCGGATTCAATTCCTATACCACCATTGTCAATAGAGAAGAGGCCATTCAAAAGGCACTGGATCTGGTCAAAAAGGATGATCTGCTGGTGGTTGCCGGCAAGGGTCATGAGGATTATCAGATATTCAAGGACCGAACCATTCATTTTGATGATTATGAAGTGGTGCGGAGGGAATTGGCAGAAAGGGAATCCAGAGGTAGAGGGCATGCCTGAACTGACCGTAGAAGAAATCCTGGAGGTCACTGCCGGTCATATGTCTGGCCCTGAAAGGAACCTGAAATTTTCTCACTTTCATTTCGATACCCGGTTGATCAAAGAGGATCACACCTTGTTTTTTGCCCTGAAAACCGAAAACAATGACGGCCACAAATATATTGATCGGATATTGAATAATAAACATTGCGGAGCAGTGGTTTCCAGACATTTTGACGGGGGGAACTCGCGATTTCCCCTCATACGGGTGGATGATCCCCTGAAGGCAGCCCATAAACTGGGGAGTTATGTACGGAAAAAATACAATTCGATTAAATATATCGGTGTTACCGGCAGCGCCGGTAAAACCACCACCAAGGAATTTCTTTATCAGATACTTTCCAGCAGATATTCCGCTTTTCGTTCCATTGAAAACTGGAATAACTGGATCGGGATGCCGTTTTCACTACTGGCCATGCAGGGTAATGAACAGGTCGCTGTCTTTGAGCTGGCCATGAGTTATCCGGGTATCGGAGAGATCGATTGTCTGGCCGAGATTTTGAAACCCGATCTGGCCATTATTTTGAATGTTTATCCGGTCCATATGGAGTTCTTGAAAAACCTGGATAATGTGGCCAGGGGAAAATCGGAGATTCTGAATTATCTATCTTCGGATTCCACAGCCTTTATCACCGGTGATTCCGAAGCCATTCTCAAACAGGTCAGCACCAAGCCCGGCAGGAAAATATATTTCGGTCACCGTGCCGAGTTCAATCAAATTGTGTTGAAAAGAATAGATCGGATAAAGAACGGTTCCCGTATCATTATTGACTTCTACGGTATTGAAACCGAATTTGTTACCCATATTATCAACAAGACCCATCTCGAAAATTTGTTTGCCTCCATCATTGTGTCCCAGAGCATCGGGCTTAAGAACGAAGACATCCAGTCTGCCCTGAAGAATATCAAACCCCTGCCCGGGAGGGGTGAGATACGTCAGTATAAGGATTTGACTATCGTTGATGAAACCTATAATTCCAATCCCGAAGCCCTGAAAAAAACCCTGAAATGGATTGATGAAGAATTCAATGAAAATAAAATCGCAGTGGTCGGAGATATGCTGGAACTCGGTGAGGATGAAGCTCTGTATCATTTCCAGGCCGGACAGTTTTTTGCCACCCTTAATTTTGATCACCTGGTGGTGGTTGGTAAGCGATCAAGAAAAATTGCCGAAGGTGCTGAAAAGGCCGGCTTTAATCCGAACCACATAAAACAGTGTGAGGTCTCTGAAGAAGCCGGAGCGTATCTGAAAAAAATTGCAAATCCCCACAGTATCATTCTGCTGAAGGCGTCCCGGGATATCAGGTTGGAAAAAGCAATACGGGAGTTTCACCATGAATGAGTTTGTTTCGGTTTCCGGTCAGAAATTGCTCGGTAATGTCCGGAATATCGCTGTGATTGGATTCGGTAAAACCGGAAAAGCTCTCCTGAATTTTTTGATGGCAAAAAATATTGGCCGGCAGCTTTTTCTTTTTAATGATGATGTTATCCGGGATGAAAAAGAAAAACAATCTTTCCAACAGAACGGTGTTGAGTTTCTTGAGGGAGAGAAAAGCTTTACCAGACTGCAGGAGATGGATTTGATGGTGATCAGTCCGGGAGTTGACGGCCGGAATTCAAGGTTTGAAGCGTTTCGAAAATCCGGGCAGAAAATTATTTCCGAAATTGAATTTGCCTCTTATTTTATTCCCTCAAAAATTATCGCGGTGACCGGAACCAATGGCAAATCCACCACGGTCAGTCTGATTCACCATATCCTGAGTTCCGGTGGTTTACCGGCAGTACTGGCGGGTAACATCGGGAATCCCCTGATTGCTGAAGTCATGGGGTTGAATCCGGAAAGCACAGTGATCCTGGAAGTGTCCAGTTTTCAATTGGAAGAGATTGTTCATTTCCGGCCCGATATAGGTGTTTTGCTGAATGTGACTCCGGATCATCTGGATCGATATTCCGATATGGCCGCCTATCTGTCTACCAAAATAAAAATCGGTCAGAATCAAAATCGGGATGATTTTTTAATATATAACGATGATGACAGCTGGTTGCGGGAACATATTGATTCCCGGGCTCAGCTGATCGGTTTTTCCATTACCCAAAAGCTGGAGAAAGGTTATTTTATTGAAAATAATCAGGTCATTGATAGCCTACGCCCGAAACCGCAAAAAATTTCTCTGGATAACAACCCGTTACCGGGGATTCATAACCTGGAGAACGTACTTTCATCGGTTATTGTTTGCCGGTTACTGGGTTTGTCCGCTGAAAAAATCGAGACCGGTATGCAGAGTTTCAAGGGTTTGCCTCACCGGACCGAAGTCTTGGGTAAAATCGGCCGGGTGGAATTTATCAATGATTCAAAAGCAACCAATGTGGATGCGACATTGAAAGTCATGACCAGTTTTAATTCCGGTGTGGTATTGATTCTGGGAGGCAAGGACAAGGGGGGTGATTTTCAGATCCTGGAAGCACCCATCAAACAGAGAACCACCCGGGTATTGCTGGTCGGAAGCGCAGCCAGCCGGATTTATTCCGAGTTGGCCTCGGTCAAGGCCAAAATGCATATGGTCAGAGATTTACGAGAAGCGGTAAGAGAGGGATTCAATACGTTGAAGCAACATGGCGGAACGGTTTTGTTAGCTCCGGGATGTGCCAGTTTTGATATGTTCGATAATTTTGAACATCGGGGCGAATGTTTTAAAAAGGAATTCCTGACTTTAAAGCGAGAAGTGGAAAATGGTTAAAAACGTAGGCGTGGACAAACTGCTCATTATGACCGTGGTTTTTTTGATACTATTCGGTCTGATCATGATTTACAACTCCACCATGATTTTGGCCAAGGAAAAGTATGCGGACAGTTTTTATTTCTTTAAAAAACAGGTTCTCTGGATTGCGGTTGGACTGGTGATTTTCAGTTTAATTTCTCTCTTGAAAACCCCAATATACCTCAACCAGAAATTTATTTTCCTGATTCTGGTGGTTTCCATCATGGCTCTTTTTATGGTTTTTTTCTCGGGAAAAATCAATAATACCTATCGGTGGATACGTTTTGCCGGGTTTTCCATTCAGCCTTCAGAGTTTGCCAAGATTTCAGCCATACTATACCTGTCCTATTTATTCGGTAAGAAAAAATATGATGTGAATAATCTGAAAAAACTGATTGTTTTATTAATCCCCATCTTTATTATCGAGCTCCTGATATTCAAGGAGCCCGATTATGGAAATTTCTTTTTGATATTGCTGGTGACCATGATTTTGTTATTTGTGGCTGGTTTAAAGTTCCGGTACTTTTTCGTTGCCTTCATTTTGATTTCGGTACTGACATTCATTTCCTTGAAACTCAGTCCCGAAAGGATGAACCGGATCAAGGCCTATCTGAATCCCCAGGAATATGCCTCAACTTATAATTTTCAGACCATGCAGTCGATATATGCCCTGGGATCCGGAGGGATTTTCGGTCAGGGCCTGGGCAAATCCACCCAGAAATTGTACTTTTTGCCCTATGCTTATACGGATTTTATCTATTCAATCATCGGGGAAGAGGTCGGATTGATCGGGGCACTGCTGATATTGGGTCTGTTTTTTGTATTTCTGATCCGGGGTTTGCTGATTGCCAAACAATCGGGAAATCTGCAGACCTATCTGCTTGGAATCGGATTGACATTTTTAATCATTTCCCAGGCGTTGCTGAATATTTCCGTAACCCTGGGGATTTTACCGAACAAAGGAATTCCCCTTCCCTTTGTTTCTATCGGAGGGAGTTCCTTAATGGCTTCCCTGATTATAGCCGGAATCATTATCAATATTTCAAAACACAGAAAAATGGTGTTTCTAAATGATTGAACACAGCCGAATAAAGAAAATTCATTTTGTCGGTATCGGCGGATCGGGAATGTCCGGTATTGCCGAGGTGTTACACAATATGGGATTCGAAATCAGCGGCTCAGATGTGGCTGAGAACTACAGTGTAAACCGGTTGAGAAACCTGGGGGTGACTATCTATCTGGGACATAGCCGGGATCAGGTGAAAGATGTCGAAACCCTGGTTTATTCCAGTGCCATCACCCGGAACAATATTGAGGTTCAGGTTGCACTGGAGAGAAAAATTCCGGTGATATCCAGAGCTGAGATGCTGTCTGAACTAATGCGAATGAAATTTTCCATTGCCATTGCCGGAACCCATGGGAAGACCACCGCCACTTCTATGATTTCTACGATACTCAGTACGGCTGACAAAGATCCCACTTTTGTGGTGGGTGGTAAGTTGAAGATAGAAGAGAGCGGGGCCAAGCTGGGGAGATCGACCTATCTCATTGCCGAAGCGGACGAGTCGGATGGAAGCTTTTTAAAATTGTTTCCCACCATCGCCGTTATTACCAACATAGAAGATGATCATATTGACTATTATAAAACCATGGATAATCTCAAAAATGCTTTTATAGAGTTCTGTAATAAAGTGCCATTCTACGGTTCGGTTATTGTCAATAGCAATTGCGAAAATTCCCGGACAATTATTCCCTCTCTGAATAAGCGGGTCATTACCTATGGTACTGAGGGAAAACCCTTTGCCAAGGCCGACAGGGTGCGTCTTTCTCTGTTCCAGGCCAGTTATGATTTGATTCTGGGTGGCCGTCAGCATGGACAGGTGATTCTGAATGTCGGTGGCTTTCATAATGTAATGAATTCTCTGGCAGCCATTACCGCAGCCTATGAAATCGGATTGGGCGTACCCATCATTAAGGAAGGATTAAAGCGGTTTTTTCTGCCGGAAAGGCGTTTCCAGGTTCTGTTTTTTAATCAAACCAACCTGGTTGTAGATGACTATGCCCATCATCCCACCGAGATAACCGCCACCATCGAAACCTTGAAAACCGGAGGTTTTAAACGCTTGATCGTGGTATTTCAACCCCACCGTTTTACCCGGTTAAAGTTACTGGCAGATAAATTTTCAGGTGCTTTTTCAGGGGCTGATCAACTGATCATCACGAAGTTGTATGCGGCCGGGCAAAAGAAGATAAAGAATGTGAACAGCCAGTTGCTGGTGGAAAAAATACGGGAGAGTGGCTCCGGGAATGTCCTGTATCTTGAAAGTTTCGATGAGATCAGTGCCTACCTGAAGAAAGAGTTCAAAAAGGGTGATGCGATAGCCTTTCTGTCAGCAGGTGATTTGACCGAACTGGCCCATCAGTTTGGTAAATGGCTGGAATCAACCGGGAAACCGGCAGGAGAGAAAAAAACATGAGGCAGGCCTCCAGTATTGGCTTGAGAAGGGAAATGGATTTCTTCCGGCGGCACAATACTCGAGATATCTCCAGGCAGAAAAAGATAAAAACCATTAAACTGAAAGGACTTCATCTGATTCTCATCTGTATTCTGCTGCTGTTGATCGGGATTACCATTTATATGTCAGCCCGGTTCATACTTTCCTGGGATCAACTGAATGTCAAAACTGTCAGGCTGGTCAACAGTCCCCAATACGGAAAGGCAAAAGTCAAACAATTGTTAACCTATTTCCGGGGCAATATTTTAAGTTTAAGCCTTGATCATTTGAAAAGGAAGTTGATCAGTATTAATGAAGTAAAGGATGTTTCGATCACCCGGATTCTGCCCTCGACCGTTGAGATCCGTTTCGCTTTGAGAAAGCCTGCTTTTCAGGTATACCTGAATAAGCGGTATCACCTCATTGATATGGAAGGGGTCTCGTTGTATACCCGTCAAAGACCCAGAGCGGGCCTGATGACCATTAAGGGAGTAAAAAAGCAGGAGCTTGAGGCCATCATTCCCTATTTCGGGGAGCTGATCAAGATCAAAGATTCTTTGGAATACATCGGATTCAAGCAGCCTTATGGGGTCATGGTTAAACTGAAAGGCATGGAAGAGAAATTCTATCCGGGGGAACAGGATTATGCCGGAAAGATTAACTATTTTTTGAAAGTGAAGAAATTGCTGGCTTTAAATAAGCATCGAATCAAAAAGGTTGATCTTCGATTTGCCAATCGGTTTTATCTGGAATTTGATAAGGAGGTCGTGAACTAAGATGAAAGGAAAATATCTGGTGGGCATTGATATCGGAACCAAAAAAATATGTACCCTGATCGGACAGCTGAAGTCCCATGAAGAAAGTGATGATCTTGAAATTATCGGTTACGGAATCGCGGAATCCAAGGGTATCCGAAAGGGTGTGATAGTGGACATGAACCAAACCGTAGAGGATATAAAAAAATCAGTGAAAGAAGCCGAACTAACTGCCGGGGTTGAGGTGGAGTCCGCCTATGTGAATATCTCCGGCAGCCATATTCAATCGATAAATGCCAAGGGCAGCATTAACATAACCGGAAGAAATCGAGAAATCGCCACGGAAGATATTGACCGGGCGGTTACCCATGGAAGCAGTATCATGCTTCCCAACAACAAAGATATCCTTCACGTTCTCACCCAGGAATTTATCGTGGATTCCCAGGAGGATATCAAAAATCCCAAGGGGATGATCGGGAGCAACCTGGATGTCTATATCCTGATTGTGACTGCCTCGAAGCCAGCGATAAAAAATATGCTGATGTGTCTGAAAAAAGCCAAAATTGATGTGATCTCTACCGTGTTGTCACATATTGCTACGGCCGAAGCCGTCTTGACCTATGATGAAAAAGAACTGGGTGTGGCCTTAATTGATATTGGCGGTGGCACGACCGATATTTCCGTTTTTGAAAAGGGGGCCCTGTGTTATGCCACCACTATCGGTGTGGGAGGGTACAACTTCACCAATGATCTGGCTATCGGAACCCGGACTCCGATTGATAAGGCCGAACAGATCAAGAGAAAATACGGTTGTGGCATGGATCCGAATTTAAAAAACCAGAACATTGAAATACCCAGTGTGGGTGGTAAACGAAAGCGTTTGATTTCGGTTTCATTGTTATCCGATATATTGAGGCCCCGGGCCGAAGAAATTTTCGAAATGGTCAAAAACAAAATTGAATCCGAGGGTTTCGAAGATAAAATCAATGCGGGTATTGTGTTGACCGGAGGCTCTGCGGTTTTGGATGGATTGATAGAAGTTGCCGATGAAATATTTTCGGCTCCTGTCCGGATCGGGAATTCCTACGGGGCCGGAGGCCTGATTGACAAGGTGAATACACCTGATTTTTCTACAGCCGTCGGGCTGTTAAAATACGGTCTGCTGGATTTGAAAGACCGGGGGATGATTAAAAATCAGCCCAAGGGATGGATGCAAAAAGCTAAAGAATGGTTTGGATTTTAGGAGGTAAAAATGAAAGGAGACATCAAAATTACCTATGCCAAGGCCAAAAAGCGCGGGGCGGTGCTCAAGGTGTTGGGAGTCGGCGGAGCGGGTGGTAATGCCATCAACCGCATGATAGATGAAGGATTATCAGGGGTGGATTTTATTGCCGTTAACACCGATAACCAGGATCTCTCCCATATCAAAGAACCCGCCATGACCTTGCAGATCGGTGATAAGATAACCCGGGGCCTGGGTACGGGGTCCAATGCCGAAGTGGGTATGGAGGCAGCCCTGGAAAACACCGATGCCATTATCGATGTTCTGGATGGGTCCCATATGGTTTTTATTACGGCCGGAATGGGCGGTGGCACGGGAACCGGGGCCAGTCAGGTAATTGCCAATCATGCCAGTTCCATGGGTATATTGACCGTGGCTGTGATCACCCGTCCCTTTGAGTTTGAAGGGGAAAACAGAATGAGCGTGGCTGAACAGGGAATCAAGAACTTATCCGGAAGCGTTGATGCCATGATTGTGATTCCAAATCAGCGGTTGTTTGAACTTGAGGATTCCGACCTTTCCTATAAGGAAGCTTATAAAAAGGTGGATGAAATCTTGCTGAAAGCGGTCAGAGGGATTTCGGATATAATCAACCATCCCGGCTATCAGAATGTAGATTTTGCCGACGTTCGCTCAACCATGTCAGAAAAGGGAATGACCCTGATGGGTACCGGGGAAGCCAAGGGCGAGAACCGGGCCGAGGAAGCTTCCCGCAAGGCCCTGACTTCTCCCCTGCTGGATAATATTTCCATCAATGGAGCCACCGGAATTCTCTACAATATCACCGCTGCTTCCGATTTGAGCTTGAAGGAAATAGGAGTCATTTCCGATATTATCAAGGAAAATGCGGCTCCGAATGCCAAGATCAAATTCGGAATAGTGGATGATGACAGAATGGAAGAAGTGCTTCGGGTCACCGTTATTGCCACGGGGTTCAAAAAAGGCATTCAGCAAAGAAGTGAAGGCATGAAACCAACTTTTCTCAGTAAATCCAAAAGTCAAAAAAGTCCCCAAATGTTACCTGAAGAGCCCGAACGGAAAAAGGACAGCGACCAGGAATATTTATTCAAGACAGCTGAGAAAACCATAAATTTAACCGACCTGGAATATATCAATGAGGGGAACCTTCCCAGCCTGGCCCAGAATCCGGAAAATTATGACGATATTCTTGAAGTTCCCTCCTTTCAACGCCCCAAAGTAACAGAAAAAAATGATTGAAGTCAATAGTCTGGTAAAAAATATCAAAACACTGGTTAACCCGGCCCGAAATACTGTGGTCAGGGGGAATGATTTGAATTCTATCAAGATTTCCCATGATGTCTGGCTTGGTGCATCAGGGGAATTTATTTCATTTATCGGGCACCGGTCAGATTTTGAGAAGAATTGTAAACTATCTCCGGATGCAGTGGTTATTGACGGGGCTGAATTCGTGGCTTTCCCGGGCTTGGTGGATCCCCATACCCACCTGCCCTTTGCCGGTACCCGCCAGGATGAGTTCCGCCTCAAGCTTCAGGGTGTCAGTTATCAGGAGATTGCTGAAAAAGGCGGTGGCATCAAGGGTACGGTTCGAAGAACCAGGGAAATCTCCTATGATGATCTACTGGTTCAATGTGAAAAAAGACTGGATCAGATCCTGGCTTCCGGCACCACCACGGTTGAGGCCAAGAGTGGATATGGCCTGGATGAAACCACGGAAATAAAGCAACTGGAAGTACTGGAAGCCCTGGATTCATTTCATCCGATCGACATTGTCCCCACTTTTTTGGGTGCACATGAAATTCCGGAGGAATACCGGGGAAAGAACAGGGAATACCTGGAATTTCTGGTGGAGAAGGTCATGCCCCGGGTAAAGGAACGTAATCTGGCAGAGTTTGTGGATATTTTTTGTGAGAACGGTTATTTCTCTTATGATGAAGCCGAATATTATATTGACCGGGCACTGGAACACAATTTTAAAATAAAAATACATGGAGATGAATTCACTTCCAACAATGCGGCATTGTTAGCAGTCAATAAAAAGGCGGTATCCGCAGAACACTTGATTGCCATGACCGGGGAAGAGATAGAGGCCATTTCAGCCTCGGATACTTCCTGTATTATATTGCCGGGTGTGTCCTTTTTTCTGAAACTGGATCAGTATGCCCCGGTCAGGGAAATTATTGATAAAAACGGTATTGTAGCCCTGGGAACTGATTTTAATCCCGGCAGTTCAATGGTTTCTTCTCAATTGTTCATTTTTCATCTGGGAATATATCTGCTGGGTTTAACCGTGGAAGAGGCGATCAATACGGTTACCATCAATGCGGCCTATGCCATTGATCGGCATCAGCAGGCGGGTTCGATCGCCCTGGGAAAAAAAATGGATGTGCTTTTAATGGACATTCCGGATTACAGTTACCTGGCCTATCACCTGGGTATCAATCCTGTTCATACGGTGATTAAGTCCGGAGAAGTGGTGGTCAGGAACAGGAAAATGGTTTATGGTAAATAAAGAAGGTGTGGGGTACATGGTGTACGGTATAAGGTTTTTCTTCGTCAAAGGTCAACAACAAAAAAAAAGAGTAACCGGAATATTTAGGGTCACCTCCTCCTTAAATATTCGTCACTCCTTATACCGTACGCCATTACCAATATAATAGATTGATGGATGAAAGTATAACAGACCGGAAAATGTTTTGACATTTGATTGAAGACGTGATATCTCTCCTGTGGAGAAGAAAAAATGATCAGAAAAGCGTCTGTGGCCGGGATATTTTATCCGGGTGATGGGCAAGCGCTCCGGGCTGAGCTCGATCAGCTCATTCAATTCTCAGATACCAGGAAAAAAGTAGTGGGTCTGGTTTCACCCCATGCCGGATATGTGTATTCCGGGAGTTGTGCGGGAAAGGGATTTGGCCTGGTTGACATCCCCGATTCGGTGATCATTATCGGTGTCAATCACAGGGGCCTTGGAGAGCCTTTAATCATTGATGGCCATGACCACTGGAATACGCCCCTGGGGGATTGTGAGATTGATGACGATTTGAGATCAAGGTTGGTCGAAAACAGTGAGGTTTTTACCATTGATAGTCAGGCTGGCCTGGAAGAGCATTCCCTGGAAGTTCAGGTCCCCTTCATTCAGTACCTGAATCCCCGTGCCCGGATCCTACCCATCATGGTTGCCTCCCTGGAGATAGATAGATTGATTCAGGCGGGAAGGGAAATTGGCGATTGCCTGAAAACTCAACCTTCGGTTTTAATGGTTGCCTCAACCGATATGAGTCATTATATCGAAGCCGGAACCGCTGAAAAAGAGGATCACCGGGCCATTGAAAAAATATCCGCCCTGGACCCGGAGGGATTATATGAGGTGGTTGTAGAGAGGCGTATCAGCATGTGTGGCATGTCTGCAACGGTCGTCATGCTCAAAGCTGCCCTGGAGGCCGGGGCCACTCATACTGAAATCGTGGAGTATACCCATTCCGGTAAGGTCAGCGGTGATTACAACCAGGTGGTGGCCTATTTGAGCATGCTGGTTTATTAGATATTAATATCAAAAATAGTAAATTGACAATAATGTTAAGGAGATGTGATATGAATAAAACATATAAACAATTTTTTATTGCTTGCCTGGCAATATTATTAGTCATTCAGGTTGGTGCAACAAACGATCAGAAAACTTCTATTTCCGGTCATTGGGAAGGAAAGATTGACATCCCTCAACAACCGATGAATTTTAATATTGACTTTCAGCAGGATAAAGAGGGATTGTGGGAAGGAGATATCTCTATTCCCCTTCAGCAAGCCAAAGATATTGCTCTGGAGAAGATTACGGTAACCCTGCAAGATGTCAGTTTTACTATCAAGGGTATCCCTGGCAATCCGAGCTTTGAGGGCCAATTAAGCGAGAATGGTAAAACCATCAGTGGACATTTTACCCAGGGCGGCCAAACCTTTCCCTTTGGTATGGAGAGATCTGATCCAGTTACCCGGGCCAAAAAGAGACTGGCTGGTTTTGATAAGGTCATTGAAGAGGCTTTGAAGACATTCAAGGTCCCGGGTCTTGCCATGGCCATAGTAAAAGAAAATAAAATTATATTAGCCAGGGGATTTGGCTATAGAGACATCAAACAGAAACTTCCCATGACCGCCGATACCCTGCTGGCTATAGGATCATCTTCCAAGGCTTTTACAACCTTTGCTCTGGGTATTCTGGTGGATCAGGGCAAAATGGAGTGGAATAAACCGGTTCGAAATTACATACCCTGGTTTCGCCTCTATGATCAGGATGCAGGAGAACGGTTAACTCCACGGGATCTGGTTACCCATCGCTCAGGATTACCGCGGCATGATCTGATGTGGTACAACAATTTTACTGCCAGCCGGAAAGAGTTTGTTCAGCGGCTGGCCCATCTGAAACCCACAGCTGACCTTCGCGAAAAGTTTCAGTATAATAACCTGATGTTTTTAACCGCCGGTTATCTGGTTGAAGTGTTGACCGAAAAGAACTGGGAAAATGCCATCCGGACCCATGTACTCACCCCCCTGGGCATGAAAAGAACCAATTTTTCAGTTCTGGACTCCCAGAAGGATACTGATTATGCTCTGCCCTACAGGGAAAAAGAAGGAAAAATAGAAGAGATTCCATTTCGTAACATCACCAATATCGGACCTGCCGGTTCCATTAACTCCAGTATCAATGAAATGAGCAACTGGGTGATGGTTCACATCAACTGGGGCAAATTCGGGGGAAAACAAATTATTAATACCTCTACCATCGGTGACATGCACCTGGTTCATATGCCGACAGGCAATACTTATGAAAGACCCGAAATCTCACCGGCTGACTATGGTATGGGCTGGTTTATCGATAATTACCGTGGCCATCACCGGGTTCATCATGGTGGAAACATTGACGGTTTTTCTGCCATGGTGAGTTTCCTTCCTCAGGACGGTTTCGGATTTGTCGTTCTCGCCAATAAGAATGGCACTGGCCTGCCTGAGCTGCTTATCCGTCATGCCATCGACCGCCTGTTGGAATTGGAACCAATCAAATGGCTCTCTGAAGCTGCCGATAAGAAGGGGAAGGGCGAACAAACTGAAAAGGAAGCCAAACAGAAAAAACTGGTACGGCAAAAAAAAGGGACTCATCCTGCTCATAAACTTAAGGAATATACCGGCACTTACGTTCACCCTGGATACGGTGAATTAAGGGTTTTTTTAAAAGACAAGCAACTTGCTTTCACCTTCAATGGGATTTCGACACCACTGAACCACTGGCATTTTGAGACTTTTAATGGGGCTGAAGCATCCGATGATAGTTTCCAGGATACCAAGCTGACTTTCAGAACCAATGTAAGAGGTCTTGTGTCAGCTCTGGAAGTTCCTTTTGAAGCGACCCTTGAGGAGATTGTTTTCAAAATGAAACCGGCTGCCCGTTTTTACGATCCGGAGTTCCTGAAACAGTTTACCGGGCAGTATGATTTTAGCGGCCAGACCTTCACCGTGGAATTGAAAGGGAAAAGCCTTACTCTGCTATTACCTGGAGCACCGCTTTTCGATCTGGAGCCTCAACTGGGCGACGAATTTTCCATTAAACAATATAAAATGATCAACCTGAAATTTTTAATCGATGAAGAAGGCAACGTAACCGGTTTCGAAATTTATCAACCTTCAGGAGTCTATACAGCCAAAAAGAAAACTCCACAAAAATAAAAAAGAATAAGACGGAAGACGAAGACGGGGACGGTGCTTGAATTCTTGAGTTTATAAAAAAGGACAAATACTTAAATCAAAGACCTGATAATCATATAGAAGGCATTCTGTATGATTAAATAAAAGTAGTAAAATACCTTCAAATAGTTAATAAAGGAGGTGTTTTATGAAAAATTATGTTGGTATGGATCTTCATTCTACTAACACGGTGTTAGGTATGGTAGATGAGGATGGTAAGCGAATTTACAGGAAGAAGATTCCCAATCATTATGCATTGATATCCGGGGAGTTGCAGCCTTTTAAAGAGAAAATTGAAGGAGTTGTTGTAGAATCTACTTAAAATTGGTACTGGTTGGTTGATCCTCTAATTGAAGATGGTTACAAAGTCCATCTGGAAAATCCGTCAGCAATCAAGCAGTATGAAGGCAAGAAGTATGTAAATGACCAGGGTGATGCTTTTTTTTAGCAGAGTTATTAAGATTAGGGATATTACCCACTGGTTATATTTAACCTAAGAAAGAGAGGCCCATAAGAGATTTACTGAGGAAGCGTTTAATGTTAGTTCGGCAAAGGACTGCCCATACAGGCCAATATTGCAACAATCATCTTTCTGAGTGAGAGAATAAGAGAAATTGAAAAAAAGGTTTTAGATTTTATTAAACCTATGTCCCAATTCCAAAAACTATTGACTATCCCCGGAATAGGGAACATTCTTGCTCTCACTATCTCGCTTGAAGTAGGAGAAATCGATCGTTTTAGAAAAGTAGGAAATTACTCCTCTTATAGCAGGTGTGTTTCAAGTGGTAAATACTCGAATGGAAAAAAGAAAGGTGAAAACAACAGAAAGAATGGTAATAAATATTTATCCTGGGCTTATGTTGAAGTAGCCAATCATGCGAAAAAAAATTGCCCCTATGCAATGAGATTTTTCCAGAGAAAAGCTGCTAAAACAAGTAATATTGTAGCAATAAAAGCTTTAGCTCATAAAATTGCTCGTGCTTCTTACTATGTGATGAAAAATCAAGAAGACTATAATATTGAACGTATATTCGGACCAATAAAAAAACAGACTGCGGCAGTGAACCAGTAATGGGGTTGGACTAAGAACCACCAGATCTGATTGGAAAACTGCCGCAACCTTTACAAATGGTAATGTTTAGTAACTCTCGCCCATCCCTTGAGCCAATCGGGGTTGGACAAAGAGCCATAAGTTATCTGCAAACCCAAAATTATGGACATGGGATGGCACCAAAGGTTTTCTGGAGCACCAAAAGGTGCAAAGGAGAATAAATATTTTTTTTGGATATATTTCCATATTTTTATTCTCCAAATCCATATGGATGACTGGTGCGGGAATTTTAACCCTGCAAACCAAAAATAACAGAAAACACGGGCGTGAGAAGGGCTAATCGTTACCATTGAATTAAATTTTAAACCGATTTTGAAAAAAAATCAAAAAAATTGATCTATTTACTTGACAATGAACTTTTAATGGACGTCCCCCTTTTTTCCCTTTTTTTTATTTGATAAAAATACTTTACTTAATTCCAACTGGGCCTGAGATTTAGTGTTCAAATATATATACTCATACTAATTTAAGAAAATATACATTCCCATTATAATCCCCAGCTACAATTGATTTTCCATCAGGAGAAAAATTGCATTTGTTTACATAATATCTAGTATAAAAAATAAATAATTCCTCTCCTATTTCACTGTCCCAGACCTTCAAGGTTAGGTCTCTACTTCCAGAAACAATTCTTTTCCCATCCGGAGACCAAGCACAATCTAATATAAGTCCAGAATGTCCTATAAGAGTGACAATCTCTCTTCCTGTCTCTGTATCCAAAACCTTTAATTTATCATTAACACTGCCATCTGAAAGTCCGGAAATCATTCTTTTCCCATAAAGTGAATTTTTATGGAACCAATATCCTATTAATGTAAGTAACTCATTACCTCTCTCAATATCCCATATTTTTATGGTTTTATCAGCACTTGTTGAGATAATTTTTTTCCCATCAGGGGAAAAATCACAAGAGTATACTCCATCAAAATGACCTCTTAATGTTTGCAATTCCTCAAAAGTCTTACTATCCCAGATTTTTAAGGTTTGATCTTGACTTGCAGATACAATTCTTCTCCCATCAGGAGAATAGGCGCATGCTATTATCCCACCGGTGTGTCCTGTTAGTGTAGTAATTTCCTTTCCTGTTTCTGCATCCCAGATCTTTAAGTTATTATCATCGCTAGTTGAAACAATGTGTTTCCCATTTGGGGAATAGACACAAGCATTCACCTCACCTCTATGCCCAGTTAGGGTATGGATTTCCCGCCCTGTCTCACTATCCCAAATTTTTAAAGTATTATCACGACTACCCGAGATTATTTTTTTCCCATCCGGGGAATAAGCACAGGCCGTTATTTTATCATTATGTCCAATTAGTGTAGAAAATATTTCTCCCCTATCTACATCCCAGATCTTTAAGGTTTTATCAAAACTTCCAGATGTAATTTGTTTCCCATTTGGGGAATAAGCCCAGACATCTACCACATCAGTATGTCCTATTGGTATTACTAAATCTTCACCATTCTTATTATCCCAGATCCTTATGGTTTTATCGTCACTTGAAGATATAATTCTTCTTCCATCTGGTGAAAAGTTGCAAGAGGTTACTGTATCAACATGTCCTCTTAAGGTTAGCAATTCTTTAAAATTCTCAATATCCCAGACCCTTAAGGTTTTATCGGTACTTGAAGATATAATTCTTCTTCCATCTGGTGAAAAATTGCAAGAAGTTATCATTCCAATGTGGCCTTTTAATGTCGCTTGATCCATAAAAATCTCACTATCCCAGACCTTCAAGGCTAGATCTCTACTTCCAGAAACAATTCTTTTCCCATCAGGGGAATAGGCGCATGCTATTATCCCACCGGTGTGTCCTGTTAGTGTAGTAATTTCCTTTCCTGTTTCTGCATCCCATATCTTTAACGTTTTATCTTCACTTGCAGATACAATTCTTTTCCCATCAGGAGACCATGAACAGAACCATACAGAATCAGTATGCCCAGTTAGGGTATGTGTCTTCTTCCCTGTTGCACTATCCCAGATTTTTAAGGTTGTATCTTCACATGCAAATATAATTCTTCTCCCATCAGGAGAATAGGCGCATGCTATTATCCCACCTGTGTGTCCTGTTAGTATGGTAATTTCTTTTACTGTTTCTGCATCCCATATCTTCAAAGTTTTATCTTCACTTGCAAATATAATTCTTCTTCCATCTGGAGACCATGAACAGAAGCATACAGAATCAGTATGCCCAGTTAGGGTATGTGTCTCCTCCCCTGTCTTACTATCCCAGATTTTTAAGGTATTATCACGACTTGCAGATATAATTCTTTTTCCATCAGGGGAATAAACACATGACTTAACAGTCGAGTTATGACCTTTAAGTATAGCTAATTCTCTCCTGATTTCTCTCTCTTTATAGATTTCACAATCCCATACCCTTACTGTGTTATCAGCACCAGCTGAGATAATCCTTTTCCCATCAGGGGAGTATGAACAGAAATTTATCTGGCCTATATGTTCTTTAAAAGTCATTAATTCTTGGCCAGTCTCAGCGTCCCAGGTTTTTAAGGTTCCATCATAACCAGCTGAAACAATTCTTTTCCCATCAGGAGAATATGAACAAGATAATATCCATCCGGAAAAAGATGGGTCACCACCAGTATCTGACATAGATATAGCAGCACCAGATAATTTATTATGTCCGATTAATACGTCTAATGTTTGGCCGGTCTTAATATCTATAACTATTAAAGTGGAATCATCACATGATGAGATAATCTTTTTCCCATCAGGGGAAAAAGCACAGGAAAATATCAATCTGGTATTTTTTAATAATATCGTTAATTCTTGGGCAGTCTCAGCGTCCCAGATTCTTAATGTTCTATCAAAACTAGCTGACACAATCCTTTTTCCATTCGGTGAAAATGCACAGGATATTACTAAATTTGAATGCCCTTTCAGAGTTGCTAGCTCCTCTCCTGTCTCTGTTTCCCACAGTTTTAACATATAATCATTACTTGCTGATACCACTTTCTTCCCATCCGGAGAAAACGCACAAGAGTGTACAACACCTGAATGTCCCTTCAGTGTGAAAACTTTTTGAAATGTCTCACCGCTCCATAACTTCAAGGTTCTATCAGTACTTGCTGAAACAATCCATTTACCATCAGGAGAATAGGCGCATGCTTTTATCCTACTTGTATGTTCTGTTAGTCTGGCAATTTCCTGGCCATTCTCACTGTCCCAGATCTTTAAGGTATTATCACTGCTAGCTGAAACAATGTGTTTCCCATTTGGGGAATAGACACAAGCATTCACCGCATCTTTATGCCCTGCCAAGGTCATCATCAGATGATTTACCTCAACTTTGGGTTTTCTGTACTGGTGGAGAAATGATCTTCCGGAATGTAAATATGTTTTCCTTGCTTTTTCTACAATTTCCTTAATTTCTCTTTCTTTCCACTGCAGCTCATTATACAACTGTTGAAATATTAGATCAGGTCGATTTTTTAAATGATGCAGCTCTAAAAGAAATATTTGTTCAAAGGTTTCAATAATTTTCCTTCTATTGATCATATTAAATACTTTGTTTTTATCATAACACTTTAGAAATTAAAATTAAAAGATAAAAGGGACGTATACAATATAAAGGGGTCAAATCTGTGTTTGACTTTTCAAGCATAATTTTTGTGTTTCTTCTACCTGCTTTTTATTAAGTAAGAGGCTTAACGGTGCTTGACAGTGTGACAATTTAGGAAACCTCCATGCTCGGTGTGTTAATAGGATCACGTCTTTCATTTTGGCATTATAAAAAAAATGGATTGGGGGAGGTGCATCGAAACCTGGAAAAACTTTAATATATTAAGTTCTTGTGGCTGTCCAGGTAAGACTCAATGTGGAACCACTCCAGTCATTATAGTAGGTGCCTGTACCGCTCATAGTGTTTTCTGAGGTAGAACTGCCATTAAACATCCAAATCAATTGTGTCCCGAGATCCAAATAATTAAAAATGAATTGAACGGTTGTACAATTGGTAACTGTATATGTTCCGTTTTGAACATTTACGTGCTGGTACTTAAAGCCAGTTGACACACCACTGAGTGTGCTCCCAATAAATGTTAAAGTTTCTGTCCATGTAGCTGACCAGTCGGTAATAGTAATAGAGACCTGCCAGATACCGGTGATATTGAAGCTGCATTCTTCTACGGTCTTACAACCTGGATGAAATAGCGTACTCATCAAAACCACAATAAGCAATATAGTGAAAAGTTTCGGCTTCAATTTTCTTCCTCCTTAAAATTGTTACACATAATATATCCCAAAAGACAAAGAAAGGAAAGTGGACTACGAAGAAATGAACTTTAAGAGGGACTTTTATTTTAGCATTATAAAAAAAATAGTGGAGTCGGTGCATTGAAACCTGAAAATTTGATTAAAAGAAAAAAAGGCCTATTTGCACGTTTGCACCCACCCTTATTTTTCTGGTTTTACCCACCCAATGAAATGGGGACGTTGCTTGACAGTATGACATCTATTTGATATTTTTTTTATGCGTCACCCAAGAATTACTTACAAAGATGCCTTTCACCATGTCATGAACAGGGGCATAAATGGGGAGAAGATATTTAAATCTTCAAAAGATAAAAAATATTTTCTTGAATTGGTTTTAGAAAGGATTGGGGACGGTCGTTGCTTTCTTGACTTCTTCAAGAATTTCATTACTCAAATGGAGATAAAGGGTACAAACGCGCATATTCTTTTTACTTTCAAGATTTCGGTAAATAGTTAATTTAATTTTAAATCCTAAATAAAAGTTGAAAAAAACACACTTTGAATACATATATATATGTTGGTATTTTCCATCATTAATGGCATAATTATAGAAAAATGATGGATTTGGGGGACATTATGAGTATTTATGGATTTACTGATTTTGCAATATTAAAAGAGATCGGTAGACGTTTAAAACAAAAAAGGCTTGAAAAAAATATTTCGCAAAAGGATCTGTCAAAGCTATCAGGCTTAAACAGATCAACAATTGTGGAAGTTGAAAAGGGCAAACCTTTTAGTATGCTGACTTTTATACAGATACTCAGAGCATTGAAGGAACTTGATGAACTCGATTCGATATTACCTGAGCAGGGGATTAGTCCTCTGCAGCTTGCAAAATTAAAAGGCAGGGCCAGGAAGAGGGCCTCAAAAAGTGTTAAGTAATATAGGAGTTATAATTTGGAAAAAAGAGTTGATGTAGCTTATATAAATATCTGGGGAAACCTTGTTGGTGCAGTTTCCTGGAATGCCGAAAAAGAATATGCAACTTTTGAATTTGATTCAAAATTTCTAAATATGGATTTGAACCTCTCACCACTCACAATGCCTTTAAGTGAAGCGATCAAACGAAAAAGGCCTTCTTTTGAATTCAGAAACCTTCCCAAAAATACCTTTAAGGGATTACCCGGGCTTCTCTCAGATTCTCTTCCGGATAAATTCGGGAACAGTATCATAGATTCATGGCTTGCAAGAGAAGGAAGAACACCTGAAACTTTCAGTCCAATTGAAAGATTATGTTATACAGGGAAAAGGGGAATGGGTGCATTAGAATTTAAACCTATATTAAATAAAGATATTGATAAATCTGTACCGGTTGAAGTCTCAAAACTCCTGGAGTTGGCTCAAACCGTACTAAATGAAAGATCCAGATTAAATACTAATTTTATAGATAATACATCTGCATCTTCTGAAGCACTTCTTAATATTATCCGTGTTGGTACATCTGCAGGAGGAAACAGGCCAAAAGCTGTTATTGCATATAATGAAAATACAAATGAAATAAGGTCGGGCCAGGTCAAAGCTCCTGAAGGCTTTTCGTACTGGATCTTAAAATTTGACGGAATAAAAGATAATTCATTGGAGGATCCAGAAGGTTTTGGAAAAATCGAATATGCGTATGGTAAATTGGCAAAATCCTGTGGAATCAATATGACAGATTGTGAACTGTTAAAAGAAAATAACAGGTATCATTTTATGACAAAACGTTTTGACAGAGTAGAGGGCGAAAAAATTCATTTACAAACCTTATGTGCAATATCTCACTTTGATTTTAATTCCCCTGGAGCCTATTCATATGAACAGGCTTTTCAGATTTTACGTGAGCTTAATTTATCGCCATATGATATTGAACAACTATACAGACGAATGGTATTTAATGTCATTTCACGAAACCAGGACGACCATACGAAAAATATCTCATTTTTAATGGATAAAACAGGCAATTGGAAACTATCACCAGCTTATGATGTTATTTATTCATATAATCCCAAAGGGGAATGGACAAACCGACATCAAATGACCATTAATGGTAAAAGAGATGAATTTACGTTAAAGGATCTTCACAAAGTCGGTGTTGATCAGCGTATAGATTCTTATAGATCCATTGTTAAAGAGATCACCGATGTTATTTCGACATGGCCGAAAATTGCAAAGGAACTTGATATAAAAAAATCCTATATTGATGAAATCAAAAAGGTTCACAGATTGTCTATAGTAAAAAACCATTCAATCTCTTTTTAGATCGAAAAATCAAAAATTCCGGTAATATATGATATAATAGTACTCTTTTTTTAACCAAAACCGTTTGATAAACGTATAAAAGGTTTTAAAATAGATTAGGAGGATATTTTTATGCAAAAACAAAAAACCTTAAGTCTGATCATATTCATACTGAGTATGATGATGATTTTTGGAAATTCAATGCTGGAGGCTGAAGATATGGAAGTTGGCAAGGTTTACCATGGTTTCAAGCTGATCAAACAAAAAATGATCAAAGAAATGAATGCAGTGGGCAAATTATTCCTGCATCAAAAGAGCGGGGCCCGTTTGTTGAAAATCGAGGCCAAAGACGATAATAAAACATTCTGCATATCATTCAAGACACCGCCCGAATCCGATGCCGGACTTCCTCATATTATGGAACATTGCGTGTTAAATGGATCCAAGAGCTTTCCGGTAAAAAGCCCGTTTGATATTCTGGCCCGGGGTTCATTGAATACATTTTTAAACGCATTCACTGCCAATGACCGGACCATGTATCCGGTCTCGAGCCGGAATGACAAGGATTTCTTCAATCTCATGCATGTGTATCTGGATGCGGTGTTAATGCCCTTAATCTATGACGAGCCCAAAATATTTCAACAGGAAGGCTGGCATTACGAATTGGAGAAGAAAGACGGTGAGCTCATATATAACGGAATCGTATACAATGAAATGAAGGGGGCCTTTTCCTCTCCGGAACGGGAACTTGATTTTCAGGCTTATAAGCATCTGTTTCCGGACAATGCCTATAGTTTGAGCTCCGGTGGTTATCCCGAAGCTATTCCCAAGCTGACCTACAAAACATTTCTGTCATTTCACAAGCGATATTATCATCCCTCCAATAGTTATATTTTCCTATACGGGGATGGAAAATTAGCGGCTGAGCTGAAATTTATTGATGAGAAATACCTGTCCAAGTTTGACCGGATCAAAGTCGATTCCTTTATCCCGCTTCAGAAACCTTTTGCTAAAATGAAAGAGGTGGTTGCTGACTATGCCATCTCTGCACAGGGGAAATTAGAGGATCAGACCTTTCTGAATTTGAATTTTGTCATCGGACAGGGTATTCAACAAGATCTCTCCATGTCACTGGATGTTTTAAGTGAAGTCCTGCTGAATTTACCCTCTGCCCCGTTGAGACGGGCGCTGGTTGAGGCCGGAATCGGAAAAGATGTCAGTGCCAGCGTGGATGAGAACAAACAAAACGTATTTTCAATAACGGTTCGGAATGCCAATGTCAGTGACAAGGATGATTTCAAGAAAATAGTTTTCGATACCCTGGAAAAACTGGTCAAAGAAGGACTGGATAAACGAATGGTTGAAGGTGTGATCAACCGGATGGAATTCAACCTGCGTGAAGGCAGCCAGACTTCAAGAATTCCCAAGGCGATTCTGGACAATTACCGGGCCCTCACCGGATGGATGTTTGCCGATGATCCCTTTATGTCCCTGGAGTATGAGAAACCCCTTATGACGATCAAAACCGCCTTGACCAGTGATTATCTGGAAAAAATTATCGATAAATACATGCTGAACAATACCCACAGTCTGTTACTGATACTCCAGCCCCGAAAAGGATTGGAAGCGGAAAAGACAAAAAAGACCAAAGAAGAACTGGTCAGGTACAAGGCCTCCCTGTCGGATGCCGAGTTGGAGAGACTGGTGGAAAATACCAAGGCCCTGAAGAAGTATCAGAAAACCCCTGACTCGCCCGAAGCCCTGAAGTCCATTCCATTACTGTCCCTGCAGGATGTGAATCCAAAAGCAGAAGATCTCCAGGTTAAGGAAAATTCAGAATCCGGAGTCAAATTACTGTCCTTTCCGGTCTTCACCAATAAAATCATTTATTTAAGATTGATGTTTGATACCCGGGTCATTCCCCAGGATTCAATTGCCTATGTCTCACTACTATCAGATGTGCTGGGGGAACTGAATACCAAAAAATTCAGTTACGGTGAACTGGATACCGAACTCAACATCCATACCGGTGGGTTGAGTACCCGGGTGAATGTGTATCTGGAAAACAGCAACAGGAAAACCTTTTTGCCCAAATTTGTGGTGGATGCCAAGGTGATGGCCTCAAAATTTCAGAAACTGGTGGGTCTGGAGGGGGAAATCATCAAAAATACCATATACAATGATCCCAAAAGGCTGAAAGAGGTCATTACCCGCCTGCAGTCGCAACTGGAGTCCATGATGAAGAACCGGGGACTCAATGTGGCCCTGATGCGTCATGAGTCTTATTTTTCACCTTCGGGCAAATACACTGAATTGACCCGGGGACTGTCCTACTATCGGTTTATCACCGATATTGCCCGGAATTTTGACCGGGATTCCAAAGCGGTCATTGATAAGCTGGAAAAAGTGGCTGCACTGATCTTCAACCGAAACAATCTGATGGTGGGAATCACCTGTTCCCAGGATGATTATCCGGTTTTCCAGAAGCATTTCCCCAAGTTCCTCAATTTTCTCGGAGATAAACCGGTTAAGACGGAAAAATACAGTTTTGATTATCAAAAGAAAAACGAAGGTCTGCTTTCTGCATCGAAGGTTCAATATGTCATCCAGGGATATAATTTCAAAGACCTTGGATATGAATATTCCGGAAAAATGATGGTATTGAGGCAGATTCTTTCCCGTAATTATCTGTATAATGCCATCCGGGTGGTCGGAGGTGCTTATGGTGGTTTTTCCTCCTTTTCCAGAGACGGTTATCTGTGGTTCGGTTCCTACCGGGATCCCAACCTTGAAAAAACCCTGGAGAATTATACCAAGGCTGTCGATTACCTGAAAACATTCAAGTCGGAAGAACGACAAATGACCCGTTACATCATCGGAACCATTTCCAGTATGGACCGACCCCTGCTGCCCTTTGAAAAAGGCCGGGTGGCCCTGTCACGCTATCTGGAAAAAACCCCTTTTGAAAATATCCAAAAAGAACGGAATGAAATTCTGAAAACCACGGCCCAGGATATTCAGGGAATGTGGAAATTGATTGCGGATATCCTGGAGAAAAACATCATTTGCGTGTACGGCAACGAGAAAAAATTAGAGGATGCCAAGACCCTTTTCAGTGATTTGGTCAAAGTGGTTGAGTAACCGAATAACCTTTTGCTTTCTCTCTTGAAAATGATCTCCCGGTTCTCTATAATTTCAGTATGAAAAATAAAAGACTTTTCCGTGTGATTGTATGGTTGTTGTTGGTGTTTGTTTGGTCGATTCATGGTTCCGGAGTCGATACCAAACCCCAAGAAAAGAAATCTCCTGCCCAATCAAAATCGACAACAAAAGTGCCTGGGATGTGGAAGGAAACCACGTCGGTTACCAAACATCGAATGGTTATAAAGGGAAAATCATTGAATTATACCGCAACAGCCGGTAATATCCTGCTCAAAAACGAGGGCGGCAAAGCCAAGGGGTCTGTGTTTTTTATTGCCTATACCCGGGATAATACGGGTGATCCATCCAGTCGTCCCATCATGTTCTGTTTCAACGGAGGGCCGGGCGGGGCTGCGGTTTGGGTTCATCTGGGGGCATTCGGACCCAAAATATCCCTGCTCGATGAAGAGGGCTTTCCGGTTCTTCCGCCTCCCGGCAGGCTGGTTGACAATCCATTCTGTGTGCTTGATCTGACCGATCTGGTCTTTGTTGACCCGATTTCAACTGGATACAGCAGGGCTCTTCCCGGAGAGGATCCCAAGCAGTTCCACGGATTTCAAAAGGATGTCGAATCGGTTGGAGAATTTATACGCCTCTATGTGACCCGGAACCAGAGATGGAGTTCACCTAAATTTCTTGCCGGTGAGAGTTATGCCACAACCAGGGTCTCCGGATTGTCCGATTACCTTCAGACTAAGTATGGCATGTTCCTGAACGGTATCGTCCTCATTTCCACCATTCTCAACTGGCAGAATACCGACTGGAGTATTGGCAATGACATGGCCTATATCATTTTTCTGCCCTCCTATACGGCGGCCGCCTGGTATCATAAGAAGCTGGGGCCGGACATGTCCGGAGAACTGAGAATACTTCTGGCTCAGGCCGAAAACTTTGCCCTGAATGAGTATGCGCAGGCCCTGTTATTAGGAAACCGCCTGTCTCCCAAGAGAAAAAAAGTCATTGCAAAGAAGCTATCTCTTTTTACCGGACTTTCAGAAGAATTCATCGAACACTGCAACCTCAGGATTACCGATGACCGTTTTTACAAGGAACTGCTTCGCGATCAGGGAAAAACGGTCGGACGCCTGGATACCCGCTACACCGGAATTGACCGGGATTCAGCCGGTGAAAAACCGGATTTCGATCAGAGCTGGTCTGTGGTGGTCGGCTCATATGTTTCGCTCCTCAACGACTATATCAGGCGGGAACTCAAATACAAAAGCGATTTGCCCTATCACTATATGGCCCGGGTCTGGCCCTGGAAGCTGAAGCCGAACGGCAGTGGTTATCTCAACACGGCAGAGATACTGAGACAGGCCATGCATTTCAATCCCCGGCTCAAGGTGCTGATTGCCAGCGGATATTATGATTTTGCCACACCCTATTTTGATGCCGATTTCACCGTGGCTCATATGGGATTGCCCCCGGAACTCTTGAAAAACATCACAATGGCCTATTACGAGTCGGGACACATGATGTATGTCCGCCGGTCCTCCCATGCCAAGTTCAGGAAGGATGTTGAAATTTTTATCCGCAATGCCCTTGAGAAATAATCGCACCATTAAAGGTAAGAATTTTAATAAGCTTCATCACTGGCTTCACTCTTGATATTCAAACACTTCATCCACAGACATACCGACAACATGCGCGATCTTGAATGCCAGAGCGAGTGATGGTACATACTTGCCCTGCTCCAGTGCAATTATTGTCTGACGTGTACACCTGGTACGATCTGCGAGTTCATGCTGAGACATTTCTCCGTTTTCAAATCTCAGTTTCCTGACCCTGTTTTTAATTTCAGCTTTGGCCATGTCCGCTCATTCTTGCATCATAAATCAGTGTAGCTGCCGAACTGCAGATAAATCCAACACACATTGAGGATACGGCCAGGATCCATACCCAGCCCACAGGCATAACTGCAGTTTCTTTGTGAATTTTAAAAAACCAGTATAGGAAAAGAGAGAAGAGAAAAACGTAATACAGCAGTGTATAAAAACTGGTCATGTAGGCCCGCCTGGCTATCTGTTCATCCCGCTCATCTTTGATTAGTGGATCGATGGATCGGATCCGGGTCAGGATAAGCATGATGAAGTACAATACGTATCCTGCTGTAATGAATATTCGGGTTAGCTCCACCCTGCGATCAGTTTCTAAAAAAGTTGATGGCCCGCCTCCGGACAAATAGACAACAAGCATTCCAACCAGAGCGATGCTCCATATCAAAAGCGTCCATAAAGATCTTTTTTTTAATTGTGTCATTGTAACCTCCTAAATTTTGGTTTCAAAAATTTGATCAACAGTAATCATTTTCATTCAAATAGTAATATAATTATTACAATTTGTCAAGTATTTCATACATTTTGTTGTAATAAATAACTGGCTTCAGATAGGATATTCAGCAACTTATTTTAAAAATTCCAGTATTGTTTTATTAACCAGCGCTGCCTGTACAAAGGTTAGGTCATGGCCGGCGTCAGGTATGATTTTTGTCCGGATCTGGGGGGCGATTGAATGGAGGTGTTTAATAACTTGTGCAGCTTTTTTGGGATAAATTCTTTCGTTTTCTCCGATTAGGAACAATAAGGGTATCTTGATCTGTTTCCAATCGGCTTCAGTCAACACGGTCGGATTCAAGAGATGGGCGGGTTTGAAGCAGCGCATGGCCAGAAATGACTCCTCGACGTGCCGGTCGAGTTCGGATCGGTCTTTACGGTAAAAGTCAGGCAGAACCCAGTACAGAAAATTCCGTATAAAGTGGCGATGCGGAATCAGGGAAAGCACGGCATACTTGATCCATTTCATGGACAGGGGAGATACGGTTCCGGCTGGTGCGATCAATATGACTTTATTCAGTCGCTTCTGTCCGGCCAGCGCGTACTGGCTGGCAATCCACCCTCCGTAGGATAGCCCCATCATGTTGATATTGTCTTTCAATCCCAGACCGGCCAGGGTTTGATCCAGCCAGCTGACCAGTTCGGATGTTTTTTCAATGGATCCGGTGTTGATGCTCCGGCCTGTCCCGATAATGATGTCTATGGCAAAGGTCCGGTAGTTCCGGGACAGAGCCTTGATATTGGTTTTCCACTGCAGCGAATTGGAAGGGCCTCCATGAAGGAGTACCAGCGGCGGAGCCGATTCCGGCCCGCTGATCCAGACGTGGGTCTTTCCGTATGCGGATTCAACCATCCTGGTTTCGAACGCCACCGGCCACTGCCCGGCCTGCTGGTCGTAGTGATTCAGAAAAGCCGTTCTGGCGCTCTCCGATCTGAAGGGATGGGGGAATGACGTGTCGCGCAGGGACTGATTTCGAATGGCATTGTTCAGAAAAAATGGGGGGTATCAGCAGTATCAGGACAAAGAGAAGGTACACATACCAGCGGTTGATCGGTTTCAGTTGATAGGTTTTGCCCATCCGGCGCGACCGTATAAAGGCCTGGACGATCGAATAGATTTTTAACAGTACGAAACCGCCGGCTGTGATCAGAAAGAATATCAGATCGCAGTGAAGGCTGAAATAGGCCGAGACCGTATACCAGCCATACCAGAAAAATGTCGCCCAGAAAACAAGGTTTAAAACAATTCCTTTCAAAATGTCTCCGTTGTAAACCTGGCCCAGTCCCAAAGACAGGAGGCTCAGGATCGCAGCCAGCAGGGGTTTGCGTTTTTTTAACTTGGATTGATGATTTAATTGATTGGTGTTCATAGGAGAGAAATGGTCGGGTTCAGTAATATTAAAAAAATTACTTTTTTTCAAGTACCTGGTTAAAGAAGAAGATGTATGCTCCGATTTTTTTATTATCACTGGGTCCGGAAAAAGTCAATACGGTTGAGCGGGAGGCGTTTTCTACACGTCCCGAAGAGATATACCCCAGGGTTGATCTTCCCGCATCTTCAAATCGACCGTCCGAGTTGATATATCCGATGGTGGACCAGCCCGAATTTTCGATCCGGCCATCCTCGATGTATCCCAGGGTGGATCGACCGGCATTTTCAACCCGGCCGCCGGAGTTCACATACCCCATGGTGATCCGTCCGCTGTTTTCGATCCGGCCTTCATCTGAGATATAGGCCAAGGTTGTACCCCCGGCATTGCTGATTTTGATTTCTACGGCAAAAATCAATCCGGATATCATTAAAAATAAGACTGGAATGAGCCACAACTGAAATAGTTTTCTACTTTTATCCATGATAACCCTAAAGATAGTATTAATTTTTAGAATAAAAACGAAGCTATTTTTTCTCGCCTTTTTCCCTCTCTCCTTGCTTGGTTTTATAGCTGATCCTCACCAGCATACCCAGGGTAATCAACAACAGGATGATGTCTTTTACCATCATCAATTCCATGGGGGCACCCTTGATGATACTCAGGGCCAGGCCCACCAGGGAAAACAGCAATACAATAAATACCCAAACTTTCATGATTCAGCCTCCTTCTCACCGTTATTAAGATTTAAACAAAAACCACATATTTCCGTATATTAGAATTCTACGAAATTATAATTTTAATTTCAATTTATGTTTTCGAAAATGTAGAATTCTATCCTGTTTTATGGCATTTATTTTATAGACATGAATGATTGGCATGATGAAGAAAAATATTGTATTTTATTGGGGATTGTGTTAATTAGATAGGATGAAGAAGAACACTTTCGGATTGATCATGGCCGGGGGTCAGGGAACCCGTTTCTGGCCTTACAGTACCGAGGAAGTACCCAAACAGTTTCTCAATATCGTGGGCCAGCAGTCCCTGATCCTTCAGACTTATAATCGCTTGAAGGCATTTATACGGCCGGACAATATTTATATTGTGGCCGATAAAAAATACCTGGAACTGACCAGGAAATCCATACCTGAATTCCCGGTGTCCAATTTTATTGCCGAACCCTCCCCCAAAAATACCGCGCCCTGCCTGATACTGGCAAATATTGTGCTTTCCCGTATTGATAAAAATGCCAATATGCTGGTAGTGCCCGCTGATCATTACATTCCGGATACGGATATGTTTAAAACCCAGATGGTTGATGCCCTGGAGTTTGCCGACCAGCGCTGGATGATTACCTCGGGGATCAAACCCCACATGGCCCATATCGGATATGGATACATCAATTTTGATAAATCCAAAAGTATCCGGTTTAATGAAACCGATTTCTTCAGGGTAAAGAAATTTAAGGAAAAACCAAAACTCCCCCGGGCCAGACAATATGTAAAGCAGGGGAATTATTACTGGAATTCCGGCATGTTTGTATATAAACTGAAATTTTTCAAAGAATTCCTGGATGAGTATGCCCTTGATTATTCAAGAGTATATAATGAGTTGGAGAAGTCCTTTCACCAACCCGGGAAATTCCGTAACGTTTTTAATGCCATCAAACCCGATTCCATTGACTTTGTGTTGATGGAAAAAATGAAAGAGGTGAAGATGTTCCAGGCGGCATTTTCATGGAGTGATGTAGGGGCCTGGTCCAGTGTCTATGAATTAAATCCCAAAGACAACCTCGGGAATGTCCAGATCGGTAGCCATGTGGCGATTGCCAGTCATAACTGCCTGTTGTTCTCAACTGAGAACAAGCCCATAGCCACCATCGGGCTTGACAACCTGGTGGTGATCAATACCCGGAATGGTATCCTGGTGGCTCCGATGGATCAGTTGCAGCAGGTGAAGGAAGTCATTGATTGGTTGAAATGAAGACCCATATTGAAATCAATGCCGATCATTTGAAGCACAATCTGACTCTCTTTCACCGGATCAGTGGCAAGCATATCATGTTTGTGGTCAAAGCCAATGCCTATGGTCACGGTTTGGTAGATATTGTCCGCTTGAGCAAGAATCTACCCTTTATCGGATATTATGCGGTGGATTCGCTTCCGGAAGCCCTGGAGGTCAGAAAAGAGGCCGGAACCAAGCGAATTCTGGTCATCGGCTGGGCAGATGATGAGGAGTTGAGTGAATTAATCGAGCAGAAATTTGAAATAGTGGTTCCTTCCCTGGACTATATGAAAAGGGTCAGACAATTTTCCCACAAGGTCAGGCAAACAGCCCTGGTGCACCTGAAAATGGATACCGGCACCTCGCGTCTGGGAATGGAGTTACCGGAGATCAAAGAGTTGTTGAACCAGCCGGATGAAACCGGCATTGAAATCAAAGGCCTGTATTCCCATTTTGCCAATATCGAAGATACAACCGATCACTCCTGTGCCGATCACCAACTGGAATTGTTCAATGAACTGTGGGCTCAAGTTAAAACCCGAAAGATTCTCCGGCACTTTTCCTGTTCGGCATCTGCGCTGCTGTTTCCGCAAACTTACTTTGACATGGTTCGCGTGGGAATATCTGCCTACGGTTACTGGCCCTCAAAGCAAACCCATATTTCTTACATTGAAAAAAACAAAGAGAAAATCGATTTAAAACCGGTTTTGAGCTGGGTATCAAAAGTGGCTCAGGTCAGATCCATAAAAAAAGGCCGGTACATTGGCTATGGTTTGACCTATCAGACTTTCAGCCGTTCCCGTATGATTGTAATCCCGGTTGGATATTATGATGGCTACGATCGCCGATTGTCCAATATCTCCACTATTTTGGTCAGGGATTCAAGGGCCCCGGTCAGAGGACGGATCTGCATGAATATGATGATGGCCGAAGTGACTCATATTAAAAATGTAAAAGAAGGGGACCGGGTATTGCTGATCGGAATAGAGAACGGGGAAAAGATTGATGCCGAATATCTGGCGAACTTGAGCGGTTCGATTCATTATGAAATACTATCCCGAATTAATCCCTGCATTCCCCGAAAGGTGGTTTCCCAATAATGTTTTTGTTTTCAGGACGGCTACAACTATGAATTTAAGTTCAGGATTGTATAATATTTACCCGTTTTGTTTGACCTGTTTTGGCCTGTTTTCCAGAATGAATATCAGTCCGATTGTTTATTGCCGGATAAACGGGCTTTATCCGCCTTCTCGGCATTTTTTTTTTGCTGTTTTTTTAATAAGCCTTTTTCCTGTCTGGCATCAAATATGCATAATTTTAAAAGTAAAGGTTTATATAAACTGGGTTAACTTGATTTTATTTGGGTTACAGTCTTGAGGAAAATGTCTGAAAAAAAGAATACTCAATCCAAGCCACGGGTTGAAAAGAGAATCAAGAAAAACTTACTAGTCAATATCAGTGCCAATAATTTTGAACAGGTGGGCTTAACCGGAAACGTTTCTGCCGGAGGCCTGCTTTTGGTTACTTCCGATTCGGTTCCGGATCAAAAAGACGTTTCCATACTTATTGCGGCCGGAGATGAGCTCTTTGACATCACCGGTGATGTCAAGTGGATGCTCATTTGTCCGGAAAACCAATCAGACAATATTGCCAATAAGCTCGGGATAAAAATCAAATCGGCTCCAGAAGAATATATTAACTATATTGAAAAATTGATTAAGGAAAACTCAAAAGCGGAAAAAAATAAGAAGCAGGGACGTTAGTCCCCGTTTTTATATATTTTTTTCTTGAGTTCGTCCAGCAGGGTATCGGATTTATCCATTTTTCCAGTAATATAGAGGATCAGTTTGTTCATGATAATCATATATATCAGGTACAGGAAGATTGATATGATAGCACTGACCATGCCGTATCGCAAACCCAGATTGACAATAACCATGGTGATGAGCAGGTTTAGAATGATACTTGTGATATATTTACTCTTGGGATTCAGATAGCGGTTGGCCATAATCAAAAAACACAGCAGCAGCATGATGGCATGGTGAATGACTAATCCGAACATCGAATCCATTGAGCCTCCTTTAAAAATCGGGAATTTATTGTAGTCCTTATCTTCCATAATGTCAATTGAGGTTCCGGGTGAGCAATCCGCTATCTTTCCGGGAGTATGAACTATATTCAGTAATACCAAATATAAATGATTAGTATGGCAAATATGCCGATTATTATATTCATGGGAATGCCTATCTTTAAAAAATCCTTGAACCGGTATCCTCCCGGTCCGTATACCATCAGGTTGGTCTGATAGCCAATCGGGGTGGCAAAACTGGCGGAAGCCGCAATGGCCACGGTGATCAGAAAGGGCCTGGGATCAATTCCAGCCTGAGTGGCCACGGAATAGGCAATTGGAAAGACCAGTGCCGCGGCAGCATTATTGGTTATAATTTCGGTATAGATACTGGTCATGAAATAAACAGTGGCCAGCATACCCAGTATCCCGGTTGAGGTGCTCAGAAGAATCAATTGGCTGGCCAAATAAGTTGCCAAGCCGGAATTCTCCATTGCCTTTGCAATACCAAAGGCAGAAGCGATAACCAACAACACCTTCCAGTCAATACTGTTACGGGCATCATGGGGGCTAATGCATTTGGATAATATCAAGATGACTGCCGCTATACCAACTGCCAGCAGAACCGGTACCAGATTAAGGGCTATGGCTACGATCATTCCAATCAAAACGCTGCTGGAAATGATCATGTATTTGGGTGGTTTTGATGAAACATCCGTTGATTTTGAAACCAGATAAAAATCCCCCGAATGATACCATTGCTCGACAAATCCATGTTTGGCCAGGATTAGCAGGGTATCGCCGGGGTGAATGACGATATCTCCGATTTTTTTATTGATCCTTTCCCCGCTGCGATGGATGGCTATAATGACCGCATTGTATTTGCTTCTGAAATTACTTTTTCTTATGTTTTCCCCGATAAGTGGTGAATTGGGTGAAATCACCGCTTCATACACTCCCATTTGGTCCGAATCAAAATGTTTCAGGTCAAGAGTCGCTTTTTTTAAAAGATATAAACCGGGCAGTTTCTGAAGCTCCATGATGGTTTCCGGAAGGCCGGTAAAAAATAAGCGGTCACCTGACTGCAGGATCTCTTCGGGGATTACCGGGTTAATGATCTGGTTGTTTCTTTCTATTTGGAACAGGAAAAGTCCTTTCAGATGGCGTAATCCCGCCGCCTTGATTGATTTGCCGATATTCGGGTAATCTTCTCCTGTTATCATGACCACCACAAATTCCCGGGTCTGACCACCGAGTCGGGTGATGGGGTCTTTACGGTCCGGTAAAAACCTGTGGACGATAGTGGAGATTACGATTAGGCCGATGATGGCGATGGGTACTCCTACTTTTGACATTTCAAAAAAAGAGATGCCTTTCATGCCCTGTTCCAGCATTAACCCGTGGACGACCAGGGTGGTACTGGTTCCGATCAAGGTACAGAGACCTCCCAGAATGGCGGCATAAGACAAGGGGATAAGAAATTTTGAAACCGATCGGTTTGTTTTTTTGGCCCACAGGTTGATCACCGGAATTAACATGAGAACAATGGGGGTATTGTTGAAAAAAGCCGAAATTGCGGAAACCGGCGGGAGGAAACGAAATAATATTTTGGATGTGGACCCCGGATCTCCCAGCAGTTTTTCCCCGATTGTATTGAGTATCCCGGTTCTCTGAAGTGAAGCAGCCACCACAAAAAGAAATCCCACGGTCAGCATTCCCTGATTGGAAAATCCACTGACGGCCTCTTGTATATCAATTACTCCTCCCAGTACCAGCAACAATAACGCCGTAAATATGGCAATATCAGTCTCGATCCATTCGGATATTAATATAATAGAGAGTGTGACCAGCAGTGTCAATGTATACCAGAATTGAAAAGAGGGCATAATCAGAATAAGTCGATTAAACGGATGGTAAGCTTCAATATCTTTTCAAAACGGAATTTTCGATTGGTTTTTGGTTTCATGTCAAATATGGGATACTAAAATATCCGGGAATTAAAAATAGCCCAGGTTCTTCAACCTTTTTTTGATGGCTTCGGTCTCCTCCTTGGTTAATTCATTTTTGTCATCGAATCCAAGCGAAACCAGGTCTCTTAACACATAGACGACAAATTCATTGACACTGCTGAACCCGCTTTCGCTGATAATTGATGATAACCGATCATAAAGTGGTCGGGGGATTTTTAAAGTCACTTTGTCTTTGGACATTAATTTATTGTAAGAAGATTCAAAAAAAAAGTCAATTGAAATCGCCTGAATCTAGCCATTGCCTGAAACCATGATTCAAATAGAAGCATCTAAAACAGATAAAGAGAGAGATTCAGGTCAGTTGGGCAAAGTAGGAAAAATTTGCTATAATGAAAATCCGGAGTCGCATGAAATGAGTTTTTCAAATCCCACAGCCTTTTTTTTACTTTTGATTTTAATTCCCTATGTGCTGCTGATTATTCATAATTTCATAAAAAAGAAAAAACTTTTAAATGCCTTTGTATCGGAAACCGCTTTTAAAAAATTGGGCTTCAGAAGTGGAAGGGAAATTGGATTTTTCAAGGCGTCACTGACCGTTCTAGCCATTATTTTTTTTGGTCTGGCATTGGCCGGCCCTGAATGGGGAGAAGTGTTCGAACAGGTCGATATCAAGGGTATTGAAATGATTTTTCTCCTGGATACTTCAAATTCAATGAATGCGGAGGATTTGAAACCCAACCGGCTTGAAGTCTCCAAGCAGCTGGTGAATGCCATCGTCGATCATTTCTATACGGATTATATCGGTTTGATCAACTTTGCCGGAACCGCCTATATCCAGTGTCCGCTCACCATTGATTATGAAGCGTTTAAGCTGATGACCGAGGCCTCAGGAATCAGTCCCGATGAAGAACAGGGGACCGATTTCAGTCAGGGATTAAAACTGGCGCTGCAATCGTTTAAATCCTCTGCCGAAAGCAAAAAAATCGTCATCCTGATCACCGATGGTGAAGATCAGGAAAAAAGGTGGCAGGAATACGTCCAGGAGTTAAGAAAGCAAAATATAATTGTTTTTACAGTGGGGGTCGGGGTCCAGGCCGGCGCTCCGATTCCGATTAAAAATGATCAGGGAGACATTACCGGTTGGAAAAAAGATAAAAATGGAAATCTGGTCAGAACCCGGCTCGATGAGAAGACCCTGATCCGAATTGCTTCGGATACCGGGGGGCAATATTTTCGCCTGACCGATGTGGCCGCCATTGATATATTTGTGAAAAACCTGAAATCATTCAAACGAACCGCTTTATCAAAAAGAATGAAATTAAAAAAGCAAAAGCGGTTTTACTACCCCTTGATAATTGGTATAATATGCCTTATTTTTGAAATGTTTTTAACCGAGAAAAAGCTATTATGGAAAAAAAGATAATCCTACTGCTGCTAATACCTTTTTTGTTATTCTGGCACTGGTTCGAACCGGCTGCTAAAAAGAATCAGCAGGGCATGAGGGCCTACGGGGAAAAAAAATATGAACAGGCCTTACAGGCATTTCTGTCCGCCAAGGGAGTAAAACCGGAGCTTGCCCAGCTGAAGAATAATACTGCTTCCACTCTATATCAGTTAAAAAAATACAAAACCGCTTTGGAGGAATTTTCAAAAATCGATCCCGAGCGGTCCGGTATTTCGAAGCCTGAATTTTTATACAATCTGGGAAATGCATTTTTCAGATTGAATCAGTATGAAAAGGCACTGGAAAGCTATAAAAACAGTTTGATTCTGAATCCCGATGATATCAATGCCAAAAAGAATTATGAACTGGCTCTGAAGAAGCTTGAAGAGCAGAAAAACAAACAAAGCCAGGATCAGAAAAGAAACCCGGAAAAAGAAAAAGAAGATCAGCAGGAAAAGAATAAAAAAAAGAATCAGCATCAAAACCTGATGCAGTACCTGAATCAAAATGAGAAGAAGCAGATGAAGAAAAAACAGCGAAAACTGACAGTAGTCAAAAAGGAAAAAGACTGGTAGAGATGAAAGGTAAATTGGTTTTTATCCTGCTGTGCTTTTTTCAGGTGCTGCTGGCCGGAGATTTTGAATTCAAGGCCAGTGTGAATGCCGATAAAATCGGGATTGATGATGTGTTGATTTATACCGTTACCTACAAGGGTATTCAGGATCCTCCTCGACCGGATATTTCCATCATAAAGAATTTTCGAATCGCCCAGAGTTCCCGGAGTACTGAATTCCGTTTTGTCAACGGCGTTTCCTCCTACTTCACCAATTTTGAATTTTATTTAATTCCCCTGAAAACCGGAACCTTAATCATTCCACCGATATCCTATAACCATCAGGGCCAGCAGTATTCTACCCAGCCTTTTGGGATTGAGGTGGTGAAAAGCAGCAAAGGCTCGACTCCGCCCCCCAAAAGAAGACGATCGGTATTTGACGAGGACTTTTTCTCATCTCCTTTTGATCGCAAAACCAAAGAGAAAGTTGATGTCAAACTGGATGCCTGGATATCGGAACGCAATATCCTGAAAGGCCAGCAGGTTTTATTTAAAGTATTGCTGTACACCCGAAATAGAATCGAATCCATCAATCTGGTTTCCAACCAATCCTTTCCGGGATTCTGGCAGGAATGGTTTCCGGTGCCCCGATCTATTGATGGAAAAACAGTGGAGAAGGATGGAAAAACCTATCAATTGTATGAGATTCGCAAGGTGGCGCTTTTTCCCACCCGTTCCGGATCCTTATCCATCCCCTCCCTCACATTTGAGTTGAGCCTGGTGGATCAGACTTTTTCATTCTTCTCATCCCCCAGAAAATTGATAAAAAAATCTCCCGCGCTTATCATTAATGTTTCCGAACTTCCTCCTGGTGTCCGGAATTTGCCGGTTGGAGAGTTCAGTTTTAATATTGGATCAACCAAAAGCAACCTGGATATCAATGATATTTTGACCTTGAAAATGAGGATCCAGGGTCAGGGAAACCTTAAAACCCTGATTATCCCTGAATTCAAAAGCAGTGAATTCTACAAAACCTATCCGGCCAAAATTTCTCGAAATTACGATTATTCCGGCTCCAGGTTTTCCGGGACCCTGACCGCTGAAATCCCGGTTGCCTTTAAATCCACTGGCCTGATGACTTTGCCCGAACTGGTGTTCAAATCTTACAACCCCTCATTAAAAAAGGTGATGGCCTTGAACAGCCGCCCCATTAAGATCACTGTCACCGGGACCAAAGAAAAAATCGAAACGTCCATGACCATTCCCAGTACGGAAATAATGAAGAAAGGGGAAGATATCGATTTTATAGCCAAAGGCAAGATCAGTAATGAAAATCGGCTGTTTTATCAGCAGGGCATTTTTGCCTTTCTTTTCATCCTGCCATTCGGGTTGAATCTGTTGGTTATCCTTAAAAAATCAGTTCTGGATAGAATCTTACTTCAAAACCGTACCCTGAATAAAAAATTGTTGTTGAATACCACAGCAAAGAAATTGAAGAATGTAAACGATTATGGAGAGATTCATGTTGTCATTGAAAAGTATCTCCAGAAGAAATCAGGCCTGAGTTATTCAGAACTAAACCAATACAATATAGAGTCATTCTTTAAAAAACATAAGATTACCGACTATGATATTGAGGCCTTCAATCGTATCAAAGCACAATCGGAATCCGCACGTTTTTCACCTCAAAAGCAATCCCAAAAGAATATTGAAAAAGATGTGAGGTTAATGATTTCCATATTAAAAAGGATTGATAAACGCATAAAATGAAGAGCATCGTTGTTTTTATTGGCATACTGGTACTGGCGGTTATGGTTGCGTCTGCAGAGGATTTCCAACAGAGGTTTGACTCAGCGAATGACTTGTATGAAAAAGGACTCTATACAGAAGCCCTGGAGTTGTATCGTACAATTGAAAATTCACTGTTTAGCTGGAAATTGTTTTATAATATGGGAAATTGTCAGTTTAAGCTCAATCGTTTTATTGAAGCCAAGATTTATTATTTGAAGGCCCGACAGCTCAAACCCCTTCAGTCCTCCATCGGAAATAATATTCAAATTGTGAATAAAAATTTCAAGGATAAAATCCCGGAGAAAGAAATCGATTTCTTAGGACGGGTCGTGCTGAAGGTTGAGTCTTTGATATCCCTGAATTTTATTTCCTATCTGTTGATCGTATTCATCATCATATTCAATTTTTCTTTGTTCATTCTGGTCAGAAGGAGAAGAAACAAGTGGGCCTTATACGGTCTCTTCTTTTTTCTGCTCCTGTTCATTTTTACCTCGATGGTCCATATCTACCGGGTACAGAAGCGGAATTCTCAGAACACGGCGGTTATTATACGAGATGATGCCCAACTGAGGAGTGGTCCGGGGCAAGACAATACCATACTTTTCAAGGTAAATCCCGGATTGGAAGTGAGGATTATTGATCGGAGCAATGGGTGGCTGCAGGTTTCCGCTTCTTCTGATATAGTCGGATGGATTAAAGAGGACCGGTTAACCGTGATTTAAATTCGGGACAGCATTGTTATTCAGAAATAAAGATCGGAGAAGTTGGTAAATGAAACTGGTTTTGAAAGAACGATCCATTGATTTGAAAATCCCCTTGATCATGGGCATTTTAAATATTACTCCGGATTCTTTTTCCGATGGCGGCCAGTTCTTGAAAACGGATGAAGCTCTTGACCATGCGGAAAAAATGGTAAAAGCCGGTGCTGATATTATTGACATCGGCGGAGAAAGTACCCGCCCCGGTTCCCGGGCAGTGAGTGGCCGGGAAGAGATAGATCGAATTATTCCGGTCATTGAACGGGTGAAAAAAGAATTTGGAATTCTGGTTTCAGTTGATACCAATAAGGATGAGGTGGCCCATATTGCCGTTGCTGAAGCCGGTGCTGACCTGGTGAACGATATTTCCGGGCTTCGATTCAGTGATAATATGGTTGCTGTTGTTGCCAGCCTGGGTGTTCCTGTGATTATTATGCATATCCTGGGTACACCAAAAAATATGCAGAGGAATCCTCGTTACAAGGATGCAGTGGTTGAGATCAAAAACCACCTGAGTGAACGGATTGATTACGCGATGGCCAACGGTATCTCCAGAAACAAAATCATCGTGGATCCGGGGATTGGGTTTGGAAAGCGCTTCCAGGATAATATTGAAATTATACGGAGGCTCAGGGAAATCGCTGAGCTCAAATGTCCGATTCTTATCGGCCTGTCCAGAAAATCTTTTCTGGGGCAAATCAGTGGAGAAAAAATCCCCCAAAACCGGGAAATGGAAACAGTGACTGCCAATATTATCTCGATTATGAACGGGGCTTCCATCATCCGGGTTCATCAGGTCGAGAACATGGTGAGGGCCCTGAAAGTACTTCGATACCTGCTGGATTTCAATTGATCACCTGGCTGAATGATGACGGGGTGGATTTGGATGATCACCAGTGATGATTAATAAGATATTCAGCCCACAATTTATCCAGGGTTTGAAATCCGCAAAAACCCGGAATATCAACAATGTTGACGGAGATTTGATTGAGCTGTATATTGCCGGTATTTTTTACCAATGCCGGTCCCATTTGATCTGGATAGTGGGGGAGAACGAGGATTTTCAAGCCAAAGAAAAAAAGCTTCATTCATGGTTAAAACTGCTGGGTCTGAAAGAGGTGCCGATTGACTACTATAAACGTCCGTTTGAAGATCCATTTGTCAATTCCGATGTCGATCTCGATGCCCTGGATCACAAACTCAGATTAATTTCAAATTTATTGAAACCACAAAACGGGATCATTGTAACCACCCTGTCTGCCCTCAGCATTAAAATTGAAGAGGATTCCCGGTTGGAGCGGTTTATCAGATGGGTAAAGCTGGAAGATCGTTTCAGCCGAAATGATTTTTTGTCCGCTATGATCGAATCGGGTTATAAAACCCGGGATTTTGTTGAACAACCGGGGGATATCTCCTGGCGGGGAAGTATCGTGGATATCTTCTCGGTAAATGAGGACAATCCGGTTCGGATTGAGGTTCTGGGGGGAGCCGTGAAATCGATCCGGCATTTCGATATCCTGACCCAGAGATCCATCAGAACAATCCCTCAAATCCAGATACCGATTGCCCGGTATTTTTTAAATTTTCAATCCATGGATCAGTATTTCCGGGGAGATCATACCCGGATGAAATATCTTCCCGATCTGATTAAGAATCCCTTCCTGGTGGCTTCTGATTTTGACCATCTCAACAAAGAGTTCGGCATGCTTTTGGAGAATTTCAACAAAATTCGAGTCCTGACCAGAACCCCCAAAAAAAGACAACAGAAACCAGAGGACATTTTTACCTATCAGCCTGATGAAAAAACCATACTGAGTCTGAATGAAATATTTGATGATATTTTCGAAAAACCGGAATTGGTCAAGCTGAAGAAAAGTGTTCTGGAATTCAATCAGGACGATATAAACCGGATCGTTGATAAAATAAATAATAAGTATTCCTGTTATCTGTGTTCGGAAAATAAAAAAATCATGGAACATGTTGTGGACTTCTGGGGGGATGTTCAGTATTTGAATTTCAACATTCCCTTTTCTTTTGAAAACAGAGCCAACCGCACACTGTTTTTGACCTTCAAGAATTTTTATTTTGAACAGAAGGAAATCCGGATGGAAAATGAAGCGGAGAAAATTGACCGACTGCTAAAGGAAATCAAAACAGACGATTTTGTTGTTCATAAAAAACATGGAATCGGAAAATACCTGGGCCTGCGCCGGCTTCAATTCGGAGGTATGATTTCCGAATTCTTGCAGATTGAATATCTGAATAAAGAATTTCTATACGTTCCGGTTTATGAACTGGATGTGTTGAGCAGATATGTTGCCCCTGAAGGCTATCATCCCCCTCTGGATAAAATGGGCGGAAAAACCTGGGAGTCCAAACAATCCAGGGCTAAAAAAAGTATCGTCAATTTTGCCCGGGATCTGCTGGAGCTATATGCGGTGAGAAGATCCATAAAGGGTCATTCCTATCCGAAACCCGATGACATGGAAAACAAATTGTGGGAAGGATTTCCATACCTGGAGACCCGGGATCAATTTAGAGCTATCAAGGATGTGATGAATGATCTGGAGGCCGACAGCCCCATGGATCGTCTGGTTTGCGGTGATGTCAGTTTCGGGAAGACCGAGGTCGCCATTCGGGCCGCATTCAGGGTCATAGTGAATGGGAAACAGGTGGTTGTACTGTGTCCGACCACCATACTGGCTTGGCAGCATTTTGAAACCTTCAGGCAGCGGTTTTCGGTTTTTCCGGTACGAATTGCACTCCTGTCCCGCATGGTATCGACACAAGAAAAGAAACGGGTGCTGGAGGAACTTAAAACCGGTAAGGTTGATGTGGTGATCGGTACCCACGCCTTGATATCCAGCGATATCCGGTTCAGGGATCTGGGATTGGTTATCATTGATGAGGAACAGCGTTTCGGGGTTTTTCAAAAAGAAAAGTTGAAGAAAAACCGGGAAGATATCGATGTGTTGAGCCTTTCGGCAACACCCATCCCCCGCACCCTGTCACTTTCACTCTCAGGACTTCAGGATCTATCGGTTATCCAGTCTCCTCCCATCGGTCGCCTGGCAGTAAAGAACTATGTGGGTGATTTTTCGAAGGAGATCATAATGTCTGCCGTCTTAAATGAGATTGAACGGGACGGGTTGGTTTTCATTGTCTACAACAATATTGAAAAAATTTATCAATTCAGGGATCAACTTCAGTCCTGGCTTCCCGAAGTCAGGATGACCCTGATCCATTCCAAGATGAGAAGTGATCAAATAGAAAATAACCTGATGTCCTTTATTCAGAAACGGTATCGGATTCTGGTCTCTACCACCATTATTGAAAACGGTATTGATATCCCGGATGTCAATACCCTGATCGTGGTGAATGCGGACCGTTTTGGTTTGACCCAGCTCTATCAGTTGAGGGGGAGGATTGGAAGGAGCAGCCGGCAGGCCTATGCTTTTTTTCTGGTTCGGAATAAGCCGGTGAGTGACCGGGCCAGGTCCAGATTGAATGCCATCCGGGATTTTGCCGATCTGGGATCCGGTTATAAACTGGCTGAATTTGATTTAAAATTGAGGGGGATGGGTTCGTTATTGGGAAATAGACAGCACGGGCATATTGAGGCGCTTGGATTTGATTATTACCTGGATCTTTTAAATCAGTTGATCAAAGAATTGAAAGGGGAAGAGGAGAAAGAGTGGCAGTACAAAATCAATATCAATTTTTCATATTCGATTGATTCCGAATATATCTCCGATGCACCTGAAAGAATCCGGACCTATAAAAAAATACTGGAAGCCAGCAGCCTTGAAGATCTTGTAGAGCTGTGGAATGAACTGGTGGATCGATTCGGTCCCTGTCATGTCAGCGTTGAAAAGGTTTTTTTGGTGGCCTTGATTCGGATAGTTGCCCGGTTATTCCGGTTCAAAGAGGTGGAGATATTTGAGGATCGGGTGGAGATCGAACTTTCGGAACCGGACACGGATCCTGGCTGGGTGAATCTTTCTTTCCTGAAAAAGATCAGATACGAGAAGCTTAATACTCACCAATATGTCTGGTATATCACTGATTTTGCTCATCTGGTGAATCATCCGCCATTTTTCCTGATCAGCTGAAGGCTGATAAATTTCGCATTGATTTATTGAAATTTTATTTTATTTATATTATTATGATTTATGAAAAAATTGGGGTTGGCCTTGGGAAGCGGGGGTGCACGTGGCTGCGCTCACACCGGTATCATCAAATCCCTGACCTCGGCCGGGATACGGATTGATTATATAGCCGGAACCAGTATCGGTTCGGTGGTGGGAGGTGTATTCGCTTCAGGTGACATCGAACGATTTGAGAAGTACCTGCTGGAAGTCAAGTGGACGGATGTGGTGAGGCATTTTGATCCGGGTGTTCCCCACCTCGGTCTTTTTAAAGGCAATAAGCTGGTCAAATTGTTGGAGCAGTTGATCACCCGCAAAATATTCAATCAGTTGAACCTTCCTTTACTGGTGGTGGCCACCAATCTGGATACCGGAGAGGAGGTTCGGATTGGCCAGGGCAAAGTGATTGATGCCATTCGGGCCAGTATTGCCATTCCGGGGATATTTACGCCCTTTAAAAAGGGGAAACAGTATCTGATTGATGGCGGCGTGGTGAATCCCATGCCAGTGAATGTGGTACGGAAAATGGGTGCAGAGATTGTCATTGGTGTGGATCTGAGTCATGAATTCATTAAGGGAAAGCTGCGGTACAGAAAGTGCAAACAATTATCAAAAAATCCAATTGTGGAATGGCTCACCCCGGATCGTCCCAATATCATTGATGTGATCGAAAGTTCGGTTTCTATGATGCAGCGCCAGATTACTGAAAAAAACATTGCCCTCGACAGTCCGGATATCCTGATCAGGCCGGCATTGGGTTCGATCAGAATATTTGATTTTCATAAGGCCAGGGGGATGATTGAAAATGGATTTGAAGTGATGGAAAAAGAAATCCCCAGATTGAAACGGCTGCTGAATCAATAAGCATTTAGGTAATCGGTCTGACCGGAAAACTGACTTCAGGGTTGTCTATTTCCGCTTGAGGCCCATAGCCGAATAAACATCTTCCATGACTTCCCGGGCAATATTTTTTGCCTTTCTTGCCCCATCGGAAAGGATATCATGTATATCATGCGGACAGGACTTTAATCGATCGGCTCTTTCCTGTATGGGTTGTAGTATTTTTTCAATGTTTTCAAACAGTCTCTTTTTGCACTCCAGGCAGCCGATGCCGGCAGTGGTACAGCCTTCCCGAACCCAGTCGAGATCGGCCCGGGGAGAGAAGTGCAAATGGTAGCTGGTAAACACATTGCAGTCTTCAGGGATTCCCGGATCAGTCCGGCGCTGGCGTCTGGGATCGGTGATGGCCGGGGCCAGTTTTTTCCAGATATCGGGAAGCGGTTCCAGAAGTCCGATGGTGTTATTCAGACTTTTGGACATTTTATTTTCTCCATCCAGCCCCATAATCCGTTTGGCCTCAGTGATATAGGCCTGGCACTCGGGAAAAACATCTCCGAAGCGGGAATTAAATTTACGGGCGATCTCCCGGGCCAGTTCGATGTGCTGGACCTGATCTTCTCCAACCGGAACGGCACTGGCCTTGTATAGCAGTATATCCGCAGCCTGGAGTATCGGGTAGGTAAACAGTCCCACATTGATATTATCGCTGTGTTCCTTGGATTTTTGCTTAAACTGGGTCATTCGGGAGAGGTCTCCGAAGGGTGTAACCGTATTGAAGACCCAGGCCAGTTCGGTGTGCTGGGGGACTTCACTCTGGACAAAAATGGTACAGCGTTCCGGGTCGAGGCCGGCAGCAATGTTGGCAATGGCCGCATCGAAAATCCGGTTTTGCATTTCTCCCGGCTCATAGGTGAGGGTGGTTGCATGGTGATCAACAATGCAAAAATAGCATTCATACTGATCCAGAAAGGTTATCCAGTTGGAAATGGCTCCAAGGTAGTTTCCGATGTGAACTTCACCGGAGGGCTGTATTCCGGAAAAAGTACGAATTTTCCCTTCCGGGGTCTTGTAGGTTAAGTATCCGTTTTTATCGTTTTTCATTGCCATGACAAATTCCAAGAGCCTATTTTACCATAATTCCCATTCTTTTAAAGGTTTTGCTGGAAAATGGTGTCAATTTGATTGTTTGGTTTCTTTCTGAAGGCTGGAGTTGAACCAAGTCCACGGAAATTTAATTCGGCTTGATGATATCAAAATTCCGTTTATCTTTTTTTTCCAGCTTGGCTTTTTCCTTCTGGGCTTTTTCTAGGGTTTTAAATTTCCCGACCCTGACCCGAAACAACTTCTGGTTTTCTTGCAGTGTGGATAATATTTCGGTGTGGTAGCCCAGGCGGCTGAATTTATCGGATTCAGTTCTGGCATTGGAAAAATCAGCATAGGCACCGACTTGAATGGTAAAGTATGATTCTTTTTTCACGGCCTTGGTCCTAAGTCTTCCGTCATCCGAATCTTTATGCAGTTTTATCTCGCTATCGATTTTCGATTTGTTGCTGGAATCACCCGGACCAGAGCCGGTTTCAGTCAGTTCGATTTTTTCTGCATCCCCGGCAGTATTGGTAATCGATGAGGTGGTGAATTGGTTTCTTATCGAAGATTTCCCGGCCTGAAAACCCAGGTAAAAGAGGAAGATTCCAATGAGTATAACCGCGCTTAAAAGAACAACAATATGGATGAAGGTAACCTTGATCTCCAGATAGGATTTGTCAGATGCAGCCATTTTACTTCGTTGCGAACAGTCCTTTCAGCATTTCAATGGGCAGAGGGAATACAATGGTGGAGGTGTTATCAGCGGAAATGTCCACCAGGGTCTGTAGGTATCTCAATTGGATGGTTGTGGGATTCTGTGACATTTTGTTGGCAGCTTGCAGCAGCTTATCCGAGGCCTGGAATTCTCCATCAGCATGTATGACCTTGGCCCGTCTTTCCCGTTCGGCTTCTGCCTGCTTGGCCATGGCTCTCTGCATTTCCTGGGGAAGGTCCACATATTTTATTTCAACCATCGAAACCTTGATACCCCAGGGATCGGTATGTTCATCAATTATTTCCTGAAGCTTCTGATTTAACTTATCTCTTTCTGATAACAATTCGTCGAGTTCAACCTGCCCCAGAACCGATCTGAGTGTGGTCTGGGATAATTGTGAAGTCGCATAGAGGTAATCCTGGACCTCAATCACGGCCCTTGTCGGATTCAGGACCCGGCAGTAGACTACTGCATTGACTTTGACAGAAACATTATCCCTGGTAATCACATCCTGAGGAGGCACATCCAGTACGATTAATCTCAAACTGATCTTTACCATTTTATCAATGGGATACATAACAATAATCAGTCCCGGTCCCTTGGGTTTTTCCAGTACCCTTCCCAGTCTGAAGATAACTCCCCGTTCATATTCCTTTAACACTTTTATCCAGTTCAAGATAAGTAATAAAATGATAATTATAATAGTTATCAAAATGGTAGGCATGTTTTCCTCCTATTGGTTGTCTTGATTATTGGTTGCTTTTACTTTCAAGGTAAATTCTTGTACGGATACGATTTTGACCTTGGAGCCGGCCGGGATATCCTCATCGGATACCGCATTCCACCATTCTCCATGGGCAAATACTTTCCCGGAAATACGGTTGATATCGCCTTTGGCGATTCCGATTTCTCCGGTCAGGCCTTCCTGGCCGGTTACGGTCTTTTTTTTCATGGCTGTAATCACCTTAAAACTCAGAAATAATATGATTAAGCCAAAACAAATGGAAAAAGTGATGATGATTGACATGGTTGGCCTCATTTCGGGAACCGGGGCATTGATCAACATGATTGAACCCAAAAGAAAAGAAATGACACCGCCGATTCCCAGCATGCCGAAACCCTGGATTTTTATTTCAGCTATAAAAAAACCGATTGAGAGCAGGATCAATAACAGGCCCACGTAATTGATGGGCAGTATCTGAAAGGCCAGAAAGGCCAGCAGCAGGAAAATACCACCCAGCACCCCCGGGATTATGATTCCCGGGTGGGTAAATTCCAGATAAAGTCCGATAAGTCCGAAAATCAGGAGAAAATAAGCCAGGTTGGGATTGGTGATGGTTCTCAGAAATTTTTGTCTTCCACTCATTGAGAAGGTTTCGATTCGTTCACCCTTTAATTGAAGTCGTACTTTTTTCCCGCTCGCCAGGGTGATTTCACGGCCCTCCAGTTGTTCGATCAGGTGGTCGATATCCTCGGCAATATATTCAATGAGTTTGCTGTTAAAACATTCTTCGGCGGTGTAAGACATGCTTTCTCGGACTGCCTTTTCCGAGAGCTCCATATTTCTATTTTTGCTTTTGGCCAGGGCCTTGGCATATGAAACCGCATCGTTGGTAATCTTTTTTTTCATGGTTTCTTCGATTTTCTGTCCCGATATGGCCACCGGGCTGGCAGCCCCCATATTGGTTCCGGGTGCCATGGAAGCGATATCCGCAGAAATAGTGATGAAAAAGCCGGCTGAGGCGGCCCGGGCTCCCCGGGGCGATACGTATACGGCAACCGGTACGGGTGAATTCAAGATGTTTTTTATGATGGCTCTCATGGAGGTATCGAAGCCACCGGGAGTATCGATTTCAATGACGGTCAGTTTGAGATCCTTCCTCCCTTTCATTTTCTCAAAATAGTCACTGATATATTCCTCGGTAATGGTGTCAATGGGACCGTCGATTTTGAGTTTGATAATGGTTGAAGAGATGAAAACCGGCCAGGTCATCAAGAGAAGTAATAGACAGAATAATTTTCTCATTACCAATATTATAAATTAAGTACCGGGAAAAAGCAACCGCTTGGCAGACCCGGATTATCCCCCTTTTTTCCAGCTTTATCAATAAATAAACAAAATTCTAAATTTTATGACTGTTAATTTTAAATAAATTATATTATTATATATACATAAAATCTTTACGAAACAATGAACTGGAGGTAAAAATGGGAAGTAAACGCAATATTATCAGAAAGATTCCATCTTTGGTGCTTCTATTGGTAGTGGTATTGGTCTTTTTCACTATTTCTGCCAATAGCCAGTCGGAAACCAAAGCAGACAAAGCCGTATCCAAACTTGATCAGATTAAAAAAGCCGGGAAACTGGTGGTAGGAACCAGCCCAGATTATCCTCCGTATGAATTTCACCTGCTCAATGATCGCCAGGGAGAGATCGTGGGACTGGATGTTGATATTGCCAAGGAAATTGCCAGAGATCTGGGCGTTAAGCTTGAAATAAAAGAGGTAATTTTTCATAAGATATTTGATGTTTTAACCTCAGATGAAGTCGATATGGTCATTGCTGGCTTAGTGCCTTCGGAAAGAAGAAAAAAATATGTTGATTTTTCTGACATTTACTATCAGGCTATACAAAACATGGTCATTCGAGCTGCAGATTCCGATAAAATCACATATTTAAGAGATTTAAGGGGAAAGAGAGTTGGCACCCAAAGGGGTTCCATTCAACATGAAATGATACAAAAACAGGTTGTTGGAGCTGAGTTTATTGTAAAAGATACTGTAAATGAGCTTATTGACGATTTAAAAAATAAAAAAATTGATACTGCGATTCTGGAAAGACCTGTTGCCGAGTCATTTGTCATGCGTCACAAAGACCTGATTAATATTGAGTGTCATTCCGGTGCCTATGATACGTTGCTGGGTTCTGCCATCGCTGTCAAAAAAGGGAACCCGAAGTTTTTAAAGGAGATCAACCGGATACTGGCCGAATTGAAGAAAGAAAATAAAATCATAGAATTTGTGGAGGATGCCAAAATATTAATGAATAAATAGGGCTGGTCAAAAAAACCGGCAATATTTTTTAGATCTGTAAGCATAATCCTTCTTTGCAGTATTTAGCTCCATATGATATAATTTCCCCATGCTGGACATGCATTTCCTCAGGAATAATCTGGATATGGTTGCCGAAAAAAGTGCGGCCAAGGGTGTCGGTTTTGATGTTCGTTCATTTGTTGAAATAGATGAGGATAGAAGACAATTAATCACCCGGTCCGAACAGTTGCGAAGCGAGAAAAAAAGAATCACCAAAGAGATTGGCCTGCTGAAAAGGAAAAATCAGGATACCCGGGAGCTGGAGGATCAGACAAATGTTTTTACTGGGGAAATATCCAGGATAGAAGCGGATTTGGTTGTTATTGAGAAAAAATTTCAGGAAATTCTACTGAATATTCCCAATCTGATCGATGATTCTGTTCCTATCGGTAAGGATGAATCGGAAAACCAGGTGGTCAGAGAATGGGGAGAAAAACCAGTCTTTGACTTCAATCCCAGATCCCATTGGGAATTGGGAGAACTGAACGGCTTTTTGGACTTACCGCGGGCTGCGAAAATTTCGGGTTCCCGGTTTGCCCTGTATTTTGATTCCCTGGCCAAACTGGAGCGGATTCTGATTGATTTCATGCTGAATACCCATACCCTGGAAAATGGGTACACCGAGGTGTTGCCTCCCTTTCTGGTGAATGCGGAAAGCCTGGTGGGGACCGGGAATTTACCCAAGTTCAAAGATGATCTGTTCAAGGTAGAAAACCATAATCTCTACTTGATTCCCACCGCTGAAGTTCCGTTGACCAATATTCATCGCGAGGAGGTAATTCCGGAGTCAGAACTTCCAAAATCATATGTGGCCTATACACCCTGTTTTCGGAGTGAAGCCGGATCGCATGGAAAAGATGTGAGGGGAATTATCAGGCAGCATCAATTCAATAAGGTTGAGCTTTTGAAGTTTTCGGCTGCCGAGAGTTCCAACCATGAATTGGATCAACTTACCCGTGATGCCGAGACCATATTGCAGAAATTGAATTTGCATTACCGGGTGGTGATACTATGTAGCGCTGATCTGTCCTTTTCTTCTTCGAAAACTTATGACCTGGAAGTGTGGATGCCGGCCAGGAAAAAATATGTTGAGATTTCCTCCTGTTCAAACTTTGTAGATTTTCAGGCCCGGCGAGCCAAAATCAAGTATAAAACCGGAAGCGGAAAATTTTTTGTTCATACCATTAATGGATCGGGACTGGCAGTGGGAAGAACCGTGGCTGCCATAATGGAGAACTATCAAACTGAGAAGGAAAAAATCAAGGTGCCCGATATTCTGAGAAATTATTTTCCCGATAGGACGGTTCTATAATGCCATATTTCAAGTGTACTTTTGTCAATGAAAAGGGCCACTTCAATCAGAGGATTCTTTTTGGGGAAAGCCGGAATGAATTGAAAGAATCGTATAAAAATGCAGACGAAAAACTCTTTACCATAAGAAAGTTGTATATGCACAATGCCAGTCTGTCCAAGCTGTTTTCAAAAAAAATCAAATGTTCGGAGTTTTTGCTTTTCAATCAAAAATTAATTACCCTGCTAAGATCAGGGGTTTCTTTTATTAAAGCCCTGGGCATTATCATAAAAAATTCAAAAGAGGGAAATTTAAAGGAAATATTGATCAAAATTGAATCAGATATAAAAAATGGAATTCAAATTTCAGATGCCTTTTCATCCAATTTGATACCCTTTCAAAAAATCTACCGGGCCTCTTTACTGGCCGGCGAAAAAAGCGGGAATCTGGAATCGATTCTGGAGAAATTCAACCAGTATCTGGATAAAATTGCTACACTGAGACGTAAAATACTCAGCGGTCTCAGCTATCCGGTCATTTTATTGACCTTCATGGTGCTGATGGTTCTGGTTATTTTGATATATGCCATCCCGAAATTCTCATCTTTTTATGCCAGCTTTGAATCTCAATTGCCCACCACCACCTTGATGTTACTTTCGCTTGCCGAGTTTTTAAAAGAGAATTTCCTGACCTTCATTTTTATCCTGGCTCTTCTTTATATCCTGGTTAAAGTGATTGAAAGGCATAGTGAAAAAATTGTTATTCTGGACTACATGAAAACCAGAACTCCATTCATGGGACGAATGATCCTGGAAAATGCCCTGGCTGTTTTTTCAAGGACACTCTCTGTACTTATTTCCGGGGGGATTCCGGTTCCCGAGGCTACGGCCATTGCGGTAGAGACTTTTTCGAACTGTTTTTTCTATTTAAAAATAAAGGACATCCCTGAAAAAATCAGGGGAGGAAATGTCCTGTCGGATGTTCTGGAAGATGTGAGTTTTGTTCCGAACATGATGACCGAAATCATCCGGGTGGGGGAATCATCCGGAAACCTGATCGATGTTCTGGATAAGAATGCCGAATATTATGAGAATTCCATTGACCTCAAAATAAATTCCATGACCTCTTTGATAGAACCAATTTTAATCATCATATTGGGGTTGGTGGTTGCCTTCATGTTGATGTCGGTATACTTGCCCATTTTTCAATCCGTACAGGTGGTCCATTGATTAAAGAAGTGAATTTAAAAAATTTCAAGATTGATTATGATCTGCTGGCCAAGTTTCCGGCTGAATTTTTAATCAAAAATGCATTTTTCCCCCTCAAGGACAATGGCAATTCCATTGAAATTGCCATGGTTGATCCGGAAAACCTGGAAATAATTTCCAATGTTGAAAACTACATTCGGAAAAAGATCCTGCCTTTCAAAGCCAAAAGGGATGAGATTGAAAAAATACTGAAAAAAAGTGATACCTTTACCAAAGTCCTGAAGGACAAAACCGAAAGTTTTTTTCTGAAAAAGAAGATTGAAGAAATTGAAGATGAATCCTTGACCATTGAGAAAATAACCGAAGAAGATGATTCTATCATAAAACTATGGAATAATATTGTTTTTTCTGCAGTGAACAAAAGATCTTCTGATATTCATATCGAAGCAAACGGACATTCGGTGATCGTCAAATTCAGAATCGACGGGATTCTGAATCAAGTCATGGATCCCCTGGATAAGATGTATCATTCTCCCTTGATCACCCGCTTGAAGGTTATTTCCGAGCTTGATATTGCAGAGAGGCGCATTCCACAGGATGGGCGATTCAGGATGAAATTCAAGCATAAAACCATTGATTTCAGGGTCTCGATTATGCCCGCAATATTCGGTGAAAACGCGGTAATTAGAATTCTGGACCGGGAAATGATTACCGAAAATATCGGTGAATTGAAACTGCAGCAACTGGGATTCGATCCCCTGTTATTGGAGCAAATTGAGTATTATATCAAACAACCCTACGGTATGTTTCTGGTTACCGGACCCACCGGGAGCGGGAAAACCACCACCCTGTATGCCGCCCTGAACGAGATCAAAAATCCGGAAGACAAGATCATTACCATTGAGGATCCGGTTGAGTACCAGATCGATGAAATTACCCAGATTCCGGTCAATGAAAAAAAAGGTCTGACTTTTGCACGGGGGCTTCGCAGCATACTCAGGCATGATCCGGATAAAATCATGGTCGGAGAAATAAGGGATCCGGAAACAGCCCAGATCGCCATACAGTCAGCCCTTACCGGCCATCTGGTTTTTACTACGGTACATGCCAATAATGTATTTGATGTCCTGGGCAGGTTCATCCATATGGGTGTGGATACCTATAGCTTTATTTCCTCTTTGAACTGTATTATTGCCCAGCGTCTGGTCAGGATTCTGTGCAAGGAGTGCAAAAAATCCCATACCCTGAGCGAGGCCTATCTGGAATTCAACCGGATAAAAAGAGAGGATGTCGGTACCACCATCTATCAATCGACGGGCTGTCAGGAATGTTCGGGTACCGGGTATTTAGGCCGGACCGCAATTGGAGAAACCCTTGAATTGACCGATGAAATCAAGGAAATGATTCTGGATAAAAAACCCACTTCTGAAATAAAAAAAGTTGCCATAAAAAACGGAATGACCCCGATTAGAAAGAATGGCCTGGAAAAAGTAAGAAAGGGTGTCACTTCTTTGAATGAATTAAACAGGGTGACCGTAAAAGAATGGACATAATGAAGCTGTTTGTTAGGTACCGGACTCCGGTTCGGTTTTTTTACCTGGGAGAGGAATACATTGAATTATACCGGGTTCAAAATCAGCATGTTGAAAAGCAGGAAACCTGTGAGCAGATATCTGTTTTTGAAATCAATTCTGACAAATTCCGCGAAATGCTCGATAAGATACCTAAAGAATCCGAGACCGGAGTGATTCTGAGCTCCAGCCATTTTATATTCAATATTCTTGAATTTGACCGGATCCCCCTGAGGGAACACCTGATGAAAGATCTGATTGAATGGAAAATAAAAAAGCAATTTCCCGAGGATATCAATCAATATGAAAATCATTTTTTTAAACTGGACCGGAAAAAAATCTTATCCATTCTGTTCAGAAAGGACCTGAAGGAGAGTATTGAAAATGTATTCACTGATTGTCAGCGGCCTTTGACTTTTTTTGGAAACTCCACCATTGAAATCATGAACCATGTTTTCCGGGGAAAAAGTCTTCCGGACTTTTTTATAGAGATTGATAATGGTTTATGTATTGTTGTCTTTCAAAGCCATTCCATACCCTTTTATATTAGAAAATTCAGAATTGAAAGGGGAGAAGAGATGATTGATGAGCTGAAGAAAACCCTGAGGTTTGTGGCCAGTAATTTCGGCAGAAAACCGGCCAGCTATGCCCTCATCTCCCATAATGATGAGCCGCTGACCGGGATTCAGCAGGAATTGGGAAAATTGGAGTTGAAAACACTGAAGCCTGATCAGGGGAAAAGATTGTTCTTGCCGGGTTGAAATGAAAAAAATCAAATACAATATCGCCAGCCAAAAAAAAATCAACCGGGTCCGGTTATTCTCGATCCTGGTTGGCCTGCTCTTGATTTCTCTACTGTGTATTGTATTCGGAATGGAGAGATTATTTGATGAGACCAGGCAGGAAAGGATAGAACGCAAGGAATTGGTATTATTAAAGGATAAATTAAGGCATGTTTCCCAGATGATGGATGATAACCGGAGTGAAATCGGAAAAATCAAGAAAAAGTGGGACAAAAGAGTGCGATTATCCAACTCCCTGATTGGCAGAAAGCGCTTTTCCATGCTAAGCATCTTCAATATTCTGGAGGAGCAAATTCCGGACGGGGTTTTTCTGAATTCGGTCATCATTCAGAACGATTCCAAATCTGGTATTCAACTTGATTTTGTATCCGGTTCCTTCAAGAGACTGATGGATTTGTACCGCAATCTGGCCCGATTCAATCTGACCATAATAAAGGAATCGGTAACACCCAAAGGGTTAGCAAAATCCAGTGTTGTGATCAAAATTGAAAATGAAAGGAATTAAATACCTGGTATACACCGTTTCCGGAATTTTTATTCTGGGCCTGGTATTTTTGGTTTTTGCTTTTTCCCATTCCTCCATAAAAAAGTTCTCCAGGGGAAATATAAAAACCGAGATTCAAAAGCTCAAGTCTAAAGAAATTGAGTTCTTACAACTGAAAAAGTCTCACCGGGATTGGCTTCAGGTAGAAAAATCCTTCAACCGTTTCAAAAGAGAATTACTGTTACCATTTGGTGAATTTTCTGATTTTAAGGGTCGATTTGAATCCCTATTGAAAAGAAACCTATTAAATTCGTCTCGGTTGGGCTATGATATAAAGAATATAACTCGCCAAATTGTCCAGGTGTCAATCGGATTTGAAGCCGTAGGGCGTTATCAAAACCTGAAAAAAATGGTCCATGAAATCGAGCAAATGGACCGGATCATCTTTATGAAAAATTTGAAAATTGCCAAATCTCCCGAGGGTGTTAAGGCGAGTGTGGTGGTGGAGGCGTATTTTGTCAGGTAAAATGTTTATATTGCTGCTGTCCTGTGTTTTTTGTCTCCGGGCTGAAGTCATTCGTTTTTCCGAACTCAACAAAGACAAATTACCGTATACCTTCAAAAGGGATATTTTTTCTCCGGTAAAACTGATTTCAGCCGAGGAAATAGCGACCCTGCAGAACCAGGTATTGAAAGGTAAAACCATCATGGCCCGGAAACAGGATGACTCCGAAAAGGAAATCCGAAGAAGTATTTTGTATGAGGGCTATATTGAAAAAAATAACCGGATTCATGCCCTGATCAGTCTGAATGGTGAGTATTTTGTGGTTGGGCAGGGGGAAGTCTTCATGGAAACCATTAAAATTGTAAAAATAGAAAAAAAACAAATCCTACTGGAAGTGGAGTCTCAACCCATTGTAGTTCGATTAAAGGGAGATAGTGATGATTAGAAAAAAAAGAATACTGCTTTCTTGTGTTATTTTATTTTCCATTGGGATCATATTTCAATGCCAGTGCTCGATACATTCCGAAAAGTTCAAAGAGGGAATGGAATATTACAAGCAGTGCGATTATGACAAATCCATAAAATATTTTGAGCAGGCTTTGAAAAAATATCCGGGCAAAAAGGAGATCAGCGCCATGTTGTTCAGGTCAAAGCTCGGCAGTTATTATCATCATTTGGCCAAAGCCAGAAATTATAAAAATAATGACATGAAGCCGGAGGCGGAAAAAGAGTATACCCTGGCCCTGGCTATATTTCCCAATAACCAGAGATTGGGTGATGAATTCAATGCCTATGTGAACAAAGATAAAAAAAAGAAAACGGTTAAATTTGAATCCACCATTAAACCCCCGGTGATCTTGAAGTTGAAAGGGAATGAAAAGATTAAAATGGATCTAAGAAATGTCCCCATCACCAAAATATTCAAGAGCCTTGGCAAATCCTTCAATGTGAATTTCATTTTTGATAAGGATTTTCGGGACTTTCTCTACAGCATTGAGATTGAAGATGTTGGCTTTTATCAAATATTAACTCAGATGTGCATGGTTGCAAATCTTCGTTACCGGATCCTGGACAGTTCTTCAATACTTCTGTATGCCAATACCGCCATGAAAAAGAAAAACTTTGATTTGAAAGGAGTCAAGGTTTTTTATTTAAACAATATCGTGGCTGAAGATGCCAAGAAATTGGTCATGACGGTTTTCCGCGATCAGCAAATCATGCTTCAGGAGGATGTGAACCTGAATACCCTGATCGTTAAAGCCTCCCGGGATACCCTGATGGATATAGAGGAATTCATTCAAAAGATCGATAAGGAAAGGAATGAAGTTGAAGTCGATGTGGAAATAATAGAAGTCAACAGAAGTTTTCTGAAAAAGATAGGCATTGATTATGGAACCACACCCCTTTCCATTTCCGCCGGAATCCCAAATGAAGATGATGAGGAAGGCACCAGCACCCTGAATACCACCGTTAACTGGAACGATCTGGGAAATATCAATTTTATGTTGACTATTCCCAGCGTTGCCCTGAACATACTCGAAACCGATAGTGAAAACAAAATCATTGCCAAGCCAAACCTGAGAGGAGTAGAGGGTGAGGAAATCAAGTTCATGGTGGGTGAGGAGTTGCCGATCCCCAGTACTACATGGCAGGCTATGGCGGCAGGAGGTGTCCAAAACACCCCGGTAACCAGTTATCAATATAAAAATGTGGGTGTTGAAATAAAAGTCACCCCCTTTGTTCACAGCAATAATGAAGTGACCTTAAGAATAAAATTTTCCATGACTTTCGTGACCACTTATGTTGATTCTTTTCCGGTTTTGGGCAAAAGAGAACTGGAAAATGTTATCCGACTGAAAGAAGGTGAAACCAACCTAATCGGTGGTTTTATAAAGGATGAGGTACGGGGTTCAATGAATGGCATTCCGACACTGTCAAAAATCCCGGTGCTGGGACTGCTTTTTGGTTCCAGTGAAAAGACCATTCAGCAAACCGATCTCATTTTTTCGGTTACTCCCAGAATAATCAGAAAGACCATCCCCGGAAAAACAGACCTTGAACCGATTTGGAGTAATACCCGGTCCCTCAATTCATCAACTCCGGTATCGCCCGTGAAATCCCGGGATACCAGCAGAAGAAGGGCAAATCTACTTCGCCAGAATTCGGTAATAATTTCTCCTGCCCGCCGTAGAATACCGTTAAATAGTGAAGCTTTTTTCACCATCCGACTGAATTCTCAAGCTGAAATCTCTACCCTTTCGATTGGCGGATCCATTTCAGGAGGGAATGTGATTGTGGATGAATTGAAGACCGATTTCTTCAAAAATGACGATGTCAGGATGCTGAAGGATTTTTCTTCCAGTTCATTTGATATTGGCTATTCATTTTTCGGGAAACCAGTCAAAAGTACCATACTGGCCCAGCTCAAGATCAGGTTTCTGGAAAAAGGTGATTACACCATCACCATTGATGATGTGACGGCTTATTCAAAAGACAAGCGGCAAGTTGAAATAAAAACCTCGTCATCCGAGGTCCAGGTATACTAAATTTTTCCTAATGCCCTGCCACCCATCCCTTGATTTTACAATTGATCGAAATAGTAATAAATTATAATTACTGTAATATTAATTATAAAATATTATTTAACTTTGTCTTTCAGTGTTTTTCCCGCTTTGAAAACAGGAACGTTCTTGGCTTTAATGGTTAATTTTACTCCGGTTTTCGGGTTGACGCCAATTCTCTGTTTTCTGTGAGATGTGGCAAAGGTTCCGAATCCAACCAAGGTGACTTTCTTGTTTTTTTTGAGTTCATTGGATATGGTTTCAATGAAAGAATTGACCAGTTTTTCAGTATCAGCAACCTTTAAATTTGCTCTTTCTGCAATAGCCTTAACCAATTCGGTTTTGTTCATTATTACCTCCCGTTGCTATTTTATTTAAAAGAAAGCTAAAAGTCAAGTTATAATCTGCATTTTTACAATATTTTGTATTATTTTTGAATCTGATTAAAAAAGCATTTTTCAATTTTCATGGCCGAGGAATACCAATACCTATATGCTAGGGAAGGGTAAATTGACTTTTCAATTCCGATTGGGATAAAATAAACCAATGATCAGAAAACTGGAAAAGAACGAAGTCATTGAGTTGAATCACATCTTGAAAGAGAAACTCATCAAAATCTCTCAAAAAGATATCAAGGAGAAGATTGATAAAATCTCAAATTCCCAATTGATTTTTCCCTTGCTGCAGCAGCGGGCACTCTTGATCCGCTTGCTGGTCAATTATGAAAGAACCCAGAAAAAGGAAGTGATTATCCTGGATGAACTGAAAACGACATCCATTCCCAAAACCATGATTCTGGGAGTATTGGCGGAAGATTGGCCCGGCATGTCCAATTCCATTCTGGGTATCGTACACCACAAGGGTAGAAATGTTTTGCTTGTTAGGGGATTCACCGTTGAGTATGAACAAAAAACTATCGGAATTGTAATCCTGGCTTTCAATCTGGATACCAAGGAAGAATACCGGCAATTTGTATTTGAAAAAAAGAAATTGGTGGCCAAAATCAGGGAGGCCTCGATCGGGAGTCGCAGCAAAACACTGCTGCTGGAAGATGAAACCATCAAGTTTGAAATCTACAATAATGTGGTGAACCGTTTAAATAAAGTCTATCCAGGATCCGATATTTCCAAGTTGATCGGTGAGAGCGGGGAGGCCATAAAATTCATCTCCTCCCGTTCCAGAGAATATCTGGAAGAACGGAATATCAGTGACCTGACAGAGCTGATCATAAATAATATGCGTTTCCAGGAAATGATTCGAAGCGGAACCACCGATGAAGTGATTAAGATAAAAAATTTCGAGACCAAATACGAAAAACTGACCGGAATTACATTTATTTGCCGGGAAGAATTGATATCAATTGAAGAATTTCTGAAAACACTCAGTTTTATTGTACCTGCACATGTAATCAAGCATCACAAGAGCTTTGTGTCCCACGATGGGATACTGGTTTACCGAATTGAGATTGTAGATCAATATGGTAACCCCCTGAATAAAGAGATGATCAAATCAATTGAAAAATCCATGGACAAATTTATCCTGACCTCCTGTAAAAAAAGTTTCTCCGGGGTGAAAGCCATTGGCGGTTACGAGCATTATGCCCGGGCCATTATCCCTTTTTTGATGATGGAATTGAAAAAGACCGGCATCAGCCAGGTTTTCATCAAAGTCGATGAAAAAACCGATTTCTATATGGATATCAAACTGATCGTGGTGAGCTTCAAATCCAGAAGAAAAAGAATATACGGGTTAATCACCCGCTTGGAAAAGATTCCCGGTGTGAAGATCAATTCAACCATACCTTCCCGCTTTTATGGCAACCGGGTCAGAATTGATATTTTAAAACTGAACGTCAATCTGTCAGAGTTTTCTTCAATAAAAGACATATTCTCGAACCTGAAGGCCATCTTAAGAAAAGAGTACGGTGAAATCAGGGATTTTGACCAGGGTTTCAGGGAAATCGACATGAGGGTATTGAATGATCTGCTGGAAAAGTTGGGTACGGTAAATGTGTCCCTGATCCGGGATATATTTTTCAATTTTGATGAGCTTTTCCGGATTGAAATTCCGTTCAGGGTGCTTCATGAAGTCATGATTCTGTGTTCCAGGGCCATAGAGGAATCAAAGCGAGCCCAGGGGAAAAAGTTAATCATCAAACATAAAAATCTAACCGAATCCAACCGCACCATATTCGTTTTATCCTATATGAAGCGGAAACAGCTGTTGGGGAAAATGATTAAGAAATTCAGGGACTTTGATATCTGTTTTACCAAGATCGAATGGAATCAGCGAACTTATTCCATACTGGTCATTCACAAGGACAATAAAATTTTGGATAAAAATCAAATTCAGGAACTGAAGACCCACTTTCAGAGTATGATTTAGCAGTTGCTGAAATCATCTGCTTTTTCCAATATAGGAGTAAAAGTCAAATATATTTGCCACTGAAATGATTGAAATATTTTTGATGTGGGTTAGGCTGGATTGGGAGGCCGGTAAGATAAATTGCTTGAAACCTTGACGGATGGCTTCTTTGATACGGTTATCGATAAAGCCAACCGATCTCACCTCTCCGGTTAAACCGACTTCCCCGATGATCACGATGTCCTGGGGCACAGTAATATTTTTGTAACTGGAAATCAATGCCGATAAAACAGATAAATCGCCTGCCGTCTCTCTGATACTCATACCTCCGGTCACATTGAGAAAAACATCGGATTTATAAAAGGGGAGTTTTAGCTTCTTTTCAATGACCGATATCAGCATGGACATCCGGTAATTGTCAAATCCGACCGATATTCTTCGTGGGTTTCCGGAAAAGGGGCTCTCGGTTACCAGGGCCTGGATCTCAATCAGTATCGGGCGCAAACCGTTCATGGCCGGAAAAATGGATATTCCCGATTCGGCCACACTGTGGTGCTGAAGAAAAAGCTGAGAAGGATCCTTGATCGACGTTAATCCCTGCCCGGTCATCTGAAATATTCCTAGCTCATTCACCGGGCCAAATCTGTTTTTTTCAGCTCTCAGAATTCTCAGGTCTGATTTGAATTCTCCCTGAAAATATAGTACCACATCAACCATGTGTTCCAGGGTCTTGGGGCCGGCCAGGGAGCCATCCTTGGTAATATGTCCGATTACGAAGACGGTGATTCCGTTTTTTTTGGCAAATCCAATGATCTCGGAAGTGGCCCATTTCATGGCTGAAATAGATCCCGATACCAGAGAATGCTTGTCGGGGTGAAGGGTTTGGATGGAATCGATGATTATAAAATCGGGTTTCAATTCACTGGCAGCTTTTTTGAGATCCGAAAGGGTACCCATGGTCAATAGGAAAATATCGCTTGAATCGATTCCAAGCCTTTTGGCTCTGATTTTGATCTGGTGAGCGGATTCCTCGCCGGAAAAATACAGGATTTTTTTACCGTTGCGGGTTAATATCCCCGATACTTCAAGTAATAAAGTGGATTTTCCAACCCCCGGTTCTCCACCGATCAGGATTACCGAATCCGGTACAATCCCTCCTCCCAGAACCCGGTCAAACTCCTGCAAACCGGTCAGGGTTCTTTTTGTCTGGAGCTCTTCGATTTGGCTTAACGATATGGCCTGGCGTTCCGGTGATGGTTGTCCCGGTTCGATATCCCCGGAGCTGAGTTCAACCATTGAGTTCCAGTTCTGGCACTGGGGGCATTTGCCGTAATATTTTGGGCTCTGGTATCCGCATTCGATGCATTCGAACAATACTTTTTTTTTCATGCCACCCACTTGTCCATACTTACCGGTATCCTTGCCCGGGATAAATGGGACCGCCTATTCCACAATAGAAGAAAAATCGGCTATCTTTGAAAGCAGCTCATCAATTTTCTGCAAGAGGGCGATCCGGTTTTTCTTGAGTTTTTTGTCTTTGGCCTTTACCATGACATGGTTAAAGAAATCATCAATCACCGGTTTCATCTCCAGTATGATGGAACCGGCTTGAATATATTGGTGATCCAGAATCAATTCTTCAACCCTGGTTTTTGATTGATTAAAAATTTCAAACAGGATTTTCTCTTCCTTTTCCACCAGATGTTCTTCGGCTATTGGATAGGGTTCAAAATCTTTGATGATATTTTTCAGCCGCTTGTGGAGTACGATCAGGTGTTCTATTGAGGTAGTTTCCTTCATGTTTAAAACCGCTTTGGCCCGTTGGTACATGGTGTGGATGAACAGTGTATCTTCATTCATTATGGCCGAAATCAGATCGGGTTTCAGATTCAGGCTGTCCTTGAAAACATTTTCAATCCTGATGTTAAAAAGTTTTTTAATTTTTAAAGTCAGGGTGACGGCATCTTCGTCGATCTTTTCCGGTCTCAGGTGAGAGAACAAATTCTCGGCGGCAAACTGGATCAGAGGATTTAAATCAAAATCCAGATTCAAATCGATCATGAGTTTGATGATGGCATTGGCATCTCTCCGGATTCCATAGGGATCTTTTGAACCGGATGTTTTGATGCTCTTGTGGAGCAAACCGGTAATATTATCGATTTTATCGGCCAAAGAGAGCAGACCGGCACCCAGGTGTTCCAGCTTTTCATCTGAAAATCCTCTGGGCAGGTAATGGCTGTATATGGTTATCCAGATATCTTCATCATATTGATTTTCCTTTAGATAAAGGCCGCCCATAATACCCTGCAAGGAAGGGAATTCTCTAACCATGCGGGTGACCAAGTCGTTCTTGCAATAGAGTGAGGCTTGGCCCAGGCTATCGGTCAGGTCGGTATTCCGGGTTATCTGGGCCAGAAATCCGGTTAGATCCTTCAACCGTTCGGTTTTATCAAAAAAAGAGCCCAGGTCTTTTTGAAAAATCACATTTTTCAGTTTTTCTCTCAAGGAGATAAAATCATCCTTTTTATCATTTTCCCAGAAAAATTTGGCATCCTCCAGGGTGGCCTGAATGACCTTTTCGTTTCCGTGAACCACATTTTTGTTTTCGTCCGGGATATTGGACACGCCCAGAAAAATTTTCATAAGATTACCTTTGGGATCATATATCGGCTGCAGCTTTTTTTCCTTTCTCATGAAAGTGGAAATAATTTCTGAGGGAAGCGACAGATATTTCTTTTCGAATTCACCGGTAAACACAACCGGGTATTCATTATTATAAATATAATAATCCAGGGATTCCGAATCTATTTCCACTCTGGCATTCAATTCTTCTTCAATATCCTTGATCTCATTCAATATTTTTTCCCTTCTCTCATTATCTCCGACCATTACAAAATTATTATTCAATTTCTCAATGTAATCCTTCACCGAATGAATTTCCAACAGGTCGGCAGAAAGCAGGTTGTGTCCATGGATAAAGTTTGATGATTCGACTCCGGCAAACCGGCATTCGATTAACTGACTGTTTAAAAGCGATAGAATATTCTTAATGGGTCTGATGAAAGGAATTCTGTATTTGTTCCACAGCATTGTTTTGGAAAAAACAAGTTCTTTTAGGACTTCGGGTATGATTTCAGTTAACACATCATGGGTCAGTTTTCCCTTGGTCTTTTTTTGGGTTCCGGTGTAAATTCCTTTTTTGGTTTCGATCTCAATGAGATTTGATTTGTTTATGTCCTGGGATTCGATGAATTTTTTCAGGGCAATGGTGGAATTTCCCTTTTTATCATAGGCGATGTTGAGGGATGGACCCAGGATCTGCGCTTCATGATCCTGGGATTTATCGGCCAGACCTGAGATGTGAACCATGAATCTTCTGTTGGTGGCTGCCGATTCCAGGGAAGTAAAAGTAATCTTCTGGGTGTCCAGTTTTGAGATAAATTTATCCTTTAATTGACCGGTAATGCTTTTTATTTCAGAAACCGGGACTTCTTCAATTCCCAGTTCAAAGAGAAAGTCAGCCACTGGTTCCCTCCTTTTCTGGTTCCCCTTCTGTATCCTCGATATACTTCCTGGCAATTCGGGAAGAAAGGCTTCTCAAGGTTGCCATCAGGGTGGTTCTTTCCGCAATGGAAATTGCCTTTCGGGCATCCAGAATGTTGAAAGTATGAGAGCATTTCAGGACCAGGTCAAAGGCCGGTAGGTATAAATTGGCTTCTATTAATCTTTCTGCCTCGTCCTTGTACTGGTTGAAAATACTTCTCAGAAAATCGATATGGGCGTATTCAAAATTGTATTTCGAAAATTGCCTTTCCTCTTCATATCTGAAATCGGAATAGGGGACCTGATGGCCCCAGGTCAGATCGTAGATATTGCTCTGGCCATCCAGGAACATGGCCAGACGTTCCAACCCATAGGTTATTTCCAGAGAGTTTGGATTTAATTCCAAACCACCGGCCTGCTGGAAGTAGGTATACTGGGTGATTTCCAGTCCGTCGCACATCACCTGCCAGCCCACTCCCCAGGCTCCCAGTGAAGGGGAGGCCCAGTTGTCTTCATCGAATTTGATATCATGATTTCTGATATCAACACCCAGTTGTTGCAGGCTGTTGAAGTATAAATTCTGTCCGTCTGCAGGTACCGGTTTTAAAATGACCTGGAATTGATTGTGTTTTTGTACCCGGTTGGGGTTTTCTCCGTACCGTCCGTCATCAGGTCTTCTGGATGGCTGCCAGTAGGCGATTCTCCAGGGTTTCTTACCCAGTACTCGAAAAAATGTGTCCGGGGTCATGGTCCCGGCTCCCACTTCATGATCATATCCTGAAACAATACAACAGCCATTCAATGACCAGAATTCCTGTAGTTTTAATATGACGTCTTGTAAACTCAATGATTCTCCTTTTTTTCCCATTTTAAAACCGGATGGCGCGCCGCCTGAACTTCGTCCAGTCTTGATACCGGTGTGGTATGGGGCGATGTTTTAACCAGATCAGGATTTTCTTGCGATTCCCGGATGATTTTTTTCATGACCTCGATAAATCGGTCAAGGGTTTCTTTGCTTTCGGTTTCGGTGGGTTCAATCATCATGGCACCTTGAACGATCAGGGGAAAATAAATCGTAAACGGGTGAATATGATAATCCAGAAGTCTTTTGGCCAGGTCAAGGGTTTTAACCGGCAATCCCTTATCCGAAAAAACAACTTCATGCAGAGTCTTGGATTTATAGGGTAATTCAAATAATTTTTCCAAATGCTTTCGAATATAGTTGGCATTTAAAACCGCATCTTCGGCTACTTTTCGGATATTTTCCCTGCCCAGAGATAAAAGATAAGATAAGGCCCGGACAATGACCAGAAAGTTGCCGTAAAAATTTTTAATCCTGCCGATGCCCTGCTGGCTGAAATATTCGACCCTGAATTCATTGTCAGTTCTGGAAATCAGGGGAACCGGCAGGAATGCTTCCAGTTGCCGGGTCACTCCGATGGGTCCTGAACCCGGTCCACCACCACCATGGGGAGTTGAAAAGGTTTTATGCAGGTTTAAATGAAGGACGTCAACTCCCAGGTTTCCCGGCTTTACAATTCCCAGAAAGGCATTCATGTTGGCCCCGTCCATATAGAGTAGCGATCCATTTCGATGCAGGGCTTCCGCGATCCGGCATATATGTTTTTCAAAGATCCCCAGGGTATTGGGATTGGTCATCATCAGTGCGGCTACTTCAGGGTTGAGGTATTTTTCCAGTTCATCTGCGTCGATGATGCCATCCGGATTGGAGGGGATCTCCCGGATTTCATAACCGGCAAAATGGGCGGATGCCGGATTGGTTCCGTGAGCGGAATCGGGAATCAGTACCACTTTTCTGGGGTTGCCGGTTGAGGTCAAATACTTCCGGATGACCATCATGCCCGCCAGTTCGCCATGGGCGCCGGCTGCCGGGGTTAATGTAAATTTGGTCATGCCGGTGATCTGAACCAGCCATTTCTCTAACCGGCTCAAAATCTCCAGGTTGCCCTGGACCAGGTGATGAGGTGAGTAGGGGTGGGCGGAAAATGCTTCAAACCCGGCCACTTTATCGTTGATTTTCGGATTGTATTTCATGGTGCAGGATCCCAGAGGGTAGAATCCTGAATCGACCGAATGATTCAAATGAGACAGATTGGTATAATGACGAACGATTTCAACTTCGGAAAGCTGGGGGAAGTCGTTGATTTCCTTTCTGAGCTTGTTATGGTCAATGGCAATCAAGTCGTCTGCCAGTTTAGTATCTGAAAAAGAGTAACCGATTTTTCCCGCTTTGCTCTTATTAAAAATGAGTTCTGGCAGTTTGTTCATTTTAGTTCCCCGATGCAATCCACTAAAGAATCAATGTCTTCGGTTTTGTGGTTCTCGGTAAAATTGATGAGTATTGAATCCTGAAATTCAGGATAAAACCACTTCAAGGGAATTCCGGCGAGAATGTTCTTTTTTTCCAACTTCTGGAGGAAATTGCTGGCGCTCATGTTCTTGATATCCATGACCACTTCGTTATAAAAATCCTTTTGATATCTGATTTTTACATGATCGAATCCGGATATGGATCTGACAAAATAAGCCGTATTCAAATGATTGAGTTTCCCGATTTTTTCCAGTCCGGTTTTACCCATGGTAGCCAGGTACATGGCGGTTCTTAAGGCGCACCAGGCCTGATTGGTGCAAATATTGGATGTGGCTTTCTCTCTTTTAATATGTTGCTCACGGGTGGAGAGGGTCAGTATATAACCCCGCCTTCCCTGGTTGTCTTTGGTTTGGCCCACGATACGTCCGGGCATCTGTCGCAGGAATTCCTGCTTGGTGGTCAGGAAGCCCAGATAGGGTCCTCCGAAACCCAGAGGGAGTCCGAAACTCTGAGCTTCACCCAGGGCAATGTCCACACCATTATCAGCCGGTGAATTTAAAAATGCCAGAGACATGGCTTCGGTAATGACCTGGATCGAATAGACATTTTGTTGATGGAGAAGGCTTGAAATCTCATGGCTGTCTTCAATAACACCGAAAAAATTTGGAGACTGGAAAATGAAAGCGGCAGTATCCCCATCCATTTTTTGTTTCAGATCGGATATATCCACTTTTCCGGTCTCTTCATGAAAAACAACAGTCTGGAAATCAATGTTCAGGTTTTGAACATAGGTTTTAATAATCTCAATATATTCCGGGTGAAGATTTTCAGCCATGAGGAACCGGTTTTTTTTTGATTTTCTGAGGGCCAGCAGTACTCCCTCGGCGGCAGCGGTGCCGCCGTCATACAGAGAGGAGTTTGATATATCCATGCCGGTTAACAGGGTCATCATGGTCTGATATTCGAACATGGCCTGAAGGCTTCCCTGGCTGACTTCCGGTTGATAGGGGGTATAAGGGGTGAGAAATTCACCTTTGGCACTTAAATAATTGACCACTTCCGGAATAAAATGTTGATAGGCGCCCCCGCCCAGATAATGGATGTATTGGGAAAACTTATTTTGATGGGCCAGTTTCCGAAAAAAGTCGATCAGCCGGTTTTCCGGGAGTGAAGAGGGCAGTTGGTCCAGAGAGTAATAGGAATGCTCCAGGGGGATATCGGAAAAAATCTCCCTGACTTTCTCGATCCCTAAAAATTTTTTCATTTCCTCTCTGTCCGCATCGGACAGTGGTAGAAATCTCATACACTATTCCTCTGAAATTCCCTTCAGATAGTTGTTGTATTTTTCCTCATCGATCAGAGCTTCGATTTCGTCTGGGTTATTCATCTTGATTTTGAATAGCCAGCCATCCCCGTAGGGATCCTGATTGACCCTTTCCGGCTGGTCATCCAATGTGTTGTTGATTTCGGTGATTTCTCCTGAAACCGGAGCATAAATATCGCTGACAGCTTTCACAGATTCAATGTTGGAACAGACATCACCTTTTTTGATGGCATCACCCGGTGTTGGCAATTCCACATAAACCACATCGCCCAACTCCTTCTGGGCATAGTCGGTGATTCCGATGGTGGAAATATTGCCTTCGCAATTCACCCATTCATGATCCTCAGTGAATTTGAAATTTTTTAAATTCAATTTTCCCTCCTCTATAAGTCTATTTTTGACGGTTGCCAAGAAGCATGATTATTTGCGCTTGTAAAAAGGGGTTTCTACCACACGGGCTCTGACTTTCCTGTCTCTGATCCCAATCTTGAATTCGGTTCCGATCGGGCTGAATTCAATAGGCAGGTAGGTTAATCCGATCGATTTTTTCAGATAGGGGGCAAAAGTTCCGCTGGTAACCGTGCTGGTTGTTTCATCTCCCGGGTAGACCGGATAACCGTGTCTGGCAATACCCTTTTCAATTAACTCGAAACCAATGAGTTTTCGGGTTATGCCCTTTTCCTTTTGAGCCAGCAGGGTTGGTTTCCCTATAAATTCCCCCTTCTTGAGTTTCAAAATCCAGGATAGATCCGCTTCCAGAACCGTATGGGAATCGTCAATATCATTCCCGTAGAGTGCCATTTTGGCTTCAAGTCTCAGGGTATCTCTGGCACCCAGGCCGGCAGGCAGAATGTCCATTTTTTTCCCTTGCTCGGCCAATTGCAGGAATACCTCCGCGGCCTGATCATCGGTGGATTTAAAATATACTTCGAAACCATCCTCACCGGTGTATCCGGTTCGGGAAATGATAGCATCGATTCCCAGGATCTCGCCAGAGTTAAAATGGTAATAGTTGATGGTTGAAATATCGTTATCGGTAAATTGAGCCAGTAATTTTCCGGCCCGGGGACCCTGAATAGCAATCTGGGTATAGGCATCACTTTCATTTTTAATTTCCACTTTAAAATGGGATGTCCTGGTTTTCATCCAGTTGAAATCTTTTTCGATATTGGCGGCATTGACTACAAGCATGTATTGGTTGTCAGCCATCATATAAACCAGCAGGTCATCGATGAAACAGCCTTTTTCAGTGAGCAAGGCAGAGTACTGGATTTTGCCCGGGACCAGTTTGGTCGCATTGTTGGAGGTCAGGAATTGGATGGCATCCAGTGCCTGTTCACCCCTGAAAAAAATTTCCCCCATGTGACTGACATCGAATATGCCACCTGTGGTTCTGACTGCATTGTGTTCTTCATTGATGCCTGAGAATTGAAGCGGGAGCTCCCATCCCAGAAAATCGATCATTTTACCTTTAAGAAAATGATGGGCTTTGTTGAGTTTTGTTTTTTTCATCCCAGTCTCCGAAATTAAAGATAAAAATAACATATCGTCAGTCAAAAATCAAGGTTAAAATTTGACCGAATTCACTGGTGCGGCATAATGTCGGGTGAAGTTAGGCACCGGGCCGGAAGACAGGCAAAGAATATCTGATTTCGAATACCAATGCTTGACAAAACAAAAAATATTTTTCATAATAAAAACGGGTGCAAATAAATTTTTGGAGGAATCCAGATGAAAAAAGTTGTTATTTTGGTTTTGTTCTTTGTTTTTTGTGCTTCTCTCTTATTGATTGCGGATGAGAGACAGGATTTGTGGTTAAAAGCCGCTGCTGAGAAGAATCTAGAACTCAGATTGCAGTATTTTGAGGAATTTTTACAGAAATTCGAGAAAAAAGAAGGTAAACACTCCAAATATTTGTATTTCAATCTCTGCCAAACTTCATTTCAATTAAAGAAATATGATAACTCGATTGAATATGGCGAACAGGCCCTGGAGCATAAGGATCTGGAAGCCAATTTTAAACTTCAGACATATCTGATTCTGTCCAAAGCCTTTTATTTGACCAAGTCTGACCTGGATAAGGCCTATCACTATGCAGGACTGGTGATCGAGTTCGGAAATTCCATTAAAATGACCACCGAAACCACTGATCGAAGCAAGCAATTGAGCGAAAATATCGATAAACTTTTCATTGCCCCCGCCTACCGCATCCAAACCCTTTTATTGTTTGAAAAGGGTAAGGACAATCCGGAAACCTTGGTTGAAGCAGCCCAGAAAGGAATTGAAGCCTACAATATCCACAAAACCGATCGAAACCTGGCATTGATACTGAGCCTGGCCTATAAGTTGAGCAAAATAAATATGGTTGATAAGGCCATACATTTTGTGGAAAAGGTGTGTGATCAGACCGAGGAAAATGCCAAATGCTACAATATGCTGGGAACCTGGTACAATAAAAAGGGAGACAAGGACAGGGCTATTTTTTATTTTGATAAATACTACAAAATTCAGGATAAGGATGATCGGGCAGCCAAAACAGCCTTAAATATCGGTGTTTTGCTGTCTAAGAAAGAAAAAATGAAAGCCATCGGTTATTTTGCCGAAGCCTTTTTATTGCTGAATTCTGACAAAGAATCCAAAGCCTATAAATATTTGCAGCACTTATGGTTCAATGATCTTGCCAAAGGCAAACCCCAGGAAGATCAGGATAAGGGTTTGTCGGATATCCTGAGTGCGGCCAGATCACGTCTGGATATGTCCGAATAATGATATGGTCTGAAATTTTTTAGACCACCAGTAATATTTTCCGTTTATTCTCCACCCGCTGGGTGATATGCTGGGAATCCAGGTATTCCAGTATGGTAATGATGGATTTCCGGTTGAAGCTGGTCAATTCCCGAAAAGATTGAATATCAATGATTTCACCCTGGTTTCTCTTGAATTTTTTTAAACGGTTCAGAATTTTGTTAAAATCGGTGCTATAGATAAAACAGTCCTGGTTTAACTGGATCAATTCACCCTCTTCAACCAGATACCAGAGCGAATTGTTGACTTCGTTGTATTTTAAACCGGATGGTTTCAGAATATTCTCAATGGAAAAGACATGACGATTGTCTTGTTTCAGAACGGTTTCAATGACTTCAATATCCTGTTTCTCTTTGTCATTCAAGGATACCTTTTCGAGCAGGATTTTATCCTTCAATATCTTGAAAGAAAAAAGATTATCCAGGGAACTCAGCAGGTATTTAAAGAATATGGATGACTGGGACATTTTTATCTTGGCTTCGATTTCTGAAAATTTAATGGTATTGATCCGGTTTTCAAATAGGTAATTCAGCAGGGATTTTAATTCGTTCAGGTAATTTTGAAAATGATCATAGGAAATGATATACAGGGAATTAAAGTCAATGATTTTGATCTTCTTGTTTAATTCCATCTCAATCAGGTAGTCAATTATTTCTTGTTTTTCAAAAGAGAAAAATTCCAGTATTTCTTGAACTTTCAGAAATTTATCGATGGAAAGGAGGTCGGGTATGATATCCCTGGTGTTTTCGAGGCCTGATTTCTCCAGGATGCGGCTTATTCGGTTCAGTTTTCGCTTGTTGTATTTGCTCAATACCGGGAGCAGAATTTCAATGGTTATTTTTTTATTCTTGAAGGTCAGTTTTTCCCGGTGCTTGAGTTTGACCTGGTTTTTAAAGTAAGCAATGAACAGGTGGTTTTCGACCCGTTTGAAATTGGCCAGGCCGGATTTATCATTAATGAGTAAATTCCCGGTAAAACTGTTTTCCGGATGGTCCAATTTTACAAAGAAGGAATTGAACTTCATGCCCCCATTATAGGCCAGTGGGCGGTAAAAAGCAAGATATGAATGGGTAAGGCAGTATCCGGTAATCGGTTACCCGGTTAAAACAGGGGTTAATGGTTATTATTTACGGTTTATCGTTCCAGGTACCAGGTTCCGGTCTGGGGGTTGCCATACTCATCCCAATCCCAATCTCCATTCATATAATTGGCATTTGAAAAGGTACCGGTACAGGTTAGGGTGTTTGCACCATAACGTAGAGTGGCAGTGATTTCATTTCCATCCACGGTATACTCACCATTGAGATTGCCCAGAGTCTCTATGTGGGCATGAGCTGTTCCTGAAAGCACACCTCCGCTGAAAGTGCATTCAAAATAAAAATTGTTTGGAGGGGGTTCATTGGGGTTATAGGCCAGGCCGGTCCAGGTAGTACCCCTTACATCGATAGTCGCAGTAACATCCAGGGTATGGTTGGCGGTCATGGTGACCACTCCGCTGTTTCCGACCGGGGCTCCGTCCAGGGTAACGATCAGGTTGCCGTAGCCGGCCTGGGCCGAATAGTTGTAATTGACAATTTCGTTTTCCGAATAGGTGTAACTGCCGGCAGCCGGAGTACCAGTGGCCCCGCTGCCCATGGTTATGGTCAGGGTATAGTCGGATGTTTCCTCACTTTCCGGGCAGCCGGTAAAAAGCAGTACGCCCAGCAATACGGAAATAAGCAATGTAAAAAATTGTTTTTTACACATGTTTCCTCCTTAATATATGAAACAATCATATTTTTATTGAAATAAAAAGTCAAGGAATTTTTTCAATAGAGAGGTGAACCGGTAATTTTTCAAATTCAATGATAAAGGAATATTTTTACTGTGGGATAATTTCTAATTTCTTTCCAGCTCCCAGTTCCCCGAAGCTCCCCCGCAACCGGGTTGTTCCCAGTCATAGCTTCCGTTTAAATGGTTTGGATCGGAGAATGTCCCGGAACAGGTGAGTATATCTATGATTCCGAAGCGGTTGAATCGGAGTTCAATTTCAAGCTGGCCGTTGTTCAGAGTGAATTCACCGTTTCCAACTCCGTAAGTCCCGTCAAAATCACCAGTCGCGGTTCCTGAAGTGAGCCCTCCGCTGAAGGTCACCTCAAAATACTTGTCTGTAGTCATATACAGCGTCCCGGACCAGGTACCCCTTATATCGATATTGGCGGTGACCTCCAGGGTGTGGTTAGCGGTCATGGTGACCACTCCGCTGTTACCCACCGGGGCCCCGTCCAGGGTCACGGCCAGGTTGCCGTAACCGGTCTGAGCCGTATAACTGTAGGTCACCGTATCATTTTCTCCGTAGCTGTAGCTACCGGCAGCTGGAGTGCCGCTGACCCCGTTGCCAATGCTCACGGTCAGGGTGTAGTCGGATGATGCATCATCCGTGGTTTTACAGCCGGGGAAAAAAAGGACGCCAACGCATACCACCAAACACAAAATAAAAAACACTCTTTTAAGCATGTTGCCTCCCACTCATTCCATCTGAAAAATATCATATTCTCCTGAAAGTAGAAAGTCAAGTCTCTTTTGATGTTGAGGTGGCTTGAAAAAAAGGTCGGGAAGCGGTATACTTGAACATAGCTTGGACCCGGACAGAAGAAAAATGTTGAATCCCATCGAACGTTATTCAATATCCGAACTCATCTTCTCGCTGGAAAGAGAAATAGACAAACATAAAAAACGGGAACAACCGGACCGGGATGAAAGGGCGATAAGGGAACTGGAAACGAAACTAACCTTTCTATGGGACTTTTTACTAACCCGGGAGTAATCCTTGATTTTTTATAAAATTCAGCTATGAAAAAAATTAGGGAGGAATTTTAATGTCTCAGGTAATCGATGTACATGTCCATTTTGGAGCACCTGATGGACCGGATGGAAATTGTTATTGGTCGGAAGAGTTCAGAAAAACGCTGGCTTATATTGCCATGAAATTGGTCACAAAATCTCTTTTAAAGAAAGCCAGTTACAAAAAAGTCAGGAAACATATGTTCAAGGTTATTCGAAAATCCAGGAAATCGGACAAAGTGGTTTTGCTTGCCCTTGATCAGGTGTATGAGCCAAATGGTGAACCGAATAAGGATAAAACCAATCTCTATACGTCCAATGAGTGTATCATGAGGCTAAAAAAGGAGTATTTGGAAAGGTATGGAGAAGATAAAATCTTGCTGGGGATGTCTATCAATCCAATGAGATCTGATTGGGAAAAGGAACTGGATACATTCAAGGATGATGCCGTACTGTGTAAATGGTTGCCCTCAACCCAATTAATCAATCCGGATGATTCAAAGTTTGATAAATTTTATAAAAGGCTGGCAGAACTAAAGATACCGCTTCTATGCCATGTGGGACCGGAGCATGCAATCCCGACCTGGGATCGTACCTATAAAAAATATGACAGTACGATATACCTCAGACGCCCGCTTTCGAACGGCGTAACCGTCATTGCCGCGCATTGCGCATTGCCGTTTTACCCCGAGGAGCCGGACACGGACTTTGTTGAACTCATCGAACTGATGAGAGAATCCGAACAAAAGGGATGGAATTTATATGCAGACCTTTCAGCGCTTTGCGTTCCCTTTCGGAATCCGTTTATTAAAGATATCCAGAAGCTAATCAATGAAGAAAAACTTCTATATGGGAGCGATTATCCGATACCCATGTTTGAATTTACCTATAAAAAGACCTCGAACATGTGGAAGCAGATCAAGATATTTTTCAAAGCCTTCTTCACCGGCAATCCATTGGATAAAAACAGTTACCTGATAGAAAAGATGGGCTTTTCCAAAAAGGTTTTTCTCAATGCGCAGAATGTTTTAAAGCTTCAATAAAGGTTGTAAACTTTTTCCTGTTTTAATAGTAAACTAAATTTTTTTGAAATGAGTTGCAAAAAGATTTATAAAAAAATATAATATTCTATCAGGTATGGCAGGGAGAGGACTTTTTAAGTAATTTGAACATTTAAGGCAAAAAGAGTGCATTAATATCACGAAAAGGAGAGAAAAATGTTTCGGAAATATTACCTAATCGTTATTCTTTTTATTCTTATTTTCCAGGCCAATACCATTTACGGGAAAAAGAAAAAAATTATTGAAAGATATCGAATTAGAGCAGAATTCACAAAGGCAGAAAGAGAACCTCAAATTGATGGTGAAACAAAATTAACCGCCACCTCATTTTCTGACGATTTAATAGTAATTGTGTTTTCTCCTTCTCGAAAACAAATTGGATTCCGTATATTAAATGCCACTAAATATTCAATGTCTATTGTGTGGGATGAATGTGTTTTTGTTGACCATAAAAATAATGCCAGTAAAATAATGCATGCGGGCATTAGATATGTAAGTAGAAATGATCCTATGTCACCCACAATAATTCCGTCTGGAGTTAAAGTCTCTGATATGATTGTCCCTACTGACAATATTTATTATATGCAATGGAAAGGGAAAGGGTGGCAAACTAGGGATATTTTTAATGGAGAATTCTTTAAAGAAAAGGTATTAAAAGAATGTGGATGGAATCCTATTTCTTTCCGTGTGATTTTGGTACTTGAAAAAGAAAAAAACAAATTCATCTATAACTTTTATTTCACGACCAAGCTGTTTAAGTTCTCCAGGACTAAAAAAAGGGGGGACTGGGAATCAATTACGGAAGTAAAATAAATGCCGTTCAACATCTACACAAAGTATATGGAGGTTAACATTTTGAGAGAGATGAAAAGGAGAATTTAAAAGGAGTAAAAAAATTAAATTATTAAGGGTTTGAATAAAATTCTTTTAATATAAATTTAAGGTAGGGAAAGATGAGAAAATTAAGTAAATTATTTTTTTTATTATTGTTTTGTTTTTCGTTTCTTTCTGCAAGCATTGCCAAAGAATTAATTGATTCGAGAAACTATTTTAAAAACAAAAAATTTGCTGTGTTGCTAACCGACGAACTATCAGCACAGGCAAAGAAGGGATTAAGTGGAGCCAATACTGTTCCAATTATAATTAAAAACGGAGAGTGGAAAGTAAGGCAAGTCCTTGGTGGAGTTGCCGGTAGGTTGGAAGGCACTGGATCATTCAAAAGGAACCAAATTCTTGAAATAAAAAAAATAAAATTAATAAGAGGGAACGTCAAGATGCAGGTTCAATCCTTAAAGCCAATGAGCTATGGCATTAACAAGAATAAATATGCTATACATGCGGCTGGAATAACCTTTGTTTTTAAAAAAGGCACTACCCCGATAAATAAGAAAATAGAATTTAATAGTTTTTTTGAAATTTTCGAAACCCTAAAAAAAGCCAAGGATTTTGTTTCAACAAAAGATCAAGTTCAAATTAAGGAAGGGATGACTATCGAGGAGGTTGAAAAAATATTGGGTAAACCCAATAAAATAGCAAAGATTGGAAATAAATTATTATACAAATACGATGATTGGAAAATAACCTTTGTTGACGGAAAAGTAACAGAAATAGATTTCTAATATAGATAAATCCCCTGATATTTCAGGATAAAAAAAGGAGGGAAAGATCAAAAAATATGAGCCAGATTTTGATTTAATAAAGTTCATAGAACAGCAAAATTTTAGAGTAGTTTTGGTGTTGAAATCAAAAGATCAGCAATATGGTTACCATTTTTTCTTTAAGTCAAACCTAGTAAATAATTAAAAACCAGTGCCCTTCAACATCTACACAAAGTATACAGCTGTAAACATCTTAAGGGAGATGAAAAGGAGAATAAAGAAGAAGTAAAAAAAAATAATTAAAGGCGGGGAAAATGAAATATTATTTAACAAATGAACACTGTTTTGAAGATATCTTCCAAAGAATACACAGAAGCATTTCCCATATCATTGATTTAAGAAACCTTGATAATTTAAATGAATTAAAACCTGCACAGGTGATATTAAACAATACAGCTCCCAAAGTGAAAAATGCAGAGCGTTTGTTTGGAGACTTATTAGGAACTTCGAATGAAAAAGAAGTATTAGAGTCTAACAAAGTTGAAATTGAACGCATAAATAATCATAGTATTAGAATTACATTAGTTATGGTTCAGGATTTAATAGAAAAACTAATTTATTTAGAAAATCATTTTACTGATCTAAATAATATCAACAATATGCAGGCAATTAAAAAAATCATGGATGATGTTTCTGATGATTTAACAATAGCCCTTGATATCTGGAATAATGTAAAAGTGAAATATGAAGATAATGGATTCAAAATAAAATGATTTGTTTTCATTTAATAATTAGAACATGAAATTCTCTCAACGAATTGGCAAAACTCCTTTTAAAATTGACTTCCAAATTGAAAGTATGGATGATGATCTGCGAAACTCATTATGGAATGCAATTAAATTATTTTATTTCGATAAAGTTCAATTCAACAATATTTCAGATTCAGAATATGATTATTTTTTTAATATAGTGTGGCTTCACTTCTTTAAATGGCCGCTTGATACATTAGATGATTATTTTAATACAACTTATAAGAAAATATTGGAACTTTTTTTTATTTGGAAATGGTATGAAGTTTACGATTTCATTGAGTTTATTTGTAAGATAGAATGTCCTACAAATACAGAAAAATTTATAAAATTTTGTAATCAAATGTTGGAAAGAGAACTTGCTGGTTACAGAATTATTAGTGAGAAAATTACTCCAATTACAAATAAAAATGAAATTTCAGAGATAGAGACAGCCTTAGAAAAATCAAAAGAAACCAAACTTGCTGGTGTCAATAAGCACCTAAAAGAGGCTTTAGATAAGTTATCAGATCGAAAATCGCCTGATTATAGGAACTCAATTAAAGAATCAATAAGTGCTGTAGAAAGCATTTGTCGTATCATTGCAAAAAATAAAAAGGCTACTTTAGGAGATGCATTGAAAAAAATTGAATCTTCAATTGAACTTCATCCTGCATTAAAGAAAGGATTTTCAGCAATTTATGGTTATACAAGCGATGCAGATGGAATTCGACATTCAATGCAAGAAAAAGCGAATATTGATTTCGCTGATGCAAAATATATGTTAGTGAGTTGTTCAGCATTCATCAACTATTTAATTGATAAATCAAGGCGTGCTGGGATTAAATTTTAGTTAGTTCATTCTATCCAAAATGAATGATTTTTCTTGATCTTAAATTAAGTCCTTTGTTAAATATAAGTTAATAAATCCTCTCCCCATAAGATGTAATATTGCAAGGGAATGAGATTTGAGATTTTTAGTGCAAGACTTTATTCTAATCAATATTAGCAGAAATGTTTTAAACTTTTTATTCTTCAAATTCTCAAACTAATATTTATGGAAAAGACTATATTGAGTGAAACGCAAATAAAAAATTGAAAAATTTTTTTCGTGAATAATTTTTTATAGTATAATCAAATAAAGGGAGAGAAAATGAAAAAAACAATATTGTTTTTTATAACAATAATTTGTATTTTTATATTTATATTTTTAAATATTTGGAAAGGATTTGATTTTTATTTATTTTGCATTCCTATTATAACTGGATTAATAACAATAGGTACTCTTCTTATAGGATTTAAAAAGAAAGGTAATACTATTTTCATTATCTCTATAGTCTTTTTTATTGTAATCATTGGAAACACATTTCTGGGGAAATTGTCATATCCAAAACAAATTGAAAAATTTGTTTATTCTGGAAATAGATTTTATGAAGAAAAGTTGTGGTCTCTTGCAATCAGAGAATATAAAAAAGCAGCAGAAATAGATAAAACCAATCTAATAGTTCTTAAAAAATTAGTTAAATCATTTTGGAATAATAATGATATAGAAAATGCTATTAGTATGCAAAAAAAAATAATTAACATTCCAACTTTTAGCATGAAAAAAATAAATAATCAAAAGATACATTTAGCTCAATTGTATGTTGTGAATGCTTATAAAAAGTACTTTCCAGATTGTGAATTACCTAAGCCTGATCAGAAATATTTTGCTTGGGATCTTAATGAATTTTGGTCTAGTAAAAAAATAAATTATGGGCCAGAAATTGTAGGACCATTTATCTTCAGTATCGCAAGTGTAAAAGGTAAAAATGTAACATATAAATTCAGAACGAGGAAATTACCTTCTGATGTAGAAAATTCTTTTTATCAGGCTGAGAGATTATTAAGTCAAATATTAGAAAAAGATTCTGAAAATGAAATTGCATTGAATCATCTTTCTTACATCAAAACAATTCAAGGTGCTTATCATGAAGCAATAGTATATAGTAAAAAATTAGTTAATTTAAATCCTCACAATTTTAGAAACATTTTAGAATTGGGGCGATTATATTGGTTTGCTTTACAAGAACCATATATAGGTCAAAAAAAGGATGGTGGAATTTTAATAAAGAATATTAATAGGAATTATTTGGATGAAATAGAGAATGTAATTGAAACACTTTCGGAGAGAGAATTAAGCAAAAAAGATATTCTTAAATATAATTCATTCATTTTAGATGTTATAAATTCATATATACATTTATTTGAAAAAAAAACATTTAAATTGAATCAGTTAATAGAAAAAATAATATTTTTTTCACAAATATTAATTAAAATAAATAATGATATTCCATTAGCTCATTTTTATTTAGGAGAAGTTTATTTATTAAAGAAAGATTCTTATAATGCAAAAAAACATTTTGATATAGCAATTGAAACAATTCAATCTAATACAGGTATAAATTTTGATTTTAAAAAATTATTTTCAACTTTTAGAATAATATCAAATTTTTTCTTAGAAAAAAATAGAGTTATAAAGCAATTTGAGAAATCTTCAAATAATTTTCCCAAAAAAAATAAATTTCATTTACTATTAATAAACATTTCTGCTCATTTAAAACGTTTAAAATATGAAAATCTTTTACCTTTGATATATTTTGAATTTAAAGAATCAAGTATTATTTTGGATTATGTAATATGTCTTTTACCTTAACTAATTATTACATTGTAAGTTATTACAGTTTTTTAAATTTATAAATCATTACATTTGTATGTAGAAAAAAACAGGGACGGTGCTTTGAAACTTGGAAATTAAATATTCAAAATAAATTTAGATTATTTGGATGGTGGATCAAAATGGGTGAGTGACGGGATTTGAACCCGCAACATTCGGTTCCACAGACCGGATAGTATATTTTTCAAACCCGCGTATATCCTTGATAATTCAGGCGATGTGGCGTATCCGCCAAGGAAATTGAAGAAAAAAGAAAATATTTTTTGCCACATTTTTGCCACAGTTTACTATGTTGCTCCTAACCGCCTATAATAATCATGATCGATTATTCATATACATCAACGACCGGTACTTGGTCCGGATCAATCAGAAATCCCGGAGGCAGTAAGTTTGCCAGCCTGACTGCTCTAATGCCATCATTCCTCCACTGAATGCCGACGCTGTCCGTTCACCATAAACATTCTTCAGAATCAAACATAGTATTTAAAGAAATAATATGTGGTGGTGTTGAGGGTGAGCAATCTCTGGGAGAGAAATATGCAAATGAGTATAATATACCTGTGCAAATCTATCATCCTGAAACTGATAAATATGGAGAGGATGCAATTTTAAAAATGAATCAGGAAATTATTAAAAATTGTGATGCATTAACGATTGATACTGTCAGTAGGTCAAAAGAAAAAATACCTACTATAAATTTTGCCCGAGAGATGAAAAAACGTATCTGGAATTTTGAAGCTTAAATTCCATTATCCCTGCCATAAGCTCCGGAATATTTTCTGTCCCACACGACATATGCGCCTGGGCCTAAATTGGTTAGGTTAAAGAACGCTTGATTCGTAATCAAAAGGTCGGGAGTTTAACATCAGGCACCTTAACTTAATCTAGTTAATCCATGTCATCATTGACCACAAAAAGATCACATTGAAACCTCCTTGAAATATGATTCAATTTTATATCCCTACCAAACAAGGAAATAACAATCGAGTGAAAAAGTTCTAAATTGCAATTTAGAACCTTTTTTTAGGTATTAAATTACAATATCAGGCGAATTCAGTGTGGTTTGATATTAAAATAGCCGTGGATGCAAAAATGAAAAAGTTCAAATCAAGCTGCTGAGGAGGTCAAAATGAAAAAATCAAAGGAGTCTTGGATGAAAAAATTGTTTATTTTATTTTTAATTTCATTTGTTTTTAATTCACTGAGCGCTGCTTCTGAAACAAAATTGCTCCGTTACCCGGATATTTTTAAAAGTAAAATTGTATTTTGTTATGGTGGAGACATCTATACATCTACAATCACAGGAGAGAATGTGAATCAGTTGACCAATTATCCCGGAGAAGAAAAACTGCCAAAATTTTCTCCAAACGGGAAGCACATCGCTTTTACTGCCAATCGAGAAGGGAATGTGGATGTCTTTGTGATTCCTGTGAGGGGGGGCAAGGTGACGCGCTTGACCTACGATCCAACTGAGGAAGAGATCGTCGACTGGCACCCTGATGGCAAACGCATTGTGTTTCGATCTATAAGCAAAAGCTTCAGCTACCGATTTAATCGGCTTCATGCTGTCAGTGTAAAAGGTGGTCTTCCACAATGTATAGCCTTACCTGAAGCTGAATTATCCGATTTTAATGACACAGGAGATCAGGTCGCATTCTGTCGTACCAGTGTCAAGATGTTGAATTTCAAGAGATATCGTGGAGGTATGGCGCCCAATATATGGATCTATAATTTTAATGAGAAAAAATCAAAACTGATTGTTGAAAACAACTCGGTTAACCATCACCCCCTGTGGATAGGAGGCACTATCTATTTTATCAGTGATCGATCTGCCGATAGTGTGCAAAATCTGTGGGCATATCAAACATCGAGTGGGAGTGTGAAACAGGTAACACACAGCGAAGAATGGGGCATTAAATGGCCAAGCAAAGGTAAGAATCAGATCATCTACGAAATGGGAGGAGCGCTTTATAGATATTCACTTAAGGACAATACAAACACTCAGATAAAAGTTAAAATTATTTTGCCTCAATCTTCTTTTGTACGCAATATCAAGGGAGCAAAGAGCAACCTGTTTGCTAGTGACAGCGCTCTGTCTCCGGATGGTAAACGGATCATCAGCTGTGTTAGAGGTGATCTTCTCCTCTATGAAACGGAAAACGGAAATTGGGAAAACCTAACCAATACCTCCGGACATCATGAGCGGAGGACTGCCTGGAGTCCGGATGGAAAAAGTGTTGTTTTTATTTCGGATGAGAGTGGTGATGAGCAGATATATCTAAAAAATATTGAGAAAAACAGTAGACAAAGAGTGATCTCAAATTGTTCAAAGCAACGCTTACGCAATCTCAGCTGGTCTCCGGATGGAAAAAAAATCGGTTATTCAGATCAGAGATCCAGCTATTTCCTTATTGAACTTGACAGCATGAAAACACAAAAAGTCTTTTTTGATGTCTATGCGGGGAGTAAATATTATGTTGACGCATCATGGTCTCCAGATAGTAATTGGTTGGTTTTTGACAGGCGGGCAGATAACAGGCTCCGATTCATTCAATTGTACTCCCTGAAAAAGAATAGGATATATACCGTGACAGATGGGAGAACCGATGATTTCAGCCCGGTGTTTGATCCACAGGGTAACTATCTTTATTGGGTATCCAACAGAAAAGTAAACGTTGAATTCGTTAGTGTAGGCAATAATGAAACCTTTTTTCAGTCCAATCCATCCATCATCATTGCTGCAAATCTAAGAAGGGATATGATCTCGCCCCTGGCAGGTCAAGGAAAAAGTGAGAAAGGGGGGGGGACGGACAGACGGGGGATATAAAAATTGATCTGGAAGGGTTGGGCCACCGCATAACCGCATTACCTATCGCTAATTCCCATTACGATAATCTGATAAGTGTGGCTGGAAAACTGATCTACTCCTCTGTACCCGAAAATAGTAACGCATCCGTCAAATTGTTCGATTTTAAAGATATGAAAGAGTATGAGCTGATGGAAAATGTCAATTATTTTCAAGTGTCAGCTACTGGAAATAAGATTTTATACATAAAGCGTGAATATCTTTCACTGTTGGACCTCCAGCCAGATCAAAAACTTGATGTTGGATGTGTAGATCTTTCGAGTATAAATCTGTCTGTGGATTTGAAACAAGAGTGGAAACAGATCTTCAATGAAGCCTGGCGTCTTCAGAGGGATTTATGTTTTGATGAAAAATTGAATGGGGTGGATTGGTTGGCAATAAAGGCTAAGTATGAGCAATTGCTGCCCCATGTGGGAAGCCGCAGGACATTGAGTTATTTGATAGAGGAGATGTTTGCTGAATTGGGATACGGCCATATAGAGATAGCTGGCGGGGACTTCCCAGTGGAAGAGGATAACAATGATGGTGTATTGGGTATCGATCTGCAATGGGATGAGCAGAAAAAGGCATACCGAATCTCCCACATCTACCCCGGGCAGAATTGGGTGCCGGGCAGAGAGAGTCCGCTGACTCTTCCTGGAATGAATGTCAGTTGCGGAGATTACCTCATTGCTATAGATGGGAAAAAACTGACTAAAGGAGTGAATCCTTATTCTTTTCTTCTTGGCAAAGCCAATAAGAATGTGATGGTCACCATCTCTAGGTTATCGAATACAAAAGATACCCGGACCATTCAGGTGAAGACCCATAAGGTAACACAAAATGGTGAAGATTTTTTAAGATACCACCAGTGGTCGCAAAATAATGCCAGATTGGTAAGTAAAGCCAGCGATGGACGTATTGGATATATCCATCTTCCCGACACCTATCTTTTAGGTTTTGAATCTTTTATCGATGGCTTCTCCTCTCAGATAAACAAAGAGGCGCTCATCGTTGATGTACGATATAACAGCGGTGGTTATTCCCCATCTGTTATGATTGACCGCATGAATCAGATTCAAGAATTCAGATGGAAAGTGCCTAATGGAAAGGTATATATTGATGATCCTGGAAGAGTCTCTTACAGTCCGAAAGTTTGCTTGATCAATGAGTGGTCTGAATCTGGCGGGGATATGTTTGCCCACCTTTTCCGCAAACATGAAGCTGGATTGTTGATTGGGAAACGGACCACAGGTATCATGGCCGGTGCAAATGCTGCGTATTTAATCGATAAAGGCTATGTTGTTTTCCCCGTTAAAGGAAACGTGGATAAACAGGGGAAACTGGTTGTTGAAAATGTTGGCGTATCACCGGATGTTGAAATAACCAACCGCCCGGAAGATTTGATGAGCGGAAAGGATGCCCAATTGGAACGAGCCATTGAAGAGATGTTGAAAAAATTGGACTTGAAAAAATAATAATGTTTGGGTGTTTTAGTTTTTAAGGTACTTTTATAGCTGGCAATGTATAGATATATAAAGTAAAAAGAATTAACATAATAAAATACTTTCAGACCTCAAAGGAACAATCGGTTAAAATTAGAGCTTAGAATAGATAAGCCTACTTGGTAAAACACCAGTTTTTGACCATCTTATAAACCACATCACGTTTTATCGGTTTGGGAATATAATCCTTCATACCCGCCTTTATGCACTTTTCTCGATCCCCTTTCATGGCCTCTGCAGTCATGGCAATGATTGGAATATCTTTGTAGAGGGGTCAAGTCTTTGCTTAACACAACTAATTATGGTGGACTTGCTCCGAAATAAAATGTGACCAAATTGTGACCATAATAAACCATAATAAATTGGATTTAAATGTATTTAAATGGATTATACGTAATGGTGAAAATTAATTGGAATCATCTCTTAAACTTCGTTTTGAGCTATATGAGAGGGTTTCTGGGAAAAATTTGAAAAATGCTGGATTTGATTCGTAATCAAAAGGTCCCCAGTTCGACTCTGGGCATCGGTTTTCCCAAAACCCTCTAATACCCTTGTTATCAGAACGTTTCCGGGATTTTTTATAATATTTCTAATCAGCCTGATTATTGGATTTTATTGCCAAAAACGGGCATTTATTGAATTTCTTGGTCAAAAAAGTGGACAACTTTTTTCTTGATTCAAAATAGGTTTGCATTCAAGATACTATTAACAAGCTTTTTATTAACATCATCTAGCGTAACTCCAACCAATACAATATTTGGGTCAATATTAATATCGTCAATATAATTTGGCAGATTGTGACTTGATATATATATATGAAAAAAAAAGCCAGGGCATAATATACTATATTGATATCCATGTTCATTTTTTAGTCGTCGAGGGCTAATACCAATTTTTGCATATGACCCACTATTCGAATAACTATTTTTATTAATAAAAGTAAAAACAGCATAGGGATAGCTATAATAGGTTTTCGGATCATTTTCAAGAATCATTTTACGAATAATTTCTTTATGGGGGCCCAATTGAACTTCTTTGGACAAATTTTTAGAAATATTGCAACGCCAAAGAATTGATAATAGAAATAATTTTATGATATTTCTATTGGCACTAATCCTTAGTGGTAACACCTCATTATTTGGGACATTTTTATCTTTTAATTTTCTGATAATTTCTGTGTAAAAATGTCTCTCGAAATATCTTTCGAGCCTTGACAAAATTGTGTTTTCACATCGTTTGCATAAAATATTTCCTTCCCAATAACTTGACTGTATAATTTGGTCTTTTAATTGACCATTAGATGCTGTAAGTAATGCTAATCTATGTTTATCATCAACAACATCTTTTATTAAGAAATTTGGAATTATATGAGATTTTTTTAGTAATGTTGCTTCCTTTAAACATAATTTACACTTCATTGTATAGACTTATCATAATAAGCTAGATTCCTTCATCTTCCAAAATGTCTTATATATTACTAAAAAAATCTCAAATCTTTTGTCCATAAAAATCTTAAACCTAGTGACTCCGAACACTTTCTAAATGAATTGTATAAATTTTCCCATGATATTTACTGTTGAATTCAACCATCGGCATTGATAGACCAAGTTTAAAATGTCTGGAATAAAATTTGTCTAAATTATCTTTAAATTGAATATTAATACCAATATCCAAATAATCAATTAATCTTTTTACAATTACATATTTTTTTGAATAAGATAAAGCATTATATAGTTCATACAATATCAAGGTTAGTGAAATCATTAATTCAATAGATCTAGGGATAGGGATTTTAATGGATTCATTGTTTTCTCTAACAGGTAATAAATAATCATATAAATGCTGAGTTTTTAAATCAAAAGGAAAATTTGAGCCATAAACATTTTTATTATTCTTTCTAACATAAATCTGACAGGAAGCATCAGATACGGTTATATTGATATCACTATCACATTGTTTAAATTCTGTTTTAAGTTTATTAAAGTATTCTTGATATTTTACATTCCAGAAAACTTCAACAACTATCTTATTCGCAATTCCCTGTCCAATATTTCTTAACTCTAAAAATTTATCAGCTGTTTCTGAAATAATCAAGTTTTCTTTCTTTAAAGCCCATTTTACTGGAAAGATTTCAACTGGATAGTTGCATAAAATATACACCTTAAACATCATAGGAAAAATCTGAGGTTCGAAAATTTTGTGTCTTTGAATTTTCATTTCTCTCAAAGTTTTCCAAATAACAATTAAGGCTAGAACAGTAGCTACTGCAACAATAGCATTTATAATAATTTCTATTTTCACTATATTCATAATTAACCTGCCCCCATTTATTTTATTACTTTTAAAGCTAGTAATTCATCTTTTTTTATATTTTACAGGAACCGGGGATCTATCGTCAAGAAAATAATATTAGTTCCAATTCCAAAAAAGTTTTGGGTGTGGTAGAATGATATGGGATTTTTTAAAGGGGAGATAAAATGGGATATTTTTGTCATCTTGATACATCAGGGCCAGAAACAAATCTGCAATTATATTCTCTCAGACAGGCAGAATATTATTGGAACGAATTAATCAGTGAAATTTTAAAAGATGAAAAATTCACCAAGACAGTTGAAAAAAATAACTGAAAAATTCTATGGCTGATAAAATTCGTAAAGATTTCAAATTTGAATCACCATTCCAAACATATATTGTTGAAAAACAAATTGGAGAGGGAGGGTCTGGTTCGGTTTATAGAGTAAGGAGTGATTCGAGTGATGAACTAGCAGTAAAATGCTTGAAGCCAGAAATTCTAATAAGTGAAAAATTGGTAAGATTTAAACATGAGCTTGGTTTTTGCGCTATGGTAGGCCACCAAAATATTATTGAGGTCCTTGATTGGGGATCTTGTCTTCAAAAAGGAACAAAAACACCCTTTTATGTAATGAAATATTATCCCAAAACACTCCGAAACCTCATAGATGAAAAATTGCCCCATGAGAGAGTGTTGAGGGTTTTCTATCAAATTTTGGATGGAGTCGAAGCTGCACATCTATTAAATATTTATCATAGGGATATCAAACCCGAAAATATTTTATGGGATGAAGAATCAGAAACTGCAGTAGTCGCAGATTTTGGTATCGCTCATTTTTCTGAAGAATGGTTGTTGACCAAGTTTAAAACCAAAACAAACACGAAACTTTTTAATGCCCAATATGCTGCCCCTGAACAAAGAGAAAGAAACTCCAAGGTTAAGGTTGAATTTAAAGCAGATATTTTTGCTTTAGGTTTCATTCTTAATGAAATGTTTACCCAAAAGGTACCTCTTGGGACCAATTTTATCAAGATCAGTGATGTCGCTCCTGAGTTTGAGTACTTGGATAAAGTAGTGGAATCAATGATTATGCAGGATCCTCAAAATCGTCCTTCTTCGATTGATGAAATAAAAATCCGCTTAAGTCAATTTAGAAAAGAGTTTGAAACGAGGCAAAAAAAAAGTAAGTTGAGCAAACAAGTGATCCCAAAATTAGAACTTGACGATCCTTTGATAAATGATCCTATTAGTATTAATGGTTTTGATTTTGACACACACAAAGGAGTATTAATTTTTACATTCAATCAGGCTCCTAATTCTAAATGGATAGAGATTTTCCGGCGCCCAAGTCATTGTGACTCTAACTTGTCAACAAAAGTTAGTAAATTTCAGATTCATGGGAAATACACACGTATTGTATGTGAGGATAAAGGGATGGCTCAAGATCAAGCAAATTTTTTAAAGCACTATTTGAAAATGACAAATGACGAATATAAAAATCAATTAGAAATAGAACTTCGTACAAAAGAAAAAAGGGAGAGAAATGAGCTTGAAAAAAAAATTAGAAATGAAGAAATACGTCAACAAATCCTAGAAAATGTAAAAATATGAAGCCACTAAAACGTTTAAACATTTTTATATCAAATTTTTGCAACTATTTTGTAACCCTTATTTCCTAAAATGCCCTTTTTATAATAGAGAAAAAAACGGGGACGGTGCTTTGAAACTTGGAAATTAAATAATCAAAATAAATTTAGATTATCTGGGTTGGATAGGGGGATTATTTGGATGGTGAATCAAAATGGGTGAGTGACGGGATTTGAACCCGCAACATTCGGTTCCACAGACCGATACTCTACCGTTGAGCTACACTCACCGTACTGTGATTGCTATTTTACCGTAATGACTGCTTTGAGTCAATAGGATGATATACTATTAAATTCGAAGCACGAAGCACGAAATCCGAAACAATCTCGAATGACCCAAAATACCAATGTTCAAAACCCGGGATCAAAAAAAATTCAGGAGACAGGAGCCAGAAGAAAAAAATCAAATCCCAAATCCGAAATCCTAAGCACGAAATTTGAAACAGAGATTGGAACATACTGGTCATTTGTGACCGTTGGTCACGTCAGGTGCATGCAGAGCATGCGTCATTTGTTCACTACGCTCACGTCATTAAGAGCTTTTAAGAACTACTTTACTGACAAGTGAAAGAGAGTTTACCTGACAAGAATGAGAGAGCTTTAATGACGATTTCCAGAAAGCTCTCATGACCAGATTACTATCAATCTTCACGTCTTACGTCCTTACGCATCACGTTTTTTTCTTTTCCTTTACCTGTAATGGTGACCGAACAACATCTCCTTGCATTTAATAGGGGAAAATGAATTATCTGGATTTGAAAAAGGTTGGGTTTTTATATATTATACATAGTTAATTTAAATTTTCAGGAGAAATACATATGAAATTTAAAATCATACTGAGTCTGGTATTCATCTTAATAATCGGTAGCCAGCTGTTTTCCGAGGAGGGCATGTACCCCCTGAGTGAAATCCACAAGCTGGATTTAAAATCAATGGGATTCATGATCGATCCCACGGATATCTACAATCCGCAGGGAATCAGCATCATCGATGCCATTGCCGATTTAAGCTTTTGTACCGGGTCCTTTGTTTCCGCTGACGGATTGATATTGACCAATCACCATTGTTCGTTCCGGGCCATCCAGTCGGCCAGCTGCAAAGAGAAGGATTATCTGAAAAACGGTTTTTCAGCCGGTGACCGCAGCCAGGAAAAGGAAGCCAAGGCGTATACGGTGCGAATTACCGAAACCTACCGGGATGTTTCTGCAGAGGTACTCAGTGTCATCAATAATAAAATGACTTTTGCCCAGAGGACCAAGGCCATTGAGAAAAAGACAAAACAACTGGTCATCGAGGCCGAGAAAAAGCATCCCGGAAAACGGGCGAAAGTGGCGGAAATGTTCCCGGGTCAGACCTATGTGCTCTTCATTTCGTCCTACCTGAAGGACATCCGGCTGGTCTATGCCCCGCCCCATGATATCGGAGAATTCGGTGGTGAGGAGGATAACTGGATGTGGCCCCGCCATACCGGTGATTTTTCTTTTCTCAGGGCCTATGTGGGTCCGGATGGAAAACCGGCCGATTATTCTCCGGAAAATATCCCCTTTCATCCCAGAAGGTATTTAAAGATAAATCCCCGGGGAGTGAATGAGGAAGATCTGGTCTTTCTGTTAGGATACCCCGGGCGTACCTACCGGCATCGGACTTCATATTTCATTGCCTTTGAAAAGGAGATTCGCATGCCCTATGTGGTGCAGGCAAGTGCCTGGATGATATCGGCACTGGAAGCCCCGGGCTACCGGGAGCGTTCGGTTGAACTGAAATTGGTCTCCCGGATCAAGAATCTTTCCAATCGATTGAAAAATTACCGGGGAAAATTGATTGGCCTGGAAAGAATCGGGCTGATCAAGGAGAAATCCGCCCAGGAATACCGATTGCAGAAATTCATCCTTTCCCATCCCGATCGTCAGAATCGTTATGGCAACTTGCTGGAAAGGATCAAAAACTTTTATCAACAGAAAACCCTGACCGCTGATTTTGAGCTGCTCATGGGTTTTCTAAAGGGCAGTTCCTACTTGCTCTATACCGCTCACACCCTGTATGAGGCCTCCATCGAGCGTCAGAAGGACGATAGCGAGAGAAAACCGGCCTATATGGACCGGAAATTCGAGCGGACCCGGAAACGGTTGATGTTGAGATTGAAAGATTTCCACCAGCCAACGGATGCGGTTATATTCAAGGAATTTTTAATGAGGACCTTGAAATTGGAAGGCCAGCGGATAAACGGGGTTGACAGACTGCTGGGTATAAAGGATGGGAAAACAGTGGAAGCGGACCTCTCCGGTTATGAACAGTCTATTGATGATTTTTTGAAGAAATCCTATGCCGAAACCCGGCTGGCCCGGCCCGAGGTAGTGGAAAAATTGTTTGCCCTGAACAGTCTGGAACTGAAAAAAATCAATGATCCTTTCATGGACCTGGCCATATCCCTGTACCTCCAGTACCGGAAACTGGATGAGATCTCCAAGCAGCGAAAAGGAATTATGGATGATTTGTCCGCTCAGCTCAGTGATATAAAAAAACAATTTCTGGGCCGAAACTTTATCCCTGATGCCAACAGTACCCTGCGTCTGACCTTTGGACACATCCGCGGGTATTACCCCCGGGATGCGGTATACTACCGGCCGCTTACCACCCTGAAGGGGATTGTAGAAAAGAATACCGGTTTTTTCCCCTTCCGGGCACCGCCCCGGCTTCTGGAACTGTTCCGCCAGCGGGATTTCGGGCTGTTCAAGCATCCCGGGTTGAATGATGTCCCGGTTGCCATGCTGTACAATGCCGATACCACCGGGGGGAATTCGGGCAGTCCGGTTTTAAATGCCAGAGGGGAACTCGTCGGCCTGAATTTTGATCGTACTTTTGAAGCCACCATCAATGATTATGCCTGGAATGAAAAATACAGCCGTTCCATCGGGGTTGATATCCGTTACATTCTCTGGTTCATTGAAAAATTCGGTAACGCATCCCATCTGCTGAAAGAGATGGAAACCGGAATTTGAAATAATTCATTTTTAATATCAATATATTGATAAGGAGAACTGGAATGAAAAAAGCGATTTTGGTGGTTTTATTGATAGGGATTTTTATTCTGGGACTGGTCATATCCGAACCCATTCTGAATGCGGTCAATCAACTTTTTGATAAAGAGGTTTTTCTGACCAGAAAAAGCCTGGAAAACCAGCTGGCCAAATGCCGGCAACGCTATCATGAGATTGAGGCCGAGCTGAAAAAGAAACAGGCCGGCCTGGGACATTTTCTGAAGGAAATACAGACCAAAGATTATTTTAACCTGACCAAAGAGTCTTTGCTGGCCGGAACTTCGGATGCTGATGGAACCATGGGTAAAATAATACTGCGCCCCCCCTCCAACGAAATGCTATTCAAGCCGACTGCCTCCGATGATGATTCCATTCGCGAGGTCAAAGAGGGCGTCAATGAAAAGATTAAAACCATCCTGGATGTGTCCAGGGGAATACTGAGAGAAAAATTGGCCGGTTTGAACCTGGAACTGGTGAATATGAATACCAAACTGAGGGAAAAAAACCTGGAGCTCAATAAGAATCTGGAAGAAGTTGAGGTTTACAAGCGGGAAGTTGACCGGCAGAAAAATTACATCCAGGAATTGAAAGATATTCGAACGGATTTAAAAAATATTGTAATTGATCTGGAGACCAAAATCGAGGATGGACGGTTGAAAGTCAGTTTTAAGGGAGACATTCTGTTTGATTCGGGAAGTCATCAACTGAAAGCCTCGGGTATTGATTTGCTGGAATCGGTATTGCCGGTCTTTCTGAAGAGCACCCAGAAGAACGACCTGTTTATTGCCGGGCATACCGATAATGTTCCCATCAAAAAGGAATTCAGACACCAGTACAATTCCAACTGGGATTTGTCAACTTACCGGGCTATTGAGGTGGTCAAATACCTGACAACCAAGGGCCTGAAACCTGAAAAATTAACCGCGGCTGGATACGGGGAATACAAACCGATTGCCGACAACGACTCCCGGATGGGCAGAGCTAAAAACCGAAGGGTTGAGTTATTTGTAATTCCCAGAATTATTCAGCGACAACCCTAAAACCAAATGAATTTCAGTTATTCGGCGATTTCTTCCTTTAAATCCTGTCCCAAGTCCTTTGAATTCAAATACATCAAGAAGGTAAAGGAGGCTTTTGTATCCGTTGAACGGCATATGGGGACCTGTGTTCATGAAATTCTGAATTGGGCCTATGCCGAACGATTGAAGCAGGAGGAACCGGATCTGACCGGAATGAGAGCGGTTTATGAAAAGAGTTGGAATATCCCGGAACTTCACCAGGTAAGAATTATCCGGGTGGAAAAAAGTCTTGAAGATTATTTCTTGAAAGGGCTGGACTTACTGGATTCTTTTTTTCAGAGGGTGTTCCCGGCTGACAGCAGTACCACCCTGATGCTGGAACACCGGTTTGAGATTTCTCTAAAGGCCGATATTGCCTACCGGGGAATCATTGACCGGGTGGCCCGCCAGCCGGATGGTGGTATCCGGATAACCGATTTTAAGACCGGAAAGGTCTCTGATCCCTTGGATAATCTGCAGCTTCCATCCTATGCCCTGTATATTTTCGGCCAGCATCCGGATGAAAACATTGAGTTGTGTTATGAAGACTTGCAGTCCCGGAAAACCATTGTGACCCCGTATAACCGAAACCTGATGGCAGAGGTTTCCGGACAGCTGGAAAGCGAGATTGAATCAATCCGGAAAACCGAGCATTTCCCGGCTAACCCGTCCCGATTGTGCCAGTGGTGCGGGTATCACGGGATTTGCGAATTCGCCCATGAGTCGGTCAAGGATCTGGGCTTTCAGGATACATCTGAACAACAGGAACCAGAGCAATTCTGTCCGGAGTGTGGAAGTGTATTGAGGAAAAGAAAGGGAAAATTCGGTTCCTTTCTGGGTTGCAGCAATTACCCGGAATGCCGCTATATCCTGGATTTCAGAGATTCTGAGCGATCCCGGGATGCCCGGGAGATTTGCCCGGAATGCGGGAGCGTACTCCGGGAAAGAAAGGGGAAATTCGGTTCCTTTCTGGGTTGCAGCAATTACCCGGAATGCCGTTTTACCCGGAAAATCCGAAATATTTGAATGGACCAAACCATTGATTTTTGTTTTTCTTATATTATATAATTATAATTTAAAAGGCATGAAGCATGTTTAGGCGGAATTTGAAAAAATCATTTTACTTATTGATAGCTCTCTTTGGCGTGGGACTGGTGGGTGTTTTTCTGGCCCTGGTCGAATTCAATACCAGTTACCGGGAAAAGCATTTGAAGATCAGCAGTCTCTCTGCTGAGCTGGAGCAGTTGGAAAGCCAGATGAACCTGGCCAGGACCCAATTGGGCAACTATGATTTTCTGGCCTTCAAGGCCAATGTATTTGAAAAACGAGACCCGCATTTGTCCAGGATTACCAAATCGGTGTATAAAAAAAGTACCCATTACGGGTTTCAACCTGAGCTTGTTCTGAGCATGATGAAGGTTGAGAGCGGGTATAATCCCCGGGCCGTATCCCGGAGAGGAGCCTATGGTTTGATGCAGGTGAATTTTTCAGTATGGAAGGATGAACTGGGCATTGATAAAAAACGGATTTTCGATATTGATTATAATATTGATCTGGGGTTGCAGATCCTCAAGCGGTATTACCTGGAATCCAAAGGGAATCTGAAACGGGCGCTTCATCTGTACAACAACGGTTATAAATATAAAAACTACTCTTATGTTAATAAGGTAGAGGCCCAGTTTCGAAATTTTTCCCTCTCCAAATCACCGGAATCACGACTTTCAGCTGGAATGATCGAGAATGGTTCCGATCTGGATATCATGGAGAGAAAAGAAAAATAATCAGGATATTCTTCAATTGATCGTTCTGCGGGGCATTACAATATGTGGAATCAGGAGTGTCACCGAAATAGCCGATATGATGGCAATCAGATTACTGATTCCGGAAATGCCCAGAATGGGCAGCAGCAGTGCACCGGTAAAAAGCGCCCCGATAGCGGCTCCCAGATGATCCGAGGCATCAATGATCCCTGCAGCCACAGCCGCCTGATCTTTCTTTTGAATATAGACCTGGAGGGCCACCGGGAAAAGGGCTCCCACCAGAACTCCATCCAGGGCGATCAGGCAGCAGATTAAGATTTTTCCGGTCAGGCCCATTATTGTGGCCATCTTCAATAAAAGCGGGAAAACCAGTGCCAGGACCATGAAGCAGATTTGAATGAGCAGCAGCCATCCAAATTGCTGGAAACGGTCACGCTTTTTTTGATTCATCCATTTTGTCGATATCTGGGCTCCCAGCGGCAGTCCGGTCATGAAAAGGGCAATGATAAATCCAATGAATTGATAGACATAACCATAGATGTTTTGAAATGAGTAAATGATCAGGATTTCAAGTGATAGGCCGGAGAACCCGGTAGCAACCACTATAAAAATGATATTGAAGCGGGCAAGCAAAGATTTTTTCAGCAAGGTAGCCAGTCCCGGAGTTGAAGCCTGCTTTTTGGAGGCCAGGTAATGATAAACGGCCTTGAACAGCAGGAATATCCAGCGGGCCAGGAGAAGTGCAAATAATATGATCGAGATCCGGAACAAATTTGTCAGCTCAAAAAAGGAGAGGATGACTCCGGATTGGCCACTGCTGGTCCAGCCCAGTATTTTGTTGAAATACAGGAGAGAGACGGGTTTTTGATCGGTGTTAATGACTGGATTGGTTTGCATCTCGAGAGAGCGGGAAATGAAATCGGTTTTTTCCCGGGGGTACAATGATTTAAAAATCAATCCCAGCCGGGCAGGCTGCATGCCGGTTTCCCGGTACCGTTGCCCCAGAATACGGGCAGACCCGGTGATTACGCCCGGGGATTGGCTGGCGAAAAAGACATTTTTATCTCCCGGGGCAATGACAATACGGGGAAATACCGTTTTCAGGGTGTGATAAATAGAAGCGGTATATTGGCTGACAAAGCCGGCACTGTAATTTTCAGAGGAAGTGATTCGCAGGCAGAGGATTCCGTCTCTGGCCAGAACGGCTGCGGCATCCCTGAAAAATTCCTGGGTGTAGTAGCGATTTAACAAAAGGGTTGAGGGCTCGGCTATATTGATAAAAATAATATCCCAGTCTGAATTTTCGGGACTCTTTTCTCTGATGGCTTTCCGGCCGTCCCCGATTTGGATGGAAAACCGGGGGTCAGAAAATATAGATTGATCCGGTCGGGGAAGGAATGGTTTGATTCCTTCAATGGAGGCCTCATCCAGTTCAATGGATTTCAGCTTATTGATATTGTATTCCAGCAGGTGTCTGGCCAGCCCGCTTATGGCTTCACCGATGATCAGGATTTTTTTCGGGCCGGGGTGCTGGCAGATGAGATGAGCTGAGAAGATCCGATTGTCCGTGGGTTCCGGGAAGCTGGTTGAAAACTGCCCGTTGAAATACAAATTGTACTGTTCATGGATTTTTCCCAGCATGAGGTTTTGATAACGCGAATCCCGGATCCAAACCAGCTCACTGGAAGAAAATCCCTGCCACCGTTTTTGAATGGTGATCCGGTTAATCTGCCGATTGATTGAAGGCATCAGGGTGACCAGATCGACCAGGCCGATGGTTGTGATGATCAAAAATAAAATGATATGCCGGGCCCGAAAGGTCAGGAAGGCCAGCATGAACATTAGGGGTAACGAGACCATTGACAGAATGGTGTATGAATTGAAATGTTCTACCAGAATAAAGCTGACCACGATGCCTCCAAGCAGGGAACCCAGGGATTCAACGATGTATATTTTTGAAATGAAGGTCACCTTATCCTTGGTCCGGTTATGTCGGTAAAAGAATAATGTAGAGGCGATGGGAAAGGTGAAACCGATGGCAAAGCTCAGGGGAATGATGCAGGCTGCTGACAGGTAAAATACCTGGAGGAAGTGAAGGTGGCTTCCGGCCGGGGTCCGGCTCAAATGATAGAGCAGCCGGATGCCGGTGGTGGCCAGGGGAGAAAAAATCAACATGAACAGAAGAGATAATGTGAATGTCCTTAGCATGCGGGTGGTCCGTTTCACCCGAAAACTTCCCAGCCGGGCCCCGAAAAAGACCCCGATCAACCAGTTGAAGAGAGAAATGCCGAAAACGATTTCGTTTCCCAGTGCGACCACTAAAAGTTCTCTGCAAACCACGGTTTGGATAATGATGGCATAGAACCCGACAAAAAAATAGGTTATTAAAAGCGGAAAGCGGGACAGATAACTGAGCTCTTGCTCTGAGTCAATCATTTTGTTCTCTCGGGAGTAGTTTATAATTTTTCCGGATGGAAATCAAATGATCCAGTGGCTCGTATCCTGAAAACAACCTTGACAAAGTGAGTCTCATCGCTTATTATGTAGCATTATTTATTCACACAAGATGTTGTGGTGGCAGCTATTCACAGAACTTAAAAGATGAGATCAGGAGGAAAAGAACATGAAAGATGTATCAAGTGAAAGTTTAAAAAATGTGGCTTTTGTGGGGCACGGTCAGACCGGAAAAACCAGCCTGGTTTCCGCTATTATATATAACACCGGAATGGTGAACCGTTTGGGTAAGGTTGATCAAGGAAACACGGTTACCGATTACGATGAAGATGAAATTGAGAAGAAAATTTCAATCCAAGCTGCCCTGGCCTATTGTGTGAAGGATAATCACAAGATCAATATGATCGATACCCCGGGCTATGCCAATTTTATCTGGGAAGCCAGGGTCAGTTTAAGAGCGGTCGAAACCGCGGTTCTACTGGTCAATGCTATCGAGGGGGTTAAAGTACAGTCCGAAAAAGTTTTTGAATACACTCAAGAATCGAACCGTTCCCTGATTCTCGTGATCAATAAGATGAAAAAAGAGCTGGCTGATTTCAAAGCTGCCTATACTTCTATCAAGGATTCCTTTGGGAAAAATGCCATTGCTATCCAGCTCCCGATTGGAAATGGGAGCGATTTTTCCGGGATCGTGGATTTGATCGAGATGAAGGCCTATCAATACAGTGGCGATGAAAAGGGGAGTTTTGAGGCCATTGAAATCCCGGCGGAATTGAGCGATGAAATTCAAAAGGCAAGAGAAGAGTTGATTGAAAAAATTGCCGAAAATGATGAGAAACTGATGGAAAAATATTTTGATGAAGGCGATTTAAGCACGGATGAAATTACCTCTGGGCTGAGGGCTGGAATCCTGAACCGGGATGTTTTTCCGGTCCTATTGACCGATGCCCTGGCCAATATCGGGGTCAATCACCTGATCGATTTTATAATCAAATATACCCCTTCACCCCTTGATACCGGAGAGATAGAATGCCTGGAGGGCCATGTTAAGCCTGATAAATCCGAAGCCTTTGCCGGGCTGGTATTTAAAACCATTTCAGATCCTTTTACCGGAAAAATTTCAATCATTAAAGTGTTTGCCGGTGTGTTCAAACCCGACTCTAATTATCATAATACCAATAAGTCCGTTGAAGAACGGGTGGGTGGATTGTTTTTCCTGCAGGGCAAAAATCAGGAATCAGCGGGCGAGGTAAACCCGGGAGAGATCGTTGCCGTTGCCAAATTGAAGGAAACCCAGACCGGTGATACCCTGACCGTGAAAGGGAAAAAGATCCAATTTCCGGAAATCGTATTTCCAATCCCCTCCATTTCATTTGCCATAGAACCCAAATCCAGGGCGGATGAAAACAAGATTTCAAATGCCATTCACCGCATCATTGAGGAAGATCCGACGGTGAAAACACGGAGAGAGGCCCAGACCAAGGAATTGATCATTTCGGGTAACGGGCAATTACATGTTGAACTGGTGGTCAATAAATTGAGAAAAAAGTACGGGGTTGACGTAATCATGAAACCCCCGAAAATTCCCTACCTGGAAACCATTACCGGCAAATCAGATGTGGAAATCAAATACAAGAAACAGAGCGGGGGCCGGGGTCAATACGGCCATGTGTTGATTAAAATGGAACACCTTCCCCGCGGGGAAGATTTTCAGTTTGAGGATACCATTTTTGGTGGTTCCATTCCCAAAAATTATATTCCGGCCGTGGAAAAGGGGATTCAGGAAGCCAGACAGAGCGGAATACTGGCCGGATATCAGGTGGTAGACTTTAAAGCCAATCTCTATGAT
>CBDAFS010000061.1:0-76457 GCA_965195285.1 uncultured Aminicenantes bacterium | reverse complement strand
GGGAAATCCTGAGGCTGAGTTTATCTTGAACCGGGGGATCAAATTCGATTCCATGGCTGCGGCGTTGCATGACCATTTCATACGCGGCAACCATTCGATCGTGGTAGCCGGCACCCATGGCAAGACAACCATTGCCTCCCTGGTTGCCCATTTGCTGGGTTGTGCCGGGTTACACCCGGGTTTTTTCATCGGTGGGAAACCGGTTGATTTCTCCCGGAATTATGAGCTGGGTTCCGGGAATTATTTTGTGACCGAGGGGGATGAGTATGAGACCAGTTTTTTTGACCGCTCCTCCAAATTCCTGAAATATTACCCTGACAGCCTGATTTTAACATCTCTGGAATATGATCATATAGATTTTTTCCCCAGTCCCGAGCTGTATCTGAAGAGTTTTCAGAATCTGGTCAACCAGGTACCATCCGAGGGGATTATCATCTGCAATGCGGATTTCCCCATGAATCTGCAGGCTATAAAAAAATCCTTTACCCCGGTGGTTACCTATGGTGGCCATAATGGCGATTATCTTATCAGATCTGTGAAAATAGAGAAGGGGCAATACCATTTTGCCCTGAAGCGCGGGCCTCGCGAGTTAAAATTCAAGAGTTCGATCATGGGCCGGCATAATATCTGGAATTGTTGCGCTGCCATCCTGCTGGGAATGCATCTGGATATTCCGGAAAAAGTGATCTGTGAGGCGGTCCAATCATTCAGGGGGGTGGAACGGCGAATGAGAGTGATCAGGGAAACAGGTCAAACCCTGTTTCTGGAAGACTTTGCCCACCACCCAACTTCCATCGAAAACCTGCTGAAAAGTTTGAGAGAAAGTTACCCCCAAAAAAAGATTGTAGCCCTGTTTGAGCCCCGGAGCTGGAGCCTGAGGCGAAATATATTTCAGGACCGGTTATCCAGCAGCTTGGCCAATGCCGATGAGATTGGCATCAAGGATGTTTACCAGAGGGAAAAGATGCCTGCCGAAGAGACACTGAATGTGGAGAAGCTGAAATGGGATCTGGAAAAATCAGGAAAGACCGTACGGATTTTCAATGATTATGATGAAATAAAGGATTTTTTAAAGGATATTGATTGTACACGTGATCAGGTGATTGTCCTGATTTCCAACGGTGATTTCGGCGGCATCCCGGCCTATATCAAAAAGCTGGAATTCAATTGAAAATACCTTTTGTATCTTTTATAATTCTCAGATGGGCATGATTAAATACTCCGGACATTCAAGGATGGTCAGCGGTTGGATTCTTTTTTTTGTTCTGGTTCCGGTTTTTTTAAGCCCGGTAACCTGGAACCTGAAAAAAATGACCTGTCCGCTCTGCCACCTGGACAGTCAGTATTATGTGCTGGGATCCTATGGCGGATATGTCCACTACCGGGATTCCCGCTTCGAATTGGTGGAGTTTCCCCATGATGAAGAACTGGCCCTGTATACCTGTATTCACTGCGGGTATTCTGTTTTTATGGAAGATTTTTCTACCAAATTAGAGCGGAAGATTCAGAAAAAACTGAGGACTGTTCTGGCTGATTTTCGATTTCCCAGAAAGGTTGAGAATTATGCCAGGATTCCGATTTCCGAAAGGTTGGAACTGGCCGAATGCTGCTATGCAGCCGGGGTCAGCTGTGATTGTGCGCCTTTCTGGATCTGGTTCTATCCGATCAAGGCTTATTATGTGGCCAGGGCCGATAAGGCCGAGGAGGCCAGAAACATCAGAGCCTCAACCCTGGGTCTGGTGGAATCAGCCCTGCTGCGGCCGGAAAATCAGGGAATCCAAAAGGAACTGGTTATGGATGCCGGTATTTTGAAGTACCTCACCGGTGATAAGGAAGGCGCCCTGTTGATGCTGAATGATGCCTTGTCCATGATTTATCACAACCAAGAACTTTCAAGAGAAAAAAATGAAAAATACAATCGCTATCTCAGCAAGTTTATCGGTGAATATATACAAAAAATTTCCAAAGAATTACTATAACCGAGGATTTTTTCCCGGGGAGAAGTTTTTATTTTAGATAACCAATAAACCTTTCATGGATAATCAAAGTCAAATTAATATAGGAAAACGATATTCAGGAGTCATGAACGAAGAAGCTATTATAAAGAAGTGTCAGCAAAATGATATGGGAGCCTTTAAAATGATTTTTGAATTTTACTCACAATCGATGATGAGAACAGCAACCCGAATTCTCAGAAACACGCAGGATGCCGAGGATGTGGTGCAGACCACCTTTCTGAACGTATTTCGAAATATAAAGCGTTTTCAGTTTAAATCCAAGTTCAGTACCTATTTGTACCGAATTCTGATTAACAATTGCTATGACTCCTTGAAAAAAAACCGAATCCAGACGGATAGCCTGGAAACGGAAATCCTGGCTCTGAATCCGGTACCTGGCCAGGCCATGGAGCTGGAGGCTGCCATTCAGAAACTTCCCCAGCGCATGAAAACCTGTTTTGTCCTGTTTGCCATCGAGGAATTCAAACAGGATGAAATTGCCCGGCTACTCAATTTGAGGGTGGGAACGGTTAAAGCTACTATTTTCCGGGCTAAACAGCATTTACGCAGAATGCTGTCAGAACAGTTAAAGGAGGGGCAGGCATGAAATGTGAGGTGTATAAGAAATTCCAATTGGGCCGGATTGGAGATAGGGAATATGACCTTCATGAAAAAGCCTGCCCGGCCTGCCGGGAGATGCATTTTCAGGATAAACAGCTGCTGTCTGTGGCCCGAAAGCTGAGAGTACCGGTCAACACGGTCACATTATGGGACAAATTGGAATCCCGGCTAAAGGCTGAACTAAAAGCCAACCGTTCCAATGAGAAAAGTCGGATGAAGTTGAAAATTCCGATTCAATTGGGATTCTTTCTGAAAGCGGCTGTCTTTCTGGTGGGTATCGGTCTGCTGACCCTCTTTTTCTGGAATTTGATCGGGAAGCAACCCTCGGGATTGTTATCTCAGCAGGCCTTGAACAAAGTTGAGAAGACCGAGCGCTCCTATATAGCTGCCATTGATGAGCTTGAAAAGCAGTCCGGAACCCGGCTGGATATCATGGATATCGAATTGTCCTTCCTTTACCGGGATCGTCTGGATACCATTGATGAGCAAATCCGGCAATGTCAGAATGCCTTGAAAAAGAATCCGGCCAATCATCAGGTTCGCCGCTATTTACTAGCCGCACTGCAGGACAAGAATGATACGCTCAGGGAGATTGTGGCTTTTGAGCCTGAATCTACCTGACTGGAAGCACCCTTCATGAAGGATAAAATAAATATTAAACACAGGAGGTCAACATGCTTAAAAAGATGATGATTCATTTTTTGATTATACTGATTTTATTGATCGGACTGGCCGGGGGAAGCCAGGTTTTTGCCTCGACTGGTGAACACAAGGAAAGCAGGAAGATTAGTAAATCCATTGAAGCTTCTTCGGGAAAAACCCTTACCATTGATGTAGAATTTGCCGATCTCACTATTGAGGGGGCCAGAACCAATCAAATATCCGTTGAGGGTTTGCTGGATATCAGAAATTCGGATCCCGAGTATCTGAAATCCCATCTGGAGAACACCCGCGTGTTACTGGAGCCCTATGGAAGCGGGTATCGTTTGAAGCTGGACTTTCCTGATGTGAATGTCGATCTGCGAAGAGGCAAGAAGCGGATACGGATCGAAGGAAATGCCAAGTACATACGAACCAGACATTTCAGCATTTCTACCTATGCCCGCCTCCGGCTCAAGGTCCCGGCCACCCAATCACTAGTGATTAATAATCGTTACGGGGATATATCTGTCAGAGGAATATCCGGAAATATTCAGGTTAATAATACATCGGGAGAGGTTATTATCGAAAATTGTAAGGGTAATCTGGATATAGAGAACAATTATGCTTTGATCGCAGTCCGGCATTTCAAAGGTCGGGTCAGGGTGACGGGCAGCAGCTGTCCGGTTAAGCTCACGGACATTTCCGAGGGTGCTGTCATTCATACCAGTTACAAACCGATAACGTTTGATGGGATCGGTGGAAATCTGGAGATAAAATCCCAGAGCTCAACGATAACCGGAAAAAATGTAAATGGTAATTGTCAGATTAAGGCGTCATATAAGGGCATTACCCTGGAGAAAATTTCCGGTAATCTGATTGTCGATGGGCAGAGCTGTACGGTCAAGGTGATGGGAATCGGGGGAAACGGGGATATTGAATCCAGTTACAAACCGATAGAAGTATACAATGTGACCGGTGGTCTAAAAATATACGGACAGTCCTGTCCGGTTACCATTAAAAATGTCGGCCGAGATACCTATATCCGATCCTCCTATAAAAGTATTGTTGTCAATGGGGTGAAGGGAAAACTTGATATTAACGGCCAGTCCTGTCCGGTGTCCGGTTCAGACATCAATGGAAGTATTAAGGTAGTGTCCTCATATAAGCCCATAAAACTGGACCGTTGCAAAGGGTCGGTTAATATTCGGACCACGTCGGGAAGTATCACCCTAACCGATATCAAGGGCGGGGTTAAGATTTATTCCAAGTATAAGCCAATTGTAATCAATCGGGTCGGAGGAGGTCTGGAAATAGACGGAGATTCCTGTGCGGTCATGGTAGATACAGTAAAAGGAGACGTGCGGATTCGAAATTCATACAAGTATGTCGTGGTCAAGCATACCTCATCTTCCATAAAGATAAATGGAAATTCCAGTCCCATAGACGTTACGGATATCAATCTCCTGCCTTCAGGTAGTAATATCGAACTCACAACCACCCATAAAATCGTTAAATTATCTCTTCCTGCACAGCTTCAATTTCAAATAACCGCTTATTCCACCTATGGCAAGGTAAATTCAGATTTTCCGGTTCTTTTTAAAATTACTCCGGTTAAACCGGAAACGGGAAAAGTCCAGGTTTTCATCAAAACCAGTAAGGATATTTTTATCAAAAAAGACTAACCTGGAGTCAAATGATTCTTAGAAAGGCAGACTCCTCCAATACCAAATTCATTGACTGATTCCCCCCGGAAAGTCAGTCCACTCTCCAGAATATATTTTCCTCCTGGGAACTTTTCGTCATCTATATCGTTGAATAGAAAAGAATCCCACAAGACAAGGAGTGAATCATGACCGTGACTAAAGTTATTTTGTTCGGGCTAATTTTTTTCCAGGTCGTAAATGTTATCGGAAATCATTCTGTGGTAATACCTGAATTGTCAAGGCCGGACATACTTGTTGTAAAACATGATCGAATTTATTTTCTTGAAAAAACATCTGTATATATTTATTCACTGGATGAATTCAAATTGCTGAAGAAATTCGGCAGGGCCGGGGAGGGTCCCCGGGAGTTCAAAACCAATGTCATGGGCGCTCCCATGACCCTGAGTTTTCATCGGGGAGACATGGTAGTGAACAGCTTGAATAAACTGAGTTATTTCAGCCCGGGGGGTGATTTTATCAAAGAGGTCAAGAACCCCCTGGATGTCATTCTCAACCTGGTTGGGGATAAATATGTGGGGATGGGGCCTGCCCCTGATCAGGATAATCGGTACCTGATCAGTTTTCGCCTCTTCGGAAGTGATTTCAAGCAGGAAAAAATACTCCATCGTACTGATTTTAATGTCAATAATCCCCGAAAGATCCTGCTGCCCCTGCCATGTTTTACCTACAATCCGGTTTATAATGACAAAATCTATGTGGTGTCCAGTTCAACGACATTTTCAATTGATGTTTACAATACAGATGGAATCAAAGAATACAGTATCAAGAAAGATTGTGAAAAAATTCCCATCTCCGAGCAATATCAGCGGGAAACCCATGAATGGTTCAAGCATGATCCCCGGTTCAAGTCTATGTATGAATCCATGTTAAAAAAAGCCCTCCATTTCAGAGATTATTTTCCACCCATCCGGGATATACAGGTGTTCGAGGATACTATCCATGTGATCACCTACAGGCAGAAAAACAACCTCTGGGAATTCATATTAATTGACCTGAAAGGTCATGAAAAAAAACGGGTTTTTATTCCCCTTGACACTTATATTCCCTTTTCTTATTATCCGGTACTCTATTCAGTATACCGCGGTAACGTGTATACCCTGATCGAGGATATGGATGATGAAGTCTGGAAACTACACATCACTCCATTAAACTGACCGGGTAATTGATTCTTCCCCAAAAAGGGGGATACATTCGGATTTATTTTGATTTCTTTCGAGATGTTGACATCTCCACAATTAAGAGTAAAATGAGAGACTGGAAAAAAAGGAAGAATACTCAAATTGATTGAATTTTTCAACCAAAATCCGATACTCCTGGTCATGCTGGTTGCCTCTGTCGGTTATTTTCTGGGTCAGATTCAAGTCAAGGGTTTTGCTTTGGAAAGTTCGGCCATTCTCTTTATCGCACTGCTGGCCGGTCATCTGGGGTTTATCATACCGGAACTGTTCAGAACCATGGGCCTGGTTTTGTTCATTTATGCCATTGGCCTTCAGGCTGGCCCCAAGGTCAGGGTTTTATTGAAAAAAGAGGGTATGGTCCTGAATCTGATGGCAGTGGGCATCATCTCCACTGGAGCCCTGTTGACCTTACTGGGTCAATGGGTATTCAATCTGGAAGAGAATATTTCCATCGGTATCTTCTCCGGTGCTTTCACCAGCACCCCGGGCCTGGCTTCCGCTTACGAGGCCACAGGCTCCCAACTGGCATCCGTCGGCTATGGTATTGCCTATCCGCTGGGTGTGGTGGGGGTTATCCTGTTTATTCGGCTGCTTCCGGTATTGATGAAAAAAAGTCTCCGGGCCGAGGAAAAAAAGGAACGTGAAGAGCGGGAACAGCATACCTATCCGGTGATCTCCCGCCAGGTTGAAATCACCAATTCCAATGTAGTCGGCCAGAGCATTAAAGAGCTGAAGTTCCTGAAATTCACCGGATGTGTGATTTCCAGGCTGTTGCGGGATGGACAAACCCTGGTTCCCGGTGGTTCCACTCGTCTCCGCAAGGGGGATGTGTTACGGATCGTGGGAACACTGGAAAACATTGAACAGGCAGTGCTGCTGTTGGGTAAGATCAGGCAGTGTCCTCTGCCTCTGGGCAATCTGGAGCTGGGCCGTTTTGTGTTGACCAACAAAGAACTGGTGGGCAAGAAAATCAAAGATTTGAATATTCGCTATACCCGGGATGCCAATATCACTCGAATCACCCGCGCCGGTATCGACCTGCCGGCACTTCCCGATTTTTCCATCCAATGGGGAGACCGTATCTCGGTGGTGGCGGAGAAGGATTTTATGCCAGAATTGAAAGATTTTTTCGGCGATGATATTAAAAAAGCCGAAGAGGGCAATGTCTTCTCTCTGGTTCTGGGTATTGCCATCGGAATTCTGGTCGGATTAATCCCTTTTACCATTGGCCGGGTATTGTCATTTAAATTGGGTTTGACCGGTGGGGTTCTGATTTCCGGAATTTATTTCAGTAACCGGGCCCGGCTGGGTCCGGTGGTCTGGCGAATTCCCACCAATATTGTTCATTTCATCCGGGAATTCGGCCTCATTTTCTTTCTGGCTGCTGTAGGCTGTGAAGCCGGTCAGAATTTTTTAAGTGTCATCCAGCAAAACGGTATATGGCTTATCCTCTGGGGAGCTGTTCTGACGGTTTTGCCCATGCTGATGATTATCCTCATCGCCAGGAAAATCCGCCTGGTTAATCTGTTGGAATTAATGGGATTTCTTCCGGGAAGTATGACCTCTACACCCGGCTTTACCGCCACGACTTCCATGACCGATTCAGAAACCCCGATAACTATTTATGTGGCGGTTTACCCGCTGGCCATGATTACCATGATCATCTGGACCAAAATCCTGGCCCTGGTTTAGTTTCCAACCCAGAACCACCCCAGCTGTTTCCTGATCCGGTTCCGGGATCCGAAGGAAATTTCCCGGCAATGAAACAAATCGATCCTGAAATAAGTCTTAAGGATTGATTGACTTATAACAGGAGATTGACTATAATCTGGCCATGAAAAAGAATTTACTATTAGTGCTAATCATTTTAGGTCTGGTCTGGGGATATGCCGAACCCAGGAGGAAAAACGTAACCCTTTCTGCCAAGCAGAAAAGAGCGGCGATTAAGAATCTAAGCCAGCATCATAAATACTGGTTTGATTTAATCACCTATGTCTCTACCCGGGATGAACGGGATGTCTTTTTGAAGCTCACCAATGACCGGGATCGCGATATGTTAATCAATGCCTTCTGGCGGCAGAGGGATCCCACACCCGGAACTCCGGATAACGAATATAAAATAGAAATTGAGAAGCGGTTTATCGAAGCAAACGAACAGTTTGGGCGGGGAACTGGCAGACCCGGATGGATGACGGACCGGGGAAAATTTTATATGATACTGGGAAAACCCGTCAGCATCGATCGGTTTGACAGCAAGCCCGGCTTGTATCCGGCCCGGATTTGGTTCTATTACGGGGACAAAAAACTGGGGTTGCCCACTTATTTTAATATCACCTTTTTTCAACCAAAAGGCACCACCGATTGGAAACTCTATAACCCTGCTGTTGATGGCCCGGATAAGCTTATGATATTGCATCAGCCGGTTGACCGGGACGATTATTCGACCCTGTATAGCCAAATTTATAAAATTTCCCCGGCCTTGGCCAATGCCGCGATATCCATGCTGCCCCATGAAGCCCGGGGTAATTTCAATTTCTCCCTGAGCCTCAGAAGCAACCTCATCCTGTCCAATATTTATGATTCACCCAAGCGCAAGATAAATGTCTCCTACGCCACCAACTTCCTGAACTATAAAGGTTTTGTTAATGTGGATGCTTCCATTAATTATATTGAAAATACCCACCTGGTCTCCATCTCCCGATATGAGCGGTTTGGCTTTAATTTTGTCAATATTTCGGTCAAACCCAAACAGTTATCGGTGGGTTACAGCCAGGACAAAGAGCAGTACTATTTTAACCTGGAATTATCCGTCAGTTTGAAAAAAGGTGAAGTTTTTATTCACCAGTATACCAAGAATTTTGAATTTTATTTTGATCCGGATAATGTGAAAACCCTGAGAGGTAATGGGGTTGTGGTTCATGATTCATTTCCCGTGCTTCCCGGCAATTACAAGCTGATGGTTTTTCTGAAAAATACGGTGGGAAAAGAATTTACTTACTTTGACATGGATATAGAAAGCAGGCCGGAAGGGTCAATGGCCATGCTGTCCACACCGGTTCTGGGTCATAAAATTGAGGAGCGGGCTGACAATTTTTTCTATCCTTACCGGCTTGAAAACAATAAACTCTTTGTGGACACGGATAAGACTTTCCGGGTGAGAGCGCGGCCGTATCTCTGGGTCGGAGTTTACAATTTAGGCAGAGAGTTGTGGCAGAACGGAAAAGTTGAAATTCACTTGAAGGGGTTAAACGAGCGAATCAAGTTCGATAAAAAATACCAGATAAAACTCGGTGATTTTGAATATGATAAAAACTTGAATATCTTACATCAGCTGTCCGAAAATGGATTGGCCCCGGATTATTATGAATTTGAAGTCAGGCTGCTGGACAAGCTGGGAATCTTGATCGACAAACAGGGAAATAATTTTTCGGTTTCGCCGCTAAAATCTGTCGGCTACCCCATGGAAACCTTTAAGCGCTCCCGTTTGGACAATCCCTATTTTATGTATTTTATCATGGGAAACCAGTATGAAAATGCAGGCAATTTTTCCCAGGCCGGGAAGTTTTATGAAAGGTGTGTCAATAACCGACCTGATTTTGGCAAGGGGCATGTGGCCCTGTTGAACGTTTTGAATAGAATGAAGAAATACACCCAGGTATTGGTGGAAGTTGAAAAAATAAAGAGTGCTAAAGAACTGAAATTCGATTATTACCTGATCAAGGGGACTGCCCTGTACGGAATGAAGGACTACGATTCAGCCCTGGATGAATTGTTGAAAGCCAACAAGATATATAACAGTGATATCCGGGTCCTGAACCTTTTGGGATTTACCCTGGCCAACCTGAAAAATTTAGAGGAAGCCATTAAGGCTCTGGAAGCTTCACTGAATTTAGATAGAGAGCAGTCGTTTATTCAAAAAGTCTGTAAAGAATTGAAACAGAAGTTGGAAATTTCACCCGCCAAAGAACAATAGCCTCCACAGAGTCAACTCTAAAGATCATAGGGTTGAAATGCCTGCAGGAAATCCCCTGGGGATTCGGTTGCAATACCAATAGGTTTGTGATACATTGGGTGATATGAAAAGTCTATTGTTTGCTGTTATTCCAGCTTCTTTGAAATCAGGTGACAGTATTTTCTTTCTCATTTCAACCGCATCTCCAGTGGTCAAGTTCGTATTGCTGTTGCTTCTGTTGTTTTCGGTTATTTCCTGGGCTATTATCATATTCAAGGTGTTTGAATATGCCAGGGCCCGAAAAGAGTTCCGAAAATTTCTCGATTATTTCAGGAAATCGAAAAATTTCTCAGAAATCAATAAATATGCCTCTCTGGTGAAGAACAATGCCCTGGCCCGGATGTTCAAACTGGGTTACCGGGAAATGTCCCTGCAGATGGGCCCCCAATACGCCTCATCAGATTTGGATTCGGAGAGTGTCGAGCGGTCACTGGTCATTGCCTCAAGTACCGAAATTACCCGACTGGAACGATTGAATGGGTTTCTGGCCACCACAGCTACCGTGACTCCCTTTATCGGTTTGTTTGGAACGGTCTGGGGTATTATGGATTCTTTTATGGAGATTGGCAGGGTCGGAAATGCCAATCTGGCCACGGTAGCGCCCGGAATCGCCGAGGCTTTAATCGCTACAGCCCTGGGCCTTTTTGCAGCCATTCCAGCGGTTATATTCTATAATTTATTACTCAATAAGCTGAAAATACTGATCTCAACCATGGAGGATTTCATTCTTGAATTCATGAATGCCTTTGGAAGAATGCGATGATGAAAAAGCGGGTCCGGTTATCGTCAAATCTTTCGGAAATCAATGTAACGCCCCTGGTTGATGTTATGCTGGTCTTGTTGGTCATCTTTATGGTGACTGCTCCCATGATGCAATCGGGAATTCAGGTAAATCTTCCCACTGCTGAAACCAAAACCAATCCCAGTTCAGGCGGATTAATACTTACCGTCACCAAGGACCGTTATATCTACATGCAGGACAGAAACCTGAATCTGTATTTATTGGAATCCCAGTTGAAAAATTACTTTCATAACCGGGAGAAGAAAATTGTCTTTCTGAAGGCGGATAAGGATGTTTCCTATGGATATGTCATTTCAGTCATGGACATCATCAAAAAGGCAGGAATTGAAACAGTGGGGATGATTGTTGATAAAAAAGAAAAGCAATGAAATTCAGGTCCGCACTCATTTTTTCAATTGCCTTTCACCTGTCGATATTTGCCCTTGTTCTCTATGTTCCCCACTCTGAGATCAGTAAAGAAACGACCTATTATGTTGACCTGATTCATTTACCGGGCGGGTCCTGGGGCAATGGATCGGATGGGAGCCGTGGTAAACAGGGCAGTCAGAAAACCACCTCTGGAAACAATACCTCGGCAATGGTAATCGAGGAGACCACCGGAAGTATAAAAGATCTGACTGTAAAAAAAGAGTCGGTATCGAAACTCAGGTATCCGGATAAGAACGGAAAACGTCGGGAAGAGAAGAAAAAACTAATTTCTGTGGTGAGAAAACCCAGAATATCCGAGAAGCGGAAGACCGATAAAGACATAACCGCCACCCGGAAAGGGCCTTCTCAGGTACTGACCACAGGAATATCTTCAAACCAGTCTTATGGGTCCGGTAATGGGGGATATGGAAGGGGCGGATTGTCATTTCCCTATGCCTATTATATTGATATATTCAGGAACAAAATATCTACAGCCTGGTATAATTCTCTGGTGTCACCGGGATTGAGGGGTAAGTATGTCACCATTGTGATGTTCAGGATTTTGTGGAACGGAAATATCGATCGATTAGAACTCGAGAAGAAAAGCGGTATTACGTCTCTGGATCTTTCGGCATTGAGGGCGATTAAGAATGCGGCTCCATTTGCACCGCTTCCCTCGGATTTCTCAGCCAAATATCTGATCGTTCATTTCAAGTTTGAATGGGAGAAATAGATGAAGAAAATTTTAATATTGAGTGTGATCATCGGTATATTTGTCAATTTGTTAACCCTGACGGTTTATTCCCAGCAGGAAGTATGGGTCGGAATAAAAGAAGGTATGCCCGTGATTCCGGTTGCCTTGCCTGCCTTTCACTTTACTGTCAAGTCCGTGATTGATGAAGGAATTATCCGGGAACTGTACGAAACCCTGTGGCATGATTTACAGTTTTCAAGGGTATTCAAACTGGTTCCCAGAGAGCATTACGGTTATATAAAAAAGCTTGACCCTTCCCGAATTATTTTTAAAGACTGGGCATCGATCCAGGCCAACATTTTGATTTCCGGTGAATTGGAAGTTTCCCCGGCCGGGAGGATTATTTTCTCCTTCAAAGTATATGAAGTGAACAGTGAAAAATTCATATTCGGGCGAAACTTTGGCGGTAAGAAGGAATTCACCAGGTTGATTGCCCATCGGGCAGCCGATGAAATGATGAAATATTTCGGTGAAAAGGCCCTTTTCGTTTCCAAGCTTGTTTTCGTATCCAACCGGGATGGAAACGAAGAAATCTATATCATGGATTATGACGGAAAAAGAATCCGGCGAATTACCTATAATGATTATATTGACTGCTTCCCCTCCTGGAACATCAACAATGAGGGCATACTCTATACCAGCTATAAAAATAACAATCCGGATCTTTATTCCTTTTCTATATATACCGGGAAGTCGCGGGTGCTCTCCTCAAGAGGGACAAATTATTCGGCCGACTGGTCTCCGGAAGGTGACCGGGTGGTCTATACCTCGACAAAATCGGGGAATGCCGAAATCTATCTGTTGAATATAAAGACCGGAAAAGAAAAGAGGCTGACTTTCAACCGGATCATTGATACCAGTCCTTACTGGAGTCCAAATGCCCGGGAAATTGTGTTTACTTCCCAGAGAAGCGGCACACCCCAGATCTATATTATGGATGCCGAGGGCACCAATATCAGAAGGATTACCTTTGAAGGCACCTACCACGATTCACCGTCCTGGTCACCGGAGGGAACCCGTATTGCCTATGTTTCCAGGGTTGAATACCGGTTCGATATCTATGTGTACAATCTGAGAAGCAATTCCATTATCAAGCTGACCGAGAATGCGGGAAGGAATGAAAACCCGTCCTGGTCGCCGGATGGAAGACACCTGGTTTTTTCTTCCACCCGGGGGGGTGATTATCAATTGTATTTGATGGACTATGACGGATCGAATGTCAGACAGATTACATTCAAGGGTGAGAATAAAATGCCCGAGTGGCAAAAAAAGGTTAGATAGATTTGACAAATGCAGTTTTGTATATTATAAATAAATAGGTAAACTGGATTGTCATTTAAAAAATTATGCATTGAATGATAATATGGTTTCCTGCAGAGCAGGAGATGGAGAATGATTTCCGCAGAGGAGAAATTCTCCGACAAAGGAGGACTTAATGAAAAGATTATTTATTATTATTTTTATTGGTTTTACACTGTTGACATTTTTTGATTCCTGTAAGAAAAAGGGACCCGAGACCGAACCGGTTCAGGAGACCGTGGAAAAAGTGGATGAGGATGTTCCCAAAGTAGATAGACCGGTGCTGACCGAAGAAGAGCTTTTTCAGAAGCGGTCACTGGAAGAAGCCAATAAGGCAGGTTATTTGAAAAGGATCTATTTCGATTTTGATAAATATGATATTAAGGACAATATGAAACCCGTACTGCACAGGAATGCGGATTGGTTATTGAAACATGGCAATGTTGACATATTGATGGAAGGTCATTGTGATGAAAGGGGTACGTTTGAATACAATATGGCTTTGGGTGAAAAAAGAGCCGAATCTGCCCTCAATTACCTGGTTTCGCTGGGAATTAAACCGGATCGGGTTAAGATTATTTCTTATGGCAAGACCAAACCGGTGATGAAGGGTATGGATGAAGAAAGCCATTATCAGAACAGGAGGGTGGAGTTCGTTATCATCAAGAAATAGAGAATGAAAAAATCCGTTGTTTTCCTTTTATGCCTGCTGTGGATTGGACTTTCCCCTGGTTATTCACTCAGCAAATCTACAAAATTAATTATCACGGAAATCCATAAACTGACCCGGGTGATCCAGGGGCTCGAACAGCAGATAAGCAGTCTGGATAGAAGGGTTGAGATCATTGATAACAAGGTGAGTGCCCTGACCCAGAACCAGGCAGATTTTAATCAGAATCGAGAAAGCCTCAATTTGAGCCTTCAGTTTATCAAAGAAGAAATCAACGAATTAAAAAATAAAATCACCAAAATCAATGATGGATTGATGATGCTTTCCCGAAAAGATCTTCAGGACAGCCAGGGGCTGGACATTGAGAACGGGCAGGAATCATTACTCCAGTCACCGGAGAATATATACTACACTTCGTATTCCGACTACCTGAAAAAAAATTACGAATTAGCCATTAAAGGATTCAATCAGTTTATTCAGTTGTTCCCCCGGAATGGTCTCGCTGATAATTCCCTCTATTGGATCGGGGAGTGCTATTATGCCCAGAAGAAGTATCAGGAGGCGGCCAATACTTTTGAACGCTTAATCAATCAATATTCGGATGGGGATAAAATTCCGGCAGCCATGCTGAAAAGGGGTTTTGCCCTGATTGAGATGGGAAAACAGAGTGAGGGGGCCGGGGTTTTGAAGGGATTGATTTCAAAATTTCCCCTATCTGAAGAAGCATCCCTGGCCCAGCAGAGAGTACGAGAAATAATGGAATAAAACCATGAGTCATGTAAGAAGCCTGAACAAAGTTATTTTGGTGGGGAGAGTGGGTAAGGACCCAGAAATCACCCATATTCCCAGCCTGGAGAAAGATGTAGCCAAATTCAGCATAGCAACCAATGAAGGCTATATGGATCAAAACAAGCAATGGAAAGATATTACCGAATGGCACAACCTTGTTGCCTGGGGTTGGAATGTCCAGAAGATTGAAAAAAATATCAGCAAAGGTTCTATGGTTCTGATTGAAGGGAGACTGAAAACCAGAAAATGGCAGGATAAAAACGGCCAGGACAGGCGAACCACAGAGATTCATGTTGACAATCTGGTTATTCTGGAAAAATCAGATAGATCAACCTCTTATTCAGGTAGTCAGCGAGATGACCAGTCATCCAGTCCGGAGCAGGATCCCGGCCATTCCTCGCCACAGGATCAAACTCAATCCCCGCCAGAAAAGGATATTAATGAATTCCCCTATGATGAAAGTAACAGTGATCCTTTTTAGCCATGGCATTTGTAAACTATAATAATAAAGAAATTACCGTCAAAATCGTCTATTACGGACCTGCCCTGAGCGGAAAAACCACCTGCTTGAGATATATTTACTCCTGTCCGGAGTTCGGTAACAAGGGAAAATTGATCACCCTGGATACGGATGGTGACCGGACCCTATTTTTTGATTTCCTGCCCATTGAAATCGGAAAGCTGGGTGATTACTCAATTAAAATTCAACTGTATACGGTCCCGGGCCAGGTTTCCTATGATACCACCCGGAAGCTGGTCCTTCAGGGAGCTGATGGGATTGTATTTGTAGCGGATTCCCAGGTGACCATTAGGGAACAAAATATTGAGAGTTACAATAATATGAAGAAGAACCTCGAATTGAACAAGATACCGTCCATGGAGATTCCTATCATCCTTCAGTACAACAAGAGGGATTTGAAAGAAATTCTCCCCCTGGAGGAACTGAACAAGGATTTGAATCCTGAAAACAAATCCTTTTTTCCCACTGTGGCCACCACCGGTGAAAATATTCTGGAAGGACTTCATGCCAGCATAAAGATGGTTATCATTCATTTGAAAAACAAATTATCTGTATTTCAAAAGGACAAGACCGTCATGTTCTCAAGAGAGGAGATTACATCAAAAGCGACCAAGAAAGAAGGGATGCTGAAGGATTTTCAGGCTTCCGATTCCGATATACAGGAAGATACCGAGAAAGAAGAGGTTTTTGAGTTATCTGAAATACTTGATGAGGAATCATCTGATAAAGAGGATTTGCAAAAGAGCGATGATGTGTTCAATCTGGATATTGAGAGCATTATGGAAAGCAGCGACTCGAAACTCGACATACCGGAAGTGAGGATAGAGGATGGGCTTCTGGCAGATAGTAAAATCGATGCCCTGAAAACGGTTGAAAAAAAAATCGGAGATAACAGGAACGATCAGAGGGAAATTGCAGCCAAAATTGTTCTGGACTCGGATATGAAAGATTTTGATATCCCGATTGAAATCAAAATACCTCCAAATGAAGATGAAATCAAAATCAAACTGAATCTTCATATCCAGTTGAAAAAGAACTAATAAACATTGTTGAGATGAAAAAAAAGACGTTATTTTGCGGCCTGGTTATCTTTTTGTCCGGAATCATCTTCGGTCAGGGCCTGGATCATCTGGCTGCCAGTTCAGCCAAAGGTATTCATGAATTTTTTTCCCGCGAGAATCTTGTCCGTGCCTCAATCGTGACCTTTGATAATTTTTCCGGTTTATCTGATATGACTGCCCATAAATTTTATCAGCTGTTGGTTTCCAAATTGGAATCTGATGCTCGGATCCGATTTACGGATTTAATGATCAATTTTAACCAAAACCGGGGTGAATTCAACCTCGGCAATGTATCCGGTCTTAATTATTTGCTCTATGTCAAGTTGATCAGAAACAGAGAGAAACTGGGAGCCGGCTTGGTGGTTTTTTCAAAAACCCTGGATAAAATTGTATACGTTCAGTATAAGGAGGTCCGCTTGAATGCAGGTGAAAAGCGGATTTTAAACATCAGGGAATTGGGCTTCAGATCCCTGGGCTTTTCCAAAGTTATTGAAATGGATGCCCGCCAGGGACTCTTGGATATAAAAACCATTCAGGTTCCATCGGGAGAACATCAGTATTTTTTTTATTATCCGGAACGGATTGAGGTGTTCAAGCTGGATAACAATCAGCTGGTCAAAGTATCTTCTCTCCCTCTTCAGTGGGGAAGGCCATATTATCCGGTTTTGGAATTTGAAGGAAAGCTTTCTGTTTTTGGAATTAAGGAAAATTTATTTCTTACCGCAGGAGGCAATTTTTCCCCCCGTTCACAGGTGTTCCGGTTCCGGAACGATCAATGGGAAGCCTTTTCCACTGTTGAGTTTGTACCCTTCCGCCTTATCCAGGTTAACCAGCAATATTATCTGGCCGGATCAAAATATGATCTGGGCAAGAATTATTTTGTCAATAAAATCTTCCTGAAGGCCATGGAGAGTTCCGATTTTAAAGACGGTAAAATTTTTGAAAAAAAGATTCCGGAATTTTATGCACTGGATTTCGCCTCTGATAAGGGTACACTGATGTCCATTCACATGATCGATAAAAAATACCGGTACCGTTTTTTTGCTTCTGATTTTGAAGAGAGGACCAAGGAAAACACCAAACGCGGGTCATGCCTGAACGCACTGGGAGGGGATTGGCTCGCTATTAGCGATTATTCAAGGGGAACTGATACTCTCTTTTTTTATAAAATCGAAAATGGGAGTCGAAATCTGGTTTATCAGAACAGGATTCCCGGTGAAATTCTTTTCATATCCGCGGGACGATGGAAAACTTTCCGGGGATTTTGGATCTTGATCAAGAGGGTTCAAAAAAATGATACCGGTTTCTATTTGGAATTTTGGCGAAAGGGTGAGGAAAGCCGGATCGATCCGGAAGCAGAAAAATTCAGAGGATGACATACATGGGGATTCAAAAAAAAGTAATGCTCATTTTGTTGACTGTATTGGTTTCTTTTTCCATCAAAATCCCATACGGCGGAGAGGTTGGCATCCGCCTGAATGAACCGGCTTCTTTTACCTTTTTATCATCCAACTACTCCAACATCATTTTTTATGCTCTGATCTATGAGAATTTCTTTTATCTGAAATCCGATGGCCAGATATTTTCCCATGTGTTTCACTCCCATGACTATGACAGGAACTCCAAAACCCTGGTTTTGCATGTAAAGGAAGGCCTTGGCTTTTCTGATGGGAGCCGGGTTACCGAAAAAGAGATCATGGTCTCCTTGAATCTGTTCTTAAATAAAAACCTGTTTACCGCCAAGCAGTTGAGGAAGATCATCAAAAACATAAGAACCGGGAAAAATACAGTTTATATTGAGTTGTTATATGACCGGGAAGATATTGTGGGTTTGCTAACCGTCCCGGAGCTTATCCTGGTTTCGGGCCGTCAATCGTTCTCAGGAATTTTTTATCCCCACGAATGGGTTAAGGGTAAATATATTATTTTGAAGCCCAATAAGTTTTACCCCGGTGGAAGAACCTATCTGGATTCGGTAAAAGTGATGTTTACCGATGAAGTGAATGCCGATGTTTTTTTGGCTGAACCCGGTGCATTCAAAGATTATGGGTATCAGGAATTCAATTCCGGGATTTACCAGAATGTATACATTACTTTTCCCCAGGGTACGGTGGGTAAAAATACAAAAATCGCCCTGTTTACACTGCTCAAACAGTTTTATGAATCCAGGGGATCCGGGGCGCTGAATTCATTGACCTCGGATGATGAATCACCGATAGCTATCAATATCAAGGGGCTATCCAACTGGCGAATGAGATCGATTCTAAAGTACTCCAAAATCAATCTCTATATTTTTTCCTCATTGAACAGCGATGCTGCTGATTTCAATGAATTTTTAGGCCGGAAAGGGGTTCCGCTGGAAACCATTTACATTAGTGAAAATCAAATGGTTGAGTATTTGAACAATACTCCAGTAAAATATCTGTTGCAGGAAAAAATCTTCAGCCGACGGATGACCTTGGATGAGAAAATCCAGAAGATTCTGCAGGAGATGATATTTTCACGATTTGATGAAGGTTATTTAAAATTATTAAATGAGCTGGATGAATTGAGATTTTTAAAAAATGAAGAATTGCTGATTGAACATATTTCTAAAATTATAGAAAAGATAATCAATGATGGTATCATGCTTCCCATATCTCAAAAGAAATTTTCATTATTTGTAAAGAACGGAATCCGGAGAATCGAAATTGATTATTATGGCAGGCCTTTGTTTCAAAAAGCAGGTTATGAATGAATAAACGGTTCATTCTGAGTGTTTTTATTTTATTTTTTTCCCTTAACCTATTGTCTGTAGAACTGGGATTGATCGGAGGGAAAATGACCAATCCCTCTGAATTCAATTATGGCCTTTCCGGGGGATTCGGATTGTTTATTCCATTTTTAAAGATGGAGCTGGAATTTGGTCCCCTGAGCGAGTCGGACTTAAATGTGCTGACCGCAGCTCTGAAAGTTCGCCACAAGTTCGGAAAACTGGCTCCGTTTGCCGCTGTTGGGATTGGCACCCAGTTTGAAAAACTGAGTTTTGATTTTGACCAGTATGAATTTTTCACTTCAATAGGCGGAGGCGTGTATTTATATTTTGCCAGTTTGTTTTCAGTCAGGGTCGATATCCGGTTCCAAAATTTTTCTGACCGAAATAGAATACGCTTTGGAGCAGGTGTTTTTTTTCATCTATGATTCAACGGATTCCAAATGCGTTTGACTTTCCATTTCCGGCTGTGAGCAGAAGTTAATGACAGGATGTGGAAAATTAAAGGAGGCATTATGAAGAACAGCATTCCTGAAAAATGGATTTATTTTCCTGCAATGGTTTGCTTTTTTTTACTGATTTTTTCCGGTATCGGAAATCTATTTTTATTTCCGGAGGAAACTTCAGATCCCGCTGAAATTTCTCTTGACTCCCTGGATGAGCTGATGAAAGAGAAAAACATTGAAAACAGTGAAAAGGCTATAAAAGGGTATGAGCGGTTGTTAAAAAAGAATCCCAGGAATCCGGAAATTCTGTACAAACTGGCCAATGCCTATATTGCCATTATCGATATCAAAACTGCAGCCCTGATCAAGGAAAAGGATGAGTATAAACCAATTCTGGATAAGTTGGGTAAGATTGCTTATGACTATGCCTGCCAGGCCTTAACAATTGATTCCAAAAGCAAGGAGGCGGTCGGAGCGGCCCTGGTTGCATACGGATATTATTCGGCCAGTTTCGGGATTTTGAAAGCGATTTTCAAAGGGGCAGCCGGACGCTATAAGAAACTGGCCAATCAGCTCATTGAGATTGATGAAAAATATGACGGTGCCCTGGGATATCGCTCTCTGGGGAAATTATATGAAGTGGCTCCCTGGCCGGTCGGCAGCAGACGCAAGGCCTTGGGTTGTTTTAAGAAGGCCGTGATAGCAGACAATTCCATGCTGTACTCTCATTATTATCTGGGGTTGCTTTATTTTAAAAAGGATGAATATGGTCTGGCCAAACAGGAATTTACTTTTGTGGTCGAGAATCCACCCAGTATATCGGAAACGCATTTTATCGAACCTTATATTGTCGAAGCCCGGAATTATCTGAAAAAGATCTCCAAAGTTAAAAAATAAGCCGGGGTATTACAGGGATATCACAGGGTTCAATTGCTTTTTCTGTAAATTTTGATATAACTTTCCTTTTTGAGTTTTTCAATGAATATCTGCAATTCAACTTCCTGTTTTTCCTGAATCAGGTTGTTTTTTATTTTTTCCCTGACTTGCTCGTAGTTCACCAGCTCCGGTTCTTTTTTGTCAATCAATTGAATGATATACCATCCGTTTTCGGTTTCAATCCAGGGGGAAAGCTCATTAAGCTTGAGTTTTAAAGAGGCTTTTTCAATGTTTTCATCGAGTTCACCCTGCTTGAAATTTCCCAGAAATATTTTATTTTCAGCCCCTTCCAGTTCGGAGTAGGTTTCGGCTATAGCCTTGAAATCAGCGGTGTTCAATTTTGCCGAGATTTCATTTCGCTTATTTAGCAGGGCATGCTTATCAAAATAATATTCTTTTTTCAGAAAAATACAATTGAGAGAAATTTCCATGGGCTTGGTGTAGTCAGCCAGGTTTTTTTTATAGTATTCCATTATTTCGGGGCTATCGATCTTGATATGGGAGGTGATTTCCTCATAAATCATTCGCTGCTGCATGCGGACAATTTTCTGTTGCTGTTTGAATTCCTCCATGGTGATACCTTCAGTCTGCAAGGCCCTTCTGAGATCTTCATCGGTTTTAAGGTTGTTTTGTTTCTTGATCTCCTCGATGATCATCTTGATTTCATTTTCCACATCATAATTTTTCTCTTTGGCTTTGGATAAAATTAATTTATGTTCGATTAATTGATTTAATAATGTAGATTTCATTTCTTGAATGGCCTTCTGCAGTGCTTCTCCCTTGTACTGAGCCTGCAATTGCTTGATCATGCTGTTTTTGGCATTTTGATATTCGGAAAAGGTGATGGTTTCCTCGTTGATGACTGCAACAATTTCCTCCACGACCTCTGAATGCAGAACTGAAAAACTCAGCATATGGATGATCAGAATAAGTATTAAACTAGCTAATTTCATCATTTTTTTCTCCTTTGGCAGGTAAATAGTTAAAAAACAGATTTTGGTGAAATATTTTTATTTGTGCATTTTGTTTTAGGTTGTTAAAAAACCTTTCGAAGGCAGTTCTCATTTTTTCTGCCAGGATTTTCTTTCTTATCTCTTCTTTTACCACTGAGAGATACGGGGTTCGCTTGTTTTTTCTCTTGGTAATCTTGAATATATGAAACCCGTATGGTGATTCGACCACCGGGCTGATTTCATTGATCTTAAGAGAAAATACCACATTTTCCATTTCTTTGGGCAGGGTTCCCCTCTCAAAGTACCCCATCAAACCATTATCTTTTGCTTCCGGGGCTTCTGATTGTTGTCGGGCGGTTTCTTCAAATTTTACGGGAAAATTTTTAAGAATGCCACTGATTTGGGTTGACTTGTCCTTGTCCTTCACGAAGATTTGATGCAGCAGAACTTCATCATTTTTTTTAAATTCAGCTTTGTAGCGGTTGTAATAACGTCTAATCTCATTTTCTGAGGCAGTGATGTTGTTATAGAGAGAAAAGTAGAGATATTTCTGTATTTTAATATTGTCCTTTATCAGTTCAGGCTGAAAATATTCATCGATTTGAACCGTATCCAGAAATTCTTTGATTTCAATGTCATCAATTTTCACTTTTACCGATTCAATTTTTTGGAGAATGAGTTCCTGCTTGATATACATATCAAATATTCTTGAGAGTAATTGATTGTTGTTCTGCAGCGAATTAATGTTGGAGTACTGGTTCTCTATGAATTTCTTCAGGTCCTGGTTAGAGAAGTTCTTATTGTTTATAGACAGGACGATTTTCCGGTCCAGTTCCCTGGCCCTGGTTTCCTGGGCCTGAATTTCTGCCTCCCTCTTTGCTTTGGCCTTTTTTTCTTTACTGGATTCATCCGCACAATCCCAGCTTGACAATACCAGCAAAAAAACCAGATATATCAGTTTGTATTTCATATTTTTTTGATGGTTATTATATAATAGATTCAATTTACTTTCAATTGGTTTCGTTTGACAATTTTGTTTGTTTCAACCGGCGATCCCGATTATTTAGAAATATCAGGGGTATACTTCCGGTGGTTTTCCAGATATTTTTTCTTTTTAATTTCGGTCTGGATATATTTTCTGAACAAGGCGGGCATGGAGGCCTCAACGGTCAGGTGATTTCCGGAAAGGGGGTGGGTGAATTCAATTGATGAGGCGTGGAGGGCCAGACGACCGAATTGATCCTTTTTACCGTATAAGGAGTCTCCCAGTATGGGATGGCCATAATGGGAAAGATGGACCCGGATCTGATGGGTTCGACCGGTTGATGGCATCAGCTGAAGGAATGAAATGTCGGAAAACTCCAATAAAACCGAGAACTTGGTTATGGCTTCTCTGGCCTGGTTTTTCGAACGCGGGCCTGGAACCGTGAATTTCTTTCTCTGTTTCGGATGCCTGATAATCGGGGCGTCAATCAGACCGTTTCGGTGTCTCATTTTTCCGGAAACCAGAGCCAGGTATTTTTTATTGATCTGCCTGTTTTTGAATTTATTTTGCATTCGCTTCAGGGTGGCTTCATCTTTGGCTAATATCAATACCCCTGAAGTTTCCTTATCAAGGCGGTGGACAATACCCGGCCTATCGGTATTTTTCATTTCTTCAACCAGTGGATATTCATGGCGGAATATATCCAGTATGGTTTCCCGGACTGGTCCGGCACCCGGATGGACCGGTATTCCGGAAGGTTTATCGATGATCAACAGATGGTCATCTTCGAATAATTTACTTAATTGAATAGTGGGTGTAAATCCGGCTTCCCATCCAGACCGGGGAGTGGGTATTGTCTGGGGAAATTCAATCTCCACATAATCATGAGTGGCGATTTCGGTGTTTTTTTTGATTACCGGTTTTTGATTTAACCAGACCCGGTGGTTTTTAATCAGTTTTTCGATCTGGGTTCTGGATAAATGAGAAAGGGTTTCGCTCAAAAATCGGTCAATCCGGGTATACGGTTTTTGGGCTCTAACCTTCTGTTTTTTGAACACCTTTCTTCCTGTAATTTATATACAGAATGACTGAAACGGTCAAGCCGATAATGCTGATCAATTGGGGTACTGAAAGACTGGAAAAAGGATGGGTCATGCCCCCGAATACGTAGCCCCGGTCAGAATCTCCCCGGAAATATTCGATAAAAAATCGAATTATCGAATAATTAAAAATATAGAGGGAGAAAATCTGGCCATGAAATTTTTTCTTTTTAAACAGAATAAAAAGGATGATGAAATTGAGCAGGTTCAAAATGGACTCTATTAACTGGGTGGGGAAAATGGGTGTGTTCAGCGGAACACCGGTATGATTGTGGGCGTAGAGATTGGTGAACTTGACTCCCAGTATCGAATCACCGGCAGGTCTTCCATAGCAGCATCCAGCCGAGAAACATCCCAACCGGCCGAAAAAATGAGCCAGGGCAATGGTTGGGGCAACAATGTCGGCGATTATTTTAAAATTCAGCTGATGGCGCTTGATATACCAGATGGCAAAGAAAATGGCCAGAATCAATCCCCCATAAAAAGTGCCACCGGAGGTAATCAGGGTTTTTATCTGTCCTGGATGTTTCAGGTAAAAGTTCATTTCGCTGATGAATAGAAACAGCTTGGCTCCCAGCAATCCGACAATGACGGTGTAGAACAACAGGTCAACCATAATTTTGCTGTCAATTTTCTGTTTCTTGGCCATCCTTAAACTCAGTAACATAGCTGACAGAATTCCCAAGGCAAACATGAAACCGTAGGTATGGATGGTAACCGGTCCGATTTTTAAAAGAACTGGACACATGATTTTCTCCTTAATTTATTTTAGGGAGGGACATTTGCTTCTCCAGAATGAAAAGATCAGCAGTATGACCCCAGAGGATATGAAAAAATCAGCCACATTGAAGGTCGGCCAGTGGTATTTGGAGATAAAGAACTCCAGAAAATCTACCACGAATCCCTGGCTGATTCGATCGATATTGTTTCCCAGAGCTCCTCCCATGATAAATGATAAGGCGAGCAGCTCCATTCTGCAGGAGGCGTCGATTTTTAAAAAGTAATATATCACAATGATTAGGGCAATGATGGACAGGCCGGTGATGATTTTTGGGATGAAGGCATGGGGAGTACGGGAAAAAATTCCCCAGACAGCTCCCGAATTTGTCACATATTTAAGCTGGAAGAAACCCTCTATGATATCCACCCTTTCGTAGAGGTCAAAGCTGGTTTTAATCAAATATTTGGTGATCTGATCCAGTATGATGATAAAACCGGTCATCGCGAAGAATTTTTTCTTAAGATTCAGGCTCAATATTCATCTCCTTTACCACCCGCTCACATCTTTTACAGAGTTGGGGTTCCTGGCTGGCAGCATTCACATTATCATACCAGTTCCAGCAGCGAGGGCATTTGATGCCTTTTGATTTTCGGATGGAAATTTTTTGTCTATCCGATTTGGTGATATGGACTGCTGCCACTCCCAGAATTTCCTTGAACAACTCCAGATTATCGGCTACCAGGTCATACGGTTCAGGGTCAAGATCCAGAGTTACTTCTGCTTCAAGTGACTCACCGATGGTTTTCTGGTTTCGGGAAGCTTCGATTTCTTTGTAAATTTTATTCCGTAAGGAAGTGATCTGCTCCCATTTATTATCATCAATTCCCTTCAGATACTTTTCTTCCGTTTCCGGAAACAGATGCAGGTGGATGGAGGCTTCTTGATCCGGAAATTTCGGTAAACACTCCCAGGCTTCCTCTGAGGTAAATGACATGATGGGGGCCAGCAGTAGAAGCGATTCTTTCAATAGCTTGAAAATGGTGGTCTGGGTGGCTCTTCGTTGGACGGAATTCCGAAGGTTGCAGTATAGGTTGTCTTTCATTAGATTCAAATAGAAGGAACTTAATTCAATGGTGAAAAAATTTGAAATGGTGTGGTAGATTACATGATATTCGTAATTCTGGTAGGCTTTCAGAATTTTTTCTTTGACCTGCTGCCATTTATGGAGGATGAAATGGTCCAATTGTCCCAACTTATCGTCCTCGGCCGAGTGTTCTCCGGGTTTAAAGTCAGATAGAACTCCTAACATGAATCTCCAGCGATTGCGGATATTGCGGTAGCTTTCGGTGATTTTTATAAGTAAATCATCACCCAGTTTTATATCTTCCCGGTAGTTGACCATGGCCACCCAAAGCCTGAGTATCTCGGCTCCTTTTTCCTTGATGATGCTCTGAGGCTCTATCACATTGCCCATTGATTTGGACATGGCCCGCCCCTCTGAGTCAAGGGTGAAACCATGTGTGATGACGGTTTTATAGGGTGAAGTACCTCTGGCGCTCACCGCAACCAGCAGGGATGAATGAAACCAGCCTCGGTACTGGTCACCCCCCTCCAGATACATATCCGATGGGAATTGATGTCCGGGGTATTTGTCCAGAATGCCGAATGATGACCCGGATTCGAACCATACGTCCATAATATCAAAACCCTTTTCAAATGAACCGTGACCGCAATTCGCACAGGTTGTGGATTCTGATATGAATTCGGATACATCCCGGTCATACCAGCTATTTGAACCATGTTTCTTGAATATGGATTCGACCCGTTCAATAACTTCCGGCTTGAGCAGTGGTTGCTCACATTGTTTGCAATAAAAAACCGGGATGGGAACTCCCCAGTCCCGCTGTCTGGATATACACCAGTCAGGCCTGGTTTCAACCATTTTAAAAATCCGGTCTTCACCCCAGTCCGGCAGCCATTTCACCTGTTTGATTTCTTTTAGAGCCTTGGATCTCAACTCAGCCTTATCCATGGCGATGAACCATTGTTCGGTGGCCCTGAAAATAACCGGTTTTTTACATCTCCAGCAATGGGGGTAGGAGTGATCGATTTTATCTTCCCGGATGAGACGGTTATTGGCTTCCAAATCCCGGATGATTTCAGGGTTGGCATCAAAAATATTTTTCCCCTCATATTTTCCCGTGGTTGCATCAAAGGCTCCGGTGGGACCCACCGGTGAATAGATATCGAGTTTGTATTCCAGTCCGGCCCAATAGTCTTCCTCTCCATGTCCCGGGGCAGTGTGGACGCAGCCAGTTCCCTGATCCAGTATGACGTAATCCGTTGTGATGATTACCGAATGGCGGTCATACAGGGGATGGGTGGTGTTCAATCCCTTCATCTGGCTGCCCTTGAATTTCTTGAGCTTTTTATGGGGGCGGTCCACCAGATCACTGAGAACGGGAACCAGCCGGCTGGCAGTGATGTAGTATTCACCGTTCATCTCGAAAAGCGAATAGTCAAAATCAGGATGAACGGCAATGGCCAGATTGGCTGGTATGGTCCAGGGGGTAGTGGTCCAGATTAATATAAAGATCTCCTTATGCCTAAATTCATTGAGGAAATCCGGGATATCTTTCAATTGAAATTTAACATATATTGATGAAGAGGCGTGATCGGTATATTCAACTTCAGCTTCAGCCAGTGCAGTAGTACAGGAAGTACACCAGTAAACCGGTCTCTTTCTGCGATACACACTGTTATTTTTTACAAAAGAATTGAAATACTGGATAACAGTTGACTCGTATGAATAATCGAGGGTGGTATAGGGATTTTCCCAATCACCGAAAATTCCCAGCCTGACAAATTCCTTTTTCTGTATTTCCAGGTATTTTTCAGCATATTCTTTACATCTTTGACGGATTTCAAGTACGTCCAACTCCGCTTTTTTTGAACCCAACTGCTGATCGACTTTGTGTTCAATGGGGAGGCCGTGACAATCCCAGCCCGGAACATAGGGGGCCCGGAATCCCTCCATTGATTTTGACTTGATAACAAAATCCTTTAATATTTTGTTCATGGCATGTCCCAGGTGGATGTTGCCATTCGCGTAGGGAGGACCATCATGCAATATGTATAGCGGATTATGCTGGCGTTTTTCCAGGATTTTTTCATATATGTTCAGGTCTTCCCATTTCTTTAAAATCTGGGGTTCCTTCTGATTCAGTTGTGCTTTCATGGGGAAAGCAGTCTCAGGCAGATTCAAGGTGTTTTTCCAATTTGGTTTGTTTTGCTCCGACATATCCGACTCCCAAAGTAATAATCCAGTATTCTCTCTCATTTTTCCGATTTAGTCAAGCTTTCTAAATGGTTTTGAATGTTTAAAAGCGGTTAAGATTGAAGCATGGGTCGGGTCTGGAAACCGGTATTCAGAAGCAGTATCCGAAGGTCTCGATATCCCGGGGGTACAGATCAGCGATTTCGTCCCTTAATTCCCGGTTGTAATAGGTTTGATAATGCCGGTGTGAGGTTTGTTTCAGGTGGGGAAGTCCGGAACTGATCCCGAGCCGGGATTGAAGAGTTGACCAGTCTTTTTCAAGATTTTCAAGCCGGCCGATGAAATCCAGGGCGATTTTTCCGTCTTGATCTTCGATCAATTTAACCTGTTCCCGGTGTATCCCGAAGGGATACTGGCGGCGCTTCAGAACAAATTCTGAAAAGGGCAAGTCTGGGGGAATTTCCCGATTGCTCAGCCGGTAGCAATACATGGAAACCACCCGGTCCCATGGGTTTCTGACAAAGGCAAATTTGAAATATTTTTTCAGTTCACCGGCTGAGCCGTCACTATCTCCGGCCAGGTACCCATACTTGTTGTAGATTTCAACCAGTTCAAGATGCCGGTTTTCGTCGGTATCCGGTGCGTCATTGTAGGGACTCAGGGCCCGGAATATGGAGGATCCCCCGGTCTTGGGGATGTGCACAAAGACAAATCGTTTCCGGTTTGATACCATCATGACTTAAACTTTGGGGTCAGTTCTTTCATTATAGCATTTTTTTCTTCTTCTCATAACTGTTTATAATTCTACTAATAGTCGTGTAGTGCAATCCTAAATAATCACCGATTTCCTTCATTGTAAAATCGTTATTGTGATATATCTCGCAGATTATCTTATTCCTTGTGACACCTTTTCTCGTATTCTTCTGAAATATTTCATCCAGTGTTGTCGATATACTGAGTTGTTGTTCTCTGGGCACCTCTTTCATATTATTTCTTGATTCTTGACTTACATAACCATTCACCTTCTTTATAAACCCTTCACTACCCAATAAAATTTGTCCGACTAATTCATTATATGGAAACCCTGTCTTATAACCTGATATGATAAATAGTTCATATTCTTCCACAGCCTTTTTTTTGTCTGAGGAAAACTGTGACAATATCCAATCAACAGTTAAAAAATCAGGTTTTTTCACTTCTTCAATTATTGCACCATAACTGCTCCAGGGCCATTCTCCCGGATGATTTACATCACCTGCTCTCACTGGATTTAACACCATATATCTACTCAATACAAGCAGATATGATTCCTTCTCTATTAAAATCGATTTATATCTACCTTGAAACAAATGTCCAACTCTGTTATGTATACGATTAAAACTCTGGGTATAAATCCCATTTAACTGCTTCATACCTCTCGATAAATTTGCTGTTGGTGTCTCAATTAATAGATGATAGTGATTGTCCATTAAACAGTATGAATGACATATCCATTTAAATCTCTTAACAACCAGTGATAGAATTTCAATAAATCTTTCTCGATCCCGATCATTCCTGAATATTGCCTTTTTTTCATTACCTCTGGTTGTAATATGGTACACAGCACCGGGGAATTCAATTCTTAATGGTCTAGCCATGAAGCAAGTATACTAAAAAAAACGCTATAATGAAAGAACTGACCCCATTTTCCTCATTTTCCATTTTCTGAATTGTCAATCAAAAATGTCCTTCAGGACATGGGGTGAATTGCGCCAGTTGGGAACCACCTTCACAAACAGATCCAGGAACACTTTTTTGTCAAAATAGTCTTCAATATCGATTCTGGCGGTTTCACCGATCTGTTTGACCAGGGTTCCGTGTTTACCGACAATGATTTTTTTCTGGGACAGGGATTCCACATAAATTTCTGCCCGGATATAGAAGACTTTGTCCTTTTCCGTAATCTCCTCAACTTTAACACTGGTGGTAAAAGGGAGTTCATCTCGTGACAGATTCAGTATTTTTTCCCGGATCAGTTCGGCTATATAGAATTTTTCTGACTGGCGGGTGAATTCCTCAGGGGAAAACAGATGATCATTTTCGGGCAGGTACTCGAATATCAGGTCCTCGAGCCTATCAACGTTATCCCCTTTCAGGGCTGATAGGGGAACGATCTCACTCCAGGTATACAGATCCTTGAGCTTATCTATCTGACTGAGCACCCTGGCTTTATTGATCTTATCGATTTTGTTGATTACCAGAAGGGTTGTTTTATTCAGTTCCTTAAGCAAATTCAAAATGAACGCATCCTCTCGTTTATCCCCGATTTCCAAAAAATAAAGAATGATATCGGCATCCATGAGGGAATGGTGGACCGCCTTCATCATCTTTTCATTCAATTTGAAATGGGGTTTGTGTATGCCGGGAGAATCAAAAAATATGATCTGCCCCCTGGAAGTGGTTTTAATTCCCAGAATCTGTTCCCGGGTGGTTTGAGGGGAGTGGGAGACGATAGATACTTTGGTTTTTAATATGTGGTTTAAAAAAGTTGATTTTCCCACATTGGTCCTGCCGATAAGCGCCACATATCCGGAATGTTGTTTTTGGTTACTTTTCATGTTGATTGAATCCTTGAAGGGGCTGGTTTACTGCTAGAGATCCTGATTGGTAATTTTAACTTTTATGATTCGATTTTTCTCCATTTCAATGACCTGCAATTGATAGTTATGGAGGGTGATTTTATCCAATTGGTTGGGTATCCGTCCCAGTTTATAGCTGATGAAACCGCCCACGGTCTGATAGTCTTCATCCTCATCTATCTTGATTTTCAGGGTTTCCCCCAGCTCAAAAATATCAGTATCGCCAGTGACAATGAAATAATCTTTTTCCTTCCTGATTTGTTCGACATCCTCATCGTATTCATCCTGAATCTCTCCGACGATTTCCTCGATGATATCTTCCATGGTCACCAACCCGGAAACACCTCCGAATTCGTCTACCACAATGGCGAATTTCAGTCTGGACTTTTGCAGAGTCTTGAGCAATTCCAGTATCCGCATGGTCTCCGGGATAAAGAATGCCTTTCTGATAATACTTTTAATGTCGAAGTCAGGTTTATCCAGATAGTTGAAGACATCCTTGGATAAAATGATGCCTTCGATGTTATCGACTCGTCCGGATATGACCGGATAACGCGATTTTTTTTTGTCGTTGATCATCTGGACCAGTTCATTCAGGCCGATATCAATGGGAATGTATATCATATCTACCCGGGGGGTCATGATTTCCTTTACCAGGGTATCGCCGAATTCAAGAATACTGGTGAGCATTTCCTTGTCTTCTGATTCAATCAATCCTTCTTTGGTTCCCTCTTCGATGAAGACTTCCAATTCCTTTTCGCTGAGTTCATCCTGGCTGTCGTTTCTTTCTTCCGGGCTTCGTTTCAGAAAAAAAGAGAAGATAATATTGGCGGGGGAGAAGAAAAACCAGGGCAGGGGGTAGAGGAAAATCAATTTTTTTATAATGATCTCCCGGAAGAAATAGGCGATGGTGTAGAGCAGAAAGTTAAAGGTGAACAAAAAAGCGAAAATCAACAGAGTGATCCGGTGAATCGGATTGTATAAAAACCGTTCCAGAAATAGAAATGAATAGATGAAAAGGGTGAGCTGCATGAAAAAAGAAAATGCGCCCAGGGAATTCAAAACCAGATCGTATTTTTCCACAAAATGAAATTTATGGATCCACCGGCTTCGAATGTCTTCCATCAAACCGGCCATGGAAACTCTGGAAAAGCTCTTAAAACTAACTTCAAACAGGTAATACAGTATGGTTACGGTCAGCAGTAAAAAGAAGATAAGAAAAGCCATCTATGCATAGCCCCCTTTGATATAATATGTCACTGATGAAAAATTTCACTTTGTTATTTTCTCAAATATCTATTGTAACATATCGGTGGTTTTTGTAAACCCTGGGAAGGGCACCCGGCAGGGTCAAGGAAGAGCCGGAGGCATTGATTGTGGTTTGATAATTATTGGTCAATAGGGTTGAATATGATATAATAAATGCTCGCTAATTAAAGACTGAGAGGTTTCCGGCCTGCAAGGAGGCATGGGTTGTCATGAGTAATAAAAGCAATCAGAATGTTCTGAATGATTATTTAAAACCCGGAAGTTTCAGATCCAATTCCTGGTTGTTTTTCGGGGTGGCGGTGTTGTTTATTCTCATATTTTTGTTGTTTAAAAACGACATCCTGGAAAAAAACGTGTCCATGGAAGTGTTGAAATCCTCAATTGAAGTTTTTAATATTTCCAGTCAGTGGGTGGTGAAAAAGGAAATTGATGATGATGACTTCAAGGGGATTATCCTGGTTCCGGAAATCAACTTCCAGGTCCGGAATATCGGGGAATCTGAACTGAAGCATGTATTTTTTTTAGGGGTTTTCAGGTTCATGGATACTGGAAAAATTATTGGAGAAGGATTTAAAATGACCTTCAGCGATTCATTGAAACCCGGGAGTGAAAGTACTCTGATAAAACTGACATCCCAGCTGGGCTACCGGGCCAGTTCCGCCGAAGCCTTTGAGGAAAACCAGAGAGACTGGCGCAGTTCTTTTGTGGAAATTTTCATCAAATCCAAGAATTCACAGTTGACATTTTTTAAATCATACTATATCAGCCGGAAAATAAAGGGAACGAATTTAAATGTGGTTATATAATATAAAGGTTGTTGCAGGAGGTTTTTATGAGTGTTGAAATCGCAGAAGCCGGGAACCGTGGAGATCGGGTTCGATCTGACTGCTGGATCCAGTTGAAACCGGTTCCGGACGGTGGAGTCCAGATTAAGTTGAAGAGTAAAGTAGATGTGCTATACGGTGAAGCCATTAAAAAACTGGTTAACGATATGGCGGCATTTTTCGGAATTAACCATGCGGAAATAGAAATTGAAGACTCGGGAGCCCTTCCCTTTGTGATCATGGCCAGGCTGGAATCAGCCGTTAACCGGCTGGGTCTTGATCGGGGGAAATTCTATTTACCCGAGTGGAATTATCCTGCCCAATCCAGTGCCCGGGACCGATTCAGGCGATCCAGGCTGTATCTGCCCGGCGACCAGCCCAAACTCTTTATCAATGCGGCCATACATCAGCCGGATGGACTGATCCTCGATCTTGAGGATTCCGTGCCCCCCTCGAAAAAAGCTGATGCCCGGTTATTGGTGCGAAATGCATTGAGGTCGGTTGACTTTATGGGTTGTGAACGAATGGTTCGCATCAACCAGCTTCCCCTGGGATTAGAGGACCTGGAAGCCATTGTTCCCCAGAAAATTGATTTGATCCTGATTCCCAAGGTGGAAACCCCGATTCAGATTTATGATATTGAAAAGAAGATCGATGAAATTCTGGAAAAGGAAAAAGACCTGAAGCATGACATATTTTTCATGCCCATCATAGAGAGCGGGTTGGGGGTATTAAATGCCTATTTGATTGCCACGGCTTCAAAGCGAAATGTAGCCCTGGCCATCGGCCTGGAAGACTATACGGCCGATATCGGGGTTCAACGGACCCCGGAAGGTCGGGAAAGTTTTTTTGCCCGCTCCATGCTGGTGAATGCCGCCCGGGCAGCCGGTATCCAGGCCATTGATACCGTGTTTTCCGATGTGGATGACATGGAAGGCTTGCGAAACAGTGTGCTGGAAGCCAAAGCCCTTGGGTTTGACGGTAAAGGCTGTATCCATCCCCGGCAGATTGCAGTGGTGCATGAGGCTTTTGCCCCGAAGTCAGAGGAGATCGACCGGGCCAAAAAGATTGTTCTGGCCTTTGAGGAGGCTGAAAAGAAAGGTCTAGGAGTGGTTTCGCTGGGTAGTAAAATGATAGATCCCCCGGTGGTTAAGCGGGCTCAGCGAATCATTGATCTGGCCCGGGCCGGGGGTCTGATTCCCGAGGATTGGAGGAATAGCGATGTTAAGTAAGAAAACCGAAATAAATGCTGCCGGACGGGAGGTCCTGATAGAGATCAATGGTGAAAAGCATAAGGCTTACCGGGGAGTGGGTCAATACAAGCCAAGGGGAAAAAAGGCGGCGCCTCCCATACGTTCCTGTGCCAATTATCCCGAAAACGGTGACAAGCGGGTGGCCTCCATAAAAGAGGCCCTGAAGAAATGCGGAATCAAAGATGGGATGACCATCTCCACCCACCACCACCTGCGCAACGGTGACTATATGCCCAACCTGATCTTTGATGCGGCCGCAGAACTGGGAGTTAAGAAACTGAGATGGTTTCCCAGTGCATCATTCCCCATTCATGCCCCCATTATCCGGCATCTGGAAAGCGGGGTGGTCCATCATATTGAAGGCAGCATGAACGGTCCCTTGGGTGATTACTGCTCCGAAGGCAAAATGAAGGGAGTAGCCATACTCCGCTCTCATGGTGGCCGTTACCAGGCTGTTCAGGACGGGGAAGTCCATATTGATATCGCTGTTATTTCAGCACCCTGTGCTGATCCATTTGGAAATGCCAATGGCCTGCGGGGTCCCGCTGCCTGCGGATTGCTGGGCTTTGCCCTGGCTGATTCCCAGTATGCCGACCAGGTAGTGGTGGTTACCGATCATGTGGAGCCATTCCCCTGCATCCCCTGGCAGATCCAGGGTAATCATGTTGATTTTGTGGTTGAACTGGAGTCTATCGGCGATCCCCGGAAGATCGTTTCGGGAACCACCCAGCTGACCCGGAGTCCGGACCGGCTTTTGATCGCGGAGATGACGGCCCGGTTTGTTCAGGAAGCCGGACTGGTCAAGGAGGGATTTTCTGTCCAGTCCGGAGCCGGAGGGACCGCCTTGGCTTTTACCGCATTTTTAAGGGACATCATGAAAGAAAGCGGGATCAAGGCCCGCTTCATGAGGGGTGGTTCAACAAAGTATCTGACCGGAATGCTGGAAGAGGGATTAACCGATTATATACTGGATGGACAGACCTTTGACCTGGATGGGGTCCGCTCCATGAGAGAGAATCCGGCTCACCAGGATACCAGCCCCTTTACCAGTTACAATTATCACGGCAAGGGAAATTTTGCCAGCATGGTGGATATTGCCATACTGGGCGCTACCGAAGTGGATGTGGATTTCAATGCCAATGTGGTGACCCATTCCGACGGCAGACTGCTGCATGGCATCGGGGGCTGGCAGAATTGTCTTTTCGGGCGAAATGTCATCCTGCCTCTGCCGCTCTTCCGGGACCGGATCCCGGTGGTGGTGGATCGGGTCACCACCCTGGTGGGGCCGGGTGAGTTGATTGATGTGGTGGTTACCGAGCGGGGAATTGCCATCAATCCCCGGAGAGAGGATCTGATGAAGGCGGTTTCCGGCAGTAATCTGCCCATTAAATCCATAGAGGATTTGAAACAGGAAGCCGAGAAAATCAGCGGGGGAGCCCCGGCCAGGCCCAAACTGGGAAATAAAACCATCGCCGCAATCAAATGGGTGGATGGGACCATTATCGATACGGTCAAACAGGTAATTAAATAAAAAAATTTTTCCTTGATGTTTTAATTTCAGTATGTTAAGTATTTGAGCATAGAGTAAAGGAGGAAATTATGAAGAGATTTTTTTCAGTGGCGTTAATCAGTTTTTGTCTGATTGGTTTATTGTTTTTTAACAGTTGTAAAACTGAAGAAGAAATCGTGTATGATATCCGGGGAACCTGGGCTATCACTTACACATGGTCAGCTGCCAGTAATATGCCTGCTCCGGGCACCATGATTGACACGTTTGTCGGATCTCTGACAAGTGGAACCTGGACCAATGATGAAGGTCACAATGGGACGTATTCTGTAAGTGGACAATCGGTTACGTTTATTTATACCAGTGGTACCACTTATACGGGTTCCTTCACTTCGTTAACTTCTATGAACGGCACGATGATAAGCTGGGCCAGCAGTACCGGCACCTGGATTGCCTCAAAAATGTAAACGTTTTTCCTGTCTTTATTATCAAGTAATGAAAAATTTGGGAGGAAGCGTCGGCTTTCCCCCATTTTTTTTAAAAACCAAACCTTTCCGAAAAATATCAAATAATTTTCTATTTCAATTCCCGGATCATCCGGGCCGGCATCATTTGGAGGAATTCATGATCAAAAAAATTGATCACCTGGCCATAGTGGTCAAAGACTTGGAAAAGGAAATCAAAAAATACCGGGGCATACTGGGATTGACTTTTCTGGGAACCGAGGTGGTGCAGGAGCAGAAGGTCCGGGTGGCCCTCTTTGATATCGGGGGTGTTCACATCGAGCTGGTGGAACCACTGGCCCCAGATTCTCCGGTTTCCAACTTTTTAAAGAAACGGGGGGGGGGCATCCATCACATCGCCTATGAGGTCGATGACCTGGAGGGTCAGGTAGCGGTTTTTAAAAAAAACCACATCCGTTTATTGAATTCGGAAACCGGGAAGGGAGCGTCTGATTCCAAAATTATTTTTGCCCATCCGGGAGACCTGTCCGGAGTCTTGATGGAGCTGGTGGAAAAGAAAAAATAGTCAGCTGTAAATAGAGAACAACCTGGCAATTGCCGGTGTCACATCGGCAATGGTGGAAATGGCTCCCCTGAGTTTTTGGCTTCCCTTTCCCCAGACGACCAGAGGAACCGGGTTCAGGGTATGGGTGTGTACGCTGCAGTCTTCCAGGTTTCCATGGTCACTGGTGATCAGCAGTGTGTCGGTTCGTTTATCCAGCAGGTTAACCAGTCTTTCAATGAGCCGGTTCAATTTTTTTATAAGATCGGTACACTCGGATATGGATTTGCGGTGGGCGTAGATATCGGTTTGAAAATATTCGTACAGCATGAAATCGTATTGCCGGGATTGTTTGAAAAGAATTTCGGCCGCCTTTTCGGGAGTGAATTCCGGCAGGGATAACCCCCTTTTGGTCAATTCCCGGTTGGAATAATCCTGGTAAATGGATTTTTCCGCCAGGATATCCCCTTCATCAAAGGGTTTGATCCGGCTGCTGATCATCATGCAACTGGTTACCGATATTCGTTTTTTAAAGAGTTCCGGAAATTCCCTGGAGAATTCCAACCGGCCATCCGCTTTGATGTTGATGTGACCGGAATTGAAGAACCGAGAAAAAACCGGGTAGGCATTGATAAAAGTGGCCTTGATCCGTTTGTTTTTAAGCAGGGAGATGAGGTTGTATTCCCGGATGATTTTTCTCATGAATTTGTTGGGGGTCGTGCCCTGGTGGCGATTCAACAATACGGGGACTTCTTTTCCGGTATAAAGAGTGGTCTGACCGGTTGCACTCTGGGGAAAGCCTGGTATGCCAAAGAGGGGGTCGATGGGTTTAACCGGGGTTTGGTCCGGCCAGCAAAGATTCTGGCCAAAAAACGGAAGATAGGAGGATCCGGCCCGGTGAAAGGGGTTGCCGGGTTCTGATTTTCCGATACCCACTCCGTCCAGAAATATAAAAATCATCCGGGGCATGACTGTTGTTCCTGCTATTGTTTCTCTCCGCTGGCGGTGATATAAATGACTTCTCTTTCCAGCTGGATGCCTTTTCCCCGGGAAACCGCCTGAACAATTTCGCTTTCAACTTCCTTGATGTCCTCTAAGCGCGCCTGTCCCTTGTTGATCAGAAAATTGGCGTGTTCATCTGAAATCCGTAAGTTGTCGAAATGACGGCCCTTGAAATCCAGGTCTTCGATGATTTTACCGGCAGACATTCTTTGATTTTCGACCAGCGGGTTCTTGAAAAAGCATCCGGCGGTATACTGGCTGTAAGGCGGATGGTATTTCTTTCGATATGTGATGTTGGCCTTGACTCGGTTTTGGATATCATCGGGCCGGTCAGACTGCAAACGGAAGAAAAGGTTAAGGATGGTCTGGTTTCCGGTCCTGAAAACCGAATTCCGGTAACTGTATTGAAAATAATCCGGTGTCACAACTCGAAGCTGATTTCGGGTATCCAGAATCTCTGCTTTTTTAAGAACATCGGCCATGGATTTTTGAAAGGCACCGGCATTGACTGCAGCTGCACCGCCAACTGTTCCCGGGATGCCGGCCAGGAATTCCAGGCCTGAAAAACGGTTGCGGATACACCAGCTGATCAACTGTTGATTCAAAACCCCGGAATTGACCCGGATCAGGTTTTCTTCCTGCTCTGATATTTCAGATGACCGGTTGATAATGACCGCAATCGGGGAATACTTACTGGAAAATACCACATTGCTGCCCCCTCCGATCAACACAAAAGGGCATTCGTGTTCAGCTATCCTGGCCACCAGTTCTTTCAAATCCGGGTATGATTTTACAATGATGATCAGTTTTACTTTCCCGCCCACCCGCATAGACAGGTAGGGACTTATGTCCCGGTCTTTAAAATGGGGTATATCCTTTTCCTTAAGGTATTTTATTAATGAAGTCATTGGGAGGCGGATTTGACATTGAATAAATCAAATGGGCATTCGAAAATGTTTTGTTGCTGGCTGCTGCGGATCATTGTTTCGATGTCCGTAATTTTGACATTCTGATTGATGGTCATCTGTTTTTTGTTTTTGGCCTTGATTTCCAGGACCAGTTTGTATTTTCCGGCTGCTTTCGGGATCCAGACAAAGGACATGATGTCACTGTGTTTGATGGTTTTTTGAAAAACAATCAGGTCCGCCTGATCCAGTATCTTAACCTCCAGGACCGGGTTGACCAGGTTTATGGGGTTTAAATTAAATTGAATGGATTGTCCCAGGGGTTTTATATGTTCAGGGTCTGTTTTGACTTTAACCTGGTATATGTTGCCGACTCTGGATATTTTTTGAGCTTTTTTATTTTTTTTGTGGGATAGATAGTAAAGGTAATTCTCAAGGTATACCGGATTACTGTCCAGGCTGGTTTTCAAACTGAATTTCTGGACTTTGCGGGTTTTCGGGTTGAAAAACTTTAAGTTCCCGTTTAACAGAAAGACTGCCACATTTTCCCTCATGATAATCGGAGGGAGCATACGGGTGGCTTCCAGCTTTTCCCACCAGTGCAGGGTTCCATTCCGATTGAAAAAGAAAATATTGTTATCCTCCGGACTGAAAACAATAAACTTGCCCATTTGTTGTGGTTTTACTTTCAGGGTCATGGCCAGTTTTATTTTCCATTTTACTTTCCGGGTTTTCAGGGCAAATTTTATCAGCTCCCGATTGATTGATCCGTAATATATATGCTCATCCCAGAGCAGAAATCCGGAAGCCGGCAGGTTCTGGAGGATATGGGAATTCAGATGATTCTTTTTCCGGTTATAGATGTACAATTTTTTACTGGTCAGTATCAAAATCTCAGGGCCCTTAAATTTGCAGTTGAATACCTTTTCGGCTTCCAGAGGGATTTCATGAATAAGGTTGAGGTCCTGATAATCGAGAATAACCAGCCGGCTGTTTTTTTGGAAGCAGATAAGCTGGTTTTTGCTTCCGATTATTTGATCCACGGGGAAACCCTGTACGGTCTTTAAAATATTTTGGGATTCCAGGTCCAGAATCGACCATTCAGGTCCCTTTTTGTTTTTTATAATGAGCAGATGGCGGTCCAGAAAAAACCGTTGTTCTACCGGTTGTCGAAACTGGAATATGGTGTCCAGGGTCTGGGTCCGGGGATCAAAACGCTGTATTTCATTTTTGGGGGTCACAAAAATCAGGCCGGTTTTGAATTGACCCAGCTGGAAAATACGCCGCTTTTCTTTCAGGCTGTGAACGGGCTTGGCAGCAAGATTGGGCGTGATTTCCGGAACCAGGCTGCTTTTTTGGCAACTGCACAGCAAACCCAAAATAATCAGGACAACGCATATGGTTTTCATCAACCCATGAGTTTAGTCTATAACCGGGTTATTTGCAAATATCCGCCTCAATTGGTTTGAAAATCAATGGGATTGTTGAGGATGAATTCGTCGTTGAATATTTCCCGGATCACCTCTCCTTTCAGATCCGGAGACAACTGAAAACCGGAGTAATAAATGAGGGTGGGGAAAATATCAAATATGGTAATGGTTTTCAGGGGGTAGTCTTTTTTTAGTGCATTTTTTTCGTACATCAACAGTGTTCCCTTGGAATTCAGGGACTTGTATACATAAATATCCTGGTCTCCGAACAGATTGACCATGATTCTTCTCCATATCGGGAGCGGTTCATACTCGAAAAAACTCAGAATCACCAGCAGTTCATTTTCGCCGGTTGAACTGATCAAATTGCCAATGATGGAATCGTAATACTCATAATAATTATTGATGATCCAGCCATACTGGTTGATTTCTTTTTCATCGATATTACCGAATATCTGGGGGATGTAGTACTGATAAAAATATTTACTGATGGTATCCAGCCCCTTCAGACGGGTAATGGAATAATATTTCTCGGAATCCTTTAATCCGGGGATTCGGTTTTTCATGTATTCGTCCAAAAAAAAGGCTTTTCTGATGATCTCGTACTTTGGATTCAGCCCCTCCAGAATGTCCGAAAACAAATGAATGAAAAGACTGTTTTGTTTTAGTAATTTTTTTGAATAGACAGGGACATACTGGTGTCCGATTAAGGGCTGGATCTGATAATTATGGGTGCGGTAATTCTTGATAATATAATCTTTTACTGTGGGATTGTCCTTTTTGTAAAATGTAGTGAATCCCAGCACCGAGGAATATCTGAAGAACACATAACGGGGAAAAATATTAAACTCATAATTAAGGTCCGAGATTTTAAAGCGATTATGGGAGTGGAAGGCATATTGGGATGGCTCACATCCGGTCAGGGTGGAATTCAACAAGGCCAGTTCGAAATTGGGTTTGAAGGATGTTATTCGACTTCTGACTCCGTTTTTCAGAAGGTAATTGAAATTCAGTAATTTCTGTTCCGAAGAAAGGGAGATCAAAAAATTCAAAGACAGCCCATCCATAATCACGATTCGTATCTTGCGGGGGTTGGGTTTTTGACCGGTAGGTTTTTTCAGAATGGCACTCTTCATATAGAAATTGTTGACCACAATTGAGTTAAAGGAGGTAATGATATTTAAGAACAGTATCAGCAAGAAGAGTATCTGAATCCATTTTTTATTGACTTTATTCATTACCATGAACAGGATGCTGGTTACAATTAATATGAGGTTTATTAGCAGGATCTGAATAAATTTGGTTTTGACCCCATCGGTGAAGAATGAAAAATAGTACACATAATTCAGATACAGCACAAAAGAAATAATCAGTACGGTAAAAGATAAAAAGTAGGTAATGGTGGGGGGGGAAAAAATACCGATGATGTATTTCTTTTCTGAAAAAAACTGAATGATTAAAAAGAGCAGCCCAATGATCACAAACCAAAAGGGGCCGTAGAATATGAAAAGATAAATGTATAAATTAATGAAATCCGGGTAGGTCAGTACCGCGTGGGGATTCAGTAACAGTACCAAAATGGAAATGAAATAATTGAAAATAAGGGAGGTGGCGATAAAATTTACAAGAAGCTTAGTTTTTCGCCACAATTTTATTTACCGAAACTCTTATCCTTGGGGGTGGTGATGAGCATGAGGGTTGTCTGACCGACTTTGAATTCACTCTGGTCTTTTATTTCGGTTATGGAAACTTTTTTGTCGTTGATAAAAGTGCCATTGGTGCTACCCAGGTCCCGGAGAAATATTTTGTCATCCCTGACTTCTATGGCCAGATGTTTCCTGGAGATCTCCTTATCCGGAATGATCAGGTCGACTTTCCCCCTGCCGATTAAAATATAGGGTTTCTCGATATGGTAAATAAATCCTGCCCGGGCTCCTTTGATGATGGCCAGTGAAATTTTTTTATCTTCAGGCAACACCAGATTTTCATTGGTCCACAACGAATCGCCAACATTCTTCTGCATGATTTTGGCTGTATCTTTCTTACTGGCTGAATCTTCTTTAACTTGATCGGGTGAAAATATGGTATAACATCTCGAACATTTCATTTTTGATTTGCCCTGAATCTTGTTGTCCGGGACATTATATTTGGCATTACAGTTTGGGCATTGAATAATCATAATTAAATTATATCATTAAAATATTTTTTTTCAATAACATACACTTAATTTTTTTTAATGGACATTCTATTGAAAATAACCTCTTGATCAGCAAAGAGAAGGATCCTCGAGATCATTTTATTTAGTAGGATTTGGCAAAAATGACCGTGTAGCGGGGGGCTTTGCCGCAAATGGCGCATTTTTCGAACTGGCTGTCCTGCTGGTCCAGAATTGCCCGAATGGTGGCAGATGCCTTTTCTTTAATCGGAATTTCGCATTGGGATGATCCGCACCAGGCGGTTTTGACCAGTCCTCTTCGGGTTTCGATGATATCGATGATTTCGTTTTCGGTTCTGGCGATATGGGTTTGTGATGCATTAAAATCCCGGGCCCTTGACAGCAATTCCGATTGAATGTCGTCCAATAATTTTTTCAGAGTTTCGACCAGATTTTTCACAGGAACAAACTTTTTATCTCGATTTATCCGGTTCACCAGCACCACCTGCTTTTTCTCCAAATCCTTTGGCCCCAGTTCCAGGCGGACCGGGACGCCCTTCACCTCCCATTCGGAGAATTTCCATCCCGGTGTATAGGTGTCTCGATCATCCAGGATAACCCGGATATTATTCTGTTTTAATTCATGGTAGATACTTTCTGCCTGGGGAAGGATGGTCTCTTTCCAGTCTCCCCTGGAGATGGGGATGATGACCGTCTGGACCGGAGAGATCTCCGGGGGAAGAATCAGTCCGGAATCATCTCCATGAACCATGACCAGCGCACCGATGAGCCGGGTGGTTACGCCCCATGATGTCTGCCAGGCATATTCGAGTTCCTGGTTTTTATTTTCAAAACGAATTCCGAAGGCCTTGGAAAAATTTTGTCCCAGGTGATGTGATGTGCCTGCCTGCAGGGCTTTTCCGTCCGGCATTAACGTTTCCACACAATAGGTTTTTAAAGCCCCGGCGAATTTTTCACTATCAGATTTGAGCCCGGTGATAACCGGAATGGCCAGATATTTTTCAATAAAGGTTTTATAAATTTCCAGAATGGACAGGGTTTCTTCTTCTGCTTCCTCACAGCTGGCATGGGCGGTGTGACCTTCCTGCCACAAAAACTCAGTGGTTCTTAAAAAGGGCCGGGTGACCTTTTCCCAGCGAACGATATTGGCCCACTGGTTGATTTTCAGGGGGAGGTCTCTCCATGATTTTATCCACTTGGCATACATGAAACAGATAATGGCTTCGGAGGTGGGCCTGATGGCCAGTCTTTCCTCCAGCGGTTCACTGCCTCCGATGGTTACCCAGGCCACTTCGGGAGCGAAGCCCTCTACGTGTTCGGCTTCCTTTTTTAATAAACTCTCCGGAATTAACAGGGGAAAATAGGCATTCTGATGGCCCGTATCCTTAAACATTTTGTCCAGTTGGTTCCGAATGAGTTCCCAGATTTCGTATCCATAAGGTCGAATAACCATTACTCCCTTTATGGGGGCATAATCGGCAAGCTTGGCCATCTTGATTACATCTGTATACCATCTTGAAAAATCTTCGGATTTCTTGGTTATTTGCTTGACAAAACCGTCTGTTTTCTCCATGTTCGGGCTCCTTTTTCTAATTTTTTCATGAGTACCCCGGCAGCTTTCCGGATGACCGGGTCTCTTTCCAAAAACACCTTCACACCTTCCAGGGCTGAGAATTGATGGGTAAGTATGTCCCTTTTTATTTCGTATTGAATCATTTCCATATGTTTTTTAAATAATTCCGGGGGGAACTGAATTTGCTTTTCCTTCAGGAATTTTTTGAATTTTCCAGTGATAGTGGCATCAATGGAAAAATTTTTGCTGATTGGGATCCCGACGGTCATTAATTTTCGGGAAAACTGAAAGAAAATCCCCTTGGAAATGAGCTCGGTGATCGAGGGGGGATACCGGTCATCTTTGATCAGGATATCCGGGAATACACCTCCCTGAAGACTGGTGTTATGGTCATAGCCATCGTCCTGCAAAATGGAGAAATACTGATCGTATTCACGGTAATCCCTTTGCAGGCTTTTATTTTCGGGGGTATAATATTTGGCACTGGTCAAGGCCATGGCGCAATTCAGCGGCAGTTGGTGTACGGTTTCCACCAGGCCCTTTCCCCAGGAACGGCTTCCGATGATGGTGGCTTTATGGTGGTCTTTCAGGGCCGAGGCCACGATTTCAGATGCGCTGGCGCTCTGCCGGTTGATCAGAATAACCAGGGGAAATCCCTCAAACTGGCTGTCTTTAGCGGCCAGAAATTTCTGCTCTCGATTCCTTCCCTTGATGGACACCACGGTTTTTCCTTTTTCCAGAAAAAAATCGGAAATTTTTATGGCTGCTTGAAGCAATCCACCTGAATTTCCTCTTAAATCCAGGATCAGCCCCTGCACGCCCTGTTGGCGGATCAGATGGTTTAGATTGGAACTGAATTCATTAGCCGTTGTCTTGCCAAAAGTCCGGATGCTGATATAGCCGATCTCAGAACTGGTGGGGTGGGATAGTGAATATGATATGGAATTCAGGGGAATTTCAGCTCTCTTTATGCGGAACAGGAGGGGTTTGTTAATTCCCTGGCGTTGAACTTTGAGGCTAACCTGGCTGCTTTTGGGTCCTCTGAGCTTCCTGACAATCTGGTCCAGGGGCAGGCTGGCTGTGGATTGGCTCTCGATTTCGGTGATTACATCGCCGGGCTGAAGCCCATGTTTGAATGCCGGGGTATCTTTGATTAGGGATAGGATGGTCAGCCGGTCTTCGTATTTGGTAATGCGGATCCCGATTCCATAATAATTCCCCTGTTGGTCTTCCATCATGGATCTCAACATGGGGGGATCCAGAAAATATGAATGGGGATCCAGGGTTTTCAGCAATCCGTGTATGGAGGCAAAGACAATTTTCCTGGTATCCGGCGTCTCCGGGCAATTTTCTTTCAGAAGTTTGTAAATCTGCCTGTATTTATCCAGCTGGTGCTGCCATTGGGCATCGGAATCCGAAGTCAAAAAAAAAACTGCAAAACCGAGAATGAGTACCAGTGGAATTGCCTTTTTCATATCCCTTACTTATAGCAAAAACCAGCTTCTGAGTCAAATATATCCGGGGAAAAGCGGGCAGCTATTGAAAATTTGACCGAAAAGGTGTAAAATAGAAAACCGATCTAAATTTTGTTGAGGAGAAAAAGAATGGCGACAGAAAAGAAAGATATCGAGGCCAAAAGCCAGCCGGAGCAGAACGCAAGTGAGTCTGTGCAGGATATGCAAGTCAAAGGGGATGTGGGAACCGCTTCTGAAAAGGAACCGGAAAAAGCCGAAAATAAAGAAGAAATAAAGGAAGTAAAAACCGAAGAAGAGAAGCCGGAAACCGAAATAGAGAAGAAAGAGGTGCCGGAAGAATCCACTGTGGTGGATTATTTTGCGGAAACCCGGAAAGACCTTCCCGAATTGAAACCCGGAGATATTATCCGTGTGTCCTACCGGGTAATTGAAGGCGGGAAAGAGAGAATCCAGGTCTATGAGGGGACGGTTATCGCCCTGAAAAATTCCGGAATTTCAAAAACCATAACTGTCCGGAAGACATCATTCGGGATCTCCGTTGAGAGAATTTTTCCATTGAATTCCGAGTTGATTCAAAAAATAGAAGTTAAAAGACATTCCAAAGTCAGAAGAGCCAAATTATATTATCTCAGAAAGCTAAAAGGAAAGGCCGCGCGGCTTAAAGAACTGAGGTGATGTGCGATTATGAGATTGAAAGCGGATTACAGAAATTAAAATACAGATATATATGCGGCCTTGATGAAGTGGGGAGGGGAGCCATGTTCGGTCCGGTGGTCTCCGGGGCAGTCATTTTAAATCCAGAACGGTTGAATTTTGAAATAAAAGACTCAAAAAAATTGAGCCCCGCCAAAAGAATTAAAATGGCTTCTGATATTTACCGGGACTCACTGGATTACTCGATTGGCTGGTGCTGGAATGATGATATCGACCGGATCAACATTGTTGAGGCCACAAAAAAATCAATGCAGATGGCAATTAAAAAGATGCATGTCAGGCCCGATTATGTGCTGGTGGATAGCCTGAACCCGGATTTTCTGAAAATCAAGGGCAGGGGTATTATAAAAGGGGATAATATCAGTTTGTCCATTGCAGCGGCCTCCATCATCGCAAAGGTGTTCCGGGATCAATTAATGGTCGATTTTTCAAGGTTTTTCCCTGATTTCCAATTTGAAAATAATAAGGGATATCCTACCCAAAAACATTTAAATATGATATCATTAAGGGCGAAAACTTATTTTCATCGAAAAAGTTTTAAATGGAAAAATGGCAAAGGAAAATAGATTAGTTATTTTAAAAACCGCCAATAAATTATTCCGCCAGGGAAAAATTGATTCAGCCATAAAGGAATACAAAAAAATACTGGGTATCAAACCCAATGATCTGGAAATCAGAAGAATTATCGGGGATCTGCAACTCAAACAGAATAATCTCCCCGGAGCGGTCGATCAATTTGAATGGATCGCGGATTATTTTTTAAAAGAGGGCTTTTTTGCCAAAGCCATTGCCATGTATAAGCGTATAACCCGGATCAACCCAAATTATGAAGGGGTTTCGGTCAAACTGGCCGAATTGTATACCAAGCAGGGCCTGATCATTGAAGCCAAACAAATCTATCTCGATCTTGCCGAGGAAAACAAAAGAAAGAACAATCATAAAAAAGCCCTGGACATGTATAAAAAAATACTCGAGTTTGATCGAAACAACATAAAGATGAGGCTATTGCTGGCGGATAATTATTGCAGGGAAGGACTGGAAGATAATGCGGTCATTGAATATATAACTGCTGCCGATATTCTGATGCATAAAAAGGATTTTCAAAAAGCGGAAGAATTACTTCTGAGCACCTCCCGACAAATAAAAAGTATCAAGGTGGTCGAAAAGCTCATTAATTGTTACACCAGCAGGGGAAATGACAAAGCAGCCATTGAACTGCTGAAAAGCCTGGGCTCGGATTTATTCAAGAATGTTGACCTGTTGAAATCACTTGGTGAATTGTATTTCAGGAACAATCAAATAGACGAAGCCGAAAAAATATTAAAAAAAGTTACTGAACTCAGTACCGGTGAAACCGAAATTGTCATGAAATTGGGACGGGTTTATATGCAGCGAAATGAGTATGACAAAACCTATGAATTGTTTCTCCCGGTGGTGGAAACCCATGTTAAAGAAAAAAAATACGAGGATGCCACTTCAATGCTTCGATTTATTATCGCAAGCAACAACTCCTATATCCCGGCGCTGAAAAAACTGGCCTCTATTTTCAAGATCAGTGGTAAGCAGAACAATCTGATCGCTCTTTACGAATCTCTGATTCCGGTCTATGAGCAAAAGGAGATGAAAGAGGAACTGATCAAAATCTTGGAAGAACTTATTGAGCTATCCGATTCTTCTTTTACCTATCAGGAACAATTGGCCCGGATCACCGGAAAGGAAGCTGCCCCGTACGATGAGGAAAGTGAGGGTGAACGTGAGAGGGAGCTTATCAATTTCAACCTCAGGGTGGTCGAGGAAGCCATTACCGAGAGCGATTACGATAAAGCCATTGATATTTTAAAAAAGACGGCCTCCACCTTCCCCAACAATATTGATGTTCATTTGAAATTATTCGACGTCTATCAGATTTCCAATGATGTTGATTCCCTGATGGCTGGGGGCATTGATCTGTTGAAAATCTACAAATCGAAAGATAATCAAGATGAGTTTAAGAAATTGCTGGAAAAATTATACACCTTCAGACCGGATGATGTCAGACTGGCTGAATATGCGGGGGAGGAAAAAACCAGTATTGATATTGTTTTTGATAAAGAGGATTTGAAGGACAACATGAACGAAATCAGTGATCCCAGCCTGAAAGAGATTGGCATGCCGGACGAAATGGATGATCTCAAGGATATACTGGTGCTTTCTGAGGAAGACAGCATGCTGGGAACAAAAAAAAAACCGGCACCCCCTGAACTCGAGCCTGAGGATTTGAAATCTGACTCTGACAGCGGGGTTGAAAAAGAGGACTCAACCAACCTTTCCTCTGTTTTTACCGAACTTGATTTTTATATAAATGATGGCTATTTTGGAGACGCAGAAAAACTGATTGAAAAACTGAGGGAGTCCTATCCCGATAACCAGGGACTGGTTGAGAGGATGGAAAAACTCAAGCAGGTGCGTATGAATGGGGTCCAGGAATCTTTTGAAAGCCACGATGGTCTTTTTAACATTAAATCATCCCTGGTTGAAGAGAGTCAGATGATTCAGGAGCAAGAAGATTCCAAAAGCATGACAGCGAAAAACAAACTGGACCGTGAGGAAGATATTAAGGTGAAAGAATCCGAACATGCGGATATTGACGATCTTAATATTGAAATCGAAATGGATGAACCCGAAGAAGCGGATGATCTGCCTCTGTTCGAAATCGACAAGGACAAGATCATTCAGTCGCCTTCAGTGGAGTCAAAAGAAACGACCGATAGCGGTTTTTTATCATCCAGTGAAGATTTGTTCGAACTGGGTGAAGACAACAAGATCGTTTCCAAAGAACCCTCCGGTCCCGGTTTTATCGAATTGAGTGAGGAAAAGGAAAAGTCGGTTGAGAACGAACTCCTGGATATTGAAAGTATTCTGGAAGAGGGCAGCAAAGCTGCCCCAACCGAGAAATCTGCCAAAACGGAATTCGAGGTCCAGATTGATTCAACCTTTCAGGACATGGATCAGTCGGATATTGCTTTAGACAGGAGGGATGACGTTTTCGAAGGCGCACTGTTGCTGGATGATGATGACTTTTTTGAGATAGAAAAGGTTTCCAGGGACGAACTGGATTCCATTGAGTTCTGGGTGGGGGAAGTTGAAAAACAGAGAACCTCCACCGTTGAAAAAAACATGATGGAGATCTTCGATGAATTTAAGCGTGGAGTAGAGGAAAAGATCGGACAGGAAGATTACGATACCCGTTATAATCTGGGTATCGCCTATAAAGAGATGGGATTGATCGAAGAAGCCATTCATGAGTTTCAGATCTCAGCCAAGCATCCCCTTAAATACTTTGACTCAGCAGGTCTGCTGGGAATCTGTTTCAGAGAAAAGGGCATATATGATGATGCGGTCAGCTGGCTTTTCAAAGCACTCGAGGCGCCTGATCGGTTGGAAGAAGAATATCTGGCCATCAAGTATGAGCTGGTGGTCACCTATAAGATGAAAGAGGATTTTAAGGCCGCCCTGAGTATTGTAAGAGAAATCATGAAAAAAAATCCCAAATTCCGGAATGTGGCTGAAATTCACAATGAACTGAGCAGTCGGGTCACAACTTCCTGATTCCTCACCGGTTATTCTTCTGGCTCCAGATCCGCAAGTCATCAGATCAAACTCCTGGTTTTAATAATTTCATGAATATGTTGAAAGAAAAAAAGTTGACAGTATGAGTTTATCATATTATATTTTTTATAGACTGGGGACTGGTTTTCTGTTGTTTATTGCGATTCAACATTTCAAATTGATCCAATCTGAATTGAAGTGGATTAACAAGGAGGTAGTTGTTATGGATAAAAAGGAAATTTTAAAGGATGGTGCTGAAATCACCGTTCGAAATATCACCATGGATGATCTGGAGAATTACATGAAGTTTTTCCGTTCACTGCCTCCAAACGACCGGAAATATCTGAGAATCAATGTAACCGATGATAATCTGATAAAGGAAAGAATCAAGCAGATCCGCAGTGGTAATTTTTTTCGGATCGTGGCTTTAAAAGATGGTCAAATTGTTGCAAGCGGGGCCCTGGAGCTTCATGTTGATGACTGGATAAATAAGCATCATGCCGAATTAAGGGTAATCGTATCCAGCCCGTATCAGCGAAGAGGGCTGGGTTTGATCATGAACCGTGAACTTTACCTGATAGCAGCACAGCACGATGTGAAGAAAGTGATTGCCAAGATGATGAAACCCCAGACCGGGGCGGTTAAAATCTTGAAGAAACTGGGTTTCAGAGAGGAATGCCTGACCCCCAAATATATCCAGGATCAGGATGACAATACCCAGGCCCTGCTGATTATGACCTGTGACATGAATGATTTCTGGAAAGAACTCGAATCCTTATACCACAGTACGGATTGGAAACGCTGCCGGTAGAAAAAAACGGTCGGGTCTAAAACATTATATGCGGGCAGCAAACACCTGCTGAGGTCTTGTATTATACCTGTTTCTGGTTTATATTACAGATTGATCATGGTGAGATAAATCATCCAAACCAATAACGGAGACGAATGATGAATGATTTAAAGAAAGATTTGCAGGATCTGGGCCAGAAGGTGGTGGAAAACAATCTCTGGCGCCAGAGGAGGTGTTTCAATCTGATTCCTTCAGAAAATACACCCACTCTGCTGGTAAAACTCTGTGAGATCAGTGATCCCTCGGGCCGCTATGCCGAGCATAAAACTGCCATGAAAAAAGAGCGGGAAGCCCTGAGCGGTGCCGGTGTCCTGAAAGGCAATCAAATTTACTACTATCAGGGAACCGATCTGATATTTGAGGTCGAAGAGAAACTAAAAAAGGAGTTTGGCAAATATATCCGTGCTTCTGAAGTAGAGGTCCGCCCTATCAGCGGCCAGATGGCCAACGAAGTGGTATTTAAAGCCATGGTTAAATTTTTGAGCCGGGCCAAGGAAGGATTTCCCCGCTTAACCGATACGGCTCGAATGGCGACCGTTATGAACAACCATCTGAATTACGGCGGACACCTGAGTGCCCAGCCTTTTGGAGCCCTGTTCAATTATGTGGAAGGAGATGTCGTTAATTTTCCCCTGGTTGAAAGCAATTCCTATAAGATAGACGCCGACCAGATGCTGGACCTGGTGGACCAGCACCGGCCGCCGCTGGTGGTATTCGGGAAAAGCATGTTTTTGCATCCGGAGCCCATTGCCCAACTGCATGACCTGGTTCAGAATACCGATGGCTACCGGCCGGTCATCATGTATGATGCCGCCCATGTGATGGGCATTCTGGGTCCCCATTTCCAGGACCCGCTGGCCGAAGGGGCTGACCTGGTCACAGGCTCTACCCATAAGACTTTTTTCGGGCCCCAAAGGGGTGTCATTGCTGCCAATATGCCCAAGGAGAGCCCTTTGCGGAAACTCTGGCTGGAAATAAATTCCCGGGCTTTCCCCGGCTCTACTAGCAATCATCACCTGGGAACCCTGCTGGCTTTTCTGGTTGCCACCATGGAGATGAACCATTTTAAAGACCAGTATCAGAAACAGGTGGTTTCCAATGCCCGGGCCTTTGCAGCTGCTCTGGCCCAAAACGGTATTGCGGTAGAGGGCGGTGAAGATGATGGTTTCACCACAACCCATCAGGTGGTGATTCGGGTATCGGATCACGGAGATGGAAAAGAAATCGCCAACCGGCTGGAGAAAAATAACATTGTGACCAATTACCAAGCCCTGCCGGATGATGAAACCTTCTATCATCCCAGTGGTATCCGGATGGGAGTTTCGGAAATGACTCGGTTCGGCATGAAGGAAGGCGATTTTGATGAACTGAGCCGGATGCTGGCCGATGTGGTAATCCACAACCGCTCCCGAGGGGAGGACGTCGCCGAATACCGCAGCCGTTTTCAAAAGATGGAATACTGCCTGTCAGCCGAGGATACCCTGGCGATCGCACCGTCGATCTTTCAGAGCCTTTTTCCCCAGAGTGCATATTTTGAAAACTTTGCTGCAGCTCTAAATGGCCTGCAGTCATGATGGCGGATAAACCATCCCACGGAGGGGTCATGAATGCCACTCGGGTATTGGTTGCAGCTATGATTTGTTTTTCACTCTTGCTTTCCGGTTGCGGGGTTAAACTGGACGCTGAAAAAAAACTAACCGATCTGGCCAAGGTCTCCCTGAAAACCGAGGGAGATGTGATTTATTGCTTGATCGAACCCCGGGAGGAAATCCCGGAAAACCACTTCATCATCTTCAGGTGTTTCCGTGGGGACAAGCTGTTGTGGAAAAGCGGCTATCAGGTAAAACATCTGGCTTTACAGTTCAAAGACCAGAAAATATGGAAATGCAAGGTGGTTGGCAGCAGAACCAATCTGAAAGCCGGTGATATTAAAAAAATCAGGGTCAGCCTGTCTCCTTACCTTCCCTACACTTGAACCAATTCACCCGAACAAAGAAAAAATGTATTGGTTTGATGTTAGACTACTCCACGCTTGGTGTATACTACACCTTTACATGAAAAAAAAAAGGAGAAAACATGAAGAAAAGTGTTATCATACTGCTATTAATTTTTATCCTCAGTGTTTTTATCTGTGCAGAGGAAGGAATGTGGTTATTAACCCAGTTGAAAGGCCTTGACCTGGGCAGCAAGGGTATCCAGGTCCCGGTTGAACAGATATACAGTCCGGACAAGCCCTGCCTTACTCAGGCCATTGTCCTGCTGGGAGGGGGTACTGCCGAACTGGTATCTTCGGATGGTTTGTTATTGACCAACCACCATGTGGCCTTTACGGCTGTTCAGCGGGCATCTGCCCGGATTAAGGAGACCGATCTGATTACCAGTGGCTACCTGGCCAAAACCAGAGAAGAAGAGATAGAAGCGCCTGGATATTCAGCTTATATTCTGGAGGACATGAGGGAAGTTACTTCTGAATTCTTGGCGTTTCAAAAGATCGGGGACCCGGAGAAAAGACAGAAGGCCATTGATCGCCATATCAAGGCCATTACCGATGAAATTGAGAAGGAGCATACGGATATCTCGGCCAAAGTGGCGGAGATGTTTAATGGTAAACAGTATATCCTGTTTGTGCACAAGCGATTTGATGATGTCCGTGTGGTTTATGTTCCGCCTGCAGCCATCGGTAATTATGGAGGTGATATCGACAACTGGATGTGGCCCCGTCATACCGGTGATTTTTCTTTCATGCGTATCTACATGGCTCCTGACGGTACCGGACGGAAATTCCATGAAGCAAATATTCCCTATAAATCCAAATTCTGGCTGAAGGTGGCTGCCCGGGGACTCCAGAAAGGGGACATGACCTTTATCATCGGTTATCCAGGCGGTACCACCCGCTACCGGACCTCGAATTCAGTCGATTACAATTTTAGTTTTTCCTATCCCCGTTCCATTAAACTCTTTCAGGAAACTATTGATATCCTGGAATCTTTTGCCCAGGATTCGATCAATGCCCGGATGAAAGTGGCCAACTTCATCAAGGGGTTGAACAATGGGCTTAAAAATTTCCAGGGACGGGTAGACGGAATGAAAAAGAGCCGGTTTCTGGACAAAAAATTACTGTTTGAAAACCAGCTGTCCAACTTTTTAAAAGCAGATAAAAAGCTCCAGAAGAAATATGGCCATATTTTAACCGATATCAGAGCCCTGTACCAGGGGCTTCAGGCCAACCGCGATCATGACGATGCCCTGGGCCTTTTTGATTACCTGAGCGGTGACATGGCCGGTATTGCCAAATCTCTATATTATATTATCCGGGAACGGGAAAAACCGCTGGCAGACCGCGACCCCTATTTTTCCGAAAGGGATATCAAACGTAAGGCCGACCGTTTGCATTTCAGGTACCTGAGTTACTATGAACCGGCAGATAAGGCCCTGCTGAAAAGATCATTGAAGCTCATGGCCGAACTGGATGAAGCCAAACGGATCAAGGGACTGGATTTCATTTTCAAAAACAGGGATATCAGCATCGATCAATTCATCGAAGCCGCCTATGCGAAAACCAAATTAAAGGATGTGGAATTTGTCAAAACACTGTTCCAAAAAAGTTCCAAGGAAATCGAAGCCCTGAATGATCCGTTACTGGATCTGGCCCGCCGTATTTATCCGGAATGCGAGGTCATTAAGAAGAGGAATGAAGCTTTCGGGGCCAGGATAACCGCCCTGAGAAAACAGTACATCGAAGCCCTGTATGCCTGGAAGGGCGCTGGGATGTACCCGGATGCCAACCGGACCATCCGCTTCACCTATGGAAAGGTTGAAGGATATTCACCCCGTGATGCGGTATACCATGATCCGTTTACCCTGATAGGGGGGATTCTGGAAAAGGAAACCGGTAAAGATCCCTTTATCGTACCGGATAAACTCAAAGACCTCTATGCCAAAAAGGATTTTGGAAAATGGGCTGCAGCGAATGTGAATGATATCCCGGTTGCCTTTCTGCATGTCTGTGATATTACCGGTGGAAACAGCGGCAGCCCGGTACTCAATGCCCGGGGTGAACTGGTCGGAATTGCCTTTGACGGGAATTATGAGGCCATGAATAGTGACTGGCAATACGATGAACAATTACAGAGAACCATCTCGGTGGACATCCGTTTTGTAATGTTTATCACTGAAAAGTTTGCCAATGCCGGGCATATTTTAAAAGAAATGGGATTATAATGTACTCTGGTTTGATTTGACGGCATTCCAGGTGCCGGTGGCACCGTAATTGCCTACCATTTCACCCGTCATTGTGGAGTCATCGGTAAAATTTCCGGTGTAAACAGCGCCATAAGAAAATATCCATTGAACCACCGTACCGATTACCAGATAGATTCCGGTTTCATTATTGCTGGTTGAAAATATCCCGTTGGTAACACTTCCCTCGAAAGTAATGGCATAGGTGCCGGGAGGATTAGCCAGGGTTACATCCAGTGATGTCCAGGTTGTAGTCACCTGCCAGGTGCCGGTGATGTCATACTGGGCTTCGGTTATGGTCTCTTCCTCGGTTTTGCATCCGGCCTGAAACAGGAATGCCAGCAAGGGAATAATCATTAACATAATCCATAATTTCCTTTTCATGTTTCCCTCCACTAAATAATATATATGATTTTCAAACAAATACAAATTATTATTTGATGATTTTATTGATCAGCGGGTGCAGCAACAATACCCAGAAGAATGAGAAAACAAAGGAAATAATGGTTCCGAGGGTAATGCCCAGCAAAGGGTAGGTGATGGATACACCCAGGGCATAGATGATAATATTGGTTGAAGCCAGGATCATGACTTTTCCGGTTGCCCGGGCAAAGGCCTTACCCTGATTCAGTGTTAAAATAACCATGGTGGATAGCATGACAGCCGGAAAAGTGGAAAACAGTCCGACCCAGTAGGTGCCGGCAAAGGCAGAGATGATGGTGGTACCGGCCACCACACTGCCGGCAAACAGGGCCCTCACCATGGAATTTATAGGAGTGAATTTTTTCCGACTTTTTCCTTTGGACGGGATTTCAAATCTGTATTCCAGAATTAAAAATGAGGTTATTGCCACCAGAAAATAAACAAGGATAGTGAAGACCATGCTGCTGCAATGAATCTGTCCGGCTGTATATGCCAGAACCATCCAGGTTGAGAGGGAAAGCAGCACGGCTGTCACCAGACTTTTCTTCAGCAGGATGATAAACACCATCAAAAAAATTGTATCAATGGTCATTCCGACCGGTACGGCCCGGGTGGCCAGGGCAGCAAATCCGGCATCGTTGACCAGTCCCACAAATACCAGAGCAATCAGGACAGTGGAGGGGAGGTTGGCTATGAGGCCGCCCCGTTTGCTGCCGAGTCTTTCGGCAATGAGGGTGACGCTGCCGATCCATATCCCGGCTGCAATGAAGGATACCAGGACTTTTAAAATAAAAAAGGATTCCATTTAACTATATAAATGAAAAATGTGATTTTGTCAAAAGCAAGAAGGGGACAGGCCTTAACAAATAGGGTTTTGCTAAAAAAATTAAATCTGGTATCCCTTGACAATATTTTATTAGATTCCAAACTTACAGTCTGGTATAATGAGTGGAAATAAGCCGAAATTGAGGATTACACAAAAAAGGGGAATTAAAACAATGTATAAGATTGAGATTGTTGGGTATATTGCCGGTTTTTTGGTAGCTGTCTCCTTGTCTCCACAGGTAATAAAAACCTGGAGAACAAGATCGGCCAGGGATATTTCCACGGTCTGGACCGTCATATTGATGTCCGGATTGTCTCTATGGGTGGTTTATGGGATAGTGAATAGGATTGTACCGCTGGCTGTTTTCGGAATAATCGAATTCTTACTGGCCCTCACCTTGTTTATTTTCAAGATTATCTATAAGAAATAAAAAAGCAATCAGGTCATGTGTTTTGCAGCTTGAAGATGGAGCATAAGGATAAATGTTACTTTACCTTTACCTTTACCTCAGCCACCAGCTTCCAGCAGCAGAATTCTTCTAACTAGTAGATGAGAAGATGAGTTGATGGGAGGCTGTAGGGGCGAATGGCAATTCGCCCGTCAACCCGCCGTTTGCCCCTACCTGTCCATTTTTCACTTTACCTTAACCTATACCTTTTCCTGGTCCTTAACTCATTCACCCATTAACCCATTTACTCATTGACTCATTCCCCCATCGACCTCTGGGGGGACATGCCTTTACATAATGGTTTTATTGTACTGAATCTTTAACTCGTAAATGGGAAGAAGAGTGAATGGGTAGATGGGGAAGGCAGGACGTCAACAAACGGATCTATTACAATTTCTCCCCCGTCCACCCATTGACCCATAGACTCATTTAGCTAATGGTGCCATGCCTTTACTTTTGCAATGCAGGCCAAATAAAGTTAGATATGGTCTGATGGGATTCTATGTTTTATGGGAGAGCTGGATGAGGATAATCCCGAAAACAATTGAAATCAGTCCCAGGCCGGTTTTCAGATCCATGTGCTGATTGCCCTTGAGCAGGCCGGTGACGGTCCCGGCAATGGGGGAGAAGGCAAAGGCAATGGCCAGTGTGATTCCCAGGTTATCCGAGAGCGACAGGGAGGAATAAAAACACCACATTCCCAGGCTGCCGGCAATAATCCCGCCCCCGATGATAATCATCAGCCAGGATTTGATGCCCGCGGATTTGTTTATGGCTTGCCAGGCAGGAATGGAAAGCAGTCCCAGGATAATCAGGGCAACTGCTGTCCGCAGGGCGATTCCGACAATTGGCGGAAGTCCGATTTCCTTTAAACCCGTTTTTTCAAAATAACCGCCAACACCCCAGGCAATCCCGGCCAAAACCGCATAAAGGATATATAAAGGCATTTCAGTTTTCCTCCGTTATTGATTTGATATAAGATAATCATTATCACCTTTAATCCCGGATTGTCAAGGTTACTTCTACCCGGATTTCTTTATCCATTTATTTTTAGAAAAACGTAATAAATATATAGAAGTAGGAGATTCACTGACCCCATTGACCATTGGCGATTCTGTTTTTCTGTACTTGAAAAATTATTGTTGATTAATTAAAATAGGATTGTAAGTATTTTGGAATGTGTTTGCAGGTAATCAAATTATTGCCTGGAGGAGGAGAAATGAAATTAACGCTTAGGGTTTTACTCTATTTTATTGTTTTTTTAGGGTTGGTTTATCATCCGGGTTGTTCAACTGCCGATGACTGTACATTCGATATTACCGGAACCTGGAATGTTACTGTGCTCTGGGATTGGGATGATGCAGAAGTTTGGCCTGATAATCATACTCTTACCTTTTCCGGAAGTTCAACCGGCGGTACTGTCAGCGGAATGAAATACGTCGAGGGCAATGCAGGTATCTACACGGTTAGCGATTGCAACACGGTTCAGGTAAATTGGGATTTTTATAATGATGAACCCTGTCATGTTGTTTGGATCTGGGATGGAACTTCAATCTCTGACACCTCCATGAATGGAACAATGACAATAAGTTATACAGGAGGAGTCGGTTGTGGTGGTGCTGAATCAGGAACCTGGACAGCAACAAAAATCTAAGAAGAGGGCGATTTTACTTTACATTTGCCTTTACCTCAGCATCAAGCCACCTGCACCCAGCAATGATATTTTGCTGACTCGTGAATTGGAAGATGGGTAGATGTGTTGATGAGAAGCTGTAGGGGCGAATGGTAATTCGCCCGGCTTGAAATATCGATATTTATGCAATATTGAGGGCAAGCCGCCGCTTGCCCCTACATTTCAATTTCTCTTTACCTAAACCTATACCTTTTCCTAGTCCTTAACCCATCCACCCATTGACTCATGTTCCCATTTACCCAAAGTGCCAGGCCTTGACAAATTGAATCAAATTCAAGATTCAAGAACCGACCCTAATGACTACCCCCCTTAATCTGAGGTAAAGGTAAAGCGGGATTTGGGATTTAGGGGTTGGGGGCTTGTGAATCAAGAAGCAAAAATCGTGAGTCGTAAGGCGTAAGCCGTGAATGGTAATTCGTGGTAATTTGCTCGTTGCACTCGCGTTATTCATGGTAATTCTATTGTAAAAACTATTTATGACAACTGAATTACTATGAGTTACTATTGAATTACAACTGAATAACAAGTTGTTTTGTTCTTGACTTCAGAACTTCTTATCCTCTCAGCTCTCAGCCACTCATGTCAATAATGAAAGACCTGATCATCATTTTATCAATTGGAGACGGCTATGCCTACCCGTTTCTGATCATCAATTGAAAATCCATCGGTATAAATACCAAGTTGCAAACCGTCACTGGAATAGTGCCGAACATTACCCCAACATCCTACCCAAATTGAATTGTCAAAAGGATCAATGGCAATGGTAAAGCCTCTAAGTTCGGTAATTGAAATGATTTCATTGCCGAGCGGATCGAATTTTTTTAGTCCAAATTCTCCGGTTGCCCAGAAATTACCGGTGGATTTATTGACGCGTATACACATCGGATATGAATCCTGATCAATTACCTGAAGGGTTTCGCCAGAGGGGGAAATCTTCAATAACCTGTTCTCGCTTCCTGCCACTTCAGGATGTTTTCTTTCAGCCACCCATATCGAACCATCCGTATTCACATCAACCGAGACGGCACACCAGTTTATGGGATCAGTCCTCATCAGTTCATTCAGATTCAGATCTGCTTTTAAGATTAGGCCGCCAACGGTCCACAAAACCTCGTTTATCGGATCGACAACATGGTCAAATTGCCCCACTTCATTTTGGATAATAATATTGCCGGATGCATCAATTTTGTACATCGTGTATACAGAAATGGTATGGCCGCTGAACGCATATATGAAGTTGTCATGCATACTGACCGAGGTGAAATTTCCTGGGATACTGAGAATCAGGTTTCCGGAAATATCATACTTGGATATTTTTTGATCGCTGTAGGTCACCATTTCGCAGACGACAAAGCTCTGACCATCATCGGAAACCGATAGTACCCGGTTACCGCCGACATTCTGGCAATTATTGAATCCGGTAATTGTGTTTTCGACAAGCCCATCTGTGTTCATGATGGTTACTTTATCCCCGAATGGCGGATTGTTGTAATCCGGATCAAAATTATCAAATACCACAACCTTTGATGTTGACACCTGTGGTTCATCATTCTCTTCCGAATCAATTGTTGAGCAGCATATCAATAAAAAGCTCAAAATTACAACTACGAAAAATTTTAAATTCATTTTCCCCTCCCAAGTTATTCTCTGATTTCTTTATATCATTTCAATAAAAAAAATTCAAGTACTGAATTGGAGTTACGAATCGATTTCTTACTTCACCTCAGCCTTTACCTTAACCTCAGTTTTAACCCATCCACTCATTGACTCATTCACCCATCGACCTCTTCTGGGGCCAGGCCTTGACAAATGGTTTTATGCTCTGTGATCCTTAATCTCAGGTAAAGGTAAAGATAAAGGTAAAGTGAAGAACGTTTTATTGTTGTTATTATATAGGATTTACATTATTATTATTCATTGGGGAGGAAAGAATGAAAACAAAAATTAAAAAGATTTTTCTATCTTTATTCTGGTTGAGTTTGGTTATTGTTTTGATAAATTGTCCCAATCCGGTGCCGACCCTGTCATTGTTGACACCGGACACAAAGGTATACCATATGCCCGAATTTACCCTGACAGCTACCGGGACTGATTTTTCATCGGATACGGTTATTGTTTTTGACGGAATCCAGAAAACAACGGTCTTTGTGAGCAGCACAGAGTTAAATTGCCAGATCTATCCCCAGGATATTGCCATCGGGGGGGCGTCCCTCCAGGTTGTGGTAAGAGATACAGTCAGCGGTAATGAATCCAATACCTTGTACTTTAGGGTCGAGCAGGTGCATACGTTTTCCGGTCCTGTACGGGCAAGCTCAAGCCTTTCCCAATATTGCCCTATCACTCGCAGCGCTAAAATTGCAGTGGATTATGAAAAAAACGTCAACGTTGTCTGGGAGGAAGGCCAACCGCCTGATGGGGAAGGTTATGTCTATTTTATTCGTTCGGAAGATTTAGGATTAACCTGGATCAATAGCCAGGAGATACCCCAGCCTGCGAATTTGGGCAACTTTTATCCTGCGATTGCAGTTGACAGATCGTTGAATATTAATATCGTTTATGCCAAGCAGACAACCTCAGACGGCACCTATGACCTGTATTTTTTGCGCTCCCAGGAGGGGGAGGGAATCCACTGGACCGTTCCCCTGAATGTGACATCGGGATATACAAGTTATGCCAAATATTCCGATATTAAAATTAGCGAATACAATAATGTTGAAAATATAGCGGTGGTATTCAACAGCTATATGTGGAGTGCCCAATGCGACATCTATTTTGTCCATTCCAGTAACAGCGGAGCTTCGTGGAGTTTGCCGGTAAAAGTAAACGATACTGCGGAACATTCCAGGCTGGAAAGAATGGCTGTAGATACCGGGGGAGAAATTTATGTGGTGTGGCTGGATAATATTTCCGGTACTAATTCTAAAGAAACATTCTTTAATCATTCTCCGGATTTTGGAGCAACCTGGGGAAATCCGATGTTGCTGTCTTACAACCCTGTTGAATTCAGATACCCCGATGTCGAAGTCGGAGAGCCCGGGTGTGTTTATGCGGTATGGGTGGAACAGAAAGGAGATAATAATATATACACTGTTTCATTTAGACATTCGGATGATGACGGCAATACCTGGACAGCACCGGTGAGCCTTGCAGAAAATTCGAGTAATTCGATGCAGGCAGTCATTGCCGCCGACACTGCCGGAAATGTAAATTTGTATTACTACAATAGCGACGGCTGTTTTTTCAGGCGTTCAATTGATCGCGGCAGAAACTGGGAACCGGCGATCTCTATGCCGTTGCCGCCACCGGGCAGCGGTGACATCACTCTGGATGATGAAGGAAATATTTATTTGACTATCGTGAGCGGTAACTCCATCTATTTTATATACAGCCAGCAGTAAAAAAGGGTCAGGGCTTGACAAATAGAATCGTGCTCATTGAACTTAACCTCAGTTTTAACCCATCCGCCCATTGACTCATTCACCCAGCAGGGCCAGGCCTTGACAAACATGGGATGTGAGGGTGTGGGACGGTCGCTGCTTTTTTATTCAATAAAGGAGTGGCGTCTATTTCATTCTTGTTGAAAAATTGCTTTATTTTATTTATAATAAAAAGAAAGGGAGGGAAATATGGGAAAAATTAAAAATTACGGTTTTATTAAGTATATTCTAATCGTTTTTAGTGTGACCTGTTGTTTTTTATTTTCAGCCTGCGATCCGGGGGATGATTTTGAAGTCCATTTTGTCATTGTTAGCGGTGTTTCCGGTCAAATCAATGTTGATAGCGGCGTACTGCAAAGCTCGGAAGATGGGACGGTCTGGGATAGTACCAATAGTTATTATGTTAACGATTCGTCTTTAACCAATATAACCTATTATTATGACCGCTTTGTTGCGGTGGGTTCAGATAAGGGTGTGTATTTTTCTGAGGATGGCATGACCTGGACCCGGGGAAATACTTATGGGTGTGGAGTTTTTTGGGGTATTGCCGGCGGAGAAAGCAATACCTGGACCCAGCCCTGGGTCGCCCATTACGTGGCGGTTGGGACTGACGGTATGGCTTATTTTTCTACCAACGGCGGGGTTGACTGGACTCTGGCTTCGGATACCCAAACAACAACGGATTTAAATATGGTCGCTTTCGGTACAGTGGTTATACAGGGAAATAGCGTAAGCCGTTTTGTGGCGGTGGGCGATGTAGATCCTCAGCCACCGGACATTAATCCCCCGGTAATCGTACACAATATTATCTGGTCCCAGGACGGAGGGGATAACTGGTATGGGGCTTCTTCAGGAAGGACCTCTGAGACCTTATGGGGAGTAGGATATGGAAACGGCCGCTTTGTTGCGGTTGGAATGTTTGCGACCATTGTTTATTCAGACAATGGAGCCGGCTGGACAGCAGCAACTCCGGCAACAGATTTAGTTGAACATTTGATGGGAGTGGCCTATGGCAATGGAAAATGGGTGATTACTGGGCAAGGATTGGTCTGGTATTCCCTTAATGGAGGGATTACCTGGCAGGAAGGAACTGCCCCAGCTATCGCAGGTGGTTTTGGTATAAATGATGTTGTTTTTGGAGGAAACAAATTTGTTGCAATCGGGTATACTGCTTCCGGTGAGGGGTTGGTTATGGATTCCATTGACGGGATAAACTGGTCACTGGTCACCACATTTCCGGCATCACCGGATAAAATCTTAGGCATCGCCTTTAAGCCTTATTAGATATCAAGGTCAGGCCTTGACAAATGATATCATGCTCTATGACCTAAATCTCAGGTAAAGGTAAAGATAAAGGTGGAGTGCAGGATATATTTTTTTTGAAACAAACAGGAATTAACTTAATATTTATATAGGGGGAATCAAAATGAAGCGAAAAATGCATAAAGCTGTATTGTCTATTATTGGATTGGGTTTATTGTTAATTCTGGTTAGTTGTCCAAATACGGTGCTGACCTTGTCATCTTTAACACCGGACACCAAGGTATACCATATGCCCGATTTTACTCTGACAGCAACCGGAGCAAATTTTACAGAAAGCACGGTTATTGTTTTTAACGGAATCCAGAAATCAACGGTCGTCATGAGCGAGGAAGAGTTACAGTGCCGGATCTTTCTCCAGGATATTGCCACCGGAGGAGTGTCCATTCCGGTTGTGGCCTGGGACACTGTCAGCGGTAAAAAATCCGGTACATTATATTTCAATGTCAAGCTTCTGCATGATTTCCCCAATTATTTTAAGGTCTCGGATCAGGTTTCTCAGAATTGTCCAATCAGTAGAAACGGAAAAATCGATGTTGATCTTGAAAAAAATATAAATATTGTCTGGGGTGAATGTGATCCGGTTGACCTTGAAGGTTATGTGTATTTTATTCGATCTGAAGATTTAGGATTAACCTGGATTAAGATGCATGAGCTACCCCAGCCTTGCAATTTGGGAAACTTTTATCCCGCGATTGCAGTTGATACATCGAATATTAATATCGTTTATGCCAGACAAACATCCTCAGACGGCCTCTATGATCTATATTTTTTGCGCTCCACTGACCGGGGTGATTCCTGGAGTTCTCTGATTAATTTAACCTGGAATTTTGCCATTTATGCCAAATACTCCGATATTGGACTTTACAACTATAATATTGACAAAATTGCGGTGGTATTCAACAGCTATATGTTGACTGCTGAGTGCAATATCTTTTTTATTCATTCTGACGATGCTGGAAGTAGCTGGAGCGCACCTGTAAATATAAGCAATACTCCCGAACATTCCAGACTGGAGAGAATGGCTGTGGATACCGGTGGAAGGGTTTCTGTAGTATGGCTTGATTCTAGTCTTACTTCTAATTCCAGCCAGATATTTTTTAACCATTCTCCGGACTTTGGAGTAAGTTGGGGAAATCCGATTATGTTGTCTTTCAACGATGTTGAGTTCAGATATCCTGATATTGCTGTTGATAGGTTGGGAGCTGTATATATCATTTGGGAGGAACAAATTAACAATATATATCATATTTTGTTCAGGAGATCCGATAACGGCGGACTTAACTGGCAGGGGGTAATGAGCCTGGCAGATCATACGAGTTATTTTCTGCAGGCCGCACTGGCCGTAGATGACGCAGGAAATGTCAACCTTTATTACTATCGCTCCGGTGGTGGAGCTTTTTACCGTCGTTCAATTGATCGTGGATCAACCTGGGAGCCTTCAATTCCGCTTCAGATACCGCCAGGTTACGGAGATATCACTCTGGATTATGAAGGTAATATTTATTTAACTACCAAAGCCGGAAGCATCATATATTTTACCCACAGCCAGCAGTAAATTATCGGGGACAGGGGTTGACAAACAAGTTTTTGTTTGTTGATCTCAATAACAGGCAAAGGTTAAGAGGGATTTGGGATATGGGATCTGGGGGTTGAGTGAATCAAAAGGCATAAATCGTTAGTCGTGAGAGGATTGCAGTAGGGGCGAATGGCAATTCGCCCGGCTTGAAATATCGATATTTGTGCAATATTGAGGGCAAGCCGCCGCTTGCCTCTACATGTCTGTTTTTCACTTCACCTCAACCTTTACCTTAACCTCAGGTGCAGACATTCTGATCTTCAGTGCCAGGCCTTGACATTTTGATTTAGATTTCTCTATGTTTCAAAGTGCTACAATTTTAAAAATAGTTTCATGACCATTGGGTAAGAGAAACCGGGATTTCCCCAAAACCCTGTCTTAAAACAAGACAAAATTGAACAATCCCCGAAACTATTGATATCAAAGGGTTTTGTCGGTTTATAATTTTTGTCATGATCCAAAACGCAACATTCAAATAAACACTTTTTTCTAACCAAATTTCCCAAAGCCTTGTAGAATCACCCTTTCACCCAAATCCCACCCCTGGCATCAAAATTGCTTTATATAACTTTTCCACTTTTTAAAAGGGGGAAAATATTAAATATCGAATCGGATATATGAATTGGAGTTTTGTATTATGTTGGTGTAAGGAGATTCTTAAGTGAAAATGAATAAGAATGATATGGTCCCAAGGGTTATTGATTATATTCTTACCATGAATTTAACTGAACTTTCTGAAATAACTGTATACAAGATTGCAAGTAAATTTGAGGTAAATCATTGCTATTTATCGAGAAAATTTAAAAAAGGTACCAAATTTTTACTGTCGGAATACATTAATTTTGTACGCATTTTGCAAGCCCAAACACTTTTGAAAACAAGACAAGATCTTACCATTACTCAAATTTCTCAAAAAATCGGAATTAAAAAATGCCAGCAATTCAGGACCAAATTCAAAAAAATATATGGACTAAATCCACATCACTACAGAATTTTAAAAAAAAAGTAGAATATTGGGTCTTGAACTTGTTTTTATTGAATGGTAAGTGTTTAAGTTGGATGAAAATAGTTACTAGAATAAAAAACATAATAGTTTCAATTATCTTAATAATACTATTTTTGTATTACATCAAATCACTATCTTATGTCCAAGATGAAAATGCACTTATAATCCTTTTAGCTCAACCATCTTTTCTACAATCAGGTGAGTGTTCATTGATTTCTGTTTGTAGTAAAAAGGGAAATGGATCTACATTACCTAATGGAACTGGTATCTTTTTTATTTCAAATATAGGTCTTCTTGAAAATCATAAAACTCTTTATAATGGTGAACTAGAAGTTACATGTTTTTCAAATCATGAATTTGTTGGAGATATTACTTAAATAATGGAAAGAATTTGAGAAAATATTATTTAAAGTTTAATTCTTAAAAAAAGATAGATTAAGTTAGGGTCGAATAAGTGGCGGTAGCCTAAAAAAAGAAATTATAAAAATAATTATATTGACATTAATATTTAGTACTTTTTAAAATAATTTAATTAACAAAAATGAATGTAAAGAAATTTAAAAAAAGTTATTCAATTATAAAAATTAGTATATTTTAGGCAATGGAAAAGCAAAACTTTAAAGATATTTACTCAGAAAAAAATTTCTATAAACTTGTATTGCCATTTTCAGAGTCTTTACTTAGTAGAATAAATTTAATATTTGATATGCACTCTAATTTATTTCAGAAAGTTATTCATTACACAAACAATAACTTTGAAATTATTATTTGGCTGGAAAGGCTAAACACCTCAAAATCAATTGTAATTGGAAATCTAAAAGAATCGAAAATTAAGAAGTTGTTTATTCAATTTATAATTATATATGAAATTGCAAAAAAACTTGCTATTGATTTTATTAATTTTGAAAAATTTATCTACCAGTATGAAAATTTAAAATTTCCGATTTGTATTGAAAAAAAATGTGAGATTAAATTAAGTTATATATTTGATTTATTAATTACCAATAAATTTTTTAAAGACTTGAATCATGATAACTATTATGAAATATTTAAAAGTATATTAAACAAACAACGATTTGATGAAAATAGTTATTATTTCTATAAATATAGTGATTTTGCATCAAATATATTGAATCTATTTGAATTTGATCATTCCCAAAATAAAACAAATTTAAAAATACTAGTAAAAACAGAAAACAAAATCCAAAAAAAAATTATTGAAACAAATATTGTTCAGCATTTACTTCATGCTGATGTTTTTCTACTAAATAAAATTGGAAAATCTGATTCTCTTCAAAAGGTTGTATGTAAATTCTTTTTTAATAAAATAAATGAAATAGATGATTTTGATAGTATTGTTGAATTAATTGATATTTATTTAAGCAAATCGATTTTTAAGTCAATTGTGCTACTAATTGATACTTTTGAAAATAGAAAAGATATTGAATTTGTCAAATATTTGATGGATTATTCAAATCTAACCAATATCACTCTTATTATCTTTAATAATAATGATTTTCTTGATTTTGATCTTATATTAAATGAAAAGCCAGAAAATTTACTTAAAAAGTATTTTATAAAAAATTATAAAGAGAGAAATACTATACTAAGTAAAAGTGAAATTAATATTCTGAAAATATTTTTAATTATTTTTATTCCAATTCCAATTAAAATATTGCACTTAATATTTAATAAAAATGAGATTAATAGTATAGATCATTTAATAAGTAAAAAATATATTCATTCAAATTCCACATTTGTTTCATTAAGAAATTCAAGTGTTATAAAAGGTATTAAGATCACATTCAATGAAGAGTTAAAAATATTGAGAAAATTTCTTGATCACATGAATTCTTCATATGTAAAAATTAAGTACTTGATAAAAATCAAAAATTATCATGAGATTAAAGTGATCTTATCAGATAAATTATTTTTTGATAATAATGATGAATATAAATATTTTGAAGAAATAAAAAGTATTTTATTAAATAATATCAATTCCCTATCAGATGACATTGAATTATTGAAATTATTGACAATTATGATGATAAATGAGAGGGATTTGAAGGCAGCAAAACTTATAATTCAGAAGTTTAAAACGAGAGATCATTTATTTTTTTATTTGAAATTAGCTTTTATTTATAAATTAGAAAAAGAATATATTAAAATGGAAAGTATTTTAATTAAATTGGAAAAGAAAATTTCAATATGTTTAAGAGATGAATATTGTTATTTAAAATTTGTATTTTTTGAAAAAACTTCAGATTTTAACTCCGCAGATTTATATTTAAGAAGAATAAAAAATGAATATTACATTTGCCTTTCAAACTTACAGTTAAGTGATCGCCTAATTTATAATGGAGAGTTTGAAAAAGCAAAAAATTTATTGAATGAGACCATAGATTATCTAAAGCAGGAGAATTGCTATAGTGATGAGTTAGAAGCTTACACTCATTTGGCAAAATTACTTAGGGAAGAAGGTGACTATAATTCAGCTGAAAAAATTTACAAAAATATTTATATAAAGTGTGAAATTAGAAATTATGATTTGCTTTCTGCATTTATTGGGGTTGATATTGGAAATTTTTATCTAAGGTTGGATGATTTTTCTAGAGCTGAATTTTGGTACTTTAAAGCGTTGAAGGTATTTAGAGCGCATAAAAATTCAAATGGAGAAATTTTAGTTGAATCCAATTTGGTAGAAATAAATAAAATTAAAGGAAATTGGACAGAGGCAGAAATTTATCTTAAGTCAATCTTAAAATATGATAGAGATAAGAAGCTCATAACCTCTCTGGCGATAGATTTATATAACGTTGGACACCTTGAATATCTTAGGAGAAATTATCCCACTTCATTAGAGTTTGTTGAAAGATCATTGAAAATTTTCTTAAGTAATAACCATTTAAATGGAATTATTGAATGTGTATTTTTAAAATTAATTATAAATTTTATTCAAAATTTACACCCCTTTAATTTTTCAGTTATAAAGAAATATTGGAAACAATTAAATCATGATCAAAGAATAATATTTTCAATATTTGAGAAAGTAAGCTCAAAATATTTTGTGGGAAAATCAAGTTTATTAATTAATGATGTAAAAGCACTAGAATCAAAAAATTCAAGATTTAATTTAATTGCAATTATTATTGAAAAGCTTTGCCTGAATAAATATTTAAAAGAATTAAAGCTATTATCAAAGGAACTTAGCAAGAGAAAAAAGAATTATTATTATTATGAATATTACTGGGTTTTTTTTAATATTCTTGATGATTATGAAGGTTTAAAAACAAATGAAAGAGAAATATTTATTGAAATGTATTATTTTTTTCTAAGAAATAAAAGAACATTTACTCAAAAGATAATAACGATAAAAAAAAAAATTGATGAACAAAATTCGATTAATGATTTTTTTAAAAGCGTAGAATTAGTTGGCAAATATCTAAATTGGAAAATTCCTGAAGATTTCTTTTCAAGTTTCTTGAATGAATTAACAAAAAAAATTGCAATCAATTTTATTAAACTAAAGATTTTTAAAAATAAAGAACCTATTTTCAACTTTTCAGATTCAAGTAAATATGAGGAATTAAGTCAGGAAATTATATCACAAACAATTCTTCGTGCTGATCCACTGAATCTGACTCTTAAGGAAATCCAGAAAGAAATGCAATCTCCAGAGAGATTTTTTTTCCCTTATAAGAATACTAAGGTCTATTTTTGGAATATGTCGGAAAACATTTTTGCGATTTTGTTGATTGCGTTTAATACAGAACGCTATTACAATGTTGATATATATGAAAATTTCAATGATTTATTTTTTAAATTCGGATCATTATTTTCAAGATTTTATGAGTATGAGTATGCTTACAAGAGAAAACTCAATTTTATTATTGGAGAATCAATACCAATAAAAATATTGAAAAAAAAAATAGTAAAAGTTAGTAAGGTAGATTTTTCTCTGCTAATTACTGGAGAAAGTGGTAGCGGAAAAGAATTGGTTGCCAAAGCTGTCCATTTATTGAGTAAAAGATCAAATAATTCTTTTGTTCCAGTGAATTATTCAGCTATCCCAGATAATTTATTGGAAGCCGAATTATTTGGATATAAAAAAGGAGCTTTCACAGGTGCAAATGAAAATAGAATAGGATTAATTGAGTCTGCAAATATGGGAACATTGTTTTTAGATGAAATAGGTGATATACCTTTATACTTACAGGGAAAGTTATTAAGAGTTTTGCAGGAAAATGAAATAAGACGACTTGGAGATAATACTATTCATAAAGTTGATATTAGATTGATTTCTGCTACTAATAAAAATTTATCTGAATTAATTAATAGAAATCAATTCCGAGAAGATTTATATTTCAGGATACAGGATTTAACGATTATGGTACCATCATTGAGAGAAAGAATGGAGGATATTTCGTTATTAATTCAACATTTTTTTAAAAAATATGGATTTGTAATTGAAGATGAAATTGAACTTAATGGAATTATTGAACATTTTAAATCATTTAGATGGCAAGGAAATATAAGGGAATTGGAATCTCATATTAAAAGGTTAATAACTTTCTATCCTGATTTAGATGATAACTCTTTTCTTAATAAAAAATTCGATATGAGTTTAAAAAATGCTAAAGCAGAATTTGAGAAATCCTTTATTATGCATGCGCTAAATAAGAAAAATTGGAGTAAAGTACAAACTGCTGAACAATTAAAAATTAGCCGTGTTTATCTCTTTGATTTAATAAAAAAATATAAAATTAAGAAGGAAGATTAATACAATGAGTTTTCTTGAAAAATGTATAATTGTTGTTTACTTCATATATTAATAAATCATGATTTTTTAAAAATGTTGTTCTTGAGTTAGTAATTTTAATATGGTAGCATAATTTTTTTAGAAGGAGAAGAAATGTCCGAAAAAAAAGAGGATCAACAAGATATAACCCAACTGATTAATGATAAAGAATTCACTCAAGAAGATCAAACTCAGATGTTAAAAACCATGTTTCCAGGGAGAACAGATGCGGAATTGGTTAAAATAAATCGAAATTTTTTAAAGGATGCTGTCCCTTTTGATTTATCAAGGCTCATTAACGAAATAAAAAGAATACCAGGGAGTTTAAAAACTGGTTTTAAAGAACTTGATGAAGTAATAAATATTCCAAATGGTGCCATCACAATCGTGACCGGACCTTCGAAACAAGGGAAATCTCTTTTTATGATGAATATTCTTTACAATATGACTCAAATTTATAAAGGAAAACATTTTTTATACTACAATTACCAGGAAGCAAAAAAAGAGTGTGAGATAAAATTCATTAACCTTGCTGGAGAGAAACCCTTTGATTCGTCAAATTCAGAAAAATTAGATAAAAATAGTATTGAACAAGGACTAAAAACCAATTTTGATATATGGAAATGGAAGTTAAAAACAGCTTCTGAAACAGAATTATTGAAATTTGCCAGCGAAGATCTCACTTATAAAGGTTTAATGAATTTTCTGGATGTTTCAAGCAGAATTCATATAATTGAGAGCAATTATAATGTAAATGATTTGATTGAATCCATAAAGTTGTTTAAAGGTCCATTTATAATTGGAGCAGTATTTATTGATTTTATTCAAAAAATCGAAATTGGAAAGGATGATCAAAATAAGATAAGAGAAGAACAATTATTAATAATTTCTGAGAATTTGAGAAGGTTTTCAAATCAATTGAGTTTTCCGCTGATTTTGGGGTCTCAACGTTCTTCACATAACAAAAAGAATGTTGAAAAAAGTGATTATATTGATGATTCATTAAGAAATTTGAATGGCCTTGAATATGATGCAAGTCTGATTATTGATATTAGTCTAGAGGAAAAAAATAAAGATACTTTATATGTAAAGGTGCTTGCAAATCGAATTGGGCCAAGTGATGATACTAAATTAAAGTTTGATCCCAATCTATTGAAAATAACTGATATTAAATAAGTTTTTAGTGGATTGTAATGATTTTATATCAAAAGTCCGAGTTTTATACCATTAAGAAATAAGTAAATTTAATAATAAAAATATTTATGCTACTTTTTCTATAAACTTCAGATTTAATAAAAAACTGATGATTACCTTTATTTTAAAACGTTTAATTATATTTATATTTCTTGTATGGGTAATTTCATCGGTAATATTTATTTTAATTAATTTAATTCCCGGAGATCCGGCTATTCACATTCTAGGCGAAGGTGCCAGGTTTTCTGATATTCACAGATTGAGAACAACATTAGAACTCAATGAATCTATATTTGTTCGGTATATAAATTTTCAGAAATCACTTTTATATATTGATTTCGGGGAATCCATATTCAATAGGAAAAAAGTAATTACTAACATATTTATTTATTTTCCCAATACTATTTACCTTTCAATATCCTCTATTTTGGTTGCGATTGTTTTATCTTTTTTATTAGGAATTATAGCTGCATTCCACCAGGATTCTCTTTGGGACACATTAATTACTTTATTGAGTTCTTTTGGCCTTGCAATACCAAATTTTTTTTTAGGACCTTTATTAATTCATATCTTGTCTATTAAATTAGGGTGGTTTCCTGTTTCGGGTTCTGATGGTATTAAATATTTAATACTTCCTAGTATAACACTTGGATTATCAATGACAGCATTTCTTACTAGAATTATAAAAATTGCAATAGTTACAGAAATAAACAAACCTTATATTTTATTAGCAAGATCAAAAGGTATATCAAAAAGTAGAATCTTTTTTATACATGTTTTAAAAAATTGCTTAAATCCAATAATAACTACTATTGGATTACAATTTGGTGCATTACTAACCGGGACCATTATTACTGAAGTAATTTTTTCCTGGCAAGGAATTGGGTGTTTATTGATAAATTCAATAAATAGAAGAGATTTCCCTATGATTCAAGGTTTAGTAATATTTATTACAATAATCTATCTCTTGCTAAACTTGATAATCGATCTGATTTATTTTTTTTTGAATCCAAAATTGCGTTATGAAATTATTCATAAATAAGCACGCACAGTTAAAATTAGGTTTGATAATACTTTTTTTGTTTTTCCAATTAATTATCATATCATTGATTGAATTGGAGTTCTCAATTCAAATAAATCTAAATTATCGCTTGGAACCGATTTCGCCAAAATTTCCGTTAGGAACTGATGATCTAGGTAGAGATTTAATTTCGTCTGTTCTCTATGGGGTTTTTTGCTCTCTGTTTATTGGGATTTCGGTTGTTATGTCTTCAGTTTTTATTGGTGCCACTCTAGGACTTCTTGCTGGCTTGATGGGTGGTTTCATAGATTCATTGATCATGAGGATAGTGGATATTATTCTTTCCTTTCCAGGAATATTGATAGCAATTACTTTTTTTATATTTGTAAAAGCGAATTTTTTTTCCATCACATGTATTCTTACATTCTCAAATTGGGTATTCTATGCACGAATTGTAAGAGGGGAAACTTTGAAATATAAAAAAATGGATTTTATTATTTCTGCAAAAGTTTATAATGCATCTTTTTTTAGAATTGTTTTTTTTCATTTGTTTCCAATTATTTCCCCATTGATAGTTATTCAAGCATTTTTAGGAATTGGAGAAGTAATTCTGATTGAATCGAGTTTAAATTTTTTGGGGATTGGGTTGGGGCCTGAAATACCAACCCTGGGTCAGTTGATTGATGCCGGGAGGTTTCATCTGTTTGACCGGCCTCACCTGGCGCTGGTCCCCGGCGCGGTTTTATTTGTACTTATACTGGCTTTTAATTTTATCGGGGAGGGAATCGGGTCACTTTTTAGAAACAGAGAGAAATAATCCACTACTGCTTGGTGGCGCTCCAGGTGCCCCAGGCCCAGACCAGGGGAGCGGGGTATTGTGAGAAAAGAGTGGTATCCCATTCGAAATCACCGCTCATGGTTGTGGCAGATCCAAAAGATCCATCGTAGGTTTCCGTTGACCGGGTATAAAGGATAACATACTCAATAATGAACTCAACACTTGAGCCGGAAACCGAGTAGGTGCCGGGATACTGCACTTCGGTATGAGTGACCACGCCGGAATCCATGGTGCCGGTAAAGGTGAAGGGGAAAACATCCGAAGTGCCGTCAAAATAGCTCAAATTGACATTCCAGGTGCCCCGGATATCATACTGGGCAGCCGTTGTGCAACCGACCTGAATCAGCACAGGAACCACCAGCAGCATCAAAATCAATATTAATTTTATCACTTCCATGTTTCACCTCTTTGATTGGTATAATTGCCGATTTTCTGACAAAGAACAAGACCTGATCCTTTTTTCCTTCATAACCTCTTTTCACTCACCAAATCCTAACTCCCACATCCAAAATCCCACATTATTTTTACTTATTACTTCCCCTGAGCTCTTGAGGGCTTGCGCAAACAGTTTTCTTCTCTACCTTTACCTCTGCCTTTACCTGAGCTCTTTTTCATATTATCTGACTTCTCGCTTCTTCCAGCTCATTTTTTTCCGGAACCAGGATTCGATTTTAACGGCCGGATGCTGTTTCTCGCTCTTTCTCATGGCCTTCATGAAGGGCATGCCTTTTTGATTTTCCCGCATCCAGCTGCGGGCAAAGCTGCCGTCCTTGATGTCCCGGAGTATCTTCTTCATGGCCTTCCGGGTTTCCGGCGTGGCAAGTTTTTTCTGGGTCAGGTAATCGCCGTATTCGGCCGTGTTGCTGATGGACTTTCTCATGAAACTCAATCCGCCCAGGTAAACCAGTTCCACGGTGAGCTTCAGTTCGTTGATGCATTCAAAATAGGCCACCTCGGGCTGGAAGCCGGCCTCAACCAGGGTTTCAAAACCGGCCTTCATCAATGAAGTCAATCCGCCGCAGATCACAGCCTGCTCTCCAAACAAATCGGCTTCCGCTTCTTCCTGAAAGGTGGTTTCCAGCACCCCGACCCGGGTCGAACCTATGCCGGCCGCATATGCCAGGGCAATGTCCCGGGCCTTTCCGGTGGTATCCTGCTCAACGGCCAGAAAGGCGGCCACCCCCTCGCCCTCCATGAATTTATTTCTCAGCATGTGCCCCGGCCCCTTGGGCGCGATCATGGTCACGTCCACGTTCCCGGGAGGTTTTATCTGGCCGTAGTGAATGGCAAAACCATGGGAAAACAGCAGCATCTTTCCCGGGGTGAGATGGGGATGCACAAGACGCCGGTACAGGCTTCCCTGGATTTCATCAGGTACCTGGAAGGAGATGATGTCGGCCCAGTTCACGGCCTCGGGAACGGTCAGAACCCGGAGTCCGGATTGTCCGGCCTCCTTCCGGTTTTTGCTGCCTGGCCGGAGCCCGACCACAACATTCAGTCCGCTGTCCTTCAGGTTCAGGGCCTGGGCCCGGCCCTGGTTGCCGAAACCGATTATGGCAATTTTTTTCTCTTTCAACAGTTTTTTATCTACATGTTTGTCATGGTAAATCGTTGCCATTGGCCACCTCTTTAAGGGTAAAACAATCCGGGTTTTTTTTGCTTGTATTAAGTTATCGCAGGTCTCCCATGGCCTGCTGGAGCTTTTTCTGGGCTTCCATGACTGCCGGATCCTGGGAATACTTGGCGGCTTTCATCATGGCGGCCATCATCTTGGGCATGACTTCTTCCATCTGGCCGGCCAATTCTTTTAATTCTTCAGGCGGGTTTTTCTGGTCTTTGATTTCCGGGTACTTTTCCTGGACTTTTTTCATCTCAGGAGAGAGGGCGGACATTCCATCGGCATAGGCATTAATGGCCGCCGCAGTACTATCGGCATCATCGGCCTTATCCAGGTCCGAGACAAAATCATTGGTGATGCTGATGAGTTTTACCATCACCTTCTTGGCATCGGCGTACTTGCCGCCGCCGCAGGCAAACATCATAGAGAGAAAGACCAAAACAGTCAACAATGTGAATAATTTTTTCATTTTTCCTCCTCTGGAAACAAAAAGATGAATACCATAAAACTCTTTTTTTTTCAAATTGTAGGGCGATAATATTTTAATATTTTTTTTATAGGCAACGTTGACAATTGCTTTTAAAAATTGCATATTAACTGTATGTTGATGGATAATTCCCCCATTCCGCCAGCTGCCGCTCGGCAGTTTCACTTTCTTTCCCTCCTGAATAAATAATTATCCGGCTGTTTTTATATATATTTTATTCACAAATCAAGGAGGATTTTATGAGGTTTCAAATTATTATCATTGTTGTCGTGTTTATTTTTAGCGGTTCCATGCTCCTGCATCCGCAGGAACTGGGACCATGGGAACGGGTGGATCCCGGCAGCGGATTCGGTGAAGGTGTGGCCAGTCGGATGATCCACAGCTTGGTTGTTTATGATGGCAAACTCTATGTGGGGACAGGGGGTAGTTCTAATGGCTTTGATGTCTGGAGTTTTGACGGAACCAACTGGGTCCCTGTGGCAAGCAACGGACTGGGTGATCCAAATGACCGGTGCGCCTGGAGTATGGCTGTGTATAACAACAAGCTTTATGTAGGAACAGGATATGGCCCACCTTACTCGGCGGTGATTCCCTCCCGGGTGTTTGAGTATGACGGTTCACTGTGGACACAGGTCAATGTTGACGGATTCGGCAACAGCAACAACCTGGCTGTGAGGGACATGATTGTTTATCAGGACAGCCTGTATGCCGGGGTCAAAAATACAGTCAATTACTGCGAGGTATGGCGGTATGACGGTTCTGCCTGGACCCGGGTGTTATCCTCTGGCTTCGGCGACACCAATCAGGAGGCCAGGTCGCTGGCCGTAAACAACGGGTATTTTTACGTGGGAACATTAAACAGCGGTGGGCTGCCCATGCCCGGGGGACAGGTGTGGGAATCCAGCGGGAGTCTATCCTACTGGACCCAGGTCGGAAACAGCGGAATTGTATTTGGGAATAATAATATTGTCATCCGGGCGATGGCTTCATTCAATGGCAGTCTGTATGTGGGAGCCGCAAGTCCAACCGGGGGGACAGAAATTTATCGGTACAATAACACTCCAAGTGACTGGACCCAGGTGAATACCACCGGTTTTGGGGTTACCAGCTATGCTACCCATAGCCTGGAGGTATATACCGGCCGGCTCTTTGCCGGCATTGAAGGCTGGTTTGGTTATCCAGGTACATCGGTCTGGGAATACAACGGGGGTACATCCTGGGCTCAGGTGAGCACCAGCGGTTTTGGGAATACGGCTAACTGGGGCATCCATGATATGGAAGTTTTTGGTCAGTATCTATATGCCGGGGTTTCGAATAATAGTACCGGCTGTCAGGTGTGGCGGGCCAGATACCGCTATCCGGTGAGGGCGTCGGTCTCGGGCGGCAATGGAAGCGTGTCGCCGGCCTCCCAGCTGGTCGACCTGGGGGATGATGGACAGATTAATATCAGTCCGGATCCGGGTTACCGGATCGGTGCCGTTACGGACAACGGCCAGAGCGTAACTCCCGCCAATCCCTATGTGATCACCAATGTGAGGGACAACCACAATGTAGTGGTCACTTTTACCCAGGCAGGGTATCCGCCCACCATCGAACTCAGCGCGGTGCGGAAAACCGAACAGGCCTGGATCATTAAAAAGGATTACGCTGAAATTAATATCAATATCACCGAACACCCCACAAATCCCCTGGCC
>CBDAFS010000060.1:0-36472 GCA_965195285.1 uncultured Aminicenantes bacterium | reverse complement strand
ATTAATACCCCAGGTGGGTACGAAAAATATTGTATAAAAAAAAATACAAATTTTCAATTTACAATTTGAAATAATTAGTTATACTGTCCCCAGAATTTGGAGTGGTTAGCCTGTTGCCAAGAAACTTTTATGAAACTCAATAGTACCTTTCGGGACCTTTTCGTTGAACGGTAAGACCACAAAAACTTCTTGTGGAATTCCTTCAGAAATTAGTTCTGGAAAATTCTTGAAACCGAACCGTTTATAATAGTTCGGATCACCAACTAGAGCGCAACCTTGGCCACCCAATTGTTTCAGCAAGGACAAACCTTCGTTGACAAGCGATTTTCCAATGCCTTGCTTCTGATACTCCGGCAACACAGAAACCGGGCCGAGACCGTACCAGTCTGCTGAACCGTCAGAAATGATTACTGGTGAAAAAGCAATATGCCCGACAATAAGCCCATCAATTTCTGCCACAAGAGAGAGGATTAGCGCATCTGCATCACGTAATGCGTTTATTATATATTGCTCAGTTTGATTGCTGACTGCAAGATTCTTAAAGGCGGCAATTGTAACTTCAGTTATGGCATCAATATCAGCAATTGTTTCTTTTCTTATGATCATTTTTATCTCCAGTTCTTGGGGTATTGTAATTTTAATTTTGTATAGCTAACGATTAAGCTCAGTCGCGCCGCTTTTTGGCGTCGACTGGAGTGCCTTGTTAGGCGTTTTATTAATAGAATGGCTCATCATTTAAGCGCGACTGACTAACTTGCACATTTATTCCGAATTTTTTATTAACATCATTAATTAGATCAAGAAACCATACAGGAGAACTAGGAGACAAAAAGACCTCTTCAATTAGAGTATTTAGGTCACATTTTATAATCTTTCCTTTATCACTACATTCATGATCATGAATTAAAGCTCGAACCTCTCTTTCGTGTTCAAAGGACTTCCGCTTTCTCCAAAATGAGTCATTCACTCCAGCAAAGCTCTTATTGAAATCAATGTACTTTACTCTTCCTATGGCTATTGATGGGTTTTCCCCTAAAGATTCATATAGTGAGTTGTATGTCGTTCTAATAGCTACGGCGTTAGCTAGATAGCTTGAATAAAGTCTCCACATTGCTTCTGACTCGTGTTCGTTTTCATGCCAGCAGCTTATAAACACTCTTTTTTTGATTGCCTCGCCACCGGCATTAAGCTCTTTTAATAAACGTTCAGCATCTTTTTCAACATGTTCATCAGATTGATTCCATTCGACACCTTCTGGAGGGTTTTTCATAGCCTCCTTAAAAAAGGTACGATAATGGTCGTCCCATTTATCTTTATTGCTTTTTACACCTTTTGCGCCTTCATAATGATCTTCAAAAGTATCAGCTCGCGGAAAGTACACCCCTGATGTAGAGAGCATGCTCACGTACTTAGTGAAATCCATATACCTCCACAAGTGACTATCTGGATTTGGAACTTCGTAGGGATGTGGAGAGAAATAATGTCTTATTGCAGTTTCTTTTAATTGCTTGGAGCACGAATCGCAGACGTATAACGGCTTATCATTGGAATCATAACCTAAGTGTGACGTATCTGATTCTTTAAACTCGTAACCGCAAGAAACACATTTATCATGATTTTCAAATGCGAGACGTCTTAATTCTTCCGTTAATCTATGAGTCATCTCTTGCATTGGTGATTCCTATACGCCTAACATAGAAATCAGCCGGAGCGTAGCGATCGGCTGGATTGAACTTGTTAGCGCATATGAGTTTAGATAAATTCGACATTGGTCTTGCACTAAAGCCATCTTCTTACTCGCTTTTTATATTGCACGTATTCGTCACCTAATGATTTTTCCAAGTATTTTTCTTCCCCCGGTACAATAATAAGCCCGATAATCGACCTGGAAAGCAGTGTGTATCCTATAAGCAATAAATGATAGGCTATGTATTGAGGGTTTCTTGAAAACCTGTAAACGCCAGTAGAAATAACTTTGTCAGCCTTAAGACCGGAATTTGTGAGAAAGAATATTCTTTTAAATGATCCGAACTCAACAAGAGCTTCAGTCAGAATTATAATTCCGGTCAAGATGAATATGTATCCGATAATTTTGTAAAGTATATTGTTTGGTGCAAACACCCATCTCGAGTACAGGGTTGCATTTATTATAGTCATGCAAAACAGGCCCAAAAGTATGTATGCAGATACGACTCCAGGTTTTGATAGTCCGGCTTTTGTTTTATAATCCGAGCGAACTTTTAGTAAAAGAGGTGGACTTGCAACTATCAATAACCCGATTAGGAAAGGGATCCAGATCTCGCCAAAAAACATTCTCATACGACACCCTCTTAAAATTTATGAATATTTATCCAGTTTTTTTCAGTGCTAACGCCAAGCTGAGTAGTTTGGCGTACATGGCACGGTTTTTGAGTGAGGGACGATTAGTCCCGAACATCTTACTCAAAAACCGTGCCATAGCCAAATCTACTCCAGCGTTTTGTTATATGGTCGAAATATTCTCTCTTATTTCTCTTTTTAGTTCTTTGAGATCTTCTTTGCACAACTGTATTTCAAAATCATCACTATTATCATTCAAATGATTACCGTTTGACAATTTGAATATATTTACTTCTTTAGTATTATTGAAATAATTAGCTATGGGCTCCATATCTTTTTCCGATATATTTCCTGATGATATAATTATATAATTCCAAATAAGTTCCTTTGCAAAGGATAATTCCATATTCTGTTTTATTGAACATTTCGCTTTTTCTTTCTTTATTTCATTTAATTTGGATACTCTATGCTTAACTTGATTAAGAAATTCTTTTCTTTTATAACCCAAGTCCATTTTAAGGTCAAATAGCATATTTATTCTTAGGCTTTTCTTTTGCACTATACAAACATCAGGTCGGAAAAGTAATGCTCTTTTTCCAGTTTCATTTCTCAAGTTTGGAATTGTAATCTGAGGATCGATCCACACTTCATATTTACTTCCAACAATATCTGACACGTATTTTGCAAATAAATCTTCAGCAATAGAAGATATAGTATGATTGGTTCCACGAATAATGTTTTTGCCAGGAATTTTTGCTTCTCCTGCGTTCAAATATTCTTTTCTAATATTTTCTAGTAGCTCAATGTCTTTCATTTTATTCACCCTTTAAAATAATCATTTTTTTTCCGGAAGGTCCATATAACATTCAAACTCACCTGCCTTTGAGCGCGCCGTTTCGGCGCGGGAAAAGGTCAGGTGTAGTGCGTTGTTAGGTCTTTTCTTAATATTCAGTTTAAAAACTTATGCTTCGGGTTACCAATCATCCAAAGCAACTTATCAACTATTCTTATATCGTGAGGATATGTCTCTTTATTCTTATTTCGTAGTTCGTTTAAGATTTTAATATTGCGTTCGTATATGGCCTTAACCATTCCCTGATAATTTATATAATGATTTGTTGCGAATGCAATGTCTGATTCGCGTGTAACTTTGGGTGCAACGCCAATTCTCGAGAATTTAGATAGTTCTGTGTCGAAACACTGCATTACGACCAACGCGCGTTCAACAAATGAATCATAAATGACTATATTATCTGGATAAATACACCATAATAATTTTGATGTCGCGGACATCCAGCTTCTATTAACTGTATTGAATAACACTTTGAATAGTTTTGAATATATACTTCTGAGCATGTCTTTGTTTGTAATATCAATTGTTGAGTCAATATTTTTAGCAAATGAAAGAAAATTCTGTGCAACTTCTTCTCTGTATATGGTGGTAATGCCTTGAAATAAACCATAATCTCTCATCCACGATATGACCAGTTTTTTATCTTCATCACCTTTTTGCAACATAGATTTTATTTTTTCATCTTTGGTGATACTTCGCTGTATTTTGCATGCATTTGCGTAGTTACTTTTTATATATGTTTCAATATCCATATTTATTAAACCTAACTATTACTCTACTGTATGCAATTTTTTTTTTATTATAAAGATATTTTTTGGAGAAACCAATTAAAATATTGAAATAAATTGCAAGTAATGCAATAATTTGTATTTAAATATACTATTATACTGCGTGCATCATAACATTAACGTTATTTATTAACATAAAAAATGAATATCTCAAAATTATACGATTTTAAAAACTTTCTGGAAAAAACAGGATTTGTTCCTAAAAATAAAACGCAGTTCTACAAATACTGGGTAAAGAAATTTATCTACTATTGCCAGAGACATTATACAGAGAAATTAGATGATAATATTAAAACATATTTACATTTAATCAGAAAAAGGAAGGCAGTTGCCATACCCTTAGACATAGTTTTGCCACCCATTTACTTGAGGCAGGGTATAATATCAGAACCATTCAGGAATTGCTTGGTCATAAAAATGTGAATACCACGATGATTTATACTCATGTTATCAGAAAAAAATATTCGGATGTAATCAGCCCTCTTGATAAACTCTGAAAAAGTATAAAACCTTAATTTCCTGTTCAAATAGGCTACCGCCGTTGCCGAAAATGTCGGATTTTGCAATAACTCCCTGGATTGTCCATCTCCAACGGGAAAAAATATTCCCTCACCTAAAAATAATATATATTTAAAAAAAAATATTGCAAATTTTTAATTTATAAATTTTATTTTTTCTAGAGAAAAATATAAGGGAAATTCTATAAAAATAAAAATTGCCATCATGGGATGTGAGGTGAACGGGCCCGGAGAGGCCATGGATGCCGATATAGGTCTCGCATTCTCAAAAAAGCGCGGCTATATTTTTAAAAATGGGAAAATGATCGAAGAACTAAAACCTGAAAAAGCCTCAAATCGATTGGTAGAGTTGATTCAACAATTAGTCAAATCATAAATATTGTCATCAAGGTCATCCATGACCATAAAAAAGTTTCATTTTTGATTTCCTTTAACTGACCAAGCTCACCTGCCGCTATGGAGCGCAGCGGAAAAATGTCAGGTGCAGCACCTTGTTAGGTAATTTGTTTGCTTTTTGCTGCACTCCCGGGGCATGTTTCTCTCATAGCGCACAAACTGCAACCTCTCTTTCTCACAGGGAATGATGCACCATTTAATATCACAAATTTCCTGCCGTATTAGATAGCACCTTCCATACTTTTTCATTCAAATCCTTGATTCTGGATTCTTTTATTTCAAGGTTGGTTTCATCAAAATAATTTCTGGTTAAATACAGAGCCCTGCTCATTTCAATTTGAACAAAGGGCACACCTCGTCCACCATAACGCCTGGTTATGTTTCCACCGTTAAACGGCACATTCATCGTTGCAAGGGCCGGAGGGTCAACCTCCAGGTCTTCATGTTGAAACACAATTCTACATTCATCAGCCATAAACCTGATTAACTCCGGATCGCAGGTCACTCTGTTAAAAACAGGTTCTATTTCACCGTTCTCATCACCGAGGTTCCCGAGGCAAATCAACGGCCTGACGGCTCCGGCGTCAGCTTCAATAGGAGGTGATTTAGCTGCCATACTATGGCAGTCAACAGCAAATTTAATATCAGGATTTTTTATCTGCTCTTCCATTTGCTTATGGTAGGGAAAATAATATTTTTCCAAAAGAATTTTTTTGAGCGTTTCATCCGGTAGAGATTCCTGTTTATAAACCGGGACATTCCAACATGTATGCGATTTGATAACGCCGTCAGGATTTTTGGGGGCAATGTCATCAGGCCGGCGATTTAAATCAATCACAGCCCTGTAATATTCCATCACAATCTGAAATTCTATCCTGTCAGAAAAATCGAATATTCTACTTGTAAAAGGATCGCCGTCATGAAAGGCGTCCTTTTTGCTTAAAGCCCAAATATCTTTTATTTCGTCAGCTACTTTCCAGCCGCCGTGAGGGATAGAGACTAAAATCGGAGCTTTCATGGTTTTTATCCTCTTTTTATAACTTCATTAAGTCACTTCTTCTTAAAACAGGGCATAACAGTAGCAATCTCACCAACTTTAAAGGAAGTTAACCTGTCCGTGGAAGCCCTTACATAAAATCCGCCCAGTTTTCCATCGTACATATAAGGATTAACATTATAGATACACTTGGCTTTGTTTATTTTGTTGTTTTCCCAATATTCAATCTCCCTTTCGGGCAAGTCAATAATTTCCTGCACGATCCAGTCTCCCTTTAAAGCCTCCTCTACTATACCGTTCCATTTTTTTTCATCACAATCATCACCAAGAAAAACAGCTACACTGGAATAGGCATTGGCGTGTTTTATTACCAATCTTTCTCTATTGCCAAGGAGATAATCTTTTGCATCAACTTTCTTTCCGCCTATAAGAATTTTTTCTTCAATTTTTTTAGTCCATGGAATAATCTCACGCACGATTTTCAGGTCTTCTTTTAGTTCTTCCGGAAAAACATCATCATACCGTTCATCTTTAAACAAAACCATAATATTTTTTGAATCGACGCGCTTGGTGCAAAACGGATTGGTAATTGCCACATCGGCATTATTAAGATCGATAGCCATTTGCCAGCTCTTATCAGCATATTTGGGCAGTTCGTCACCTGTAAAACGCCTATAAATTAAATCAATTACCTGTCCATCCGGAGTTTTCACCTTGTTTTCTTCTATTAAAAGGGTGTTGGGATCAATCACTCCGCAATGATGACCTTTCGCCTTGATATAATCAATTAAAATAGCGTACTCACCCTGAATTCTGTCTATTTCATTCTGCCATTGGATAAGATAAATATTCATTTTATCCTTCAAGGGAAGGTCTTTTGCCTGGGCTTGGATTTTATAATGATGCATTAGTGTGTTGTATACAATTTCCAACCTGGGAATTTGTTCGACATTTTCCGGTTGAATAATATTGAGATATTCCGTTTCAAGAAAAAAACTCTCTTCACTCCCGCCGGGAATCTCACAATTAGATTCCACCATCCTGATTCCGTCTTTCGTAAGAAAAATATCTATCCTGGCGGCAGCCATATTCTTTGAATAAATGTTCAAGGAACGGATATATTTTTCCAGGTCATCGGGGTAATCCAGTACGTTTTGTATTCGCTCATTAACCGAAAAGTTTTGAAATACAAACTCCAACAGATCGGCATAAGCCCTGGTGATTCTATCCATTTTATCCCAAAATTCCTGGTCATAATAAAATGGGGTTAGGCAAAGCTTTGCTGATCTCCCTCCATGAGGATTTAAAATCCTTGAGGTTGTTTCATAATATTCTTTGAATAAATCATCCACGAATTCTACTCCTATTTAATGAATTAACATAGATTTATTAAATAATAAATTTATCAGTATCTTAAATCAAGTGGAAATACAATGCAAAATCAAAAATGTTTGCTTTTGCCATCTGTCATAAGGGGTCAGGTTTTGTCGGTCATTTTACGAATTCACATACCTTAAACAGAAAAGGTGGCCATTTAAAAGGCAGATATTTTGTTCTTTCTAAATCAAAATATCTGCAAATCACACTGATTAGTTTATTGATATTGGTATTGTGGTAGTCACCTTTATCAGCAAACCCTGCAATTAATCGTCCAATCTGGTAAGCAATATTCTCGGTTGGACCAGACACTATTAACCGGCCACTCTTTTTTAGCTTTTCAGAAAACACTTCCAAATATCCAAGTAGTTCTCTATCTTTGATATGTTCAAGAACATCGGCTGCAATAATAATATCTAAAGAATTATTTGGGATTTCTGAAAGATTGTCAATGAAATGAGTATTCAGATTAAGTTCTTTGGTTACCAGTTTCGCATATTCAGGAAAAATGTCAATAGCATAGACTTTCCTGCATTTCTCATCCAATTCTGGAAGAAAAACACCTAATCCGCACCCAAACTCCAAAACCGACATATCACCTGTGAAGGCTGCTAGATACGAGATTTGTTCATACCTTCTCCACATCAACCAACGTATCAAGAAATTCCTGTGAAGATATGATGGGAACGCCATCTCATCTTTATCGTGATTAGAAATGCGGTTAACACTTTTGGATGCTACCTTTCTTAATTTCTGAACAGGTATTTTCTTAATCATATCTTCTGTTCTTTCAAATGCCCAACATTAATATTCATCTGTTGCCTTGACAACCAGCCCGATCTGCTACTCCACAAGGACCATTTTTTTACTCTTTCATATTATAATCCCTTTCGCCTAACTATTTATATATTTCAGTATGTATTTTATTAAAATAAAGAATAAATTTCAAAAAATTGATCGCTTTTCAACCAAACAAGGTGATATGAAATATTCAAATTTTTATAATAATTGGGATGAGTTTGATTAATATAAACTATCAGAAAAAACCTGATTTACAATTCTATTGAATTGTGGTATTTTATAGAATAAATTTTTATCATTTTTTTGTAAAAACATAAAAATAAAGCGGGTTAATCATAACACTGATGGACATTTATCTCGATAAACTTGAATTGCATGGTTTTAAATCATTCCCTGATAAAACCGTATTAAAATTTCACAAAGGCATTACGGCTGTTGTGGGCCCCAACGGCTGTGGAAAAAGCAATATTGTTGATGCCATTCTCTGGGTGCTGGGAGAACAGCGTATTAAAAACCTGAGAGGAGAAAATAACGAAGATTTGATTTTCAATGGAAGTCATTCAAAAAAACCCCTGGGGATGACTGAAGTGGGCTCTTATTTCATGAATCATGGAGAGCAACTCTATTTTGCCCGAAGATATTTTAGATCCGGAGAGAGTAAATATATTTTAAATGAAAAATATTGCCGAAATAAAGATATCCAGAATGCACTATTTCAAATGCAATTGGGAGAGAGAAAATACTTCATATTTGAACAGGGAAGCATTGACCGACTCATATCATTGAAACCCAGTGAAAAAAGACTGCTGATTGAAGAAGCTGCCGGAATATCACAGTATCTGGAAAGAAAGAAAGAAACCACCAATAAATTGATTATTGCCGAACAAAACCTGGAAAATATAGGAATCCTCATCACGGATAAGGATGGCAGATTAAGAGAACTGAAAAATCAGGTTAATTATGTAAGCCGTTTCCGACATCTTAAAAAGGAAAGAAATAGCTTTCTCCAGGCACTGCTGAAAAGAAAACATCTGGTTTTTCAGAAGGATTTTGATGTTTTAAAATCTGAAATCGAGAAATTAATCAATCAAGAGGCCATTCAAGTAAAAGAAATTTCAGTCTTGGAAAAAAAGGACATTCAATTGGAAGAGAAACTGTGGCAGACAGATAAAGATCTAAAGCAGAATCAACAGAATACCTTCAGCACAAACCGCAATATATTTTCGAATAATAGTGAAGTTGAAAAATTTCAACAACAAAATGACTTTAACCGGCAAAAAATAAAGGAAAAAAAGGAAACAATTGAATCCAACAAACTCGAAATTCAAAACTTAACCAGGTGGGTTGAAACCGAGAACCAGAAAACGAATGAATTACAGGTGCAAATGCAAAACGAAGCATCTATTAATGAAAAAAATAAATCTGACTTATCCCATGTGCAGCAAAAAATTGTTGGATTGAAAGCCCATTTATCAGATATTAAAGCAGAGATATTTAATATTCAAGGAAAAAAGGCTCTTAGCCAAAACAAAATTTTGGATATGGAAAGTAAGATCAATCGTATTCAAAATGAAATGGACAGCAAAAAAAACTTTATCAATGAATTGCATAAACAAATCAATGAGCTGGAAATTCGGCAGATTCAAAATGAAATAGAAAAGTTGACAGAAGAAATCGAGAAAGGGGAGTTTCAATACAAAACCAAAGAGGAAGCCGAGATAAGGTATGCAGAAAAAATTGAAAAACTGGAAACGGAACTGAGGAACCTGGAAAATGAGATAATCGGTTTGGGAAATCAGCAACAAAAGTATGGGGAAATAAAGAAAAAAATTATGGGTTTTGAAAACGAATCCATTGATTCCCGGAATAATGAATTGCTCCAGGATTCCATTGAGGTAAAAAAAGAATATCACGACATTATCGAAAACCTCTATTATGAAGAATTGGATGCCATCATGTTGACAGAAGAAAAGGATATTTCCCAAAAAAAGGCCAACAAATTTCTAATAACCAGACAAGGCAATCCGCTCATTCCCCGGGAAATTGAAAAAGAAACTGGATTTCAGGCCTATGTAACAAATTTAGTTGTTCTCCGGAACAAGAAAGTCGAACCATTCCTGAAAAAAGGAATCCTGGTCGATAATATCCAAAATGGTATAAAGATTTTTAAAAAGTATGCCGTTGATGTGGTAACCCAAAATGCCGAAATCATTAACAAAGATGGTTTAATAATAAGAAAGAGAGGAAAAGGCATTCTGAATGTCATAGATGAGATCAAAAAAATCAACATCAAAAAAACGGAATTGGAGAAAAGACTGCAAGTCTCAGGTCAAAGTCTGAAACAGGAGCAAATAAAATATCAGGATCTCAAAGAAACAGTAGAAAAGGAAAAAAATAGCCTGAGTAACTTAAAGGAAAAATATATCCAAGTCGATGCCAAGCTGAATGAAGTGAAAAAAAATAGAGGCACCTATTTGAACCGTGTAAAGCTTAATGAATCAGAATTGGAATTACTTGCCCTTGAAAAAGAGAAAAATCATAATGAACTGCAAAAATCAAAAAAGCAGCGCGCACTTCATGAAAAAGAATATCAAACATTGGAGAAGAAACAAAAAGAATTTGAGGCAAATGTTCAAGAGTTAGAGGGAGATGTCAATCAAAAGGAAAAAAACGTTCTGCAAAAAGACAGCCGGATCAATCTATTAAACGAAAAACTGACCTCTACCCGGACCAAATTAAGGGAATTGGAGGCAAATAAACTCAAACTCTCAAATCAAAACAACCTCAATTTGAAGGAAATCTCAAAACTGGAAAAGGAATTATCAGAAACCGATCAAAAGATCAAAAATATTGAAAAAGACACCCGGAATCTAAACCTGAATAAAGACACAATGGAAAAACAAACCAAAAATCTTGATCAGGAATTTGAAAACGTCAATGAAGAACTGAAAGCCATTACGGCTGATCTGAAACAAAAACGAAAAACCCTGGACGAAATAAAAGAGAATAAAAGCAAAATGGAAATTGATTTTTCATCCATCAAGAAAGACATTTTCCAATTGCAAGATTCTGCTTTTAAAGAATTAAATACCGAATTGGATCAGATTGATGAGCAAGAAGGTCTACAACACATGGATGTTTCAGCTCTGGAAACCCAATACCAAACTTCCAATGATAGAATGATTAAAATGAGAGATAGTGATCGCCTTAATTTTTCAGCTGAATCCGAGTACGAAATCCTTTCCAAAGATCATCATTTTCTGCTATCTCAAAAAGAAGACATAGAAAAATCAATTACGGATATGAACAATGCCATAAAAAAGATCGATGAAGAGTCCCAGATTTCTTTTTTAGAAGCATTTAAGGAAATAACGAAAAACTACCAGAAAAACTTTCAGATACTATTTGAAGGTGGGGAGGCAGAACTGATGCTCACCGATGCAGACAACATCACGGAAACCGGACTGGAAATCAAGGCCCAGCCACCCGGGAAAAGACTGCAGAGCCTGCGTTTGCTTTCGGGAGGAGAAAAAGCACTGACCTCCCTGGCATTTCTTTTTGCTTTGTTTGAATACAAACCGTCGCCATTCTGTGTTTTTGATGAAGTTGATGCCTCATTGGATGAAGCAAATGTTCAGAGGTTTTTGACATTCGTACACAAACTAAAAGAAAGAACCCAATTTCTCATTATTACCCATAACTTTAAAACCATGGAAGAAGCTGATTATATTTATGGAATAACCATGAATGAACCGGGTATCTCAACCATTTACTCTATGAAAATGACCGGAAAAAATCAATTGGTTCCGGAAGACCGTTCCTGACCACAATGAAAACAGTTCTTCTGTGGGTCAGCAACAAAAACCGGGTTCAAGTCTGGGATTCAGGGAAATAAAACAATTTTATAAGTTGTGCCTTTTGGTGTTGATTCAATCAAGCAAATATCTCCCTGAAGCGAATTAACAATCTTTCTAACGATAGCCAGACCCATTCCGGTACCCTTTTCCTTGGTGGTGAACAGAGGCAACCATATTTTTTCATGGATTTCAGATTTCATGCCCTGGCCATTATCTTTAAAAAGAATTTCCATAGGTTCTTGGTTTTCAAAGACAATATCAATCCGGTCTGCTTTTGCTTCTTTGGCATTTAAAACCAGGTTGAAAAAAATCGAATTGATCAATACGGGATCGCACTTTAAAATAACCTCTGTCCGGGGAAGATTGATTTTTATCTTATTCTCTTGCCCGATTTTTTTTATCAACTCAATAATATTAATTTCCTTTTTCACTTCCACAGAAATGGGTTTTGAAAAATTAAGGAAACTTTCCATGGAAGCGGTCAAAAGCTCAATTTCCTGATTTACTTTATTGACCTTATGGGCAATCTTCTGTGTGCCCGTATTTTTCAGTTCAGATTGAAGCGCTTTGGCATAACCGTAAATAGCTCCCAAAGAATTTCTCATTTCATGGGTCAGATAAGCGGTCATCTCTCCCAGCATGATGAAATTTTTATTTCTTCTGTCAATTTCCTCGCGTTGTTTGTCTTCAGTAACATCTCTAATGATGATCAATGTTCCCGTTTTCTTCATGGGAATTAAATCCAGACGGAATATCTTTCCTGAAGATTCAATGTCAGAATATACTTTTTTTCCCGGGTTGGCATTTAGAAAGCTTATCAGCTCCGGGAATGGGCGCAACACATTTTCCAGGTTATTATTTCTGGCATTGACATAACTCTGGTTAAACATTTTTTCTGCATTGACATTGAAGATATCAATCCGATTGAATTGATTTAAAAATATGATAGCTGCATTTATATTATTGATAATACTTCTGCTCAACTCTTCCTTTCCACTGACTTTTTCCTGCTGCTTCTCAACTATACCTTTCAATTCAATTTCACTGTTTCTCAGTTCTTGCAGATAAGTCTGAAGCGGAGAAACATCTTTAAATTTTATCTCATCCTTGGACTTTTTAAATAGGTAACCCAGATATATTCCAGAGGCAATTAAAAACAGTCCGATTAAGATTGAAAACAGTGAGAATATTTTCTTCATTTGACCGATATGATCCACCAATTCAACCTTGGCTTTCATATCATTTAAATCAACTGCCTCCAGTTCCTTGAATAAAAAATAGAGATTTTGAAAGAAGAACAATAGTAGCAATTGAACAATGATTAAAATGACTATAACGTACTTTTTCATGGTATTACTCCCCTGAATGATTCCCAATCATATTACCGGTAAAGGGAATGTAAAAATGTTAAAATTTCCTCTCCCCAAAATATTGAAACATAACTCCCAAAACCGAGAAAAGTACCAAAAGGCAGCTGAAATCTTAAATTCTTTTTCTTGAAGATAATAATAAGGATGCCCACCAGCAGACCAGAAAGAGAACTGATTAATACAGCGATGACCAATTTCTTCAAACCCAGGAAGGCCCCCAGCAGGATCATCATTTTAACATCCCCAAATCCAAGGCCTTCTATTTTCCTGACCTTTAAATAGAAGAAATACAAACCGGCAAAAATTAAGGCTGACCCAAAAGCAGAGGCAAATGCATCCCAATAAGTAATTTCAGGATTAAAAAAGGAGAAAACCAGAAACACCAGCCCCCCCCCGAGAGTGAGTTCATTCGGAAGTATCATATGCTTTAAATCGATCAATGCCAAGGCAATAAGCAGACAAATAAAAACAATCGTAAAGCCGGTATAAATCGGGGAATAGCCAAAAGTTTTGAAGGTAAACCAGAAACTGAAAGCAGTCAGAATTTCGATCATCGGGTATTGAATAGGTATTTTATTTTTACAGCTTCTGCATTTTCCCTTTAAAAAAATAAAACTCAGAACCGGGATATTGTCGTAAAATTTTATATGTGTTTTACAGCGGGGGCAGTATGATCCGGGTGTAACAATACTTTTTTCCAGGGGTAACCTGAAAATAACAACATTTAAAAAACTACCGATGATTAAGCCCAGTAATATTAATGAGATTTCTTCCATCTGTAAATCCTCTTTGCCATTATTTTCCCTTTTTTGATATCATATATATAGTCATTACCATGAAAATCGATGGGTATTTTATCTATAAAACCCACCCGTTTCAGCTCATCCAAATCTATTGGATTTCGACCATACCTCGCTTTATATAACTGAATTTTCTGTTCCAATAGCCTTTTATCCAATTCAAATTTAATCTGATAGAGATGGAATATGGCAGCATCCTTCTCCAACTGGGTTTTGGCATGCTCGTATATTTCTGTCCACAGTTCATGGGCCAGGGCTAAATCATCTCTGATATAAACCATGTGTGCCCTCCTTCTTTTTAATAAAGAGGGCGCATCCGGATTCTGACTGGCCTTCAAATAATACGATTCAGCCAACTTATAATCCTTAAGAAACTTATAGGCATAATAACCCGATTCATAATCAAAAATCCATTCGTGGTTCATATGTCGGGATCCCTTCTGCAGCAATCTGATAGCCATCTTATATTCCCTGGCTTCCAAAGCCATTATAATGGCTCCATAATAATAAGCTGATCTATATTGCGTATTCAAATCGGTAATCACATTGAAAACATCCTCAATATAGTCAAACCGGTTGGTAAGATTCAAGGTTGAATAAAACTGAACAGACCAGATAAACAACATATCGGCCACAAAATTTGAATTTCCAAATGATAAAATCTTCAAGGTGTTACCGGAGGGAAGTGAAATAAATGTCTCCTTTTCCGCAAAATACTCAATCCGGGTATCATAACTAAATTGTAAAAATCCCGATAAAATGATCAGCACTACAAATACAAACCACCACTTTTGACTCATTATTTAAATTCTCTTTTGTTAAATATTAAAATTGCCAGTATGAGTAAAGCTGCAATATATAGAATTCCATAAATAACGGAAACAAATACAATTTTCATGTCGATTTTCATATTCATAACAATCTGATCCCTTAGATTGAACTTTTCCAGATTGGGAAGAATATAATAAAAGAAATGAACAATCACCTTGAAAACAGGCTCCACCAACTTGTGTTTAAACTCATTAAACGTCCATAAGACATGACCCACCAAATAAATGATGATGGTAAAGATTGAAGAGAGAATTGGTGTGGAAAAAGACGAAAAAACCAGTGAAATTGAAGTGATGATTAACAGCTCCAAATACAACAGGCCAAAGTAAATAAGAATTCGCCAATCAAACTCTCCGGTTGAGATAAACAGAAATACGAAGAAAACAATTCCCATGGAAACCAAGGCAACCAGAATCGTATAGGCCAGCCCTAAAAATTTTCCAATGATAAAATCGGATCTGGAAATGGGTTTACTGAGGATATTATATATGGTTTTTTTATCAAGCTCTTTGTATATAAGATTTATGCCAGTAAAAATAGCGATCAAAACGCTGAAAAAATTAATAGACGCCAATCCGACATTCTTCAAAACTTTTGTGGAATCACCAAGAGTTAATAGGCCAACCAATCGGGAACTAAGGGCAAAAATAATTCCAAATACCAGTAACAAATAAAAAATTTTATTCCGAACCGCTTCTTTAAAAGTGTTAACAGCAATTGCCCAAAGCTTCATTATTTAATTTCCTTTAAAAAGATATCTTCAAGAGTCATTTTTGCGGGAGTTACCGAAATAATTTTTCCTCTATTTAAAATGACAAATTCAATTACCCTGTTCAACTCATCAATTTCCGGACTTCTAATGATATAATTTCCTTCCCTGCACTCAAAACTCAAATTGTTGGCTCTGATTCGGTTTTCATCAATATTCGAAAAAATGAGTTCATAATATTGAACACTGTGGGAGATCAATTCCGAGAGTTTTCCTTCTTTGATAATCTCCCCATTAAATATAATCCCAACCTTATCTGCTATTAATTCCATATCCTGAAGGATATGAGAAGAAAAAAATACGGTCTTCCCCTTTTTTTTCAAGGCAATAATAATATTCCTTAATTCCTTTCGCCCAATCGGATCAAGGCCTGAAAAGGGTTCATCTAAAATAATGATATCCGGGTCATTTATCAAGGCCTGAGCAAAACCAATTCGCTGAATCATGCCCCTTGAAAAGTTTTTTAACTTTACATTTTCCTTGCCATCCAATCCCACCATGGAAATCAAATACTTTATGACTTCTGAGGACTTTTTCGATGGAATCGAAAAGAGTCTCGCAGAGAAAAGGAGTAACTCCTCGGCCGTCAGGTAATCATAGAAAGTGGGATTCTCAGGTAAGAATCCCAGTTTTTGTCTTATCTCTGGACTATGAGCTGGCTTATTGTCGATCAAAATATTTCCGTAATCGGGGAATATTAACCCAAGAACACATTTTATGGTAGTGGTTTTCCCCGCGCCATTAGGGCCCAGAAAGCCATATATTTCACCTCTTTCGACATTCATATTGATAGATTTGAGGATGTTATACTTTTTCAAAAAAAAATTAGATGAAAACGACTTTTTTAAATTTGTTATCTCTAAAGCCTTCATATGATTTATTATACTGAATTTTTAATTTCTGTCTGGGCTGCAGCTAATCTGGCAATAGGTACTCGATAGGGAGAACATGAAACATAATCCATCTGGTTGTTCACACAAAACTCAACTGATTTCGGTTCACCTCCATGTTCTCCGCAAATACCAACTTTCAGATCCTTTCTTACCGATCTTCCCCTTTTAATTGCAATTTTAATTAATTCGCCGACTCCAGTTTGATCCAAAATCTGAAAGGGGTCTTCGGTTAATATTTTTCTTCTCAAATATTCCTTGAGAAAGGGTCCGGTATCATCTCTGGAAAAACCAAAAGTCATTTGGGTTAAATCATTGGTGCCAAAAGAAAAAAATTCCGCATTTTCGGCAACCCTGTCAGCCACCAGGCAGGCCCGTGGGATTTCTATCATACTCCCGACCTTATACTCAATCCGGCATTTCTCCAGGCTGAATATTTCTTCTGCTTTTTGATCAATCACTTCCTTCAAGAACTCGAATTCCCTTTCGATTCCAATAAGGGGGACCATGATTTCAGGGAAAACCTTGATCCCTTTGGCTTTAACCGCTAAGGCCGCTTTGATAATGGCTTCGGTTTGCATTTCGGCAATTTCAGGATAGGAGATAGCCAATCGGCAGCCCCGATGACCAAGCATGGGATTAAATTCCTTCAGACTCTGCCTTTTTTGCTCCAGACGGGAAATATCGGCACCCATTAATTTGGATAATTTTTCCAAATCCTCATCAGAATGGGGTAAAAACTCATGGAGTGGAGGATCCAGCAGCCTTATGGTTACCGGGAAACCATCCATGGCTTCAAAGATTGTGATAAAATCATTCATCTGCATGGGAAGAATTTTATTTAAAGCCAATATTCTTTCTTCTTTCTCTTCTGAAAAAATCATCTCCCTGACTGCATCAATTCGCTCTTCTTCAAAAAACATATGTTCGGTTCGGCATAGTCCGATACCTTCAGCTCCGAATTCACGTGCGATGATACTGTCTTTGGCACTATCGGCATTTGTTCTAACCCGGATTGTCTTTACCTCATCCGCCCACTGCAAAAACTCCTTAAAACTACCTGAAATTTCAGGCATGGCTAACTGAAGCTGACCTTCTATCACTTCACCGGTTGAACCATTAAGAGTAAGATAGTCGCCTTCTTCAAACAATTTTCCAGCAATTTCACAGGTGGTGCCTGATTTTATAATCAGTTCACCACATCCAGCCACACAACACTTTCCCATTCCTCTGGCAACCACGGCAGCATGTGAAGTTAATCCTCCGGTAGAAGTTAAAATTCCCTGGGCGGCATCCATCCCGGCAATATCCTCTGGCGATGTTTCTTTGCGGAGCAAAACCACCCGTTCTCCCTTGGCTGCCATTTTTTCTGCACTACGGGCAGTAAAAACAATCTTACCGACAGCAGCCCCAGGTGATGCCGGAAGCCCGGTGGCCAGGGTCTCATATTTTTGGCTGGCATCAATATTGTGATGCAAAAGCTGAGATAACTGTTTTGGATTTACCCGCATAATGGCTTCGGTTCTGGAAATCATTCCCTCTTTAGCCATATCCAGGGCGATTTTTATAGCCGCTTGAGGGGTTCTCTTTCCGGTTCTGGTCTGTAAAATATAAAGGGTCCCTTCTTGAATGGTAAATTCAATGTCCTGCATATCTCGATAATGTCTCTCTAAAATATCTTTATACTGTAACAATTGCTGGTATATCTCCGGTAATTGTTTGGATAACTCATTGATATGCCTGGGCGTTCGAATCCCGGCCACCACATCTTCTCCCTGGGCATTCATCAAGTATTCTGCAAAAAATTCATTTTCACCGGTTGAGGCATTTCTGGAAAACGCTACTCCGGTTCCGGAAGTTTCGCCAAGGTTCCCGTATACCATGGCCTGAATGTTGACTGCTGTTCCCAGCAGGCCGGTTATATTTTCCAGTCGCCGATAGGTTTTTGCCCGCTCATTGTTCCAGGATTCAAATACCGCCGCAATGGCCTTCCACAACTGAACTTTAAAATCCTGCGGAAAATCAAACCCGACTTCATTTTTAAATAATTCTTTATACCTGGATACAACTTCTTTTAAATCTTCACCGGTTAGTTCAACATCATGAAAAACCCCCCGTCTGGATTTTATGTTTTCCAGTATATTTTCAAATCTATCACGATCTATCCCGAAAACAACATCTCCAAACATCTGAATGAATCGCCGGTATGAATCGTAGGCAAACCGTACATTGTTTGAACACTTTGCCAGCCCCTCCACAGTCAAATCATTCAAACCCAGGTTTAGGATACTGTCCATCATTCCGGGCATCGAAATGGCAGCTCCCGAACGAATCGAAAGTAGCAATGGATCTTCATGGCTACCCAACTTCTTTCCCAAAACTATTTCCAGTTGATCGATTTTCTCATCTACCTGCTTTTTTAATCCCTGTGGAAAGTTCTTTTTGTTCTCATAATACAGGTTGCAGACCTCAGTAGTGATGGTAAAACCAGGTGGAATAGGAAGTCCAAGATCACACATCTCAGCAAGAGCAGCGCCCTTTCCTCCCAGAATTTCTTTCAACTCACGATTGCCTTCTGTGGTTTCCTTTGAGAAAAAATATACGTACTTCAATGACATATCTCCTCCAAATTATCTTATTAAATATACTGAAAATAAGTCCTAAATTTCACTAAATCCACCAAAATAAACCTAGATCAATTCAGGGTTTTATCTGGAATAATATTTCAAATTCGGTTCCAATTCCCTCTTGGGAATGGACCTGAACCCGGGCATTGTGATTGGATATGATTCTTTTACAACCCAACAACCCAATACCGGTTCTTCCAGAAAATCTCGAATAAAATGGAAGCCAGATTTTCGATAGTGTTTCCTTTTTTATTCCGATTCCATTATCCTTTATGATTAATTGGTAATCTGATTCCAGCCGCTGTGTTTTTATCTGAATTTTTCCAGATCTCAAAGGCGAACTTCTGAAATTCGAATTCTTTTCATTTATTTTCTCAATTGCCAGAACCGCATTATCGATCATATTCATAATCAGGTTTTCTATTTGACCATGATTCAAATAATCATCAGGGATATTTTTATCCATATCAATTTTCACTTTTATTTTATTGTGCTTTTCAATATCTCTAAAATATGTTTTTAAATGATGAATGATGTCATTCAGGTTTATTCTGGTTTTAACATTTTTTCCTTTTTTAAAATAATTCCGGAGTTGATCCAGCAGAAGACATAACTCATCAGCGTTTTTTTCAATTTTATTTAATTTATCCCGGGTTTCATCATCAGAAATCTTCAAATATAAGATCTGTGTATATCCCATAATAGGGGTCAGTTTGTTTCTTAATTTGTGAAATATGTCCGGTAACATTTCAATGAACACTTCTGCTTTCTGGGACTCAAGGATGCATTTTTTCAGCTCATCAGGAACCTGCCCGGATTTGAAAAACTCCTCTAGATTAAAAGTTGATGGTTTGTTAACATTCATTTTTCTGTCAATCGCACACGAAAATGATTATAAATTATTTTAAGCCTAAATACAATATCCAAATTGGAGGGAGTACGATATGTTGTGCCTTCCCAGACAATTGACTTTTGCCGCTTAAATGATTATGATTACACTTAAATCATATCGGGAAGGCTCTATTTTCAAACCTTAAATGGACATACTTAAAACTGACCAATTGAAGAAAATCTATAATAAAATTCCTGTCGTGAACAAAATCGATTTAACCATTAAGTCCGGTGAAATCATTGGATTACTGGGCCGCAATGGGGCTGGGAAAACAACAACATTTTTAATGTTATCTGGCATTGTCAAACCGAATTCAGGATCGGTTTTTCTAAATAATGAAAATATCAACAGATTTCCGTCTTATATGAGAGCAGAGAAGGGATTGATTTATCTCCCCCAACAGCACTCGGTTTTTTTAAAAACCTCGGTTTACCAAAATCTATACCAAATACTCGAACTATATAATAATGAAAAAAATGCCAACCAGAAAGCCATTGAATTGCTCAATGATTTCGGACTTATGTATGTCAAAAATTCAAAAGCGCACCAACTATCAGGCGGGGAAAAGCGAAGATTGGAAATTGCCAGAGCCATGATCATGAAGCCAAAATTCCTATTCTTGGACGAACCTTTTACCGGAATTGATCCGATTACCATACTTGAAATCCAGAAAACCATTCTAAAATTAAAAAAGAGAAATATTGGAATCATCATAACCGATCACAATGTTAAGGACACCTTCAATATTACTGAAAGAGTATATATTATCCATAAGGGAAAAATTCTGAGCAAAGGTACCCCATCCGATGTTGCCAAAGAGGAAAAAACCAGAAATCTTTTCTTGGGAGACGATTTCGAATGGAATCAAACCAAAGATACCCAGCCAGGGTAAAACAGAACAAAATCCATAAAATGAAAAAATGGATCGAACTGAGTTAAGCAAAAGAATTCAAAATATTTTAAATGACAACACCTCGGGTAGTTCTGTTATATCAGCCCGAATAGAAGATGTTTTTCCCTACATTCCCGAGGGTATTTTTCAAAAAACAATGGGACAGTTTCTCTCGGTCCATTCCTCAATGGCCTCGGTAATCAACCGGATTAATTACCTCTGCTTGATCAAAGAAGGAAAGCCCATAACTGGAATTAAATCATACCATGAAAAAATCTTTAAACAATTTTGGGCCGAAAACCAAAACTCTCTAAAATGGATTACCCTGTCCATGAGTCACTGGGTGATTGAATGTTTAAAGCACAATCGATCCAGATGTGAGATTAAAGCGGGCATTTCATACCCTGATAAAGAGGGCCTCATTACCTATAATCTATTAAAAGATTATCACAATGTTAAGGTGTATGAAGATAGCCGACTGGGTTCTGAAATTAGAAAAACAGATGGTATTATTCTTGGGGCAGATTTAATTGGCAAAAAACACATCATCAATAAATCCGGCAGTCTTTCACTTGCTTTGGCTGCAAAATACTTTAAAAAACCATTATATATATTGAGTTCAGGAGATAAAATACTGACCGAAACGCTAATGCCTTTTTATAAAATGAAAAAAGTAAAAAATCAATTTGGCTGGACTCACTATTTCGAAAAAGTGCCTCTTGAACTGGTCACAAAAATTTATATGACTACAGAAGAATATCCATTCCCCCTTTCCAATACCCTGAAAAAAATTGGACTCAATCCTCTATAAAAAGCATGTTTCTTCAATGTCTCCGTTTCCAATGACCAGGAATCCATACCTTGTGCTTTTTTCTCTTTTCATAATGACCCGGAATCCATTTATAACCTCTTTTGGGTTTCTGCCAGTACCCACTCATCCAGATCCAACGGCCACTTCGCCATACATGATAACCCTGAACCCAAATATGGCTTGGATGAGGAGCCCTTGCCCGGTGCATCTTTTTAGGAGGCGGAGGATTATAATAATGCCGGGGTGGCCGCAGACAAGCTGAAAAGAGCATTATCATAAAGATTGAAAATAAAATTGAGGCAACTGCTTTCTTAACCATTATTATCTCCTTATATCGAACCAATAGATTCTATCAATAATATAAATGAGGCTCCGGAAAATTTCAAGTCTTTTTTTAATTTGAATTTCAAATTTTGGCTTCCTCAACTGAAACTGATGGTCTCGATTTTACGTTGAACCGATAACAGAAAATCTGAAATAAAATTATTATGCAGGGACTTATTTTTCATGATTTGTTCGGCATCTTTCTGAGCCTCAATCAGAACAGAATAATCCCCTTTTACATCTCCGATTCTAAAGTCAAGAAATCCCGATTGCTCCAAACCGGAAATAAAACCACCCCCTCTCATATTCAAGTCAATCTCGGCTATCTCAAAACCATTGCAACTGGAAACAATTGTTTTTAAACGTTTTTTTCCGTTCCTGGTGAGATTGGGAGAAGGATGTAAATAGCAATACGATTGAAGTTCCCCTCTTCCCACCCTCCCCCTGAGTTGATGAAGTTGAGCCAGACCATACCGATCCGCATTCTCAATGACAATAATATCAGAATCCTTAATATCGATACCGACTTCAATGAGTGTTGTGGCAACAAGAATCTTAATCTTTCCAGAAAAAAAAGCCTTCAGGGCCCTGTCTTTTTTTAGAGAGGAGCTTTTCCCGGAAATAAATTCCACTTTGAAAGGAGCAAAAACCTGATTATAATATTCGGTTTCTCCCTCAATGGATCTCAAGCTATGAAAAAAGTCAGATTTCTCAATCAATGGTAATACAATAAAGGTTTTGGCCCCTTTCTCAATTTTTTTCCGAAGCCATATATAAAAAGAGTTTCTGCTCTCTGGTTTGATAATCTTGGTGATGATGGGTTTCCTCCCCGCAGGCATACTTTCAATCTTTGAAACCCGAAGATCATTGAATAAGGTGAGGAGCAACGTTCTGGGAATTGGAGTGGCTGTGGTAACCAGAAGATCTACGGATTTGCTTTTATAATACAAAGCCGCTCGTTGAGAAACCCCGAATCGGTGCTGTTCATCAATCACAATCATAGAAAGGTGTCTGAATTGAATTTTCTCATTTAACAGGGCATGGGTTCCGAAAATGATGTCAATATTTCCTTTCATTAAACCTTCAATAATCCTTTTTTTCTCCTGGAGTGGCGTGGAACCAGTTATTATTCCAATTTGAGCACCTGTAAAAAAATCGATTGCTTTTCTGAAATGTTGATTGACCAAAATTTCCGTAGGAGCCAGAAATGCACCTTGATATCCATTTTCTTTTGCTACCAGAAGTGCCAAAAAAGCAACAACGGTTTTTCCTGACCCGACATCACCCTGTATGAGTCGTTTCATGGTATAGTCGGACTTCAGATCATTGACTATATCCTCAAAAGCATGGATTTGGTCTGCAGTCAGTTCAAACGACAGACTGTTTTCAATCGAACGCTTGATTTTATCATTAATCACATAATCATGAATACGGGAAACATGGCTAAAAAAAGCCCTTATTTTCTGTAATTCCAGTTCAAATAAAAGGAACTCGGTGTAGACAAACCGTTGTTTCTGGTTGTTTATATAATTCTCATTGTATTTTTCTGGAGAATGGACTTCTTTCAAGGAATGAGATATGGTTTTAAAATTATATTTTTCTAAAAGGGATTGAGGTAGATTTTCATAATCATCTTCCAGGTTTTCAAAAACATTCTCCATAATCCTTCTTATCTGACCGGATTTAATGGTGGTGATTCGACGATAAACGGGAATGATTTTCTTCTCTTTTATATCTGGAAAAAATACCGGATTTGTGAATTGAAAAACCTGATCCCGTGTTTCAACCTTACCATAAATCCATACTTTCTCGTACTTCTGAAAAAACTCCAATAAATAAGGCTGGTTAAAAAAAACTATTTGAATCGGTTGTTGTTTAAAATATCCATTTACTTTGAGCAGGGATATTCTTTTCTTAAAATTGCGGGTGAGCCTGGCATTTTTTAATTCAATCGGGAATGATCCTTCCTGTCCCACTAACAATTCAGAAGGGCTCGAAGAAAAATCAATATAATATACCGGAAAGCGCAACAACAGATCAAATACAGAGAATATACCCTGGTGGTTTAAAATCTGGATATACTTTTCACCAATACCTTTGACTTTTCCGATAGGGGAACTCAGTTTTAAAATCAAAAGGATTAATTAGTAATAGACAGTGATCTTTTTATAACCAATCACAACATTCTTTAATCCCGGGAGAAGGGAAAACCAGTCAAATATGGATTTTCTCACATTAAAACCGGCCTGGGCTGCATTAAAAGCCTCATCCAGTATTTCAGGTGAAAAGTGAGTCCCGTTTATTTCCATCTTTTCAAATATATACCTGACTCTATAGTTCTTACATTCCAGTTTGCCGGAAAATTCAATCTTTATGTCTTTTAAAAATGACGGGACCTTTTCATATTTTTTCCCGGCCAGATAAACTTTCATAATCCCGGAAACATAATTGTTTTTTCTAAAATCAAGTTTTAAATATTTGACTTCCGGGGAATAGCGCTTCAAATAGAAGATATTTATATAAGAGTTTACTTCCATTTCGCTGAAAGTCATCTTTTTCAAATAGACTGCATCTTTTGTTTTTTCTCTGATCCGCCTCAGAAAATCATCCATCTTTTTGGCTTTGACAACAGAAAATTCGGCGGAAAAAAGGAGTACAGAAAAAGAAATTAATCCAATTATGAAACCTTTTAATTTCATGTTCAAGATATTATAACCCTTCTTTCCCTAAGCTTCAAACGATTTTCAAAAAATAATCGGATAGCCTGGGAATATATTTTATGCTCTACGGCTAAAATTCGATTACTCAATGTCTCCTCATTATCATCTTCGAGGACTTCCACCGGCTGTTGCAGAAGAATTGGACCGGTATCAACTCCGGAATCAATAAAATGAACCGTACAACCACTGATTTTAACCCCATAATCAAAGGCCTGCTTCTGAGCATGTAATCCAGGGAATGAGGGGAGAAGCGCAGGATGGATGTTCATAATCCGGTTTTCAAAGGCCTTCAACAAGTCTTCACCGACAATTCTCATATACCCGGCCAGGCATACCAAATCTACATCCATTTCCCTTAAGAGTTTAACCAGATGCTTTTCATATTCTTCTTTCGAATTAAACAATTCGGGCAATACCAGGTGAGCCGGTAAACCAAATTCTTTTGCTCTTTCCAAACCCGGGGCATCTTTTTTATCACTGATAACCACGGCAATCTCAAAATTGGCCCCAGGATGTTGAGATGATTGATATATCGCCTCGAAATTTGAACCCCTCCCGGATAAAAAAATGGCAACTTTTCCCTTATTCATATTAAAATGCCGAAGGGGGGACTCGAACCCCCACAGGATTACTCCCACAGGTACCTGAAACCTGCGTGTCTACCAATTCCACCACTTCGGCTTGAGGTAATAAAACAGACCAACAGCTTTTATTTATATTTCAAATCGCTCACTTTGTCAAGGGAAGAAGTAAAACTCGAATCGATAAATGAAATACATTTAGGATCAAGTACTGTTGATAATGCTATATATGTTCGAACATCTTGGTGTATTCAATAATTTCCATATCATAGTTGACGTCTTTAAATATTTCAAACATTTTTTTATGGTATTCCATTGCTTCTGAATAGTTGTGATGGTACAAAGCAGTATTGACATTTTCCTCAGGTAAGTTCCAGAGATCAAGAAAAAAGGCACCGATCTCTTCATGGGTAATCCCTTCGTAACCCAGCTTGATCTCACTGGAATAAAAGTCATCCTGAGGATTGTCTTCCTGAAAATTTATAATTTCCTTGAATCGATCTGGCAAGTACTTTAAAAGAATTATTTTACCTATATCATGGGTAATTCCCGCCGATGCAAACAATTCGGATAATTTCTCTCCGGTCCTGAGTTCATAAGAGGAAAAAAGTTCACGGTTGACACGGACTGAATGCTTAATAATGGCTTTGAATGCCTGGTTATAACTTTCTTCCAGTTTCTCCATACTGTGATAACAAAAAATGGTCACAATATTTTTTATATTGTGAGCACCCAGGTAATCATACGCTTTGGCGATTGAGGAGATTTTATGTTCCCTGAAAAAAGCAGAATTGGTAATCTGAAGAATTTTGGTGGCAATGGACATGTCATCTTCCAAAATTGCAATGATTTCATCAGTTGGCTTGTCGGCATCCAACGCTTCATTAAATTTGATAAAGGTACTGGGTAAGGCAATCAGATTTTCAATTGTACTCAGAAGTTCAAGAAGGTTTTTGCTTTTTAAGGTCTTCCTAATTTCCAGAATATGGATGACATTGGACATTAATCCCACCATGCCGTGGGGCTTCTCAAAACAATTATTGGCAATGCCTTTAAAAACAAAAAAAATGGCTTTCTTTTGCTCCTCTGTTTTCAAGATAACCATTCGATATATGGACGGAAATCGCTCTTTTACAAATTTCAGTAATCGAATGGCATCTTCATTCCCCGAATCAAAATCGGTTAAAACAATATCCGGATTTTCGCTTTTGATCATTTCTTCTGCGATCGAAAATTCATCTGATTCCAGTACTTCAATTTGGGAATCTGAAAATGTTTTCCTAAAAATAGGGATATAATTTTTATCAACTTTATAGAATAGGATTTTCCCTGCGGATTCCACTGTCATGCCTTCAGATTTTTCAATCATCTCCAGTCCGGTTTTCTTTTTATTTTACCATAAACTCCAACCAAAAAAAACGGGTCTTTATGCTTCATCCATTGTAGAGACTTGCTTCAATTGCTGTGCCGCATCGATAACTCCCCTATTTATCATTTCAATAGCCTCATCAACCTTACATTCAAAGTTGGCCGGTATAGGTGCATCCTTGATCTCACGCAAAATTTGAAGGCACATGCGATAAAACCGAATAACTTCCCCTTCATCGTGGTCTGCAAAGGTCATGATTTCATCAAAGGATTTGTTATCTATCCATAAGACAAGCGAAGGAACCAAGTCATAATACCATTTTTTGCTAAGCGGGGTAATCCTGAATCTGGTTTCAATAAGGTTAATATGTTTGGATATTTGGTTGGTTATGGACCTCATGTTTTTTACTTCTCTGCTCCCCTTGGGAAATCTTCTCCTGGGGCGAGGTTCATAAACCATGGACAAGCAAATCATGGCCAATTGTGGGGCAGTAAAAGTTTCCAGCAACCCCGATCCGAACAATTCCGAAAGCGGAAGTTCATAGCCATATATTTTTTTGGCAAACAACCCTTTCTCAGTTAATTCATTATTTTTTATATATTCCAATTGTTTGAGTATTTTCAACCTTGATTTTATCTGTTCGAGCTGATTGCTGCGTTTTTTATTTTTTTGCTGAAAAAAATGAAATGAACGGGGATAAATATCAATGAGTTGATCACCGTAAATTTCATACAAACTCAAAATGGTTGCATAGGAAATATTGAACCGGCTTAAGATGGGTTCCGGGTAACCGGTATAAATCTGTTTCAATTCCTGGAAAGACAACTCATCAGGATTGATCCGGCTGTAGACAAATCCCTCTTTATCAATTCCCCTTCTCCCGGATCTGCCCGCCATCTGTGAAAAATCACGCCTCTTCAAGTGACGATAAAAACGGCCATACTTCTTTTTTAAATCATCAAGGACAACGGTTCGGGCCGGCATATTAATTCCCAGGGCAAACGTTTCGGTCGTAAAGATTAATTTAATCAACCTTCTGGAGAAAAGCTGTTCAATCACCTCCTTGAGCAAGGGATGCAATCCGGCATGATGATAGGCAACACCCTTCTCAACACATTTTCTCAGGGTCTGAGCACGTTCCGAGGCCTCTATTCCCAACTGCAGACATAAAGTATCAAAAGTTTTCAGGACTACCGTTTTTTCATCAAGGGTGATAAAATCGAAATCAAGTGCTCGTAAAGCCAAAAATTCACAGCGCTTTCGACTAAAGGCAAAATAAATACAGGGGAGCTGGTCAGATTTTAAAAGATGGGTCATCAAACGTTCCGGTTTATTTGATTGAGAAGAATTTTTTAAATAACGGGAATTTGAGATTCCATAATTCCTTCCATGATGAAAGCTTCTTTTTCCTGTGTAGGCAACTCGCTTAACGGTAAAAAGATTGTTGAGGATTTTCCCTCTACATTGAAAATAATGATGAAGCGGTACGGGTCGATTCTCTTCCTTTATCATAGTAATCTCATTCCGATGAATTTCCTTTAACCATGAACAAAACTCAGTTAAATTGGGAATTGTTGCGGAGAGGCCTACAAAACGCATATGATTAGGTAAGAAAATCAGTGACTCTTCCCATACGGTCCCCCTCTCAATGTCATCGAGATAATGAATTTCATCAAAAATAATCCATGAATGTTTGGCAAAACTGGAATCGTTCTCAAGAATTCGATTACGAAAAATTTCAGTTGTCATGATTAAAAACGGTGCCGATGGATTAATACTGACATCACCGGTAATGATTCCCACCTGATCCGGAAACAACATTTTAAATTCCCTGAATTTTTGATTGGACAGTGCTTTTATAGGGGCCGTATAGATAACTCCGTATCCTTGATTCAAACATTTCTTAATCACATACTCGGCTATAACGGTTTTTCCTGATCCGGTAGGCGCTGATACAACAATGGAGCAATCATTTTCAACCGCTTCAATTGCCTTCTGTTGAAATACATCCAGTTTAAAATTGTAGGAAACTTGGTGAATCATATAATAAAACCTCAATTCAGATTTTAATCCGAAGACGAAAATCTCTGATTGACACTGGCATCGATAGGTTCAGACATTGCTTACTCCTCGGCAATCAGCTTAATTGATTCTTTTCTCTGGTGGTTTTGATCTTTATTTCAACAGGAATACTTTCCATTTTTTTTAAAATCTGTTTCAATTCCTGAGGTATCACCGAATAATTTTTTACAAATTGTTTTGCACTGGGATAATTGCCGCTTTGCTCAATCCTTAAAACCATATCCATTAATTTTCTAATCTCACGCTTAAGCCTGTCAAAATTGATTAACAATTCCTGGTTTCCCAGGCTAAAAATCAATCCCTGATTCTTCAGGAAATAATTGATTTGAACCAAATACGGGTCTTTTTCCACAAGATTCTTATTTTGCCTGACCTTTGCCAGCAAATGGGTAATATAAGTCGCATAAACCCGATTTTCCTTCTGCTTGGACAAAATTTTTTCTTTGATCAATAAAGACGTATTGCTTAGAGCAACCGTATCAGCCTTAATTTCCTCAATGCATAAAAATAAGTCTTTCAATTTTTTTCTAATCAATTCGGGCTCTTCGGATTTTGATTTGGTAAAATATGGGCCTAAAAAATGGGCAATTTTATGCATGATAATATTTGAAAAATAACTTTTAAAATCAACCAATTTGGCCAACCGTGAAGGAAAGGCCTTTTCAGCCACAGGTCTTAAAATTTCTTTGAAAAAATATCTGGCCACATTCCGAAGAATAATAATTTTTATCTGATCTTGCTTGCCTGCTTTTTGGATTGGAGGATAAGTCAGAACGCTCCGGCCTGTACCTGTAGTTTGAAGCAGATCAGCAATAAGAAAGGGATATCTGAATGATGTGGATGATGAAATCGAATAATACTTCCGTGTGGTATTTGCTTTCATTTTATCAATAAGCGAGCTGTAACGTCCGGCCTTTTGAGTTAATTTATGATCATACGCCAAAACAGATACAGTCAACTTTTTTGATTTGTCTGTTTGATAAAGAATATCAATTTTGGAGTTTTCCATATTCAGCCAGTTTGAATAACTGGAGCCAAAATCATTTTTTAAAATATCTTCGGCCAGAGCAGATAAATAGATCTTATTTTTTGAGTCGGATTCTATTTCAACAGCACTATTCAACAATCGGGTGATCTCCAACAAAACTTTCTCCCGGTCTTCAGGTGTTTTACTATTTCGGTTTATTTGATCACATAGGCCAGAAATCTCAAAAAATACTTGAGCGATTTTTTTTGACTTCTCATCCAAATTCAGTTTATTCAAATCAGGTTGAATGATAAATGTACTTTGATTTTCATTTTTGGTTTTTTGAGCGGGCAAAGCGATAGATGTCAGGAAAATCACAAAAAAAATAATAATGTTCTTCATTTTTTTTTAAAATAAGAGGACTTTTTATAGTAATCGACCAAATCTGTAATGAAAACCTTAAATCCGGCAGAAGCCGGAATGGCAATCAATAACCCCCAAAAACCAAATAAGCGACCAAAAAGGATAATGGATACCAAAACCCAAACAAAATGAAGGCCCACTTCTTTTCCCACTATTTTGGGGTAGAAAAACCAGTTTTCGCTCCCTTTAACCACCGCAAAAACCAGTACCACCAATAACAATTTTTCGATCGATTGAAAATAGGCAATTCCTATTATAAGAGAAATAATAAAACCCACTATGGTTCCAAGATAGGGGATAATATCTCCGATGCCTGAAAGGATCCCGATTAAAATCGGAAAGGGCAATCCAATTAAACTCAATCCAATAGAGTACAAAACAGCCAGAATTACAACAACAATAGCCTGACCCCTGATAAATGACGATAATATCCGGTTCATATTTTCGGTTTTTTTTAAAAATTTTTTGGAAACCCGAACCGGCACCAATTCAAATAAACTTTTCTTTATTTTATAGTAATCTTTAAGAAAATAATATGAAAAAAGAGGGGTTAAAAAGAGAAAAGCCATAATAAAAAACACACCATAAAGACTGGAAAAACCTTTTATCAGCAAATCTGAAAAATTATAAAGAATTTTGCTTGTGGTGGTCTCGATACTCCCCCTTATATCAACATTTCCAATATATTCTGAAAAATTTTTGGTTAAATAATTACTGACAACCTCAACTTTTTCTGCAAACTGTTTTAACAATTGAGGTATTTTCACAGCTGCGTTCTTTATTCTGTCAATGAAATCCGGCAATAAAATTCCCACCAAAAACGAAAATGCCAACACCAAAACACACATTAAAAGGGCTGAGATAAGGGGACGGGATAAAGGTGTCCGTTTTTCCAAAAAACTGACCAATGGATTGAATAAATATGCAATGACCAGGGCAAAAAAAACAGGCGCCGCGAGAAGGGTGAAGTTTTTTAAACTCAAGATAATGAATAAAATGATGAAAAAATATAAAATTAAAGCCATCAAAGGAGCTGAAATCAACGGTTTTATTTTTTTCATCTATGTATCAATTAACAAAAAAATATAACAAAGTAAAGCCATTTGACCAGATATTAATATAAAATACCCGCCCGGTAGATTCAACAATCAGGTTGGAATTTTAAAATTTGATATTTACATTTGAATATTTTTACAATATAATTTTAATGGAGAATAATGTGGAGCTTCAAACCTATTTCAAGGAATACAGTGATAACCCCCTGACAAATTTCCCGGCAATAAAATATTCAAATCTATATAAAAAAGTACTGAATAATTTTTACTTTGAATTCGTTTCTGATAAAGAGAAATACCTGTTTTCACCGTTATATATATCGTTAATCGGTGAACCCCCGGCTGAATTCAGAGACTTCCTATCTCAACATAATTCGTTTTTTGATTCATTAAAAAATTTCATTATCAATTCACTATTCATTTACAGTGCCATTATCGAAGAAAACACATATTATATTACAGATCCCCAGAATATTACCATTACCAGGGTGATTCCCCATGGGGATGGTAAATTTGAATTAAAATTTTATTCCCACTATGAAGATGAATTGCAAAACTCATATAGCGACAAAATATATATCGGCCGTGATTTCATCAATATACTTCAGTTTGAAAAAAAATACCTCGGGTTGAAAAGTTTTTACCTTTCTTTCATTGAACAGAACAAAAAAATCCAAGAACGCGCCAAGCACAAATTGAGATATTATAAAGACTATAAAAAACCCTACCTGAACGAAATTGATTACTCGGTAAAGGAAATGGTATCTGATTCAATAGACAGGATTAAGATGACTCCTGAGACCAAAATAAGTGATATTTCCACTGTGAAATTAATTGAAACCTTGGATAACATTTTATATTTGCAAAATTTAATGATCGAATTACGGGAATTGAACATCGAATTCGAAAACAAATTAAGAATGAACAAGGAAATCGGTTTTGCCAAATACCTAACCAAGTTTTCCAAGGATTTAAAAAATGGTATTTTGTATCTGAGAAAGTTATCCACCCATATGCATTTGAGAATCTCAGGCTTTCCGATTAGCAAATGTTGAAATCTTCAACCTGGATAAAAACCCAAGCTGAAGAACACCAGTTGCTGAATCCCTTTTTACCCTATTCAGTGAGAGAGGGAGTCATTTCGTATGGCCTGGGTCCCTATGGTTACGATATTCGCCTGCACAATACTTATAAAAAAATAAAAACCAATATCCAACAGATCAATCCACATAATATGAGTGAAAGTCATTATGACACCTTCACCGAAGACCAAATCATTCTGGAAACCGGATCCTATATTCTGGGAAGAAGTTTGGAGTTTTTTAAAATCCCTAAAAAAGTGATGGGACTCGTGCTGGGGAAATCAACTTATGCCAGAAGCGGAATTTTAATCAATGTGACTCCGCTGGAACCGGAATGGAATGGTTTTTTGACCATATCCATATCCAATATTTCCGGAAAACCCGTTCTTCTTTTTCCCATGCAGGGAATCGCTCAGGTGATTTTTTTAGAGAGCAATGCCCTTCCCCTTTTCTCCTACAAAGAACTAAAGGGAAAATACAATGATCAACAGGATATTACCCCCCCAAAGATACAGTGATTTCAAAATCCTGGGAAACCATATTTTAAAAGAGGGATTGGGAGCGGTCGATCCTGCTAAGCTAATACAGGAACAGATCAAATTCAAAAACAATCGATTGATAATCCAGGGAAAGCGTTTTAATCTGAAGGAATATGAAAAAATTCATATTATCGGAGCCGGCAAAGGAGTATCTTTTTTACACAAAGGTCTAAAAAAAATCTTAAATAAGAATATAAACGGAGGTATCATCATATCGCCAGAATACCAGGCATTTTCAGACAACAAAATAAAATGCTATCCTGGAAATCATCCGATTCCGGACAAACAAAATTTTCATGCCGGTCAAGCAGTGATCAGATATGTGAAAAACAAGGTCTCAGAGAATGATCTGGTTTTTGTATTGATTACAGGGGGGGCATCGGCATTACTTTCATATCCTCGCCCAGAAATCAGTTTTAAGGGTAAAATCAAATTAACCCAAAAATTGATAACATCTTCTGCAAATATCAGGGAAATTAACTGTGTCCGGAAGCATATCTCGGCTTTTAAGGGAGGAAGGCTAGCAGAATTAATATTTCCAGCGAAAATCATATCACTGATACTTTCCGATATCATTGATTCTCCTTTGGAAGATATCGGATCCGGACCATCAATAGGAGATTCCACATCTTTTTTCGATGCATATGCCATTCTTCAAAAATATAATCTGATTAATACGCTGGGACCCGAACTAAAAAATTATTTTCTAAAAGGAAGAAAGGGGAGAATAAAGGACACGCCACTACCCGAACTGGATAAATTCAAGAACAATCATCATTTTCTGCTGGGAGATAATGGTGTTTTTCTGAAGGCAGCCAAGCTATCCGCTGAGAAAAGGGGAATAAAAACCCATATCCTGACCTCAAGAGATAAAGGAGATGCAACTGAAATTGCCAAATTGTACGCGTCAATAATGATGGAGATTTTTAAGAATGGACAGCCCTTTAAACCACCCGTGCTTCTTATTAGCGGTGGGGAATCAACCGTGACCCTCAGGGGAAAAGGGAAAGGAGGGCGAAATCAGGAATTTGTACTGCAAATGTTGAAAGAACTGCAGCATATGGAACATCCGTTTTATGTGTTAAGTATGGGTACTGATGGTATCGATGGGCCCACTGATGCAGCCGGTGCCTGGATAACTGAAAAAACCATAAAAAAAACAAAAAAACAAAAACTTGATATTGATATGCATCTCAACAATAATAATTCATATGCGTTTTTTAAAAGCCTCAATCAACTGCTAACGACCGGACCCACCAGGACCAATGTCATGGATTTCAGAATGTTCTACATCCCCTAAACATCTCCCTATTTCCTCCATTCTTCTATATTTCATTCACATTTTAACGCCCGATCTCACCCGCCGCCTGACACGCAAGCTTGATCATGAACGGCGTATGCGAACTCCCACTGCGCCTCGAGCGGAGAGATGGAGCGTTGGATCGACTCCAGCGTCTGATTAGGTGTTGAGCATAAAATGGGGCAGTCATCAATATTCAAATTTCTGTCAAAAACTACTAAATAACCCTATTACCGGAAGTCATGAGTAATAGTCTACTCCGAATCATCCCAAACTGGAATCTCGATTTTCGGATTCACGCTGCGGATGTCGTCAACAAGGGAGTGCATCGTTAAGCCGGAGGTCGGCAGTCGCATTCGTGGATTGCAAAACATATAAAGGAGATTCACCAGCAGACTATAGTCCGTCAGGCAGACGCCGCCATTTACTGTGATTTCACTCAAGACGGGTTTAATCTTATCCACTTGACGGGAGTCCACCAGAACCAGCGTTTTGTAGGCGAGGCGTTTTTCCAAAACTCTATTGAGTTCAAAAGAAAGAGCCGCTGTGGGTGTGCGAAGATCAATGACTATAATTCGAGTGAGTTCCAGTAGCTCGTCTAACATCGTGACCCACAGATCATCGTGGGTTCGATAAGAGGTATACCTAGTGAACGATGGTGCGATACTGCGTTCAGTAGGCCGTAGAATGGTCACGAGGCGCCTTAGCCTGGGGTAGAGTGTGGCAGCGATCAAGGATGACGAGCGTTGCGAGTCATGCGGATCGGACGAGCCGAGATAGAGCACGAGCAGCGGCGTTAATCGTTCCACCAAATAGTTTATTTCGGTAGACAGAAAGAAAGCTACTAGGACGATAGCATAGGTAAGCAAGCCGACGCTCCATGCCACTCCCAGAAAGATCAGACTAAGAGGTATCGAGGATATAAACCGTCTCGTGCTGCTGCTTTCGGACCCAAAATCGACCAGAACGAGGCGTCTAAAAACCGTGCCTCGTGAAGCCGGCATCGTGAGGTAGCCAAGAAACAAATGCGGGAGCGACGCCAGCGCCACCCACAATGAGGCGGTGAGCGATGTCCAGAAAGCCACAAGCCATACGGATCTGATTAGGATTGAAGGCCAAAGCCAGAAAGCGAGACCCAACCCTATGAACACGATGATGAAAACCTTAGCTATCTTAAACGATCTCATTGACAGCGAGACACCGGGTCAGTTAAAAATGGGGCCAGTCATCATTGTGCAATCTGCTATCAAAATTTGATGACTAACCCAACTTCTCTAACCCCTAACTATTAATAAACATCAGTATATATTTTATTAAAATCCTAAATAAATTTCAATAGAAAGTTGACTCGTTTATTCATTAATTAGTGAAAATGTGATTTAATTTGTCTATATTTATAATATTAAATATCATGATCTATAAGTTGTTGATTTAGTTATATAATAGATTATTCGAACCTTTATAAATTCACCCAGGTTTTCGCCAATACCGAAATTTTCGGTTAGAATTTAATATTCTTAGATTATCCATCTCAGAGGAAATTAATAAAAAATCCCCCTTAACTTCTAACAAATATTAATAATATGAACAAATGTATTTTTCAATATATATTTTTTGAGCGTTTGCGGATCCATTAATAAAAAAATCAAGGGTTTACTCAAAACAGCCCCACCGGAACCAATGTCATGGATTTCAGAATGTTCTATATTCCCTGAAAAAAAATGGGGTTTTTTAATCCTGTTGTCAGTTTATTTTTTACTTCGCGCTTTACTCGCGAGGCAAGTACTTGTTCATTTGTTCGGGTGCTGCATTTTCAAGCTTTTTTGAATATATCTTACGAATTCTTCTAAGATTCGGAGTGTTTTTCACTTGTATTTTTTGAATATTATCAAAAACTTCTTTGGCAACTTTCTGGTAATCTAAATTTTCAATCATTTTAAACTGTATTATTATCGATTATCCACCTAACGACGAAGCTCACCTGTCCGAAACCGCTGGGCAGTTGAGGATTAGGAGCAGCGATTCGTTATGTTTTGTATTTCTCATTATCATTCAGGAGATTATTCAATTTTTTATCTAAGGTCCAAATTTTAGATCTTGCTTTTCTTGCAATTACCATAATTACACTGTCTATTAAACCGATTCCTTTTGAAATCCATTTTTTTTCACTTGAAAGAATACCTGCATCAATTAACAGGTTGGTTTCAAGATGTTTTGGTAAATTAATCCAGTAATCTTTTAT
>CBDAFS010000059.1:0-72865 GCA_965195285.1 uncultured Aminicenantes bacterium | reverse complement strand
CCCGCAAACAGGTCAATTCGGTGGTGGTTCTGCTGTCATCGGAATATTAGGGAGGATAATATGAAAAAAATTATTTTAATCTTAGTCGTTATATTGAGTTTATGTTTTATCATCAATGCCTGGGAAGACGAGGTGCTGTTTACCGGCGGCACCTATTCCATTTTAAAACCCAACGTGTTGATCATGATGGACAACTCCGGTTCCATGAACAACGTGATCTTTCATCCGGAATATAATCACTCTACCATTTACAGCGGAAGTTTTGCTTATGGAGATTATACATGGCCATCCAGTACAAGCTGGCAAACAGTTAATGGCCGAACTGTGAAATTACTCGGTGGTCCCGAAACCGGAGGTGGAGATTATATTAGACATCATGGAAATTATCTCAACTGGATATTCTATCATGCCACCTCCACCCAGTGGGATGCGGTCAGCCATTTTACCGATTACGGCACCGTTGACACCACGGACTTCACGGTTCATGAGGACACCCGGGTGAGGATACGGGTGGCCAAAAGGGTGATGACCGAGGTGATCGGGGATATCTTCGATGATTATGACGCTGACCCGGACCCCAACAAGGCCTACCCCCGCATCGGCCTGTCGGTGTTTGGAACTCAGAGTGATCCCGAAGGAGGCAGCCGGGTTCATGACTGCCAGACCAACAGCAATTTTCAGGCTTTTGAAAGTCTCATCAAGAGCATCAATGCCGAAACCTGGACCCCGCTGGCCGAGACCTATGCCGAGCAGTGGGCCTACTTCCGCCACGGCGGGGATTGTGCGTTATCCAATTTATCCTACTTCCTCCCCCTGAGTAATTCCAGTTCCGGTAGTCTGTCCGCCAACTCCCCTATTACCAACTGGTGCCAGCTGAATTTTATCATCGTGATGACTGATGGAGAATCCACCCGGGATGACGAGCTGCGCAACCATACCAGTGATTCCCTGTTTTACACCGGATACCATGACGGCACCTCCTGGGTGCATGACTACAGCGCGCCCTGGGGCGATACCAACGATATAGAGAATGATGATGACACCGCCACCTTGGGCGGAACCACCTTGGGAACCAATTACCTGGATGACTTGGCCTATTTTGCCTTTACCAACGACCTGTATCCGGATGATGCCGATAAAGTAAAAAACGATAGCAATTTTGAGGAAGTCTATAAAAACAAGCAGTTTATTTTTACCTATGCCGTGGGATTTACCATCGACAACCAGCTTTTGGCTGATACGGCTGAAAACGGCGGGGGCGAATACTTCGTGGCCAAGGATTATGACACCCTGCTGCAGGCCATGAAAGACGTGTTTGCCAGCATCGATGAAAAGGTAAGGGCCTATGCCTCGTTTGCCGCCCCGAAATTCTCCCTCACCTACAGCGAGCGCCGGGGTTATGCCGCCACCTTTGTTCCCAAGAACAACCAGACCCTCTGGGAAGGCCATTTGAAGTGTTACCTGTTAGATGAGAACGGCGATTTCCCCACGGATCTGGAAAATCCCGGTTCGGCACTGCTCTGGGATGCGGGTCCGGTACTCAACAGCCGCACCACTGAACGGGACATCAATACCATCATCGGCAGTAGCTGGGTGGATTTCACCACCGGCAACATCAGCCCGGCTGACCTGGGCTTTGCGAGCGGGGATACCACCCAGGATGAAACCGACCGGGATGAAGTGGTTGATTTTATCCGGGGCAACAACGGCTACAACTGGAAGTTAGGGGATGTGTTTCACTTCAATCCCCTGGTAGTAGGCGTGCCCCTGCCCTGGAAGGGCGCCTTTGATACCAGCTACCAGGATTTTTTCCAATACTACACCAGGACCGGGGCCCACTCCTCGGACGGGGTGGTTCGGACCGAAGTGGTCTACGTGGGTGCCAATGACGGCATGTTTCACTGCTTCAAGGTGGAAACCGGAGAAGAACTCTGGGCCTTTATACCCCCGTCACTGCTCACCAAGCTAAAACATATGGTTCCCGATGTTACCGGGTCTTTGGAACAACACCAGTATTTTATCGATGGAAAAGCCATTGTCAAGGATATCAAGGTGGGCACCAGCGGTGACTGGACCGACTGGAAAACCGTCCTGATCTTCGGCATGGGCATAGGAGGCAACGCCTATTGCGCCCTGGATGTGACCGATCCCACCTCCCCGGTATTTCTGTGGGAATTTACTGATTCGACCATGGGATTGACCGAAGCCAAACCCATCATTGCCGAATTGACCAATGACGGAAGCGGCAGCCATTTCCCGGCCGTGTTTTTGACCGGCGGCTACAATCAGGATGAACTCCCGGCCCCCGGAGACCTGGAGGGCAAGTCATTCTTTATCCTCGACGCCTATACCGGTGTGGTCATTAAAAAATTCATATACGGCGCATCGACTTCCGACCCCGACACCCTGGTTGGAGGCACCTATATTCACACCAATTCCGGATTCAAATATGCCTTTACCTCGACTCCGTCGATCATCGACCAGAATTATGACGGTTATGCGGATTATGCCTACTGGATGGAGAGCGGTGATTACCGCGGCACCAATGGCCAGGGCGGCCGAATCTGGAAGATCAACCTGAACGGAGTACCATTGAGCTGGAGGCCCAACCTGATTTTCCAGGCCGATGACGGTCAGACCCTGTTTCTCCCGCCCACCCTGGGTTTTGACCAGAACTTTAATCTGTGGTTATTGTTCGGAACCGGACACCGGGCCAAACCCAATCACGGAGATAACCTGACCGGACAATTTGTCGGATTGATTGACAGCGGCAATATTTCCCCTGCCCTGACCACGGCGAATCTGAGCGATATCACCGCCTCGTTTACCAACCCGGGCACCGATTCCGAGGTTTCACTCTCGTCCTACCAGGGATTTTATTTCACCTATGTGAATGAAACCAGTGAAATACTCTTCGAGCCCAACCCTCTGTTTCTCAACTACCAGGTTTATTTTAACACCTATGCCCCCGGCTCAGTTATAATTGACGATCCATGTGCCTGTGAGGGCAACCAGTGGATCTACAGTTTTAAACTCACCGGAATGGGAACCACGGTTAACATCAGCGATACCGATGTGTTTTCCGGTAAAATCCAGGGATACGGCGCCCTGTCCGGGGGTAAGTTTAAAATCTATATCGGCGAGGGTGTGGCGGGCAGCCCGGATATCCAATCCCAGGAAACCGTTGACCTCTCCGATATTTTCGGGCCCATTTTTTGGAAGGAAGACCGCGACTGATGAAGATTATACTCTCTCTTTTTTTGGTTTATTCTTTATTGGGATGCGGGGGATCTCAATCCGAAACCGGTTTGTCCGTGGATAAAGAATCAACATCTCAACCAATTATGAAAAAAGCGGACGCTTTCAAAACCAAACAAACCCCGACCCAACAACAAAAAAGAGAATTCCCGGTGATATCCGAGGTAAAATTTCTGACCCCGGCCCAGTCCAAAATAAATCTGGAAGTTTTAGCCACACTTGAGACCGAGGACAATTTGGTCATATTCAACTACCGCTGGTTTGTCAACGACAAGGAAATCATTGATATCAAGACACCGGTACTCCCCAGTGACCGGTTCAAAAGCGGAGACTGGGTACACTGCCGGATCAAAGCCATCAATGGCGAACTCAAATCCGGAATGGCCAAGAGCAAATACATCATGATCCGGGGAGCAACGCCCATTCTGGACCTTCCGCCGATTGTAGCCTTTGAAGTCCCGGGCCGGTTTCATTACCAAATCAAGGCCACGGATCCGGATGCGGATGAATTCCTGGATATAAAAAACACCCTGAGTTTTGAATTGATATCGCCCAAGGACCCGGGGTTATCGCTGAACCCGAAGACCGGTGAGATAATCTGGGATCTCAGCGAAGACACCATAAAAAAATGGAAAGACAAGATTGAAATAAAATTTAAGGTGATTAAAAAAGGAGCACCGGAGGTCAGTTCATCCATAACCCTGACATTTTCCCGACCAGAGGAGCAAAATCAAGGATGAACCGTTTATCCCAAAAACCTCTCCTGTTGATATCACCTGAAGAACGGAGGACAAAATGAAAAAAACAATCATGCTAATAATCATTTCAATGGCCATGGGGCTTATCCTGTTTTCCTCCCCCCCCCCTCAGGCTGACAAAACCATGGAGGATACTCAGTCATTGGTTATCGGACAATGGATCAATGAGGGCAATGACCTGTTAGATTTTACAGCCAACAAGCAGGTTTTTTTAAACGGACAAAAATACGGCCAGTATCGCTTCATGGTCGATGCCGATTTGATTATAATTGTTGAACTCAATAGTTCGACTGCTAAAAACAATCAAAAATACTTTAAAATGAAGATTGATGATAAAACCCAATGGGTATTGATTGATATCACCGTTGAAAACCAGTTTGAGGAAAAAACCTTTATCCGTTTAAACCAGGTCCAGGAAACAACCGATAAATAGACCGGAGGGGGTTCGATTCATTATCTCCTTTGATTTTTGGTTTTTGTTTGCTATAATTCAGAATACTATTTTTTTAATAGTATAATGAAAACCAAAGTGAGGACATAATGAAAAAAATCGCCTTAATCGTTTTATTATTCATATTTATTGTTGGCCTGCATCTTGTAGCCAACGATGAAGTCCTGTTGAAATTGCCGGTGCGGGTGATATCCAAAACCGGGCCCGAACTCACTCTGAAAAAGAGTGACTTCAGTTTTTACATCAACGAACAGAGAAAGGAGATCCTTGACCTGCTGGGACAGAAACGTTCACTGGATCAAACCGATGAACCGAGAAATTTTGTTTTGGCCTTTAACCTGACCGAATACGGCCAGCAGATCTCGGATGGCGTCACCCATTTCGTCAAAAACGTTCTGCAGAATACCGACAACCTCATCGTTCTTACTCCGGTTAAAATGTACCGCATTGCCTTATCCAATAAAAAAACCAAAATCATCGAGGATATCAAAAAAATCGTAAAAAAAGACTCGCTGGACTTCAAGAAAAACAAGGTCTCTTCCCGGGAAAACCTGCTCAGGGAAATTCGGAAAGTCAACCAGGGAGGCAGTATCACATCAGGAGGAAGAAGCGGATCCACCACAGACCTGACCACCAACACCATCATGCAATTTTTAAACGATTACAGCCGTGAATGGAGTAATTACAAGTCCAAATTCCTGTTCCCGGATATGAGGCAGTATACCTCCATAGCCATGTTGTTAGCCAAACAGAGCGGGGAAAAATGGTTCATCAATTTTCAGCAGCGGGAGATCATGCCGGCCATGGGAGAATTCAAAAAAGCAGCGAGCAATATCCGCACTTACCTGACGTCGGTCACGTCAAGCGAAGGACAGGCCACAGCCGCCTCCATCTCCAGTGGACTCCTGACCCTTGAAAAATCCATGCTCATTTCCGATAAATTTCCCAGGCAGATAATTTACAACCTGCTGATGGGTGCCAATCTGAGCTACAATGTAATCCTGTTCAGAAGCCTGCGCCAGGATATCAGCACACCGGATGATCAATCACCCGATTATGAAGGCATCCTCAGGGAATTCGCCAAGCAAACCGGCGGAGTGGATATCGATACCACTGACTTGAAAGAAGGGATAGAGGCCATCCGAAAAAACAAAGATTTTTATTACAACCTGATTTTTGAATTTGACGGCAACGTAGAAGACAAGGATATCAAAGTTGAAACATCAATCCCCGGAGCCAGCATCTACTATAAAGATAAATTTTTCAAGAGTGAAATCCGGAACTTGATTGATTATCTTAAAGAACCCAAAATCAATATATCCGACTTTTCCATCAACGGATACCAGATCAAGTTTACTATTGCCGACTTCAAAATTGATAAGGTGAAAGATCAAAAGACCGGATTAATGGCGGTCAAGATCGAGTTGGTGAATGATCAGCATAACACTGTTTTCAAAACTTCCAAGACCCTGAAATCGGTGGAGAAATCCATCACCATTTCACTGCCCCTTCCCTCCGCACACAAGGGGTATTTTCAACTCCACATCCAGGCCAGGGATTTGCTTTCCCAAAAAAGCCATGACTTGAATCAATACATAAAATTAAAGTAAAATAAATAAAATGATCGCTTACTCGTATCATCAGATATTATTTAATTGCTAAAATGGAGGCAAGATGAAAAAAGCCACTTTTCTATTGATTCTCTTACTGGGAATCGGTTTGGTCCAGGCCAAACCAACCTCAGCGAACACCAACAAGTTCTCTATAGCCCTGGGTGCAGGGGTAAGAAATTTTTCCGGAGATACCGACGATGTCTATAACCTGGTGAATTTGACCTTTTGCCTGGATATCGGATTCCGATTTACCAGGTCTTTCGAAGTTTTCCTGCATACCGATTTTTTAACAGCCAAGGGAAACTTAACCATAACCGATGAAGAAACCACCATTACCATCATTCCCATAGAAGCCGGCGGACGATTCCTGATGGGCAAAAGTAATTTCTGCCCCTATCTGGGTGTCGGGTTGGGTTTTTATTTGATCAACGAGGAAAATCCCATCGGAACCATCGATGAAAGCAGTCTCGGTTTTTTTGTCGAAGCCGGCCTGAAATACTTTTTCGGAAAGAGTATTTTTATTGATGTCAAATTAAAATATGTCATGCTGAGTATCAGACCGGAAAACAGCTCGATAAACCTGGGAGGACCTACGGCTCTGGTGGCTTTCGGGTTTTCCTTTTGATTGAAACGATCTGAAAATTACAACAAATACATGACCCAGCTGAACAGGATCACCCCGCCGGTCATATACAGAAATAATTTCAGCGCATAACGCAGAATGGCTTTCTTATCATCGTACCTGATGAAAGCCATTAAAACAGACACAATGAGCGAAAAAATAATCATGGATACAAAATGACTCTTAAAAATCATTTTCGTTTCCCCCGTGCAATATCGAATGCGTTCAGGGCCACCAGATAATTCAAAAGACCGGCACTCACCAGATAGGTGGTACCATAATGAAAGGTAACCGATTCAATAGATCCCTTGCCCAACCCGACAAGTTGAATGATAAAATAAAAAATGCCGTTACCCAGGTCACCCAAAAAACCAAGCACCCACAGGGGATGAAAGGGCTTGAGCCCGTAAAATTTTCCCTGCATGATCAAACCCAGTGTCAGCATCAACAAAATACCGGATAGAAAGACCACTCCCTTGACTATTTTTTTTTGCAAGAAATGACCGGCCCCGGGAACCAGCCAGGAAACAATCAGTATAAGATATGCTTTCGTCATTTGTCATTATACCCAATTTCCACGGAAAAAACAAATCCGGAATCATCATTCAATAAAAAAGAGTTTTTAAGCCGGTTTTAATTTTTTTTTAAAATTTGTATGATATAATAAAAAAAATTCTTAATACACTGACGGAGTGAAATGGAATTCAAAAAGAGAATCCTGTGTATCGGTGCCGGTTATGTGGGCGGACCCACCATGTCGGTTATTGCCCTGAAATGTCCGGAATACCGGGTAGACGTGGTCGATATCGACCCGGGCAGAATCAAGCAGTGGAATTCGGATACCCTGCCCATTTTTGAATCCGGGCTCGATGAAATCGTCAAGAAAATCAGAGGGAAAAATCTGTTTTTCACCACTGAAATCGAAGCCGGAATCAAAGCCGCAGATATCATATTTGTTTCGGTCAACACCCCCACCAAAACCTACGGTGAAGGTGCCGGAATGGCCTCAGATCTTCAATACTGGGAAAAAACCGCCTTGCAAATCATCGAGCACGCCCGGAACAACAAAATCATCGTGGAGAAGAGTACCCTTCCGGTAAGAACCGCCGAAGCCATGGAGCGGATCCTGAAAGCCAACAACCGCAATCTCAAATTTGAGGTGGTATCCAATCCTGAATTTTTAGCTGAGGGAACCGCCATCAAAGACCTGCTGGAACCGGATAGAATTTTAGTCGGGTCACACACCGATGCTGCCGGTACCAAAGCAGCCCAGGCGATCGTTGATATCTATGCCCACTGGATCCCCCGGGAAAAAATCATCACCACCAATCTCTGGTCTTCGGAATTATCAAAACTGGTGGCCAACGCCTTTCTGGCCCAGCGCATTTCATCAATCAACTCAATCTCCGCCCTGTGTGAAAAAACCGATGCCAACATTGCTGAAATCGCCTATGCGGTGGGCAGCGATTCCCGGGTGGGCTCAAAATTTCTCAACGCCAGCGTAGGATTCGGAGGTTCCTGCTTCAAAAAGGATATCCTGAATCTGGTCTACATCTCCCGGAGTTACGGGCTTCATGAGGTGGCCGATTACTGGAACATGGTGGTACAGATGAATGAATACCAGCAAAGCCGGTTTTTCAAAAAAATTATCCGGGAAATGTTCAATACCGTGGCTGACAAGAAAATCGCCATCTTTGGCTTTGCCTTCAAGGCCAATACCGGGGATACCCGGGAATCACCCGCTATTTTTATCACCCGGAAGCTTTTGGAAGAGCGGGCAGTGATTTCCATTACCGATCCCAAAGCCCTGGTTAACGCCCGGATTGATTTAGCGGGTCTGGATAACATCAATTATGAAACCGATCCCTACCAGGCGGCCGATGGTGCCCATGCCATTGCCATAATGACCGAATGGGAGGAGTACCGGCATCTCGATTACCAAAAAATCTATTCATCAATGAAAAAACCGGCCTTTATCTTTGACGGACGCAATATACTGAATCACTGTCAGTTGTTTGAAATCGGATTCAACGTTTATCCGGTGGGCCAATCAGACCTGAATCATTTTAAATAGGGAGATTACCATGTGTGGAATTATCAGTTATTGTGGAAACAGGCAGGCCATTCCTATTTTGATAGACGGACTTAAAAGACTGGAGTACCGGGGATATGATTCAGCCGGACTTTCAACAGTGGATAAAAACAAGATGGTTACCATCAAAACCGTGGGAAAAGTATCCCGGCTGGAGAATAAGACTGCGGGAACCCGGATTAATTCAAGCTTTGGTATTGCCCATACCCGCTGGGCCACTCATGGGAAGCCCTCGGAAATAAATGCCCACCCCCATACCGATTGCCACAACAAAATCAGCATCGTCCACAACGGAATCATTGAAAACTACCTGGAACTGAAGGAGGAACTGCAAAACAAGGGCCATCAATTCAAGTCCCAGACCGATACCGAAGTCATTGCCCATCTGATCGAGGACAATTACGAAAATGACCTGGAAGTTGCTATCATCAAATCGGTTGAGCGTCTGGTGGGAACTTTCGGGATTGCCGTTATTCATACCGATTATAAGCACCAGATATTTATCGTCAAACGGGGAAGCCCTATCATCATCGGCATCGGGGACAACGAGTTTTTTGCCGCATCCGATTCCAATGCCCTGGCACCTTATACCCATAAAATGGTCTATCTCAGCGATGATGAAATTGCCGTTCTCAATTCCAACCGCTTCTATATTAAAAACATGAAAAACGAAATACTGGAGAAAAAGATTGAGATTCTGGACGAAGATGAATATAAAATTGATAAAAAGGGATACGAGCATTATATGCTCAAGGAGATTTTCGAACAACCCGAAAGCATTAAGAATGCCTTCCGGGGCCGGATTATCCTCAATGAGGGCGTTTCAAAACTGGGCGGGCTGGAGCCGGTCCTGGACCGTTTGAGAAATATCAAAAAGATTATCATTGTCAGCTGCGGTACCAGCTATCATGCCGGCTTGCTGGGACGGTACATATTTGAAGCCCTGACCGAACTGGATATCGAAATAGAACTGGCCTCTGAATTCAGGTACCGGCGGTTGAAACTGAATGAAGATGTGGCCGTGCTGGCCATTTCCCAATCCGGGGAAACCGCTGACACCCTGGCCGCCATCAAAGAAGCCAAAAGAAAGGGGGCCCTGCTCCTGGGCATCGTCAATGCAGTAGGCACTTCTATCGCCCAGATAACCGATGCCGGTGTATACAACCATGCCGGGCCTGAAATCGGCGTGGCTTCCACCAAGATATACACCTCCCAGCTGGTCATAATCACTCTGATCGCCCTGTTTATCGGCCGCTACCAAACCGTTTCCTTTATTGAAGGCAGTGAATTGCTCACCGCCCTTAAGAAATTGCCCGATCAGGTAAAAGACATATTGGAAAATGCCAAGCAGATAGAGAAAATTGCCCTCCGTTATGCCCATTTCAAAGATTTCCTGTATATCGGCAGGCTTTATAACTATCCAACCGCCATGGAGGGAGCTCTTAAACTCAAGGAAATTTCCTATGCCCATGCCGAAGGATACCCGGCCGGTGAAATGAAGCACGGCCCCATATCGCTGATCGATGAAAACTTTCCCACCATTGCCATCGTACCCAAGGATTCCACCTATGACAAAATGATCAATAACATTCAGGAAATCAGGGCCCGGAACGGCCGAATTCTTTCCATTACCAATGACGGGGAAGATAAAATTAAAAACATTTCCGATGACCTCATCCTGGTTCCCCGGACCCTTTCCATTCTCCAGCCCATATTGAATATCATCCCCCTGCAGTTGTTTGCCTATTACATTGCCAAAGAGAAGGGCTGTGATGTGGATAAACCCCGGAACCTGGCCAAATCGGTTACGGTGGAATAACAGGAGAACCGCATTGAAAGGAATTATACTTGCCGGAGGACATGGAACCCGGCTATATCCGTTGACCCTACCGCTCTGCAAACAATTGCTACCGATCTATGACAAGCCCATGATTTACTACCCCCTATCGGTATTAATGCTGGCCGGAATAAAAGAGATTTTAATCATTTCCACTCCCCATGACATACCGGCATTTCAAAAATTGTTCGGGGACGGAAATCATTTGGGACTCTCCATTCAGTATGCCTCCCAGCAGGAACCCCGGGGGATTGCAGAGTCTTTTATCATCGGAGAGGAGTTTATCAACAATGACCAGGTGTGCCTAATCCTGGGGGATAATATATTTTACGGGCACGGTATCAACGAAATACTGCAACGTGCGGTCCGAACCCGGGATGGCGCGGTCATATTTGCCTACAATGTCAGAGACCCGCAGCGATACGGGATTGTTGAATTTGACCGGAACAAAATGGCTATCTCGATAGAAGAGAAACCGGGACGCCCCCGATCCAACTGGGCGGTAGTGGGACTTTATTTCTACGATAAGCGGGTCATCCAGTACGCCCGACAATTAAAACCATCGGCCCGGGGCGAACTTGAAATTACCGATATCAACAACATTTATCTCAAGGATAATCAACTGAAGGTTGAGCTGATGGGACGCGGATTTGCCTGGCTGGATACCGGAACCCATAAGTCCCTGATCGATGCTTCCAGCTTTATCAAGACCATCGAAGAAAGACAGGGATTAAAAATCGCCTGTATCGAGGAGATCGCTTTTCAAAACGGCTGGATCAACGAAAAAGAACTGAGAAAATTGGCTGAAACCCTGAACAACAACGATTACGGCCGCTATCTCCTGAATCTTGTCGATTCCGGATCTGGTCCGGACTGTGGCTGAAATGTCCAAAAAGCGAAAGATCAAATATATTCTGGTTACAGGTGGGTGCGGATTTATCGGCAGCAATTTTATTCATTACCTTTTCGAGAAATCCGGTTTCAGGGGTACCGTGGTCAATGTGGACAAATTGACCTATGCCGGAAATCCGGAAAACCTGCACGATATTGCCCTCCGGTACGGTAATAAACGCTACTTCTACGAAAAAGCGGACATCAGTGATCACACATCCATGCAGGGGATATTCGAAAAATACCCCATCGATACCGTGATTCATTTTGCCGCCGAATCCCATGTGGATCGATCCATATTCGGACCCTCGGATTTCATTCAATCCAACATCCTGGGTACCTTCACCCTGCTGGAAGTGGTCCGCAAAGCCTGGGCCGGGAAAAAGCAGGTGCTATTTCACCATATCAGCACCGATGAGGTTTATGGAAGTCTGGGAGATACCGGACATTTCCTGGAAACCACGGCTTACAATCCCCGGAGCCCCTATTCCGCCTCCAAGGCCGCCTCCGACCACCTGGTAAAGGCCTACTTTCACACCTATTCGTTACCGATTACCCTGTCCAACTGCAGCAATAATTACGGGCCCTGCCAATTTCCGGAGAAATTGATCCCCCTATTGACCCTGAACGCCTGGAAGGGAAAGCCCCTGCCCATTTACGGAGATGGCCAGAACATCAGAGACTGGCTCTATGTTGAGGATCACTGCTCGGCTATATGGACCATCATCCACCAGGGCCAATCCGGAGAGACCTACAATATCGGCGGTGACTGTGAAATGACCAATCTCCAGGTAGTGGAAAAAATCTGTGAAACCCTGGAAACACTCTATCCCCTGAAGACCAACCTTCATGTCAAACTTTTGAAGTCGAAGATCCAGAGCTATAAAGACCTGATGACCTTTGTCTCCGACCGCCCCGGCCATGACCGGAGATATGCCATAAATTTTGAAAAGATCAGAACCGAATTGAAATGGGAACCCCGGGTCAGCTTTGATTCAGGACTGAAAAAGACCATCCAGTGGTATCTGAAAAATGAGGAATGGATCAATAATATTATCAGCGGTGGATACCGCAACTGGATCGAGAAAAATTACCGGACTTGATAGACTTTCAAAATGAATGATCCCCGGTTCACCAACCGCTTATCGGATAAGCTCCGGGCTGGGATTAACCTCTACCAGGAGATCGAATTCGGATCCGGCATGAGGCTGGATGATTTTCTTAAAGCGGAATTACCCGACCTGCTCGAACAGCACCGGGAGAAGATGCCACCGGGATTCGATTTTTCCAGAAAACTATACCGGGAATTCCATATTGATCCCACCAAACATCGGCCCTCATCAGAGGCCCTGTGGAGACGGCTGAAAAACAAGGGCAACTTCCCCAGGGTCAATCCCTTTGTCGACCTGACCAATTTTCTGTCCCTGAAATACCAGATATGTTTCGGGCTCTATGACCTGGTCAAAATAAAGGGAGATGTCACCATAACCCTGGGAAGCGATGATGACCAGTTTCAGGGCATCCGTAAAGATTGCCTGCACATGAAAGGAAAGATTTTTTTAAAAGACCGGGACGGTGCCTTCGGAAATCCATCTTCGGATTCTTTGCGAACCTGTGTGGACTCCAGCACCCGGAACATCTTGCAGATCCTTTTTTTCCACCGGGATGACACCTCTGCCCGGGATATTACCCGCCAGACTTTTGACACCTATCTGGATTTTTTTCAATCCCCGACTTCCAGGTCACTCATGCTGTGAAACCGGTTGTTTTTTATCCGGTGGCATATTACAATAACCATTCATAATGAAACATCCCAAATCCTTGATCATTCCGGTACTAGCCCTGGCTATCATCACTCTGGTCATGACCCATCCCACCCTGTTCAACCTGAAAACCGGGGTGAGGGATTTTAAGGATCCGGTTTTTGACATATGGGTAATTTCCCAAAATATTGAGAAACTCATCAACCTGGATTTCCAGGATTATTTTGACACCAACATTTTTTTCCCCTATAAAAACACCCTGTTGTACTCCAACCACTATTTCACCCAGTCACTGCTTGCCCTCCCCGTCTACCTCATCAGTAAAAATCCCATTTTAACCTATAATTTCCTCCTGCTCTTTTCGTTCTTCACATCGGCTCTGGGAATGTTTCTGCTGGCCCGGTACCTGACCGGCAGCCCCGGGGCCAGCCTCATTGCCGGCCTTATTTTTGCCTTTTCGCCATTCATGATGTCTCATTTTGTTCACCTCCAGATCCTGACCGCCGGGGGCATCCCCCTGGCCTTTCTTTTTCTGCATAAATTTTTCCATGGAGAACAGATCCGCCACCTACTGCTGTTCACCCTTTTTTTCACCCTGCAGTTTCTGGCCAGTGGTCATTATGCCCTGTATCTGACCCTGTTCTGCGGGCTCTACATTCTCATCCATACCCTGACCCACAAAAAATACCGGGAGGGCCGCTACTGGATGAAGATGGGCCTCTTTCTGCTGATCAGCGTTATGATCCTGGGACCCTTTGTCTATCAATATATCCGGGTGCAACAGGATATCGGTTTTTTCAGAGCAGGGGCAACCGGAGCCACCCTGAGCCAGTATCTTGCCACGGGTTCGGACAACCGACTGTACGGTCAACTCACCAAACCCTGGCAAAAAATCGAGGGGGCCCTGTTTCCCGGCATACTGGCTTTAATCCTGGCCATGACCGGACTGTGGGTGATTTGGAAAAAACCGCTTAGAAATCCCGATTTACTGAAAGACCAGCGTCTGATCTACACAGTTATCCTGATCAGTTCCTTCCTGTTTGGCTTCGGCATGAAGGGGCCTTATTACTTTTTGCATCGATATGTTCCCGGATTCAACGGTGTCCGAGTGGCCCAGCGGTTTCACATCATGGTGATGTTCGCCCTGGCTGTACTGGCAGCCCAGGGGCTCCATCATCTTTTGGCCGGATTAAAAAACAAAAAAAAATTCCTGGCCTTGGGGCTGGTATGGTCAGGGATCCTATTGGAGTATGCATCCATCCCCATCCCCATGTTCAACCTTCCCGGTAAAAGTGAAATCCCCCCGGTTTATCAACACATCAAAAAGATAGCTGAAAATGAGGCCATTATCGAATTTCCCATCCCGGAAAAATTATTTAAAAGGACCCGAATTGAATCACTGAGGATGTATTATTCAATCTATCATCAAAAAAAAATGGTTAACGGACGCAGTTCATATTTTCCGCCACTTTACTATGAGATTCGGCAGAGGTGGAAATATCTTCCGATCAAAGAATTGATCACGGACCTGAACACCCTCGGAGTCAAATATGTTATCTTCCACTCCAATTTAATGCGACCGGACCGGTTCGATACTCTGATGTTTCGATTATCTCAACTTCAAGACCAGATTCGCTTCCTGAACAAATACGGAGAGGCCTGGCTGTATGAAATAACCGGTGGATACCCGGTTTCAAAAAAAGAAACCACTGACCCACCTTCCCAACCGTTATCCCATCAGGGATGGACTGTACATACCAACACCAATACCGCTACCGCCCGTCTGGCCCTGGACGGAAAGATTCTCACCTGGTGGCAGAGCCCACCTCAGAAAGACGGGGATTATTTCATGATTGATCTCGGTCAATCCCATCCGCTGAAACGGGTATCCCTGAGGTTGAGCCCCAACTTTCCCTGCAGCTATCCACTGGGATACCGGGTAGAAGTCTCTGGCCAGGGCCGGCAGTGGACCTTGGTTGCAGCAAGTAACCGAACCCGGATTCCCATCACAGAATTTCTGACACCCCGCCGGATCACCCTGACCATTGATTTAGATCCCTGCGGGGCCAGGTATATCAAGATCACCAACACCGGGCAACATCGAAGACAAATCTGGACCATCAGTGAGATTGAGGTATTCCGCTAAACCGGACAACATTCAAGATCCCTCATTTTTCTATTTGTCTTGACACCGGAACCTGAAAGCATTACAATAAACCAATAATAACGGCAAATTCATGTTTTTCCATAGGGTTGGCGACGGTATCTGTTTTAAGGAGTAAAATATGTTTGGAAGTCTCGGATTTTGGGAAATACTGTTAATATTCCTGGTCATTGCTTTTCTCTTCGGCGGAAAAAAATTACCCGGATTGGGCCGGGGCCTTGGCGAAGGCATCAGAAACTTCAAGAAGTCGATTTCCAGGGAACAGGATAAAAACAAAGAAAAAGATTCTGATAATGAAACGGTCAATTGAAGCATTAATCGAGAAGCGAAAAGATCACCGGAAAAGATTTCAAAATACCATCGAAGAGATCGCAAGACTCTTGAAAGGCCGGGGGATTTTCAAATCAGGGAAACCGGAAATCCGGGAGAAACTTTCTGAACTGGTCAGTCACCTGGATGAGTGGATGACTTCCCAGGATAAAGAATGGGATGCCTATTCCAACAACCACGCCACCATGGTCTACCAATCGCTTCAATGGAAGATCGAAAAACTGGAGGCCGAATACTCAAATGTCAAGACCCTGCTGATCAACTTTGTCAATTTGGAAAAATCCCTACAGGGAATCATTGATAAAGCGGAATCCGGGCTGGATCCGACTGAACGGCAACAGCTTAATGATATAAAGGAAAAATTGTCACCTTTCCAGTACTCTGATTTCGAACACCGTTTCAGGGGTGATGAAGCCACCATTCAGGAAAATCTGAAGGCCTATCTGCAACATTTCATTCATACCGATCACATACTGGATCTGGGCTGCGGGCGAGGAGAATTTCTGGAACTTTTACAAAACAAAGGTAAACAGGCCGAGGGGATTGATATTTCGGAATCCATGCTGGCCAGGGCCCGGCACAAGGGTCTCAACTGTATCCAGCAGGATATCCTCACTGCGTTGAAGCAAAGACCCGATCAGTCTGTGGGAGGAATATTCTCTTCCCAGGTCATCGAGCATTTCAGGCCCAAGTACCTGAGAGAGGTGGTCCTGGAATGTTTCCGGGTATTGAAACCCCGAGCCCCCGTGATTTTGGAAACCATCAATCCACTCTCACTATTTGCCCTGAGCCGGATATTTTTCCTGGATGTCACCCATCAAACGCCCCTCCACCCCGAGTACATGCGCTATCTTCTGGAAAATTCCGGGTTTTCCCAGGTGGACATATTTTACTCTGCAGAATTGGTCGATGAAAAACTGGAAACAATTCCTCCGGACAATGCACTGGCCCAAACCTTTAATACCAATGTGGACAAACTCAATCAGATACTTTTTGCCTCCCCCGCCTATGCCGTAAAAGGAATCAAATAGGTCATCCCGGATGTCAAGCTTTACCCCTTCCAATATCAGAAATTTTTCAATTATCGCCCACATCGATCATGGAAAGACCACCCTTTCGGATCGGCTATTAGAGATCACCAATGCCATCTCCAAACGCGAGATGCAGGAACAGGTTCTGGATTCCATGGACCTGGAAAGGGAAAGGGGCATCACCATCAAATCTCATTTTGTATGCCTGAACTACCGGGACAGCCACAACCGGGAGTATATTCTGAATTTGATCGACACCCCCGGCCATATCGACTTCAACTATGAAGTATCCAGATCATTAGCTGCCTGCGAGGGGGCCCTGCTGGTCATTGATGCCACCCAGGGGGTGGAAGCCCAGACCGTGGCCAATACCTCTCTGGCCATGGAAAATGATCTGGTCATTATTCCGATCATTAATAAAATCGATTTGCCCAATCATGAACTGGATAAAAGCCTGAATCAGATGGAAAATGTCATCGGCATTGGCCGGGAAGAAGCGCTTCAGGTCAGTGCCAAGACCGGACAGGGAATCCCGGAGATAATCCCCGCCATCATTGACAGGATCCCCCCTCCCCGGGGAGATGTTTCCAGCCCCCTGAGGGCCCTGGTATTTGATTCCTGGTTTGACAGTTACCGCGGGGTTATTATTCTGGTCCGTCTCATGGATGGTGTATTGAAAAAAGGTGACCGGATAAAATTTCTATCCACCCAGGCGGTTTACGAGATCAGCGAGCTGGGCGTATTTACCCCCAGGCCCCGGTCCCTGTCAACCCTTTCGGCCGGAGAAGTCGGATATATAATCGGAAATATCAAAAACATCTCCGAGGTTAAAATCGGTGACACCATCACCCTGGCCAAAAAGGATACGGTTGAACCCCTGCCCGGATTCAAGGAACCCCAGACCATGGTGTTTGCCGGGTTTTACCCCGGCGAGGGTTCCAGCCATGAGGATCTGCGCGAGGCCATCGAAAAATTGACCCTGAATGACTCCGCCCTCAAATTCGAACCCGAAACCTCGCCGGCCTTGGGTATCGGGTTCCGCTGCGGTTTCCTGGGCCTGCTGCACAAGGAAATTGTTCAGGAAAGACTGGAGAGGGAATATGACATTTCCATCATATCCACATCGCCATCGGTACGGTACCGAATTACGACAACCAGCGGTAACCTTCTTGAGATCGAATCCCCCGCCCAGATGCCGCCCGCCCAGAATCTAACTAAAATCGAAGAACCCTATATCGAAGCCATTGTTCTCACTCCGGAAGAATACCTGGGCAACATCCTCAAACTGTTGCAGAACCGGCGGGGTATCCATAAAAAAATGGAATATATCAGTTCACAAAAAATTTACCTGACCTATGAACTTCCCCTGGCCGAAGTCCTGTATGATTTCTTCAACAAGCTCAAATCCATATCCAAGGGGTATGCCTCATTTGACTACGAATTCAAGGGTTTTAAGGAATCCCCCCTAGTAAAACTGGATATACTGATCAACCAGCAGCCAGTGGATGCCCTTTCGCTCATCGTTCACCAGGATAAAACCTATGCCATCGGCAATCAATTAACCTCAAAAATAAAATCCATTATTCCCCGCCAGCTTTTTGAAGTTGTCATTCAGGCAGCCATCAACAAGCGCATCATCGCCAAGGCCATTGTCAAGGCTTTGCGAAAAAATGTTCTGGCCAAATGCTATGGTGGGGATATCACCCGCAAAATGAAACTGCTGGAAAAACAGAAAAAGGGGAAAAAGAGAATGAAGCGGATCGGCAAGGTGGATATTCCCCAGGAAGCCTTTCTGGCAGCCATGGAGATCGAATAATCAATTCCAATCAGATGGCAATGCTTTTTTCCAAGGTTTTATAGGCTGATTGCATTTTTTTCAGCTGTTTCCGGTAATACCTGCGGTTGGATCCAGCCATTTCCAGGGCTTGACGGGCCGTTGCCAGCGCTTCTTTATACAGGCCATTGGCCAGATAGGCCTCGGCCAGAGTGTCCAGGATAAAAGATTCTCTTTTCAACCGGAAGGCTTCTTGGGCCAATTTCAGAGCCCTCTTGAAATCCAGAAATTCCCGGGCCGGACATTTTAAATAAAGCCAGGCCAGATTGTTCAGGGATTCAGCCTGATTGGGATTCAGGCGGATGGATTTTTCATAAACATCCCGGGCTGCTTCCCATTTCTTTTGTTCATAGTAAAGCATGGCCAGATATGAATAATATTGAGCATTATCAGGATTTTTTTCTATCAGCTTTTCAACTACACCGTTCACCAGGACATTGTCCCATTGACTGGCCAGGGGATTAAAGCTCAGAACCGTGAAGATCACCAGGCCGACAACAAAAATATTCAATGAACGCCTGACTTTTTTTTTATGGATTTGGATCAACTTCGGATTCTCCATACTCTTACGAATATAATCAATCCGCTGACCAATATTGTAGTGGTGCCAGTTTTTTCTTTTTCCATCGTCCCCCAGACGGGCACCCAGTTTCATGAAGCTGGCGATCAGATGGACCGGGTTTATCCCGGATTGAAAACAATAGAGATCCGCTTCACGCTCGAAATTTCTCATGAAATACCCGAATACGAATCGAAAATAAAATATAAACAGAAACAGGGATATAAAAATTCTCAGAAAACTCAGAAAGGAGAGATTGAATCCACCATCGGTTGAAAACACCAGGCTGAATCCAAGCCGGGTATTTAAAAATAGATTCAGCAACCGATCCAGAACCGAAAAGATCAGAATCATGAATCCAATAAAAAAACCCAGATAGTACAGAAGGTGCTTTTTCTTGACATGTCCGACCTCATGGCTCACCACGGCCAGGGTTTCATCGGGGCTTAACATGTTGATCAATCCGGGTGTGATCAAGAGATAGCGAAAGGGTTTCACCAACCCCACCACCCCGGCCGTGATCAGGCCCCGGTTCAAGGCGTTCCAGGACATAATCTTCTTAAACTTCACCCCCTGGGAGTGGCAAAATTCAAGGATATTTTCTTTCAATTCAGATTCAGCCAGGGGCTGGCAATCCCATAACCGGGTAATTAAAACCGGGGCAAACAGGGCGATGATAAACAGTAAAACCCCCACAAAAGCAATCTGGGCAATAGCTGAATCCAGCAATCCCTGAATAAAGGGTATTCGGACCAGGAAAAGGAAATCGATTAGCAGCGACAGCATCAGCCAGGGAATGACGATCACCAGGTTGAATTTAATTTGAGAGCGGATATAATCGCCTGCACTGGCGGATGAGCTCAGGATATCACCCATGGTTCGGAACGACCAGAACCAGACGATGGACAAATGGAGCAGGAAAATCAGCAGGCCACCGGCATTGAGCAGGGTTTCCAGTTCACCCAATAAGGGTATGTTCACCAAAAAACCCTTCAAGTTCAGCATAAACAACTCGATGGCAAACAGAAATATGGCAATAACCGTGTTCAAACCGATCAACCGGTAATATTCCCTTTTGGCCTGGGATAAATCAAAAATTTCATTGTCATATTTCGTCCTTAACCGTTTGAAATGAAGGCGATTGAACTGCCAGAATAAGAAAACCATCAAGATCAGCCAGATTGGATTGCCGGAAACAGAGAACAGGGTAATATTTGACTGGGGTGCCGAGGAAAACAGAATAATGGCCACAATGAAGTAAAGAAAATTTGAATAAATCATATCCCTATGCTGAAATTCTCAACTCCTTCATTCTACCAGATATCCAGCCGCTTGTCATCCGGAAGAATCGCCATTCTCATAAAAAATCTTTACAGGATAGCAATTATCATATACAATAGTCTCTCCGGGTGATTTTCAGGAGCCGAGAATCCCGTTTTCCGAAACTGGAAAAACCAGGGGAAAGGTCAAGGTACAATCGACCGAGGACAAACAACATGAAAGACAAAAAAGCTGATGCCTGCATACTGGACATTATCGGAAACACACCGTTGATCCAACTCCAGAAGATCACCAACCATATTTCCAGTAAGATTTTTGCCAAGCTGGAATTTCTGAATCCCATGGGCAGTGTCAAGGATAGAATTGCCAAATATATGATCGAGAAAGCCGAGAAAAGCGGACACATTCAAAACGGCCAGCTGATCATTGAAAACTCATCGGGAAACACCGCCCTGGGCCTGGCCCTGGTGGCCATTCAAAAGGGATATCAATTAAAGGTCATTGTCAGGGACCGGATCAGCAAGGAAAAAATAAACCAGCTCAAGACACTGGGAGTGGATATTCACCTGGTTGACAGTTCCCTGCCGCCTGATTCTCCCGACAGTTACAACAATATTACTCCTCGGATTGTCAAGGAAACCCCGGGCTGTTTTTTCCCGGACCAGCACAACAACCGGGACAACAATGAAGCCCATTACCGGACCACCGGTCCTGAAATCTGGGAGCAAATGGATGGAAAGATCGATTACTTTGTGGCGGGCATGGGCACCGGCGGCACCATTGGCGGAGTGGCCCAGTATCTGAAGGAACAGGATCAAGCCATCCGGGTCATTGCCATTGATCCCCTGGGTTCGATATTTTATGACTATTTTCACTATAAAAAAATCATCAAACCCAAGCCCTATACCATCGAAGGGCTGGGAGATGAATTTTTAATCAATTGTGCCGATTTCGATAATATTGATGATATCTATCAGATATCGGACAGGGATGCCTTTCGGTACACTCGAAAGCTGGTCCTGGAAGAGGGCATCCTGGGCGGGGGATCCAGCGGGGCAGCCCTGTGGGGGGTTTTAAAACTGGCCAAAACCCTGGACAAACCGGCCCGAATCGTAACTATTTTTCCTGACAGCGCTTCCCGTTACCTGAGTACCATATTCAATGACCGCTGGATGAAGGAAAATAATTTCCTGTAAAATTGAATTGTATTCAAATAACCGGACTTCTAATCGTCGTACCATTTGAACAGGCTGAGACCAAATAAAAATTTGGTAATGGCCGGTTCCTGATTTCCGGTGTTTTCGCTCCTGTCAAACCGGATAAAGGGTCGAATGGAAATCACCTGGCCCAAATTTAAAAATAATCTGAAACTGGAATAAAATCGCTCCCCACTGAGATCCACCCGCAAATCGGTATGGACATCCAGCCAATCCCTTTTGAACAACCTGAATCCGGCCTTGATGCAGATATTGTAATGGTGGCTAAAATTATAGCCGGCGCTGACATCAAATCGAATGTCTTTGGTCAGCCGGTCAAAATCAGATTGATTCCTGACTCCCAGGCCCGTACCCAGATCCGACTGGAAATCCCGGTCGGTATCCAGGGGTAAATTCAAAAAATACCGGGCATACCACAGCACCAACCATCCGGACTTGATCTCTCTCTCATATTCCAGGTTGAATACATAGGTCATATTCTCCGGATAAAAATCACCCAAGAACCCGTTATCCCGGATGATCGGAGCGGCAAAATCAAGCGAAAACAGCAATTGACGGTACTCATTTCTGAAAAACATCATCCGGAATTCACCTTCAACCAGAACCTTGTGACTCTCGAAGTAAGGATAGAACCCGGTTGACAGTTTCAGGGCCTCCAGGTATTCTCCGATCTTTCCGGTTGATTTCATCCGAATTCCAATATAGGTGGCATTCTCAAAATCATAATGCCGGGTATTACGGATAAACAGGTCAGTGCTCCTGCTCAGACTGAAGTTGAGTTCAGCTTCATACAGTATTTCCCGGAAGTCTCTGATTTTCATCTCAACTGCAAAGCTTAGCTCGGAACCGAAGATATGCGGCAGACCGGCATTCAAAATCAGGAACGACCGGTAATCCTGGTTGCCTCCTATATAAATCCCATACCCCCCTCCCAGTCGGGAGGAATTGTTATTCAGCCACAACCTGGCCAGCAGTTCGTTCAGGTTAAAAATGTCGGGATTTTCAATGGAACTCAGATGGCGGCACATATGATTTAGGCGGACCTCGCCGATCAGGCGGGCAGAGATTTTTTTCAGAAGCCCGATATTCAACCAGTAATCAATTGCTCCCTTCAGTTTGTCTCCGGCTCTCTGATAAAACATCACCTCGGTGAACAGTGAGGCAAAAGGTAAGGCAAAATCATATCTGAATATCGGCCGCAAATATTTCTGCTGTCTGGAATCAATCCCCATCTCCAGTTGAGCCTGGGCTGTTGTTTCCGATGCCTCTGTATAACCAGGGAGGAGACCCGCATTCAGAACCATGATCAGCAGGCAAAGCCATATCTTAACCGGAAACATTTGTTTGGAGTTTGACATCAGATTCAAATGAAGATTGGATTCACCCCGGAGTCAATCTTTTTTCAGATCGGATTCCTGAGCATCCTTGAAGCACCGGATCAATCCAGCCGTTGAACCATCATGATCTCCGGACCGGGAATAATCCGCAGACAGCTCCCGGAATATCCTTCCGGCCAGCTGCTTCCCCAATTCCACACCCCACTGGTCAAAGGAAAATATATTCCAGATGACTCCCTGCACAAACACCTTGTGTTCATACATGGCAATGAGTTTACCCAGTACCTGCGGGGTTAACCTTCCGGCCAGAATGCTGGTGGTCGGTTTATTGCCCGTACATATTTTATGCGGAATCAATCTGTCAGGAACCTTTTCCCGGATCAATTCGGCTTTGGTTTTACCGAATGCCAGGGCTTCGGTCTGAGCAATAAAATTGGATATCAATTTCTGATGGTGGTCTCCAATATCATTCAGGGATTGGCAAAACCCGATAAAATCACAGGCAACCAGCCGGGTTCCCTGATGGAAGAGTTGAAAAAAGGCATGCTGGCCATCTGTTCCCGGTTGCCCCCATACCAGGGGTGCAGTGTGGTAAGCCACGGACTGACCGTTCCGGTCAATTGATTTGCCGTTTGATTCCATCTCCAGCTGCTGAAGGTAAGCGGGAAAATCCCTCAAGTAATAATCATAGGGAATGATGACCTGGCTGGAAACCGAAAAAAAATTGACATACCAGATTCCCAGCAGAGCCAGTATGACCGGAATATTTTGTTTGAAGGGTGCTTCCCTGAAATGGGTATCCATCCAATGAAATCCGCTCAGAAATTCCATGAAACGCCGGTAACCTATGGCCATCATGACTGGCAATCCGATAGCCGATGACACCGAAAACCGACCGCCGACCCAGTCCCAGATATCCAGTATATTTTCCGGATCAATGCCAAAATCAACTGCCCGTTGACGCTGACTGGAAATGGCCAGGAAATGATTGAAAACCGCTTTTTCACTCTTAAAATATTCCAGAATCCATTGTTTGGCTGTACCGGCATTGGTCATGGTTTCTTCGGTTTTAAAGGTTTTGCTGGCAATGATAAAAAGGGTTTTCTCCGGGTTGATTTTGTTCAAGGTTTCTTTGATCTGGCTACCATCGACATTGCTGACAAAATGAAAACTCAAGTTTCGCCGGCAATAAAATTCCAGGGCCCCGACCACCATCCGGGGACCCAGGTTAGATCCGCCTATCCCGATATAAACAATATGATTGATTCGCTTGTTGCTGAAACCTCTCCAGCGTCCTTCCCGGACTGACCGGGACAATATTTTCATCTTTTCCAGGGTAGCCCTGACCCCGGGCATGACATCGGAACCGTTCAAAGTCACCGGACTTCCATTCAGATTGCGCAGGGCGATATGCAGGGCGGCACGATCTTCGCTTTGATTGACTTTTTGACCACCGAACATGTTCTCGATTTCCACTTTCAGATTTCTGGCCACAGCGAGTTTCAGCAACAGATCCATGGTCCGGGTATTAATCAGGTTTTTAGAGTAATCCAGGTAAATATCGTCTTCCCTGAGGGAAAACCTTTCCACACGATTCCGATCCCGGTCAAACAAATCCCTCAGGGTTAACCCGGTCATTTCTTGATAATGATTCTGCAGAGCCTGCCATTCCGGCGTTTTTACCAAATTCTTTTTTAACATGGTCAGGTTTATCCCCGGATCATGTTCTTATCAGTTTATCCAGTTTTTCAGCCAGTTGATTGAGATGAAAGGGTTTGGGAATGAAATGCTTTATCTTTCCTTTGAAAACATTGGATTCGAGGTAATCCCGGGTATACCCGCTGGAAAACAGGATTTTGATTTCAGGTTTTATCTTCTTAAGCTTCTCCGCCACCTGGTCACCAGACAGTCCGGGCATTTCAATATCCAGAATAACCAGGGATATCTCGCCTTTGTTTTTCTTGAATATTTCCAGGGCCTCCTGACCTTCACAAGCCGTGAAACATTTTATTTCCAGGGAATCCAGCATTTCCCGGCCGATTTCCCGGATCACTTTCTCATCATCCACCAGCAGCACCGAACCTTCTATAACGGTTTCCAATTTCTTTTTAACCTCTTCGGGCGAATCATAAACCTCTTCTTTAACTGCTGGGATTAAAATGGTGAAAGTGGTTCGCTTATCCAGCTCTGAATCTACTTCAATGGAGCCATGGAAATCCTTGATGATATCCTTGACTGTGGCCAGGCCCAGTCCCGTACTTTTTTGTTTATCCTTTGTGCTGAAAAAAGGTTCGAATATTTTTTCCAGGTTTTCTTTTTTGATACCCTGGCCATTATCGGAAATGACAATTTTTGCATAAACCCCATCCAGGAGGTTTTCCCGGTCTTTGATCTCAACTTCATCGATTTTCACGATGATCTCCGGTTTCAGGCTTTCTTCCAGGGCTTCTTTGGCATTGATGATCAGATTGATGATCACCTGGGAAAACTTGGTTTTATCGGCAACCAGTCGAACTTTCTCAGGCGAGAATTCCCGGGTGATTTCAATATTCTTCAGGTTCACTTTCAGAAAATTCAATAATCCTTCAATGACCTCATTGATATCCAACACTTCCTTCTTGGATAACCGTTTTTTTGAAAAACCCAGTATTTGCCGGATCATTCCCGAAGCCCTTTCACTGTAATCGATGATATTGGAAGTGTATTGGTTGACTTCGGAATTGGAAGCCAGTTTCTTATTCAGTAAGGATGCATACCCGATAATCCCGCTTAAAATGTTATTGAAATCGTGGATAATACCGCTGGTCAGAACCCCCAGCGATTCCATTTTCTGGGCCTGAAGCAGTGAATCCTCCAGTTTCCTGATTTTGGATATATCAACAATATTGATAACCACATGTTGATCTTCACTCTGTACCGGATAGAAATTCAGGTTCAATACCGCTGTTGACTCATCTCCAAAATCCATTTTTTGATCACTCAGAAAAAATGATTTCCTCAGAATTTTGGCTTCGTTTATCACATCCTTATAACTCAGAAAAAACGGACTTACTTCAAATATGTTGTTATCGAGGGCCCGATAACTGTTTATATTGAACAGGTATTCCGCTTCCTTGTTCCAAATGGCGATATTGTCAAATTTGTTCACCGATATGACCGCATAAGGACTGGCATCAATCAGTCTGCCCATGAATTCCTGCAGGTTTTTTATCCTCTCGGTCAGGTTTCTCCATTCCGAAATGTCCCGCATGATAATCAACCCACCGATAATCTCAGAAGTTGATTTCAGGGGTTCAATGATCAGGTCCACATAATTGAAGCCCTGCTTGAACGGATTCAGTACATTGATCTGTTTGATAAATCTGCCTTTGTTGATGGTATTCCGCAAGGATTCATCAAATCCGGTTTCCAGCGATTCTGTGGATAAAAAAGCAGAAAGGTTTCTCTCTTCTTCGGAAGCCATTTCAATGATTTTCTCCGCTTTTTGATTGTAGAATACAATCTTCAGATTGGTATCAACAATTAAAATTATATCCGGTATGGCCCGAAATATCTGACGGGAAAAGGCAATTTGATTTTTCAGGTTCATTTCGGCTTTTTTTCTTTTGGTAATATCATCCACAACCGAAATATACCCGTTCAATTGATTCGAGGTGTTAAAAAACTTTGATATGGAAATGTTGACATCAATGGTCTTGCCATTCCCTAAGGTCATGAAGGTTTCTTTGTTAAGAATATTGTCGGATTTTTCAATTTCCGGTGCAATTTCCTTGAAAAAAACTTTATCCAGGTATTTAAATATGTTCAGCTTGGATATTTCATCCCGGTTGATTTCCAGTTTTTTCAGGGCATATTCATTCATATATATCGGTTTCAATTTCGTATCCAGTACAATGATGAAAACCTGAACGGTTTTCATCAGGGTTTCGACATATTCTTTGGACTCTTCGATTTCCTTGACATTCGAGCTCAATCGAACAAACACATTTTCAATATTGCTGAACAATTCATTTAACAGAAAAAACTGGGTTTTCCTATCTTGAATAATGACCTCGGTTCCGGGTTGAAAATTCGATAGATTTTTAATAATGGATTTGATGGGAATAACCAAAGTGGTTCTGAAAAAAATCAAGAACAAGATCAAAAATAGAATAAAAACCGCAAAGCAAATCAGAATAAACTCCCGGATTCCCCGGTTCAGATTTCCAATCAACTGATCCTGCTCCTGTACCCAGACAAGCCGCCACTCCAGCCCGGGAAGCTGTCGGATCACCGCAATCTGGTTTTTCCCACCTGCCGGGACAAGCAGTGCATGATCAGTCCCCGTTTGAACACGGTCCAAAACGGCTTTGGCCACCGGGTCCTGTACCGCATTCTCAAAAGCAAATGTCTGATTCATCTCAAAGTTCCGGTTCTGATATGAAGTCATCAGATCCCGGTGCAGGATAATCTCAGAATCCCGGTTGACCAGGTACAATTGGCCATTTTCCAGATATTTTCTGGCTTGGGCATGCATTATAAAATCATCAACAATCACATTGTGTCCGGCAACCCCTTTGAATTCATCATTGATATAGACTGGAATCAACAATCCGATCATCCAGTGTTTCCAGATGTTATCATAATATATTTCGGTGGTGATGAAAGACTTATCGGGGTTTTTTTCCGGGGTAGCTGCCTGGTAAAAAATATCATTTCTCAAATCATGCCCATCCCCGATATTGGCAATCCATTTTCCCGGACTTACGAAAATCCAATTATCCTTGGAAATAAAAAATGTATTGAACACCTGGCCCCGGACGGATGATAACCGGGACTCCAACAGAGCAAAATCCTGAATTATTTTATTCACCTCATTTTTTTCCACATCCCGAGACGAAATAAAAACTCCCATTGAACTCTGGTCTTGCTTATCCTGGCTGAAATATCTCTGGCTGCTGCCGCTGGTTGAAAAGACCCGGCGCCTTGGCTTAACATTTTTTTCCAGCAGTTCTTGAAAAAACAGTGCCGTCTGCCGGGTCAGTTCCAGTCTCCTGCCCCACAAGATACGCTCGGGTTCCAGAATTCTTTCCGAAAGCAATTCCCCTTTTTCCAGGGCTTCATGGCTCAGCCAACGGTTATAGCGAATCTGTTTAATTCCCAGTAGAATCACCAGGAAAAGAAGTGAAAACAGGAAACATAAAATAAAAAACTTAAAATGGTTTTTTTTCATTCAGCTTAAATTGCAAAAACTATTTTTTCTCTGCCTTAATGATCCCATTGACGGGAAAAATCCCCAGAAGTACCTCATCGCATACTTTTGTTTTGGCCATCACCCGGACTTTCAATTTTTCCATCATGGTCTTGTTCCTCTCCAGGGCTTCCATCGATGAGACCGAATACCCGTACTCGCCCGAGATGTGGATTTCCTCACTGATTTTTTCAGGACTCAGCAGTTCTTCCAGCCCGATGGTAATACCTTGACTGAATGGCTTTCCGCTGCTCACCAGCTGAAAATTTCCCCTGAATGAAATATGCCTCAGGGGTGTAGTTCCCAGATTTTTCACTTTTATCTTGATAAATGGAACCACAATGATACCCTCAGTGGAATACTTTTTATAGATCCAGTATGAGTCACTCCACACGATCTGAATGGATTTCCTCAATTCTTCGGTTAAATATCTTTTTTCACTGTCTCCGGATTGCTCTTCGGTAATATCATCGGTTTTCAGGCCTTCAATCTCCTGCTTAACCGGAAAAACTCCCAGCAGAGCCGGGGTGGAACTGGTACCGGCAAATACCTTGACCTTGACCTTCTTCCATCCTTTTTTGTTTCTGAAGAATGATTCCTTTGACTTGGCCTTGTAGCCATTGAAAGCCTTTATGAAAATTTCTTCACTGGTTTCTCCGGGACTCAGGGCCTTTCTGAATACCGAGATAAACCCATCACTCAACTGCTTATTATTTTCCTCAAAAAGAAAAATTCCGATAAATTTTACATACTTCAGGGGCTTGGTACCAATATTTTTGATTTTTAGGACAATCGAGGGAACAATGGTGACCCCATAGGGTGAAACATCTTTATTGACCCAGCGGGCCTCATGCCAAACGATATCAATGGATGCTTTTAATTCTTCGGTACTGAGGTTTTTTATACTGGTGAGAAAAAATTGAAAAGCCAGAAAAGCGCCAACCAACATCACAACGACAATTAACCAGAATTTCGGCTGCCTGATCAACTGGGAAAAGGTTTTTTTTTCTTTTAAATAATACTTGAAAACATCTTGTTCGTTTTCCATTTTATCTCTCTGGTTCTCAGTCAGGGTCAAGAGGGCAATATTGACCGTTTCCGGCTGAGAATCAATATATTTATACACCCTTTAAGAAAAGAATTCAAGTATATACAAATCGCCTTTGGAAATTTCATCCCTGAATTTTAAAAAAAAAGGGGAGTAAAAAACTCCCCTTTATATTTATCGAACTTGTCTGGTTATACAACTCCGTAAGCCAGCATGGCCTTGGCAACCTTGGTAAATCCGGCAATATTGGCTCCCATTGGATAATTGCCCGGGTCACCATAGGCTTTTGAGGTCTCATAGGCAGCTTTATGAATACTGTGCATGATACCTTTCAATTTGCCATCCACTTCTTCGCGGGTCCAGCTCAGTCTCAGGCTGTTCTGACTCATTTCCAGGCCTGAAACAGCCACCCCGCCAGCATTGGCTGCCTTCCCCAGTCCATAGAGGATACCGCTATCCATAAAGACCTTGATGCCTTCGGGTATGGTGGGCATGTTGGCTCCTTCGGAAATCGCTTTCACGCCGTTTCTAACCAAATTCTGAGCGTCTTTCTCATTGATTTCATTCTGAGTAGCACTGGGGAAAGCCACATCGGCTTTGTGATTCCAGAGCGGATTGAAATCTTGATTGGAATCAATAGGGGTATAAACTGCATTCCTATAGGTTTCGACGTATTCCTTAATCCGACCACGGCGAATATTCTTCAGGTCCATCACGAAGTTCAACTTTTCCCGATTAATTCCTTCCTCATCAAAGATGTAACCGGAGGAATCCGAAAGGGTCAGCGGCTTGGCTCCCAGGTCCAGTAATTTTTCAACTGCAAACTGGGCAACATTCCCCGAACCGGATACCAGAGCGGTTTTTCCTTCCAGGTTTTCTCCCTTCACATTCAGCATCTCAGCGGCGAAATAGACAGCACCGTAACCCGTGGCTTCGGGTCGGATCAAACTTCCACCCCATTCGATACCCTTACCGGTCAACACACCGGTATGCTCATTGCGGAGCTTTTTGTAATATCCGAATAAATACCCGATCTCTCTGCCGCCAACACCGATATCTCCGGCAGGAACATCAACATCAGGACCGATGTGACGGAATAATTCCCTCATGAAAGCCTGACAAAATCTCATGACTTCACCATCGGATTTCCCCTTGGGATCAAAATCAGAGCCGCCCTTGCCTCCACCCATTGGGAGGGTAGTCAAAGAATTTTTAAATATCTGTTCAAACCCAAGGAATTTGATAATCCCAAGATTAACAGAAGGGTGAAACCGTAAACCACCCTTGTAGGGACCGATAGCATTGTTATATTGGACTCTGAATCCCTTGTTTACCTGAACATTTCCCCGGTCATCTGCCCAGGGAACCCGGAAAAGTATGGCCCGGTCAGGTTCGACGATCCGGTCATAAATCCCGGCTTTTACAAATTCGGGATGTTTTTCTACAGTGGGCTCAAGTGATTCCATTACCTCTTCGACTGCCTGATGAAATTCGGGTTCGGCTGGATTTTTTGATTTTACTCTTTCAATAACATCATTTGTTAAACTCACAAAAATACCTCCTTTTTTTTTAGATCAAAAACAATGAATATTGATTTTTATCAAAAAGCCGCCAAAATGTCAACCAATTCCTTGACAAAAGTGGAAATAAATTGTTTATATACAAGTGATGAAAGCGAAAACAAACCATTCGTTGAACAAATTGGAACAACCGGGAAGGAGGAATTCATGCCTACTAATTTTCAAGACAATATAAATCTTCGAAAATTATTATTGGACCAATTAAAATCCCAAACCGCAATTCTCAGAGCCGCCGAAATGATGGTGACCGCAGTAAAAAGAGGGAATAAAATTTTGATTTTCGGGAACGGAGGTTCAGCCAGCCAGGCATCGCATTTTGCAGCTGAAATGGTCAACAAGTTTTATCTGAAGCGTGGCGGTATTCCCGGTATTTCCCTCACCGATAATGGCGCCAATATAACTTCAATTGCCAATGATTTCGATTTTAAACATGTATTCTCAAAACAAATAGAAGCCCTGGGAAAACCCGGCGACATCGCCCTGGGTATCACGACCAGCGGTCGCTCAAAAAACGTTCTGGAAGCCCTAAAACTGGCCAAACACAAACATCTTGAAACCATTTGCCTGAGCGGCCGGAATACAGACGATTTGAAAACAGCAGAAACAGATCTGATCATAGCCGTGGATTGTGATGACACACCGGCCATTCAGGAAATTCATCTGTTCATATTGCACACCATGGCTGAAAAACTGGAAGCGGATTTATTTGGAGAAGCCGAAGATAATGGTGATTGACTACAAACACGTTGCATTTTCCTTTGAACATCAAAAAAGAAAAAAGCGACTGAAAAAACTGAAAATTATCGCCATGGTCGTGGTTTTTCTTCTGGCTGTTTTTCTTTTTCAGTATTTTCAGCAGGATAAAAAAATCAAAAAAATTCAGAACCTCCTCTTGAATGACCAGCAGGCAGAAGCCGCAGAGTTATTCAAAACCCTCAAAAATTCAATACTGCATAACCAGACCATTAAAGAACTGAATGCCCTTATTAATCTGTTCAGCGGGGATGTGAAAAATGCATACCTGATCTTGAATAGCCTGGAAAAACCAAAAACCTCAATCTCTGCCAGACGTTTTTTAAACCATTTTGCCGAACAATCAAAATATGATGAGCTTAAAATTTACACCGATTATCTGATCAACAAGCAGGAATCGGTACATTTTTACAAAGCGCTGTATCTAACCGCCTTCTTTAAATACGGAGAATCGGAAAAACAGCTGGGCCGGATATCATCCGGGCAACGAAAGTCACTCACCCGGGCCATTGACCTGGTATCCGATCTGAATTCCAAACTGAAGTCCGGTACAATTGACTACATATTTGATAAAAACGGAAAACCGCTGGCCCATTACGACCTGAAAACCCGAAAGACGGTTTCAGTTACCCCGGGAATGCATTTCGATGAATTTACGCCCCGGTTTGAGAAGGGGATAAAGACCTATACCCTGAGCCTGGATTTGGATATTCAAAATAAGATTGACCGGGTATTTAGTAAGTACCGGGGTTCAATGATTTTATTTAAAATTGAAGACAGCAGTATTCTGGCTGCTTTTTCCAAATCCCGGCAGCCAATGAAATCAAATACCGTGTTTACGGCAGAGTTCGAGCCGGGCTCTATTATCAAAACCTTGACTTTATTTGCTTTTTACTTGAATCCGAAAAAGGATCTTTTCCCCTTTGAATGCCGGCGGGCCATTCGATTGAGCAACCGGAGTTTTCCGGATCGAATTGCTCACGGCATCATTGAAAACCCACAGTATGCCCTGGTGGTCTCCTGTAATATCGCCTTTGCCCGAATGGGAATCGCGGTCGGATTCAAGTCGTTATCCCGTGTTCTGGATTCCTTCTTTTTTAACGCCAAAGGATTCAGGGATCAGTTCCTCACCTTTAAAACCGGAAGTTATAACCTGAATATCTCAGGTGATTACCAGCTGGCCAATCTGGCGGTGGGATTGAATGACATCACCTCAACCACTTTTCACTCGGGATTGATGGCCCTGATAATCGCCCAGAATGGTTCCATAAACAGGCCCTATCTGATCATCAATAAAAAAAATATTTTAAACCTCGGATTCTATAACCACCAACCCGAAATTGTCAGTGTTTTCGATAATAATCCCATTTTCTTTAGAATTTCCCAGGCCATGGTTGAGGTGGTCGAAAACAGGCTGGGAACCGGACGGCATTCAAAAGTTCAATTTGTAAAAACCGCCATTAAAACCGGAACAGCCGGCCAAAAGAAACAGGGGCTAAACTCAATCATCATCGGCTTTTTTCCGGCAGCCAAACCAAAATATGCCTTTGCTTTTATCCTGGAAGGAGCCGGAAAAGCTGAATTGAACGGAGCCTATTTGCTGAAAGAATTCCTGGGCCTTTTCTATGAGCATCCCTGATATGAAAAGCTTAAAAAACCTGAAAAAATGGTTGCCCTTGCTATTAATGATCTGTTTTGCTACTCAGCTACCGGCCCAATGCATGGTGTTTCCTTTTCAGGTCGATTCCCTGAAAAAGAAAAATTATCAATGGCTGGGACTGGCCATTTCCTATTACCTCACCCAGGGACTGGAATTGAATTCCATTGAAACCGTATCCGATTCCATTACCCAATCACTGCTAAACACCTACAACATCAAATTCCCCTATCTGATTTCCAAAGCAAGCTGCATCAAGCTGGCCATGCTGGCCCAGGCAAAAACCATTGTATGGGGAGAGGTGGTGGCCTCAGAAGATCCCCAGACTCCCAACGTTCAAATTCGAACCTATATTGTCGCACCGGAAACCTATTCCCAGAAATACCTCCCCTTAATCAAATTTCATTTAAAGGATTTTTATACGGTTAAACAGGAGCTATTGAATCTGGTATTAAATTATTTTAAAAAAAAATCCAATCTATACCCTGACCTGAAACTGAATTATCACCACTATGAAACCTTTGTCAAAAGCTTCCTGATATCCGATATGCAAAGAAAAATCTCCCTTCTGGAAACCCTGGTTGCGAAGCAACCGGATTCTGATTTTCTGAATTTCGAAATTTCCAAGGCCTACTCAATAGTGGGCAATGCCCGGAAATCACAGCAATATCTGGATCAAATCACCGACTCTATCCTGTTTGGGCCTTCGAAGCAATTCCTAAAAACCATCCATCTCATCGATACGGGACAGTCCCATCAGGCAACCGAAATACTTCATCAACTCCAAAATGAAAAACAATTTATTGCCGAAACCCAAAACAATCTCGGGGTCATTCAGGCCAGGGAGGGCCGCCATTCCCGGGCTTGCGACCATTTTCACCATTCGCTGCAGACCAAAAAGGACCCCCAGGTTTATTTTAATTATATCAAGTGTTTAATGGTTCAGAGAAAACAATCCCTGGCCATGGAAAATCTAAAGATTGCCCTCTTTTATTATCCGGATGATGAAAACCTGATCGGATTATTTTCTTTTTCCCTCTCTCTGGAAAAGAAAAGCGTCCCGCTGCTGATTATTTTTAAGAAATACATCCCCAATCTTAACCTTATCAAAGAACTCCCTGATTTACCTTTCATCCTGAAAAACCCCTTTGAATTGCAGACCTATGACAATCTTTACTATTTAAATGATTTTGATCGAATCGTAAAATTATACGGTAAGGGGGATACAGCTACAGCCCTTAAAAATACCCAAAATCTGATGGAGATAAATCCCTTCATTCCCAGATTACACCGTTTTTTGGCGGAAATTTATGAAAAGCAGGGGGATTTAACCCTTTCCCGCCAGTATTCCCGGAGCGCCATCTTTCTGAGAAGAAGATGAGGATCAACCCGGTTCGAACAACATGGGCACGAAGATCGGATTGTTGTTCAGGAAGTACTGCACCCCGGCTTATTGACAGGCCACATCAATAATGATAATATGATTTTTGAGGTAAAATTATGAAGAAGAAAGAGAGAGCTCACTTAAAAGAAGATCCTTTCATAAATTTATTTGAAAAAGTCATTGATAAAATCAGGCAATTCAAAAGAGAAATATTATTCGCCCTGGGCATTTGCCTGGCCCTGGGCATCATCATTCTGGTTATCATTTTTTTTAAATCCCAATCCATTGCCAATGACAACCAACTATACTCCCGGGCCCTGGAGATTAAAAATTCAACCACACTGGATTCAGACCAGAAAATAAAGGAATTGAGCCAGTTGGAGAACCGAAGCGGAATCTCCTCATCTATCCACTTGTTTATTGCTTCCCTGTATTTTGAAAAGGGAGAGTTTAAAAAAGCAGAGGAAACCCTGTCCCATTTCCGCAGCAGTCACCTCAAAATAGTCAATGATCAGAAAAAATTACTGGAAGCGGAAATCCTGGCTGCCTCTGACCAGGAACGTGAAGCCATTGATATTCTGAACAAAATATTGGCGGATGGGAAATCCGAATTGGCCAAGGATTTTATTCTTTTAAAAATCGCTCGAATCCAGATCAGAATCAACCAAAATCAATCCGCCATCACCCAGCTAAACAAATTGGTGAGCGAGTTTCCCCAATCCGTTTATGCCGATGAAGCCCGAACCTTACTCCAAAACCTGGAGTAAATCTCCACCCGGTTTTTCCTGCTTCAGTTCATAAAAACCTGACATGAAGAAACCCACCGGATCTCTGATCAGTTATTTCAGCCGGATGGCCAGTCAGGAAGGCAGTATAAATCTGGCTCAGGGCAAACCGGGTTTTCTCCCCCCCGGGGAACTTCTGGAATTGTTGAAAGCATTCAGCAATCATTCCCCTTACCACCAATATGCACCCGGCCATGGCAACCTAAAATTGTTAACCCTTCTGGCCCGGAAATATTCCGAATTTTTCCCGCTTAGCACCGATAACCTGGTCGTGGTCCAGGGTGCCACCGAGGGTATATTCTTGACTGCATTCTACCTGAACACCCTTTTGGAACGTCCCTATTCGGTCTTATCGTTTAATCCGGTATACGAAAGCTACCCCAAACTGGCCACATTCCTGAACCTTCCCTTTGAATACCTGGATTTTGCACCGGACCTGTCCGTAGATTTTGAAAGACTGGAAAGAATAATCATAAACAGGCGGGTAAAGATCGTATTCATCGCCTCACCCGGAAATCCCCTGGGTAAAATCTGGACCGCGGATGAAATCCGAAATATCATTTTGCTATCAAAAAAACTGGATTTCTATATCATCTTCGATACCGTCTACCAGGATATCTATTTCAATGAACCTCCTTTCAATCCCCTGGCTCTTCAACCGCTTTCCAGCCATTACGATCGGTTATTCTATGTGAATTCCTTCTCCAAAATGCTCAGTATCACCGGCTGGAGAATCGGATATGTGATTGCCGAAAAAAACCGTATGAAAAAAATCAGGACCATCCATGACTATACTGGGTTAAGTGCCCCCACACTTTTCCAGGCGGTCATCCATCAATATCTGGTTGAAAACCGTCATGGCCAGGACTATTTGAAAACCATCAGAGAAAAATGCCGGCAATCATATGCCTACCTGCGTCAGGTTCTGCTTGAGGCCAACTTCACCGTCCCTGAAATTCAGGGCGGCTATTTTCTCTGGGCCGGCCTGCCCAGGAAATTTGAAGATGGCTTTGCTTTTGCCCTGGACCTTTTTCACCGAGTCCGGGTGGGTGTGGTACCGGGAGAAAATTTTTCTCCAACATCTACTTCATATATCCGGCTGAACATTGCCGCGGAATTAAATATCATCCGGGAGGGGGCTCAGCGGATCAAGAAATTCCTGGATGAAACATATTAAATCCGTCAAGAAAACGGTTGCTTTATTTTAAGTTGTTGTTGCGGTTTATTTTATTTCTCACCAGTTCCGTGGCGGTTCTGAAATCAATTTTACCGCTGCCCATCTTGGGAAGCTCACTGAGCACCACAAACTGCTTGGGTACGGCAATATTGGGCAGTTTGGCAGACAATTTAGTGAGAACATCTCTCACATTGATCTCCTTGGTAATGGCCACGACAATTTTGGCACCTTTCAGCGAATCCGGAACTTCCACCACGCAATAGTCAATATCATCGGGAATCAAATTTTCCAGCTCACTCTCAATCCTGACCAGGGAAACCATTTCACCCCCGATTTTAACAAATCTCTTCAATCTTCCCCGGTGCCACAGATATCCGTCATCATCCATCTTGCCCATATCTCCGGTGTCATACCAGCCGGCTTCGATTCTCAGCGATGTTTCTTCAATATCATCAAAATAGCCCTTCATCACCAGATCCCCTTTCACATGGATTTTACCTTCCTGCTCGGGACCCAGAACCTCCCCGGATTCAATATCGGTAATTTTAACCTGAATATTAGGAAAGGGCTTGCCAATACTGCCCGGTTTGTTTTCTCCCGGACCATTTACCGAAATAACCGGGCTGGTTTCGGTGGTACCGTAACCCTCAAATACTTCCAGATTTTGCTTTTCGATAAATGACTTTCTCAGCCATTCCGGCAATTTATCCGCACCGGCCACAGCCAGCCAGACCGTCTCAAAATCCCCCGGCTTGGATTTTCTGAGATAGCCCATGAAAAAGACAGGGGTGGCCAGCATGACAGTCACCTTTTCTTCTTTGATGATCTGGCACACCTTCTCATATTCCAGAGGATTTGCATAGGTGACCACTGTCATCCCGAAATACAGCGGAAGCCAGAAATTGGTATTGTGGCCAAATACGTGGAACAATGGCAAAATTCCCAGCATGATGTCATCCTGGGTGATTTTGAATTTGGTCAGAATGGCTTCGATATTGGACAGAAAATTCCGGTGGGTTAACTGAACCGCCTTGGGATCCTTTTCACTGCCGCTGGTAAACAAAATAACCACATTGTCATCGAGTTCACCCCGATGAACATTTTTCATGAGAATCTTGGTGGGCAACTTTGATTGGAGTGCCGCTTTCAGCTTGTCTCCGGTGGAAATGCCTGCCATGATATCCTCAATAAAAACCATGCCCGGTATCAGGCGACAGCCAATTTTCTCCATCAAGGCCCGAGAGGTAATAATGGTTTTAAAGCCGCACTTCTGCTGCGCATATTCGCAATTTCCAGCTGCGCCTGTGGAGTAATTAATCATTACCGGAACCTTGCCAGAAAAAACAATTCCCAGAGTGGTCAGTATTGAGCCGGCTGAATTGGGGATCATGACTCCGATAAAACCATCCTTGTAAGCTTGAATTTTTTTACTCAGGATCAGTGCCCCGATCAAGGCCCTTGAATAGGAGACCCTTCGGCCCAGTGTGCGATCAACTATTGCGATTCTTTTGCCGGCTTTTTTAGCTGTTTTGATAAACTCATGGTGAAGTTGCATTTTTTTCTCCTTATTATGATTTTTCTTTTTTTATAAAATCAAATATACCATAAATCATTTTTTTTTTAAATCAACTGCCTATTTTCTTTATTGGAAAATTACCATTTGACAGCTGAACAAAAATATGATAAATTTAACACTCAAATCGGGCCGTTAGCTCAGCTGGCAGAGCACCGCCCTTTTAAGGCGGCTGTCACTGGTTCGAATCCAGTACGGCTCATTCTTTTGGCCCGTTCGTCTATCGGTTAGGACACAGGGTTTTCAACCCTGCAAGAGGGGTTCGATTCCCCTACGGGCTATTTTCTCTTCCGAATTCTTGCGGTATTTTCCCCAGTTGCTTTTAACCCCAGCCAGAAGGGGAATTGCCCGAATGGCGAGAATTTGATACAATCGGGCTTTAACTGAACCAAAATGAAAAGAAAGCAAAAAACCATATCCTTTATCAACCTGGGATGTTTCAAGAATATTGTGGACACCGAGGTTCTGGGCGGGATGCTTGAAAAAAACAATATCAAAATCGTGTCCAGTTACGAGGATTCAGACTGGTTGGCCATCAACACCTGCGGATTCATTCAGGATGCCAAGCAGGAGAGTATTGACGAAATACTCATGGCCCTGGAGAGAAAAGAAAAGGGAGAGGTTCAGCATGTGGCCGTTTTTGGCTGCCTGATCCAGAGGTATTACCGGGATTTGAAAAAACATTTCAAAACCGCTGATATTATCTGGGGAGTCAATGATCTCAGGCAATTGGCCCGTTTAATCATCGAAGAACAACAGCAGGATTATTCCGATCGTGAATTATTTTTATACCATGACAGCGATCCTCGAATCCTCACCACCACACCCAATACCACTTTCATAAAGATATCAGAGGGTTGTGATATGTCCTGCAGTTTCTGCGCTATTCCTCGGATCAGAGGACCCTACCGGTCCAGAAGCATCGAATCCATTCTGAAGGAAGCAGAAAACTACCTGGGCCGGGGTTTCCAGGAATTAAATATCATTTCTCAAAATACCAGTTATTTCGGCATGGATATCGAAAAAAAATCCCTGCTTCCACAACTCATAAAGAAACTATCCGCCCTTGGTTTCAGATGGATCAGGATTCTGTATTTAATGCCCGAGGAAGTCGATGATTATATACTGGAGTCATTTTCTTACTCCTCGATACTACCCTATTTTGATTTCCCGTTTCAACATGTTTCAACCCGTATCCTGAAAAAAATGAAAAGAAGAGGCGGGTACGGGAAAAACCTGGCATTGATCCAGCGTATCCGGAAACAATACCCGGAGGCCGTTATCAGATCGACCTTCATTGTGGGATTTCCAGACGAAAGTGAACAGGATTTCCAACAGCTGGAAGAATTTGCCGGGGAGTCCGGTATTGAGCGCATCGGTGTTTTCGGATTTTCAGCGGAAGAAAATACCGCCGCCTTTGGCTTTAAAAACAGGGTCGATCCCCGGGTGATAGAGAGTCGAAAAAACCGGTTGATGGATATTTCCGATCAGAATATCCAGTCCTACAATTACCGTATCCTCAATACGGTGCAGGAGTTCGTTCCCCTTGGCCCCTGGGAAAACAATACCACCATTGGCCGAATTCGATCCCAGGCACCGGAAGTAGACGGATTGACCCGGATGAAAACGTCCTTTAAAGATCATTATGAAATCATAAAAATTAAAATTACCGGATCCCAAAACGAATTTCTATACGGAGAAAAACAATGAAAAATATCTGGATAATCGCGGCAACCTTTTTCAATGTGGGCAGAATACCGATTGCCCCGGGATCCTGGGCCTCCCTGATCACCGCCGGAACCTTCTACCTGATTTATCCCCATATTCAATCGATGGTGACCGGGGTCACTTCCCTGGTGATCATTATCCTGCTGGGAATCCCGGCTGCCTCGGCTTGTGAGGTTCACTTCGGGAAAAAGGATCCCGGTGAATGCGTAATCGATGAGGTTGCCGGACAGCTGCTATGCCTCCTTTTCATTCCCCATTCCTGGGTACATTACTTGGCCGCTTTTTTCATTTTTCGTTTTTTTGACATCTTCAAACCTTTTCCCATCAGACGTGCAGAAAAAATCGGGCAGGGACTGGGAATTATGCTGGATGATCTGATTGCCGGCCTCTACACCCTGGTCGTCATCCGATTTTTCATGTGGCTGAAGCCCCTTATTTTTTAAATCAACGACGCTGTTTCTGAAATTTAGCATATCACAAAAAAAACGAACACTTCAGTTGATTTTTCCAATAAATTATACTATAATATACCTTAACGTTCACGTTTGATTTAATTCAACATGTACGTTTGGAGGTTATATGAAAGGTAAAATTCTGACCCGGGACGAATTCATTTCCAAGGCTAAAATATCCGAAAAATGGCTGAAAAAAATGGAGCAAGCCAAAATCTTAGAACCATCGGATTTTACCGAAAACAATATTCCCTTTTATAGTTCCCTCTCAATCGACCAATCCAACCATATCAAGAAATTTATCGATATGGGTTACGGCATGGAAGCAATCGGCAAAATAACCAAAAAATTCGGTTTCCCCAGATCCGGAGAAAATGGAAAAAAAAACCGGACTAAAAAGCAATTGACCATCGGGGGACTGGCAGACCGGATCGGAGTAAGCACCCGAACCATCAAGCACTGGGAAGAAATGGGAATCATTGAAGCGAACATGAGAAGTGAAGGTGGTTTCCGGCTGTATTCGGAAACATATGTATACCTGTGTAACCTGGTCAAGGATCTACAATTATTCGGATACTCACTGGAGCAGATCAAAAAAAACTCCGATCTTTTCCGGATATTCCTGGCCATTGAATCCAACATAGATCAGTTTTCCCAAAAAGAAACCGAACAGAAATTAAAACGAATGGTGCAGGAAATAAAGCTTCTCCTCAATAAAATCGATCTGTTGAAAAAGGGGACTAACCGGTGGGAAGAACTGCTCAATAAGAAGTCAAAGGAAATCAATTCACTCTTTAGGAAAAATGAAAAACGCCTCAAATCAACCCGGGTGAACAAAAATGGCTAAAATCATATTCATTGAACCCAAATCACCAAACCTGCATATTTTTTCAATTTTCAAACTGCCCCGCTTGGGGATATTTATTCTGGGAAACCTGATGCGCCAGCGGGGCTGGGACGTTGAGGTGTATATTGAAGACATAGAGCCACTTGAATGGAAGCGGCTTGAATCTGCAGATATGATTGCCATATCCACTATCAGTTCGACAGCTCCGCGGGCCTATGTGATTGCCGACAAAGCCAGAGCAAATAAAATCCCTGTCATCATGGGAGGAGCACACATTACCTTTCAGGCTGAAGAAGCACTGGAACATTCTGATTTTGTGATCCGAGGAGAAGGAGAGAAAGCCTTAATGCAATTCATTGATGTCTGGGAATCCGGAGGTGATTTCCATACCGTTGCCAATTTATCCTTTAAAAGCCATGGAAATATTATTCATAATCCCATGAGCCCGTTTAACCCGAACCTGGATGAATACCCGGTCCCGGATTTTTCTCTATACAGCGGCAGAACTGATATTGTTAGCAAAGACAAGAGCATACCGATCCAGACATCCAGGGGTTGCCCCTTCAATTGCTCTTTTTGTTCGGTGACACCAATGTTCGGACATAAATACCGCTTTCGCTCAGTTGAAAACATTATTAATGAATTGAAGGAGTATCAACATCAAAGCCAGGACATTTTCTTCTACGATGACAATTTTGCCGCCAACCCTAAACATACCCGGAATTTATTACAGGCCATGATCACGGAAAAATTCAAATTCAAATGGTCTGCCCAGGTTAGGGCCGACATCACCAAAGACCCGGAACTGATCAAACTGATGAAGAAGTCAGGATGCCACACTCTTTATATCGGATTCGAATCGATCAATCCCCTCAGTCTCAAAGCCATGAAAAAAAACCAGAAGGTGGAAGATATCAGCCGGGCTATCCAGGTACTCCAGAAACATCACATCCACATTCACGGCATGTTTGTTCTGGGATTTGATGAGGACAACTGGGAGACCATAAAAAAAACAGTCAAGTTCGCCCGCCAATCCAACCTCACCTCGGTCCAGTTTCTGATATTAACCCCATTACCGGGCACTGAATTTTTCCGGGACATGGTTCGTCAAAACCGTATTCAATTTAACGACTGGAGTCTTTACGATGCCCATCATGTGGTTTTTAAACCCAACAATTTCAGTCTGGCAGAACTTCAATATGCCCAGATATACTGTCACAAGAAATTCTATTCAGGGCCGCAGAAATTAAAAAAATTATTTCTCGGTAATTATATCGGGGTTTTGGTCAACATTTATGCCAGACATTTACACCGGGCCTGGAAGAAAAAAAATAAAATATTTTTAAAAACCCTGGAACTTCTCAAACCCAACCAGATTGCTGATATTATAGTTGACTACCGTGAAAAGATTTCCTTAAACAGAATGGATCACTTTCAGTTCAAAAAAATGACCAATAAAAACTGCAGCGAATCCATACGCTTAGGATGATCATTCTCGCTGTTGATTTTCAGAGTGAAATTTAGTACAATATGATTTACCGTCAAAGGAGGAATTGAAAGTGGCAAAAGTATGTGAAATCTGCGGAAAAAAGCCCATTACCGGCCATAATGTCAGCCATTCTCATAAATCGACCAAAAGAAGATGGCTTCCCAATTTACAGAAAATAAAAGTAAAGATAAACGGTGAAACAAAACATATGAGAGTTTGTACCCGCTGCATCAGAGACGGCAAGGTGGAAAAAGCAATTTAGGATCTCCCCCGGACCCGGATGTCTGTAGATCTTAAAACCCTTTCCACAACAAAGCGGATCGGTATCATCGGGGGCAACCTCCCTGATTCACGATCCCTGAAAAATGCCACCGAAATGGGAGATTTAATTGCCAGGAACGGTTATATTCTCATCAACGGAGGCATGAAGGGTGTGATGGAAGCCTCGGCCAAAGCGGCAAAATCAGCCCAGGGATTGGTCATTGCTATCCTGCCGGGCAAACAAAAAGAAGAAGCCAATCCCTATGTCGATATTGCCATACCCACCGGACTGGGCTATATGCGGAATGCCCTGGTAGTTTTAAATTCCGATGTCCTGGTCGCCATTGATGGCCATTACGGGACCCTGTCGGAAATCGCCTATTCCCAGATTTACAACAAAAAAATTTTTGGCTTGAATACCTGGGATATCAATGGTGTCATTCCTCTATCCACCCCCGAAGAAGTCATGACCCGAATCAACCAATATTTCGGGAACAACCGCCCCGGAAACCTTTTTCAATGATTCTGATAAATTGTGGTATACAATTACAAGATCATCATTCATTTTGACGGAACCGAATACAAAGGCTGGCAGTTTCAGGTTCCCGAAATAAAAACAGTCCAGAGGGAAATTTCCAATGCCCTCTCTATCATCGCCAAAAAAAAGGTGGCTACAACCGGAAGCAGCCGGACCGATGCAGGAGTTCACTCCACCGGAATGACTGCCAATTTTCACCTTCGCATCGGCATCGAGGCCGACTCACTGAAAATGGCCATCAATTCCCTGCTGCCAACGGATATCAGGATCCTTGACTGCCAGCAGATGGACAAATCATTCAATGCCCGTTTTCACGCCCAAAGCAAGACCTATTCATATAGAATATTTTTCGGCCAGACCCTATCACCATTTATCAGCCGCTATTATACACATATCCCCTACCCTCTGGACCTGAAGGCCATGCGCAAATCATTGAAATATTTCCGGGGTGAAAAGGATTTTTCCAGTTTTACTTCGAATGAACCGAGTAAAAAAAGAATCCGGGATATTTCCAAGTTTTCCATGCGGGTAAAGGGGGAGACCATCATTTTTTCCATAACCGGGAAAAGCTTCCTCCGCTACATGGTCAGAAATATCATCGGCACAATGATTGATATCGGACGTGGAAAAATCGAACCCCGGGACCTGCCCGCTATATTCAGTGCCAGAGACAGGCGCCGGGCCGGACAAACTGCACCCCCCGGCGGTCTCACCCTGGAAAAAGTCGACTATTAGAAGTGAAGTCGAATCTCAATTCCCCAAAAAGGGTCCGATCCCTTTACTAATATTTCCAAATCCCTTATAATAACGGCATGAGGGTTTTCATCGGAATTAAGCTGGATGATGGAGTTGCCAAACAAATCAATACCGCACTGAAGCCATTTAAAAAAATCTCAACTCCAATCAAATGGGTAAAGCCCGAAAACTTTCATTTAACCCTGAAATTCATCGGAGAGATCAGCGGAGAAAGGAAAAATGAGCTGTCTTCCCGGTTAAAACATACCCGTTTTCAATCAGGTCCCATTCCCATCAGTATTTCCGGTTTCGGCAAGTTCGGTAAGGGAAACAACCTGCATATATTCTGGGCAGGCATTGATGAAAGCAATCCCCTGAAACAGGTGTATCATCAAATCGAGCATACTCTGGATGAAATGGGGGTTGAGAAGGAAACCCGGAAATTCGAACCTCACCTGACCCTGGGTCGAAACAAGAAAAACTTCAATTTCAAATCACTGCTGACACTCATTGACCAGTATCTGGATTTGCCTATTGCCAGGTTTACGGCCAGCGGATTTCAAATATTCGAAAGTACCCTGACCCCCGGCGGGCCACGCCATACCATCCTGGAGGAGATTGCCTTTTCCAATGCATGAGATCCTGTTTATTGGTTCTGCATTCCTGCTGGGTTCGATTCCCTTCGGCTATATTGTTTATTATATTACCGAAAAAAAAGATATCCGAAGCGTCGGAAGTGGAAATATCGGAGCCACCAATTTACTCAGAAGCAAGGGTAAGCTGGCCGGACTGATCACCCTGATGCTGGACCTGTTAAAGGGATTTATCCCGGTTTTCTACGGCCTGAAGCATTTTGACTATCCTGTGATAATTATCCTGGGGGCAGCAGCAGTGGTAACCGGACACATATTCCCCCTCTTTTTAAAGTTCAAGGGCGGCAAGGGTGTGGCTACATTTAGTGGAGCCATCCTGGCATTCTCATTGCCGGGTTTCCTAGTTTTCCTCTGCGCTTTCCTGCTTATGGCATGGATCACAAAATATGTCTCAGCCGGATCACTGGCCGGAGTCGTAGCCGTTTTTTTCTTTACCCTTTTCACCCAGCTGGTGGAAGTATCCATGATCCTGTTCGCGGTAACCATATTAATCATTGTCCGGCACCGGTCAAATTTAAAGAAAATATTTTCCGGCACCGAAAACAAGATGAGTTTCAAGAGAAATGGCTGATATACTGGTAATTGGTGGGGGTTCATGGGGAACGGCTTTTGCCAATTACCTGACCCTCAAAAACAAACCGGTTAAAATGTGGGTAAGAGAAGAGGAAATTATTGATTCCATCAAATCCAGACGGGAAAATCATGTGTTTCTGCCCGGAACCAAACTTTCAGAAAACCTGATCCCCATATCCGATCTTGAATCAGAAACCCGGGCCGCTGATATTATTATCTTTGCAGTTCCTTCCAAGTTTATCCGTTACACCTTCGAGCGTATCAAAAACATGGTTGATGGCAAAATCCTTGTTAACCTTTCCAAGGGATTCGAAGCCACATCCTTGAAAACCATATCACAGCTGGCCACAGACATCATGGGCACGGATATCATTGAAAACTGGATCACCATTTCAGGCCCCTCATTTGCCAAGGAATTGGTTCAGAACTTCCCCACAGCAGTGGTAGCTGGCTCAGTCAACGAATCCCTGCTGAAGACCATTCAAACCCGGTTTTCATCCAATGTGCTGAGGATATACCGCAGTAATGACCTGACCGGAATCGAAGTGGCCGGATCGCTAAAAAATGTTATGGCCATTGCCTCCGGCATAACCAGCGGGTGCGGATTCGGATACAACACCACCTCTGCACTCATCACCCGTGCCAACATGGAGATCTCCAGATTCGGGATCAGTCTTGGCGCCAGAAAAGAAACCTTCTGGGGTCTGGCCGGGATCGGGGATTTGATACTGACCTGTTTCGGCACCCTGTCCAGAAATTTCCAGCTGGGTATCAGAATTGCCCAGGGCGAAACCCTGGAATCGATCGAAAAAACCAATGTAATGATAGCCGAAGGCGTTGAAACCACCCGGGCAATCCAGGCCCTCTCTGAGAAATTAATGATCGACATGCCCATTTCATCCGGGGTATTTCAGATACTGTTCAATAAAAAATCACCCATCAAAGCCATCAAGGAGCTGATGAAAAGGAGCCTGAAACCGGAATGGAATTTAAACTAGAATACCTTGTCAACGATGAAGTCAGAGCCTTCTACCTCACCAACGAAGTCATCACCGCCGGAAAACTACCGGCAAATGACCTCCAGTTAGATGACAAGACTATTTCACGAAAACACTGCAAATTCCAGCAAACAAAAGACAGTTATAAATTAATCGACCTCAACAGCACCAACGGTTCCTATATCAACGGACAACAGATCAAGGAAAAGATTCTGGAAAAGGGGGACAACATCGCCCTGGGCAGAACCATCCTGAAGTTCCTCCCGGTTCCCAAAATGGAAAATTATTATGATGTTGATGATCAAAAAATATCAATGGTTTTGCCGCTTTCTGAAGAATTGAAAGTGAAAACCAAGCCAGACATCCAGGGAAAGGAATTGAATTTCCTGGCCTCACTAACCGAACTGGGAAAAAACCTCATTGCATCATCCAGCCTGGAAGACAGCTTTGAAAAAATCGGAAAATTAATCTTTGAATATATCAATCTGAAAAGACTTTTTATATTCTCTTATGATGAAAAGCAGGATGAAATCCATCTGAAACTCTGCCAGACCGATAAGGGGAAAGGGGTCAAAAAAGTCAACATATCCAAAACCATTGCCATGAAGGCCATCAAGGAAAAAGTGGCTATTCTTTCATCAAATACCCGGGATGATTCCCGTTTCGATGGAGCCGAAAGCATTATTCTTTATGGCATTACGTCAGCCATGGCCATTCCCATATGGACTAAAAATTCCATCTATGGATTGATTTATATCGACACCACTCACTTTGAAGAGACGTTCAGCGAAAAGGATCTGGAAATACTGTCTATAATTGCCAATTTTACCGGCCTGTCCATAGAGGGCATCAACAGCCTGAACAAACTGAACCGGGAGAAAAAAATCCGCAGCCGGCTGGAGCGTTACCTGTCTCCATCAGTGGTTTCCAAAATCATGGAATCCCAGGATGATGTCTCCAATGAATTTTTGGATTACAAGGAATCCGATGCCTCGGTTTTATTTCTGGATATTGTGGGATTTACACACAAAGCTGAAAACATGAAACCGGTAGAAACCGGAATATTCCTGAATAACTTTTTTACCGAAATGACAGATATCATATTCAAATACAACGGCACCCTGGATAAATATCTCGGTGATGGCATTATGGCTGTTTTTGGTGTGCCCTTTCCGGTTGAAAATCACTCCGAACTCGCTATCATCACTTCTCTGGAAATGCAACAAAAACTAAAAGAAATGAATACAAAGGTCCCGGAACCCAAAAAAATCAGAATCCGGATCGGTATCAACACCGGGAAACTGATTGCCGGTGATTTCGGGTCACCCAAACGCTTCGACTATACAGTACTGGGCAATACCGTCAATATCGCTTCCCGGCTCGAATCTTCAGTGGCAGGACCGGATGAGGTTGTGATTTCAGAAACCGTACACAAAAGGACCAAGAACCGTTTTGAATTCGAATGCCTGGGAGAAAAAGAATTGTATGGAATCAAAAAACCCATAATCGTCTATAAGGTAATCAAAGAAAAGGGGAACCAATGAAAAAATCTATAATTGTCATCATGATTGTTTTGTCTTTTTTGGGCTGCAAAAAAAAAGCCAACACCATACCGGGAAGAACACAACCGGGAACCCCTGAATACATCATGAATCAGGGATTGTTCTATCTCAACGAGGGAAATATCGATATGGCGGAGAAAAAATTTCTAACCGCCATTTCAAAAAGTCCGACCCTGGAAGGGGCTCTCAACGGACTGGGACTGGTGTATATGTACAAACGGGATTTTCCCAAATCCATATCTTATTTTAAAAGGCTGATGCGATTAAATCCGGCACTCTCCGACACCTACAATAATCTGGGATTGATCTATACCGAGTTGAATAAGTATGACCTGGCCAAGGAACATCTGCTAAAAGCCGCCAACTCAAGAGAATACCGCACCCCTGAGAATGCATACGTCAACCTGGCCATGCTGGAACTGAAGTACAACAAACTTGAATCTGCCAAACGCTATACCGATAAGGCCTTGAATAAAAATAAAAACTTTGCACCTACCTACAATCTCAAGGGAATCATCGCCGATAAAGAAAATAAACACCAGGAAGCCCTGGCCTATTACAAAAAGGCACTCTCGCTCCTAACCGAAGATGATGTGAATATACTGATCAACCTCGGCCAGGTTTACATCAAAATGGGAAACAAGAGAAAGGCCCTGGACATTATGGAAAAGGCACTCACCAAAGCCGAAACCGAATCATTGAAGGTCTATATCAGAGACCTGATCAAGCAGCTGGAAAAGTAAACCGGTCTGAATCCTTTTATTTGATTTTTTTTTACCGATACCCTCATTTTTTAAAGGGAAGGCATTCAATGGATAACCGCGGGTGATCACCGGTATCCCCTTTAACCCTGAAGGTTAATTGATAGAAAAACCGGTTAAAGAGACTCCTGAAGCGAGGGTTGTCAATGACAATCCTGCGGGTCCCGGCATCCAGATCCTTGATTCCCTCAATTCTGCTATCAAAATTATAAAGATCGGCAGTTATTTTATCGACACCCTCATTTTCCACTTCCAGGCTGATATATCCTGCCTTTTTCCGAGTGGAGATCAAACATCTGAAGACACCGCTGTCCCGAATGTTGAATTTCTTTTGGGATACTTTCCCAGGATGAAAAGCAGCACCGTGAACCAAATGGGGGATCGTCCCGTTTTTGTTGACCGATACCGGATTGTATAGCGGAGTTCTGGGGAAAAGTACAAACAGGACAAACAGGCCGGTAAAAGCCACGGCAACCAGCCAGCTGGTCCGGTCGTGTTTCCAGGGCAATAGGGAGATCACCACCAGGATCAGAAAAATCAACAGGGCAACGATATTGGGAATATAATCCTCATTGTGGCTGGGCCTGAAATAAGGGAGCTGTATAGCGGGAACACTCTTTATAAAGGAGGGAAGCAATCCCGACACATTCAGATGAATACTGCTCCACATCTGAAACATTAAACCGGGGCGATAGAGATAATCATGGGTGGTGGTCTGGTAGAGGGTATAGGGATTGAACAGTTGAAAGCCCACCACAAAAAAAGAGTAGAACGGTAGCATCCAGAATATTTTTTTGAAGAACCGGTTACGGGTTTCCAGGTAATAAATGATGGCAAACAGCATCAGGGTCCACAATACAGGGACCAGGTACCTGGCCTGGGGACAAACCCCGGGCCGGACCGTGGAAAACCCATGATATAACAGATAGACAAAACTGGCTACTGATAACAGCAAATGGGGTCCGTACTTCCTGAATTTACGGATGGCAATTATCAGTCCCGGGAAAAAAAAGAAGTAAAAAGGATTGTAGAGCAACAGTCCGTCCCGCTGGTCAAGAAAATAATCCAGCAGGGTTTCGAGCCGGTTTTTCAAGCTGATTTGCCTGACGTTTTCATAATATTCCCTAACCTGACTCTCGCTCAGAACCCCGGTGTAAATGGACATGGGCGAAAAATTCCCATAGGCCAGATAGAGATACGAGAAGAATAGCAATTGAAAAACAACCGGAAACAAAATAAACCAAAAAATCTTCCGGTATTCTTTCCTACGGATGAAATAACCTGTAAAACCAATCCCCAGAATATAAATGAAGATGACATACTTCATGCCCCAGAAAACCGTAAGTCCGAGTAAAATACCGGCCAGCATCAGCGAAAGTTTCGGATTTTTTTTTCCATAGAGCAACAAATACACCGAACTCAGAATCAGCAACAAGGCCTGGACCTCGGCAAAGATATGAATGGACAGGAAAATAACCGGTGAGGTCAAACAGAATACCAGGGTCACCCGTAATGACAGACTCTCATTCTGCCAGAGCTTCATAGAAAACAGATAAACCAGTACCGCCAATAAAGCGCCAAAAAGACCCAGATAGATCCGAATCAAAACATAGAGCAGCGGTTGGGGTAGTTTAAAGATAAAAAACGGGGACAGGGTTACAGACAGTCCCGGCAGATGAAACGAATACCATTTTTTGAAGCCCTTTCCCACCTTGGCATGGGATTGAAGGTGCTGGGGAATGAAGTCTTTATATTGGTCCCGGGCATACTGGTTGAACACATTTAAATCCAAATCCCGGGCAATGGATTGTGATATCACCAGATAATGGGCTTCGTCCCCCACCAGGGTGATCCCCTTTTCCACCAAGACCAGCGAGGCCATCACCAAGACGATTTCAGAAAAAACAAAAATAAAAATCAACTTTTTCCTGATTTTCAGCCGGCTGAAAAAATTTGAAAACAGTTTCAATAACCTGAATTTGTGGAAGGCAATCCCCAGAGAAAAGACCAAGGCAATCATCATCAAATGATTGATCCGGCTGGCAAAATCAAACTGATCCCAGTAAAAAAATTTCATCACCAGAACCAGCAATCCGGATGAGAAGGGGAATAAGATGGACCAGTGGGAATGGCGCGTCATCCATTCGGTAATGATCACCAGCAGCAAAAACACCAGGGACACAATCAGCAGCAGGTTTATTTTTTTTAAATGAAAAATAAAAGACAGGTACCCTGACAAAATCGATATTTTCAGAAATAGAGGTTTGGTCCGTTCCGTCATCTGGCCACATCCAGTGGTGATTTTCATTATACGTCGAATACATTTTCCCTGTCAAATCAACACCAGAATAATTTTGCCATTCAAAAGCCAGATATGTTAAAATGAAGTTCGAAATAAATCCAGATCATTCTGGGGAATTTTCAGATGAAAGTAGCGAATATCATGCCCTTTATCAGTAAAGCCGGAATTTTGTTCGGATTGAGCGCATTTTACCTCACCCAGTTGATCGGACATTCGGGTATTGAACTGATGATTTTTAGTACCGCGGTCATGGTATTCCTGGAATTTCTGTTTGGATTTAAAAAGGGCAAACTCTTCAACCCTTATCACTTCATGCTCCTGACTCCCCTGATCCTGATTCACTATTCAACCATCGGAGACTTCAAGATTAGAATGTTCTGCTTTTTCCTTCTTGTTTATGTATTCAATATCTCCAGGACTGGGAAACCCAGATGGCCCCAATTATCATCCCCCCCTGCAAAGCCATTGGTCATCTGGTTGATGGCATTCCTGATATTTACAGCTTCCTCGTTTCTGTTGTATTTCCAGGGTGTCCAATTATCCGGAGATGAACCTCACTATATCATGGTTGCCCAGAGCATTGTAGAGGACCATGATTTTAACCTGGACAACAATATCCAGAACAAAACCTACTATAAATACCTGCCGGCTGACCTTCAATTCCACGGAAAAATCCGGGACGGACGATACCGGTCCTATCACATGCCCGGAGTATCATTTTTACTGGTACCGTTTTATGCCCTGTTCAATCTGCTGGCCGGACTCATCCCGGCTCCATTGTATTTCCGTCTGGTAGCTGGATTGATCAATGCCTTTTTCGGTTTGGCCTTGTTTTTCCTGTTGAAGATTCAATTCCCGGACAAAAAAATCACCGGTCTCTGGATACTTTTTTTGGGACTTTACCCTCTGGTCTTTCATTCCATTCATCTCTATCCGGAACTCCCGGCTGCCGCTCTGATGATGGCCGCCTTCATATTTGCTTTCGGTGAAAAAACGAATTACTGGTTATCCGGATTTTTCTTGTCATCGGTTGCCTGGTTTCATGTAAAGTACTACCCGGCCCTGATTGTCTTGGCCCTGTTCATCCTAATTAAAATTATTAAAACCAGACAAATCAAACCGATCTTGCATTTTTTCATCTTTCCTCTGGCAAATTTCATTTTGCTTATGCTTTTCTGCAAGTACCTCTACCAGACTTTCAACCCGGCTGAAATCTTTCCCGTTCAGGATTATTTTGTGGTCCCGGTGATATTGCGGGTAAAAGTCCTCCTGGCCTATTTTCTGGATCAGCGAGACGGACTGCTTTTTTACAGCCCGGTATTTTTTCTCATGTTCCTGGGATTCAAAAACAGGATCCGCTTTCAGAACATTTTGCTCTGGATTGCCGTTCCCTATGTTGTTTTCCATGCCTTTACCACAGTTCGCGGAGCCTATTCCCCGGCAGGCAGGCCCCTGATGTTCGTCAGCTGGATTTTCATAATATGGATTGCCAACTTTTACTTTAAGCAGAACCGGGACCAGAACGGATATGGTTTTAAACTACTCACCGGTCTGAGCGTTTTTGTCCTGTTCTGGCTTTTTTACTATCCCCTGTTTATTTACCAGCCGGTATTCGGTTATTCCACTCAGCGGGGCTCTACCTTTTTGTTGTTCATGGGCAGCAGCATCGTTAATCTATGGAAGTTGTTCCCCTCTTTTCTAACCAGACCCGGATCTCCCCACCTGGCTAATTATATTTGGATCGGATCAGTACTGGTTTTTCTGATCCTCTTTTATCTGAAATTTTACAAGATCCTTCCCTCCAAAAAACGACAAGTATTCATCTCATTGTCTCTCTTTTTATTGCTGACCTACCTGTTCTGTTTTTACCCCCATGTCCACCTGATTCCCGAAAACCGCTATCAGGATGATAAAATCAGTTTTTTCAACAATTCCAGAAATTTCCGTTTTATCCCGGACCAGCAGGGATTCAATATACTGGCCGGCAACACCTATAAGATTTTCCTAGAGCCCCGGGATCAGCGACCATCCCTGAACCTGGTCTTTGCCAATACCGATCAGGTGGAAGTATGGGTGACCAACAAGACCTCAAGACTGTTCCGCTCCGACCGGCAAAAAACCGACCGTTTTTCGATAGAATGGAGAAAACTGAAATCCATCAAAATCAAAAACAGGACCGTATTCCCGATTGAAATCCGCACCCGGACCCGGGCCAAGCAGGCTTTTCTTTTTCTACAATTTATATGAGAGATAATCCCTTACAAATATCCCAGGGTTTCTAGTTTTTTTTGAACCTCTTTATCAAGCTTCAAAGGTCTTTTGGACCGTTCCCTGATTGTTTTCTGGATTCGCTTTTTAATATCCAGTATGAGGGGCAGGAATCGCTTGACCTTTTTCTCTTCCAGACCGGCAATGTTCCGAATCTCTAAGGGATCCTGACTGAGGTTAAATAATTCGATCCGGGAGCTGGGAGGAGGGGGATATTTAAAAAACTTTTGATCCTCATCTGAAAGGGGAAAGTTATAAATCAGCTTGTAATCACCAAACCGGAAAGCCAGTTTGGGGGGAAGGGCCAATATGTAGCGGCTGACCGAAACCGAGCTCATCACATATTCCCGCTTGGTTCCGCTGTTCTCCGTTACCCAGGGCAGTAAACTGATTCCATCAATATCAATCCCATCGGATGGGATCCGGTAATAGTCCAGAAGAGTGGGCATGATATCGATAACCCCTACCGGTTCATCAATCTCCCGGTTGTGGAACCGGTTGCGGGGAAATTTCAGGACAAGTGGTACCCGGATTAACTCATCATAAAGACTGTGACAGTGTTCCCATCCCTTATGTTCAAAAAACTCTTCACCATGGTCGGACATCAAAATAATGAAAGACCGATCATAAAGGTTCATTTTTTTCAAATCCCGGATGAATTGTCCGAAATAACTGTCAAAGGCCAGCACTTCTGCCCGGTATAATTCCTCCAGAGAGTGCCTCATTTCTGGTTCCACCGGTACATACTTTTCGGCCAGATTCCCGTGAGAGATAGCGGTTAATTCCAGATTTTTAGGCCTGGGATTCAGGCGGTATAAAAAATCACGAGGAGGGGTGTATGGAGAGTGAACCTGATAGGTGTGCAGGAAATAAAACGCTCGGGGGAATTGAGATTGTTTTAAAAATGAAATGGTCCGGTTGAACAAGGCCTTCCCCCCCTCGGGGAAGAGGGGACCGGTAGTAGCCAGTAGTTGATAAGAATCAAAGCCCCGGTGATAACCCCATCGGGCATCCAGGGCACATCCGCCGTGGAAAGCAAAGGTAATGAATTTTTTTGATAAATTTTCAGTTAGCAGGGTTTTATCCAGGTCCAGTGGATGGCTGATATCAACCTGATGATTGAATTCATACAAACCGGTAAACAGACTGATAAAGGAAGGGATGGTCCAGGGACTCTGGGCATAGGCATTTTTGAAACACACTCCATCCTTTAAAAACCGATCGATATTGGGGGTTAGGGATTTTCCGCCGACCTTCAATCCGATCTGATCACCCCTGAGGGTATCGACCCCGATGAGGAAGACATGACTCTGTTCCTGAACAGGCTTTTTCCGGTAGATAATGGGTTGGCTGAAATACACGACACCGGTTCCCTTGAATTTCAGATTCAGACGGTCCCCGCTTCTCAGCTTGAGGGTCTGAAACAGCGGGCGGGACATCCTTCCGTATTGAATCTCGGTAATTTTCTGGCGTTTACCCCGGCTCAGCTTTTCCAGCATAAAAGCAATGGGCTCTCGTTTGATGACGGTCTGAAAGTATAGGTGGGTATAAAACCCGATATCCCCGGATATCTCCGGCTTAATGAGAATCTGCTTTTCTCCGTTCAGATAAAAATATTGGCCCCTGATACTGGGGATATGTTCCAGGAAAATCTCACGGTCTTTTCGTTTAAAATAAAGCTTGCCGATCTGTTTATTGACCCGGAACCGGGAAGGATCGGGATCAATCCCCTGTATTTCTACGCGGTAGAAATCAGGTCCGGAACCCGCGATCCGTGGCCAGAGCAACAACAGAGCTGCCAGGATTGAAACCGCCAGACATATATATATCCAGAATTTTTTTTTCATTGGCTCATCTTAGCAAAAACCAGGCCACCTTGTCAAAAGATTCCAAATAATGGTTGATTCCATCAGGAATCCGGAGCAGGACGGCCGGAAGCATTAACGGCTTCCGGGTTGGAAAGGACTTTGTCCAGCAAATACCGTTCGTTCATCTCTTCAATGACAATCCAAGGCTTTTCAGCTCTGATGAACCGGGGATATATGTTCAATCCCCAATCCCAGATAAAAACCATCCTGGAAAAATGTTCGGCCAGAAAAGGCCTCAGTTCATGAATAAATGAGTCGTGAACCATCATGGCCAGGGGCAGCTTCCCGGTCGGGCTGGCAGAGACGGATCTGGTGATGTACTGGGAAATATCTTCCCGAAACACGGTACGGGCTTGGAAAGGTATTTTGGGGACCATTTTCAGGATGTCTTCCCGGAGCACCTCTTTTTCAAGAGACAAGGCACCGGCCAGGTCTCCGCCCACCCAGTTCTTGATCCGGATTTCAAACCGGGACAGGGGCATGGGCGTTTCATCTTTATGATAAATATTTACATATTTCATGATTTCGGTGTATGCCACATAGGCCCCGAAATCATTCCAGTGGGAATCGGTTTTGTGAAATACCGGGTACTGTTCCTTGGCTTTTTTCAGGACACTGCGCAGGTCCAAGAGGCTGACCTTCGAATGAACCCGGGTGTAATCCAACAGCTGGTCCTGCCGCGACCGGTCCTGAACCTGGCGGATGTTATCGGGCATGAACTCCGGATAAATAGTGCTTTTGTTTGGAACAATGACAAACAGGTATTGAATGCCCCGCCGTTCCAGCCATAACCGGCGCTGCTCCAGAATATGATTCCAGTGTTTCAATTCTGAATTGGTAAAGGGTCTGATGGCCCGGAAATACTCTTTTTCGTCCCTCCGATCGGTTTCCCTGGACAGGAACAGCCAGCCGTTCTTGCCGATCAATACCATGGGTACTGCCGACTTGTTGAAGAGTTTGAACGCCACCAGGTTGTTGAGCCGGACAAACCAATTTCTCAGGACAAAGTGATCATTGTAATACCGCTGGTATTGATCCGGAAAGCTGGCCAGGGAATCCAGCCGAAAACGGGGTTTTTTATGCAGGGCTCGCCTCTCCTGAATGTCAATGGGTTTTACCACATTAAAGACAGAATTGAGCAAAGGCAAATAAATTAACAAAAGAAATACCAGCACCCGGATAGAATATATCCGGGGATTAAAAATTTTTCTCAGATTTTTGGGATCAAAAAAGTGGATCAACAGAAACAGTAATCCGGATAGTATGAAGGCCAGCAAATACCGGGTCAGTTTCCGGGCAGCCACCTTGTTGATGATGGCGGGGAAGGATCCGGCCAGACCCAGAAAAGCACCCTCACCCTCTGTCTCCACCATGAAAATCTCCCTATCGGTAAAGGCTTTGCGGATACGGTGCTTAAAATCAAACAATTTTGGTAGGGATAGGTTTTGCCAGCCATAGGTTTTGAACAGGGTTTTCAACTTTACCTGCTTGATGGCCACGCTGACAGCCCGATTGCCCAGCCCCAGCCTGACTGTTTGTATTTCATCCTTGGGTAGTTTGAAGTCCACATACTGGAAATCCGAATCCGGATCAATCCTGAATTTCAGGGATTGCTCATTGATAATTAATTCAAAGATCACCGGCTCGGTAACCCGGACCTGAAACAACAAGCGCAGATCATCCTTCAAATTGTGACGCTGAATGTAATGGATGGACAGGATGAAAAAGACCAGGATCAGCATCAGTTCAACTACTGTTCTGATCTTTTTTTTCCTGTTTGAAGCCATGTTTATATTCCGGATTTAAAAGCGAAAATATATAAAGGGAGTATAGGTTCCGCTGGCCATGGACATGACGCTGAGGATAAAGATGAATACCAAAAAAACAGTAACCAGAAACCGGGCCGCGGACAGAATCCAGTATCGACTCGGCCCAATGGTTTTCAAAATCGCTGTCTGGAGAAGTGTTTTCAACCGGCCTGGTAGTGGCGTCGAAATCAGAAGGCCGATCAATCCGAAAAGGATCACCTCCGCATCCAGATACAGTGACGGATAATACTCCAACCCGTTACCAGAGCCGAAACCGAACATGGCCTTCAGATACTGCAGGGCATAGGCCAAACTCTCCGACCGGAAAAAAACCCAGGCAACCATAACCATCAACTGGGTATAAACAATACGCCAGGGCCACCATAAGCGTTTTAGAACCATAGACCCGCCCGCATGTTCCACGATCAGCAAAATTCCATAAAAAGTTCCCCAGAAAACAAAGGTCCAGCTGGCGCCATGCCAGAGCCCGCACAGGGTCATGGTGACAAAAGAACCCAGGTAATAGGCCCAGTTTTCTGCCTTGATACCCAGAAATCTTTCGGCCTTGATTCTGCGGGAAACCGAGTATGCAATGGGAAGAAACAGATAGTCACGCAACCAGTGGGCCAAGGATATGTGCCACCGCCTCCAGAAATCTTTTATGGATCTGGCCACATAGGGAAAATTGAAATTCTCCACCAGGGTAAAACCACACATCCGACCGATACCGATGGCCATATCCGAATAGCCGGAAAAATCAAAGTAGATTTGCAAGGTAAAACTGATAATACCCAGCCAGGCCAGGCCGGCAGTCTGCTGGGGAGCCGGGACGGAAAAAATCTGATTGGCCACCGGAGCCAGTTTATCGGCAATCAGTAGCTTTTTTCCCAGACCGATTATAAACCGTTTTGACCCCATGGCAAAATCTTCAAAATTGATTTCCATCCGCCTGATCTGGGAATGCATTTTATGATAGGGGGTAATGGGACCCATAATCAGTTTGGGAAAACTTCCCAGATAAACGGCAAAATTTAAAAAATGATTTTCAACCGGACTCCTTTCCCGGTAAACATCGATAATATAGGAGAGCGCCTGAAATGTAATAAACGAAATCCCGATGGGCAGGTGAATCGGTGATACGGAAACAGTAGGGAGTCCGATCCCCTTTAACAAGGGATTCAGATTGTCAAAAAAGAAATGGGTGTATTTAAAAAATCCCAGCCAGCCGATATTTAGACCCAGCCCCAGCAAAAACACCGGCACGACCCATCTCTTTCGCCTGGTATGGTTGATCCACAATCCCAGCAGATAATTAACCAAGATAGAACCCAGCAGAAACAGAACAAAGCCGCCTTCTCCCCAATAATAAAAAAGCAGACTGGCCAGGATGAGAATGAGTGAACGGGCTTCTTTTTTTACTGTGAAAAACAGGACCAGAAAAACGGGCAAAAACTGGAAAATAAAAATCAGTGAACTAAATTCCATCCAGATATCCTGCTCATGACCGGGGTTTGTTTTTCATTGCCATGAATGATTTGTCAATTATCTCATAATTCAAACTGGAAAACAAATCACATCCGGACAAATCTGAAGAGTGCCATCTCAAAAATCCAAATCAAAAAGAAACGGCCTGGACTTTTACGATTTTTCGTTTTAGAAATATTTCACCGATTTTCTGAAAACGTTCCGGAAAATCAGTGGCATAAAACTCATCCGCTGAACGTTTCCCGGAATTTCTCAGCCAGTCGAGTTCGGTGAGAATTGAAAATACATTTTCAGTGGTGGTCTGAGCCGAGTCAATCAATTTGATCCCGGCACCGATAACCTCGGATATGGCCTTTTTTAAAACCGGATAATGGGTGCACCCCAGAACCAGTTTTTCAATACCCTGTTTTTTCAACGGCAATAAATACTCGCCGATCACCATCCTGGTCACCGGATGGTCGAGCCATCCCTCTTCAACCAGGGGAACAAAAAGCGGACAATCTCTGGACACAATTTTCAGACCGGGCTTCAAACGAGTAATCGTTTTTTCATAAGCCCTGGAATTGATAGTGGCGGTGGTCCCGATAATTCCTATTTTTTGTGCGTCTCCCTTCACTGCAGCTTCGGCTCCGGGATTAATGACCCCGATTACCGGGATATCCAGTTTGTTCTGAAGGCGAGGCAGGGCATATGATGATGAAGAATTGCAGGCAATCACAATGATTTTAACCTTTTTCCCCATCAAAAATGCGGCATTCTCCTCTGAATAACGGATAATGGTTTCAGCAGACTTGGTTCCATAGGGAAGCCTGGCCGTATCACCCAGGTAAACCACCTTTTCATCCGGCATTTTATCCTTCAATGCCTGATAAACGGTTAAGCCACCGATTCCGGAATCAAATACTCCAATGGCTTTCTGGTTCATGCTGCAAACGGTTAGTTTATTCTTAAATATCGATAATCAGGATAGAATGGATTTTCAATATCAATGTGTCCGGAAATGGTATTGTACTCATTGCCCGAAACCAAAAATTTTACCATTTTAACCTCTTCGAAATTGAAACAGATGTTGTCCACAATAAAATAAATAAATTCCAGTTCCGAGGAACTACCGGCGGGAAACCGGGTAACCAGGTTTTCATTAAAATCCAGAACCAGTAATTTTTTGCTTCCAATGTAGTAGAGGGTTCTCAGTCTCAACCCCTGGGGTAATGGAGTAATGAAGTCCTCTTTTCCCTGAATGATCAGATCAATAAATCGTTTGTACAGCTCAATCTTTATCGGGGAATTCTCGAGTTCATAATTCACCGGTTTCATATAGCGTGATTTGTCGGTAAAATAAAAAATTTTTACCTTCAATAACTGAGGCGGTTCAGCTTCGGTCTGGACAACTGATTTAGAAAGGTTTTCCGCTTTCGGTTCCACAGAACTTTTTGATTTCAGAAATATGATCAGCGAGGTAATGAAAAAAACAAAGGCAATGGCCACCAGCGAGTAAATCAATTTCTTGTTCATCTATTCATGGTGTTGTGATAATAAATGAATTTGGAGATACCACTGTAAATGGATTGGGCAACCCGATCCAGGAAGGAATCATTCGTAAGTTTCTTTTCTTCATAAGCATTGGAAATAAAGGCAACTTCTATTAAAACAGCTGGCATGGCCGCCCGCATCAATACCCGAAACGGGGCCTGCTTGACCCCCCGGTTTATGGTATTCATCAGTACATTCAGCTCACTCTGGATAAAATCCGCCAGTTTACTGGATTCGCGGATAAATTCGGTCTGGGCCATATTCCATAGAATCATCTTCAGGTCATCACTTTCGGCTTTCTGCTCGATTTCATTAAATGATTTATTTTCCTTTCTGGCCAGATCAAAGGATTCCTGGTCAGTGGCTTTCAGGCTGACATAGAAAGTCTCCGGTCCACGGGCCGCTTTCCGGAACGAAGAATTCACATGAATAGAGATAAACATATCTGCTTTCTGGTTGTTGGCAATGGATACCCTGGAATTCAAAGACACTTCGGAATCGATTTTCCGGGTCAGAATCACACGGATACCCAGTTTCGATTCGATAATTTGCTTGAGTTTCTTTCCCAGTTTCAGGGTGATATCCTTTTCCTTCAGGTTGGATTTCCCCATGGCTCCGAAATCACTTCCGCCATGACCGGGATCAATACAGATGGTCTCGATCAACTTTTTCTGCCCCTGCTTTCCGGTTTTGAATTCATTCTCCGATTCCTGGTTCTTCTCAAATAGATCCGCTGATTTTTCTGCATTGGAGATTTTCAGATGTTTTTGATCCCCGGGGGCCGGGCCGGATTTGACCACGTCAAAAACTACCCGAAAAGGTCTTTCCATAACAAAATGCCTTTTAATCTCAAATCCACCCTTGCCAAAAACCGAAAAAACACTTTTACGGTTCTCCTCCAAACAGACTACTTTATCCAGTAAATCGGAATTGTTGATCTGAATAACTTCTTTCTCCACCCGGACTTTCTTGTCTATTTCCAGCCTGAATTTTGAATCTGAAGACCTGATTTTGAACTGAAAACTTTCATCTCCTTCAAAGACGATTCGGGTAAATCCATCGTGATCGAATGAACGAATTTGAATCGACAACGGAAACAGTTGCCAGCTGATTAGCAATAGGCCAAAGAGCAGCAGTTTTATGTTTTTCATAAAAATCAATTGGTTATATTACCGGCATATGGAGGTGGCGGGAATCGAACCCGCGTCCAATAATGACTCCATTAAAGTATCTACAAGCTTAGTTTGTTTTCATTACTTTTTCAGGCAAAAAACAAACAAAAGCACCTGAAAAAGGGCTCATGAAAGTTTTGCCCCGGAGAAACATAAGCCGGATTCCCCCGGAACTATCCTGCATGGCGACGCTCTGAATTCCCGGCAGGAACGGAAAATCAGAACGGCAACATATCAATTATGCTGCAAGTGCAAAATCGTTTGCGTTTCTTTGTTGAGCCTTTTTTTGAGCTGCTCAGCTCAACCTGCAACTTTAAATCCGTCAAAACTGTCGAACCCTTTTCACCCCCGTACCGCAGGTTAAAAAATGGCGGGGCCGACGAGACTCGAACTCGCGACCTCAGGCGTGACAGGCCTGCGTTCTAACCAAACTGAACTACGACCCCATTCCAGTTGCCAGACATGGGCGGTAGAGGACTTGAACCTCTGGCCACCGGCGTGTAAAACCGATGCTCTACCAGCTGAGCTAACCGCCCAACAACCTCAAACTCAATAGATACACTATTTTAGCCCTAAAGTCAATACCACTATTATTGCCAAAATTTGTAGTGGGAGGTATAATTTGGTATGATTTATTTTTTAGAAATCAACTAAGAAGGAGACCGATATGAAGCGAAGGAATTTTATGTTCAAGACCATAGCCGTTTCCTCCTCATTATACTTTCCATTCGATCGAGCCATGGCCAACAATTCCAATTCACCCCCGGTTATAAAAATCCAGGGAGATTCCCCTTATCGGATAACAAAAAAAGCCATCGAGGGAATGGGCGGTATGGAAAAATTTGTATCCAAACAGGACATCGTGATGGTCAAGCCCAATATTGGCTGGAACCGAACCGTAGAACAGGGGGCCTGTACCAACCCTGAAGTGGTCAAAGCCATTGTGGAAGAGGTATTCAATGCCGGAGCCAGGAAAGTTATCATCATGGATCATCCCTGCCATAAGGCAGCCGATACCTACCGCAGGAGCGGGATCGAGGCCCTGGGCAAGGAAACCGGAGCCGAGGTTCGGTTTGCAGATGAAAACCGGCTGGTCATATACAATTTCAAAGGAGATCAGGTAACCCGCTGGCCGGTTTATAAAGATTTTCTGGAAGTGGACAAATTTATCAATGTTCCCATCCTAAAACATCATGGCAGTGCCGGACTGACCATTGGCATGAAAAACCTATATGGGATACTGGGGGGACGCCGGGGCAAACTCCATCGCAATATGGGTGCCAGCATTGCCGATCTGGCTCAGGGATTCAAAACCCATCTCACCATTGTCGATGCCTTCCGTGTCATGAAACGGAACGGGCCGGTAGGCGGCCGTTTAAGCGATGTCGAATTGAAAAAGACCGTTATTGCCTCCCCCAATATTATGGAAGCGGATGTGGTGGCAACCAGTGTCTTCGGATCCGATCCCCGGCAATATTCATTTCTCCAGGAGGGGGACAAAAGAAAAATAGGTCAACTGGACATCTCCAAAATAAAAATAAAGAACTTTTCCGTCTGAAGCCATGACCCAAAAACAAGGTAAAATTTGGCAGAGAATCAGAATTGGGTCTCAGATCCTGTTCACTTTTCTTTTTTTCTACTTGCTCATCAAAACCGGCCAAACCGCCAACCAGTCTTTTCAGTTCAGCGATTACTTTTTTTATTTTGACCCACTGATCCTGATATTGAATGTGATAGCTACCCACCAGATCACCCTCATCTTCCTGCTGGCTTTGATTCCACTATTTTTAACCTTTGTTTTCGGCAGGTTCTTTTGCGGCTGGATTTGCCCCATGGGGGCCATTCAACAATTTTTTACCCGGATATTCAGAAAATCCAACCGGGAAAAAAAGGTCGATAAAAAATTATTGAAGTTGAAATACATCATTCTCATCATGGTGGTTGTCCTGGCCCTGATGGGCACCCATATCGGAGGCTGGTTGGATCCGTTCTCCCTGCTTACCCGAAGTTTTACCACAGTCATTGCCCCTGCCACCAATTATTCCATTGAACTGTCTCTGAAAGCCGGAGCCCGGGATTCGGGCCTCATCTCAAAAGGCCTGAAGCCGTTTTATGATTTTTCCAGGAAAAACATTTTGACCAATCGCCAGCGGGTCTATGTTCAATCGGTCATCATCGGAATCATATTTTTCGTTATCATCTTCTTGAATCTGTACAAAAGGCGATTCTTCTGCAATTACCTATGTCCTCTGGGAGCCCTTTACGGCCTGGTGGCCAAATTTAGCCTGTTACATCTCAAAACCGGGGAAACCTGCAAGGCCTGTAATGTGTGTGCCAGGAATTGCACCTACAACGGAAGCCCTTATCAGGATTACCTGAAATCCGAATGCCTGGTCTGTATGAATTGCATAACCGATTGTGCCCATGATGAGATCAGGGTAAAATATGATCCCCCCGTCAGGGAGAACCGAACCCCTATCAACCTGGGACGGAGACAGGTCATCGGCTCTGCCCTTTCCGGGGTCTTTGTGGCTGCACTTCCCCGAATTGCACCGGCATCGGGAATCAAGATCCATGGCTTTACCCGGCCACCCGGATCGGTTTCGGAAGTAGAATTTTTACAGAAATGCATACGCTGCGGCGAATGCATTCAGGCATGCCCCACCAATTTCATCCAGCCTTCCCTCTTGAAGACCGGCTTTGATGGGATCTGGACACCCATCTTAAATGCCCAGACCGGATACTGCGAATATGAATGCCACAAATGTACCCAGGTATGTCCCACCAAGGCCATCTCCAGGCTAACTTTGAATGAAAAAAAAGCATTTAAAATCGGAACCGCTGTTATCGACAAAAACCGCTGTTATACCTATGCCGACGGTTATAATTGTGCGGTTTGCGAGGAACACTGCCCCATACCGGAAAAGGCTATCCGCTTCAGGGAGGTTGACCTATGGGACTTCCGGGGAAAACAGGTAAAAGTCAAACAGATTTATGTCGTTCCTGACTTGTGTATCGGCTGCGGAATCTGCGAGCATGTCTGCCCCCGTTCCGATGCCCCGGGAATTTTAAACAGTGCCGAGGAAGAACAGCGAGAAGCCCTGTATTGACCGAATTCCAAGTCCTGAATCCCATGTCATGAAATCGCAAAAAATCAGGAAACAGTGTCCTAAAAAAGTTGCAGTTTCAATCCGGTTGACTGGCATCAGAATTGCTTCCCGTTATTCGGGAACAGAAATCATCAAAATAAATTTTGATAAAAAAAACTATTTTGACTATCATTAAAATAGTATAAGGAGATAACAGCCATGAAAAAAACAATGATTCTTTCTTTTCTCAGTATCCTGATTCTGATGCCGGCCTGCCTCATGCATTGGGACGACCTCTATCAAACCGAATATCGGATATATAGGATTATATTCCGGGTTCAACCCGATGATGCCCATATCCTGCTAAACGGTCGATTTATCGGGGAAACCTTTGAGTTTTCCACCCCCCATTCGGCTTTGGAATTAACCTCTAAAAATTCTGAGATAGTCATTAAGAAAGAGGGTTATAAAGAGATAATGATTGACCTGCACCAGTATTCCTCCAGAAATATTGTCATACAGTTACAGATGAAAGAGGACCACGCATTGATACCGGAAATCCAGAAGGAAAAATCTGTTCCAAAAGCGGAGAAACCTGAATACATGGTCAAGACCGAACCGGTCAAGGAGCCTGTCACGGAATCCAAATCCCAGGTGGAATCAAACCTGTCTGCTAACAATATTATCCTGGAGATACAACCTGCCGACGCCGCGATTTATTTGAATGGCAAATTCTGGGGAATTGCTCCGGAAACGGGCAAAATCGAAAACCTCAGACTGAAGTCCGGTACATATACCCTGGAAGTAATCAAACCCGGATATCAGAGTTCCAAAAGAACCATTGAGATCAAAGGCCAGAAGTTGATCAAGATAACCATTAAACTGGAAAAAACAGGGAAAAACAACCCCCCGGTCATCCCTCAATGATCTGAATGACCCGTTTCAGCCGGGATACCCAGAAAGCCGTCAATTCTTCTTTCCGAACCTGGCTGTTCTGATTCGGGGCATGGACAAAGTGGTTATCCCCGATATAGATACCCGAATGCCAGCCTCTTTTCAGCTTAAATACCAGAATGTCACCGGTTCTGGCTTTGTTAAGCCGGATACTGTTTTTCATGTCACCCTGCTTTTTGGCAGTGCGGGGAATCTCAATGCCAAACGAGCTGAGAACGTAATATACAAAACCACTGCAATCAAAACCAGTGATTTCCTTACCACCGATTCGGTAGGGAAGGCCCACCAGGTCAAGACTCAATGTTTTGATTTTATCACGGAGGTTCCAGATTTTATCCGGTTCCTGTCTGAACCGGCAGGAAACAAAAATGAAACCCAACAAAAAAGCAAAGAGAATCAGTCGTTTTAGTAACCCCCAAGTTTGGGTGTCCTTATTACTCGATGTCAAATTCAACCTAAAAAATAGAAACTAGAATCAATTATACTGGTATATGTACCAGGATCCTGATTTCCCCTCTCCTTCCCAATTACCGCCCAGTGAACTGAGAGTGCCGGTAAAAACATAATCGGCCCAGTCATCATAGCGAATGGTCAGGTTATTGCTGCCGCTCACTTCCCAGATCCCGGTATAACCCCGATTATCGCTGAAGGTCCCGGAACGGAGATCCGGTCCCGAAAAAGTAATTTTCCATTCAACATCATCGACATCCTGTTCGGAAAAAACCATATTCCATTCTTCCTTGCGGAGGTCAATCTGTTCGACGGTCAGGGTGGTATCGCAATACATGATCAGTGTGCCCTCCAGAATCAGTCTTCTGTAATTGTTCACATAGATCTCAGGCTGGATGCTATCACCCTCGATTTCATATTTATACTCAATTTCTTCGAACTCCTGGTAAACATAGGTCCCGCTTTCCGGTACTCCGCTGATCCCCTCTCCAACCACCACGGTTAAAGTAAATTCGGTGGTTTTCCATCCGCAACTGCCGTGGAACATGATCAGCAGGGCCATCACAAAAAGAAAACACAATTTATTCCAATTTTTCAGTTTCATGACCTATCCTCCATTATTTCAGATCAACCATAACCGGATGATGTTTAGACATTATTTTACCTTAAAAACATCACATTTTCAAGTTCAATATCCACTTGACGGAAAAAATGGGGGTTTGGTTTTAAAATGACATAAAATTAATATTTTTTCTTGACAATGAATCTCTTTTCTCTGATGATTAAATCATGATGAAAATCCCCATGACAACCAATAAAATGCTCTGTACGGCCAGACTGATTCTGACGATTAGCCTCATGATGCTGATAATGAGCTCCTGCTGTCCCTGTAACCGGTCCAATATCCGGTTTTCCCCTCCCACCTCAAAATCCTTTCCCTTACTGGAAATTTCCGGAGATTACCAGGAAATTGGTTATGCCATCGGCAGCTTTTTCAAAAGGGAAACTCAGCTGGTTCTGACCAGGAGGAAAAGCTGGCTGCAAAAAATCAGGACATATTCGGAAAAGGACCCGGATCAGCTGGCCCAGCATCTCCAGATTCAGGCTGAAACCCATTATCCGCATCTGATGAAAGAATTGAGGGGAATGTCCCGCGGCGCCGAAGTCCCCTTTCAAGACCTTTTCCTATTGAACATTCACGCTGAAATGAGTGCCAAGCTGGCCTCTGAAACCAGGGCCGAAATACCGGGATGTTCCACCATCTACTGGAATAGCCGAGAACGGAAATTACTTTTTCACAACGAAGACGGCCATCAAGCTTACCGTGACCTGATGTTCATGGTCAAAGCCACCCTGCCCTCAGGGGTCACGGTTCTGACCTTGACCTATCCGGGTTTTCTGATGGGCAACGGCCCGTCCCTGAATAACCATGGTGTTTTTCAGACCACCAACTTCATCAGCGGAAAACATTGTCGACCTGGTATTCCCCGCTACTTCCTGGGCCGGGCCGTACTTGAGGCAAAGTCCCTGAAAGAAGCCATCGAAATCGTAACCCGCCCAGAAAGGGCATTCGCCTACCACCACAACCTGGGTTCACTGACAGAAAATAAAATATATTCAGTAGAAGTGACCCCCCACAACCATCAAATTGTCGAACCGGATCATCTCTATTTTCACACCAATCATCTGATCCTGGATAAAACCAAAGCCACCCCGCAGGATATGGAATATGTCCGTTCATCATCTTTACCCAGATATGAGACCATATCTGATTCATTGCAGATTCTGACCCTTTCAGGCGGAGTTCAAATAAAAAATATTAAAGACATCCTTTCCAGTCATAGCAGGTTACCCTATTCACCCTGCCGCCATCCCCGGGGAGAAGTAAAAGGGATCACCCTGGCCACCGCCCTGATCGACATCCACAGGGGAACCTTATCTATTTACCGGGGAAATCCCTGCTATGCATTCCCGAATCAAAAAGTACATGAATATTCGATCCAGGATTTAAAAAACTAATACTTGAAGGTGAAGGATTTTTTAAATATTTGACTGCCGATATCATTCAACAGGTAATGGACAAACTGCTTGATTTTTTTTCGGTGGTGAACCGAAATATCGAAAAACTCGCAATTGAGGGTTGCATATTCCAGCTGATCGTCTCGCAATATATTTCTGACCTCCAGTTCGGCAAAATCAATATGATCCAGGGGTTTGGGGGTCATGATGGACCTCAAGATCAGGGAATCTCCGGTTTTCAACTTTTTTATGTTCCGGCTGGGGATCAGGATTCCCATACCCTGCTCGGAAATGTTCAATATAAATGCCGGGACCGCCTTCTTGGGCTTATTGGGAAGGTATACATCGGCCGTGATATCATCCTCTATGGAAAACAGGATTCGTTTGGATTCTCTTTTATTCAAATCGTCTGGATTCATGAAACCTGCCTCAACTATAATAGTACTACGAGAAAAGAAAATCAAGCCATATCAAATTTTCCTCCATTTCTTGACATATGATTTTATTTCTTCCATAATGGATTTTTCAAACCATTAGGAGGAGAGCATGAAAAGTAAAATTTTTATCCTGTTTTTAATTATAGCATTATCGTTGTTTCTGTACCAAAGCTGCACCACATCCGAGGATGCGGGTCAATACACCCTGACCGTGACTGTAGCCACTGGCGTGAGTGGAACCCCGGCTACCGGAACCTATTCCTACAATGAAAACGAGTTGATCAACTACAGCTATTCCCCGCAAACGGGTTACGAAAACCTGGTAGTGACCCTAGACGGAGCCACTGTGGGAAACGGTGGCACCATTACCATGAACGCCAATCATACTCTGACCGTGACGGCCGAGGAGGTCTTCAACGTTGCCGGCACCTGGACTGGAACTTGGTACTATACATATAATGACAGCAATATGGAATGCACATTCACCGGTGGAATATACTCGGGCAATGTCACAGGAGATATCGATTATATGAGCAGCACCGGTAACGGCACTTACAGCATCAGCGGTGATACCATCAATTTTGAACTTAATTACGGGAGCGGTGTACTCAGATTTAACGGCACCATTGAAAATGATAACCAAATGAGCGGAACCTGGGCAGCCGAACCCGGTTCGGCCAGCGGTAACTGGGAACTGGAACGGTAATATATTACTTCATTTCTCTGGTCCGGGCAACGATCCTTTTGACCTCAGCTGATTCCTTACATCGATTGTATTGAAATATTAACGATCATGATATAAGGAAAATGTTTTATTGGTCACTTTCCGGAACTCGTTTTACCGGAAAGGCATATGTGACCAAGATGGCAGTCAGACCGGTGACCAGGAAGGTCAATAGGCGTGAGGTAATCCGGGTATCCATTCCGGTCACACTCCAGATTATGGTAAACAATAATCCCACCATAATGGTGACAATGACCGCCTTTCCGTGAAAACGCTTCCAGAACAGGGTCAGCAGAATCACCACCGAAAAGGTTCCTCCAATCCCGGCCCAGACATAGCTCACCAGGGTGAAGATCAATTTGGATGGTGAAAAATAAGACAGAATCAGGGCCACAGCGGCCAGGCCGGCAGTGACCAGCCGGGAATGTATCAGCGATTGCCTGGCTTTCTCCTTTTTCGGACCGGGTTTCAATGCCGGTTTAATGATGTTTTCGGACAATTCGGAAGCCGAAAGAATCAACAGCGAATCAGCCGTGGAAATCATGGCCGCAATAGCCCCGGTAATTAAAACCGCGGCAATGGCCGGGGGAAATATCTTCAACAATACCGCCGGCATCACATACTCCTGGTCATTGAGTCCGCCAGGTCCGAATATGGCAATGCCTAACCAGCCAATGGAAAGCGCTCCCATATAGGCAATCACTGTCCAGACAATACCGATATAACGGGCAAGCCGGGCCTGGCCGGGATCTTTGATAGCCATGAACCGCATACTGAGCTGAGGTTGACCACCCAGATACCCGAAGAACCAGGAAAAGCCGGACATGATAACCACCCCGGCCGAAAATCCAGTGGCTGCGCCGGTCAGGGATTTATAAGTGGAACCGGCTTTGGCCAGGGCCTGGGGGATGGACTGGGCAAACAATTCCGGATGACTGGCAACAAATATAATTCCCACGATTGGTCCGACGATCAGGGTGACAATCATGATAATCGCCTGAATCACATCGGTATAGACTACACTGCGAAAACCACCGTATATGGTGTAGGGAATAATGATGACGGCTGTGATCAACATGCCCAGTTTGGGATCAATCCCGAAAATGGTATGGAGGGTTTTCCCGCCCCCTAAAAACTGGGCCCCCACATAAAAGAAGAAGAAAAAAACAATGGTGAGACTGCCCACCATGCGAATCTTCTGACTCATTTCGGGATGCCTTTTGGCTATGAACTCGGTAAAGGTGTTCACCTGGTATTTTTCAGCCTCATCCCGAAGCCTCCAGGCAATGGCTGCCCAGGCAGTGATAATCCCGGCCACACAACCCAGCGCTGTCCAAATTTCCGTCAGGCCGGTAGCATAAGCCATTCCGGGCAGACCCAACAAGGCCCAAGAAGATTCACCGGTGGCCCGCTCTGATAGGGCGGCCACCCAGCCGGGCAGGTTTCTTCCAGCAATGGAATAATCGGAATCGGTTTTGACTTTCCGGCCCTGATACAGTCCCCACATTACCAGCAGGACCACATAAGCAATCATCACCACCAGAATTTGTCCTTGATGTTCCATGTTATGTCTCTTTTTTCCCCAAAAAAAATATTAAAACAAAACCAAATAAATTTCAAATGGTTGATCAGGAATCCTGCAAATAATCCCGGAGAGTACCGATCCTGGAGAGAAGTTGTGTTAATGGATCAGCAAATGCGAAAGGGGGGACTCGAACCCCCACACCCGAAGGCACCAGATCCTAAATCTGGCGTGTCTGCCAATTCCACCACTCTCGCAGGTTTGATCAGGATATCACCATTCAGGAATCAAGTCAATATGAAAGCTGGCTTCCCAATCCCTCTATCAACCGGCAGGAATTTCATCCAGCTTTCCGGCCTGCAAGTGCAACCTGCGATCCACCAGGCCGGCCAGCTGCTCATTATGGGTCATGATAATGGCGGTCAGTTCTTTTTCAGCAATTAATTCCCTGAACAGTTGAAAAACTTTTTCTCCGGTTTTCCAGTCCAGATTCCCGGTGGGTTCATCAGCCAGCAAAAGTTTCGGTGAATTAATCAGACTCCGGGCAATGGCCACCCGCTGTCTTTCACCACCGGAAAGCTGATGGGGCATGATCTCTCGCTTGTCCTTCAAACCCACCGCATCCAAAAGTTCCAAGGCACGGTCAGAGGCGGTTTCCCAGTCGAAATCATTCATCAAGTAGGGAAATGCCACATTTTCAATCACATTCAGTTCCGGCATCAGGTAATGAAACTGATAAACAATACCGATTTTCTGATTTCGGTACAACGCCTTGGTTTGGTCATCATCATCCAGAATACTCCGGCCCTTAAACAGGATATCGCCCCGGTCAGGGCTATCCAGACCGCCAATGAGATGAAGCAAGGTGCTCTTGCCTGAACCGGAAACACCAGTGATGGCCAGGACAATTCCTTTTTCAACCTCCAGCGAAAGATCCTTAAGCACGGTCAGTTTTGATTTATCCGGTAAGATGAAGCTCTTGGTAATCTGTTTGGCCTCGACAACCATGGTTTCCGGATCCATTTAGTGATTAAGGTTATGAATATAATGGGCCACGCCCTGGGCATTCAAATCAATATCCAGCTTCAGGAATCCCCTGTCTTTCTCGCTCAAACCATGTCCCCGGGCCTGTTTCAGATTGGAATCAGCCTGAGACCAGAAATCATCAGCCAGCTGGGCAGCCAACATATCAATATCCTGATCCGGTTTGACCCTCAACCGGGCCCTTTCGACCATATAATCGATCCAGTCGTTCAATTGATGATGCGCAGCTTCCACATCCTCCAGACTCCCGTAATGGGTCAGCAGGATTCGCTCCGGTTTTAAATCCATAATCGTCTTGAACGACTTTTTGGCCCTTTCGGGATCAAATTGAACCGGAGCAGTGGAAGGGAAAATCCATTGATATCCATTGGCCTGGAAACGGGGGTAACCGATTCCAAAGGCATCACCTGAAAACAGTGATTTCGAGTCCGGATCAAATACAACAAAATGGTGCTTGGCATGACCCGGGGTTTCCAGTATCTTTAATTGTCCCTGCCCCAGTTCCAGGGTATCCTGATCTATAGCCTCCCAAATCCGCTCCTCCGGAACCGCTAAAATATCGCCGTACAATTCCCGGTATTTTTTTTCACCATAGACTTGTTTGACACTGGAAATTAATCGTTCCGGAGCAGTCATATGCCTGGCCCCTCTGGGGTGAACCACCAACCGGGCCCGGGGCAACAGGCTGATTAACTTGCCGGCCCCTCCGGCATGATCCAGGTGCACATGGGTAACGATGACATACCTGACCTGTTCTTTATCAAAGCCCAGGTATTCCAATGATGTTAACAACAGGGGGACAGCATGATTGGTATTGGTTTCAATAATGGCAATCTCACCATCCTTCTCCAGGATATAACAGGCAGCAAAGGCCTGCCAGCCCAAATATAAGGAATCCATCTCATAGAGCCCACTCACCACCGGTCTGAGGGTGAGTTCTTTTTCCCGCATCATTTTATAAACCAGTTACTCTTCCTCTTCCTTTACGCGGCCGTCCTGAACCGCATCGGCAATGATTTTTTTCTGCAGGTGAGCCGGTACTTCTTCATAGTGATCAAACTCCATGTAATAGCTACCCCGTCCACCGGTTATGGAGGTTAGGGTCGGCTCAAAATCCAGCATTTCGGACATGGGTACCAGGGCCTTAACCACATGGTTCTTCCCTTTTGATTCCATGCCCTGGATTTTTCCCCGTCTGCCGCTCAGATTTCCATTGATATCACCCATGTATTCCTGGGGAATAATCACTTCCACTTTCATGATGGGTTCCAGTATGGTGGGCTTGGCCTCTTTCATACCCTTTTTGAAGGCCTTGGAAGCCGCGATTTTAAAGGCCATATCCGATGAGTCCACGTCATGAAAACTGCC
>CBDAFS010000058.1:0-85710 GCA_965195285.1 uncultured Aminicenantes bacterium | reverse complement strand
AGAACAACCTCGCCCCCTGTACCTGGAATGATGGCAATTTCCACACCTTTGAACTGGTTCGGAATAGTGATGGATCGGCCAGTGTGAACATTGATGGAGCGATCAACGCAATCTCACTCCCAGCGGGCTCGTTACCAGGGTCAACCGCGGGCGGCGGCAACGCCTTCTTCCGCTTTGGCACAGCCGAAACTGGTAGAAGTACTACATATTGGGATGAAATATCTTATGAAATAACCAATTAACGAATAAGAAAGTAACCGGTCTACGCACCGAGTACGATTATGTATAAATCAAATATTCGGGAAATGTCATCGAATGATGAACCTGGAACGTGGAATCTTAAATATGGAACTCAACTGCGCCTGGAGGGACTCGAACCCCCAGCCTTTTGATTCGTAGTCAAACGCTCTATCCATTGAGCTACAGGCGCAATCCCCGGTATTGTAGAGTATACAAGGATTTTTGTCAAACATATCCCCGGAAGGATCAGAAAGGTAGGGGCCCCCCATTTAACGGGGGGCCTGTTTTTTTGGTGGGAGATATGTGTTTATATTAAGGGGGGAGAGATGGAAAGGCATTTTATTTTCTTCAAATGTTATTTTAAAAAATAAAAAAACAAATGTCAATATATTTAAGCAAAAAAAATTCAATAAAATATTTATTTAAACCTATTTGACCGGATTCGTTTTTTTTTATTGTTCACATTTGATATAATGTAGAAATCATGGCCGCCCGAAAAAGGGAGACAGACAACGAGTTCGCTTCCAAACCACTGTACAAGAATACCATCGATGCAATCGATTCACTCATCCACATGGTCGATACTGAATTAACAATCACCCTGGTCAATAAAAAATTCTATCAATGGACCCAACAACTGGGCCTGGAATACAAAAAAGTTATCGGAATAAACCTGTTTGACATTTTTTTCTTTTTATCCGAAAAAATCCGTGAGGAATACCAACAGGTTCTGAAAACCGGTGAAGCCCTGGTCACCGAAGAGGTGACTGAAATCAACAACCAAAAAATCAGAACCGAAACCAAAAAAATCCCCATTATTGAAGCAGACCGGGTCAGCGGTATTGTTACCCTGGTCACTGATATCACCTCCCGGAAAGCGTATGAAGAAGAGCTAAGCTCAAGAGAAGAGAAATTCCGACTGCTTTTTGAACAGTCCAATGATGCCCTTTTCCAGTTGAACCCGGATGGGATCATCATCGACTGCAACCAGAAATCATCAACCCTGCTGGGATTCCCCAAAAATGAACTCATCGGTAAAGATTATAAAATTTTTGTGGTGGAGAAGTACCACGATGATTACGATAAAAAATTCCTGCAGCTTAAAAAAGGCCTGAAGCCCCTTTTAAACGAAAAAGAATTCCTGGGAAAGGGTGGGAAAATTACTCCGGTAGAGATCAATCCCACTCCGGTTCTGAATAAAAAGAAAAAACTGAAATGGATTTATTCGGTGGTGAGAGATATTTCCGAAAGAAAGAAATCAGAACAATTACAACGCACAATCTTTGAAATATCGGAAAAAACCTTCACTTCCAAGGATCTCAACCAGTTATACCAGGCTATCCACCAAATCCTGGGCCAGCACATCAATGTTAAAAATTTCTATATATCACTTCATGATCCCATGCAGGAATTATTAAGCTTTCCCTATTTCGTGGATGAGCATGATTCCACACCGGTTCCCAAAAAACCGGGAAAAGGATTAACCGAATATGTGTTGAGAACCGAGGAACCCTTATTGCTGACCCGGGAATTATCCCGGGAACTGGAAAAAAAGAATCAAATCGAATTGATCGGAACCAATTGCCTGTCCTGGTTGGGGATTCCGTTGAAGACCTCAACCGGAAAGACCTTCGGGGTATTGGTGGTACAGAGTTATGACCAAAACGTTGTTTATACTCAGAAGGAAAAAGATATTTTGATGTTTGTCTCACAGCAGATCGCCACTGCCATTGAACGAAAAAAAACAGAAAAGACCCTGAGAGAAACGGAAATTCAATTTCATCATTTACAGAAAATCGAATCGATCGGCACTCTGGTGGGGGCCATTGCCCACGATTACAATAATGTACTGACCTCAATCCTGGGCAATGCCCAGTTATTGGAATACATGATCCCCCTGGAGAATATTGACTTAAAGAAATATAGTACCGCTATCATCAAGGCATCGGAGAATGCTGCCGGCCTGGTTCAGCAGCTGCTGGCTTTCACCCGGGAAGAGGACCAGTTTCTGGAAATCATCAACCTAAATAAAATCATCAATGATTGGCTGGAACTGCTGGTCCAGATTGTCGGAGATCAGGTTAACATCAACCTGGATCTGACCCCGGACATTTTCAGTATCCGTGGGAATTCGGAAAAAATCCGCCAGGTGATCATGAACCTGGTTATCAATTCCCGGGATGCCATGCCCCGGGGAGGAACTCTTTCGATCGAAACCAGTAATATTGAAGTAAAAATCAGCAAATATATTAATAACATCCATATAAAAGCCGGATCATATATTAAACTGGTTATCAAAGACAACGGAATCGGAATCGATGAAAAATTCATCGATGATATATTCAAACCCTTCTACTCCATGAAATTGCAGGGAAAGGGTACCGGGCTGGGATTATCAATCGTTAAAAGAATAATCGATGAAATGAATGCCCATATTATGGTCGACAGCAAAACCAGACAGGGAACCACCGTATCCATCTATTTCCCCAGTTATGAGGTCCAAGGTAAAAAACCGCCCAAAAAAAAGGGCATGTCTATCATCCAGGGACTGGGAGAGGTCATCTTACTGGTCGAGGATGACGATGAAGTCCGGCAAATGTTCAAAAACCTTCTGGAAGGTCACCTGGGTTATCTGGCCCTCACCGCCTCCAACGGCAGAGAAGCCCTGGAAATCCTGGACAAAAACAGGGTTTCACTGGTGATCACCGACCTGAAAATGCCGGATATGGATGGCATTACCCTTTTGAAACAGATAAAGAAAAATCACCCCTATTTAAAGAAAAAGGTCATCGCTATCACCGCATTTTCAGAAAACCAGGAATCCTATTTAACCGAACTGGGATTTTCCGAAGTCATAAAAAAGCCGATCAAAGTCGAAGGTTTTTCAGCCACGATTTCCAGAATTCTGGGATCCCAATAGTTCACGGGTTTTTTTCAACCCGTCCAGGTAACGGCGTATCGCTTCCACCAGCTCGGAACTGTGATTACGGGCATTGGTCTCCATATCCAGATAAGTGGCCCTGGGAAGCATCGAGACCATTCGCCGGATATTTTCGGGTTCATGCAGCTTATCCCTGGAAGCGCCCACCACCAGGGTGGGAAACCGAACCGCCTCCAGTTTATCCCAGACCTGATAATTCCATAAGGCCATAACCGTTTTTTTGGACTTCCGGGGATCGGCATTATCCAGAGTGCGGCAGTACTTTTGATACTGGGCCGGGTCTGCCTGAACATCCAGCCGAAAGGTCCTCAGGTACCATTTGATCATGGGCCGGAAAATCACAAACAACGGGGCATAAAACAGTCTGACCAGGATTTTCCAGAAAAACGGTATCCGGAATACGGCATTGGGATTAATCATAATCAGGGCTTGGGGCGACACGGTGAAAAAACCACAACAATCGAATACAGCCGTGGCACCCAGCGAGCTGGCCACGATTATATACTGCTTATCCTTAAGACCGAGTCGATCCACCATCCGGACAATATCCATCCCGATATCCCTGATGCCGAAACCAGCCTTCCCCTTCACCCGGGAACTCATTTTTTCCCGGGTTTCAATATAGTATACGGTAAAATCCCTGGTCATTTCCCGCAGCACCTTTCTCCAGCTATCAATTAGCGACATCCACCCGGCTACAAAAACCACAGCTGTCGCTCTTTTTTTTCCTGCAGGCCTGAAAACAATGACCCGAAGGTTGGTTTCCGAGTCCAGGGCAATCTTCTCCTCGAAGATCCGGGTTCTCGGTGCACAGTATTGAGTCAAATTTTCCATTATCTCAAGATGTTATATTTTAGAAAAAATCACAATTCTTTTCAACTGTTTTGATTCTTCCGGATGTTTTTAAACAAGCACTCCATCGTGGCTTGACAACCTTTTTTAAAAAGAGTAATATAAAAAGTAACCCAATCAAAACCATTCATATTTTTCCCCATATGAATTAAGGAGTCTCATGGAAATAATAAAAACAATATTGCCTCCGGAAAAATTAAAACCGCTCTTCAAAGATGCCTCACAACTGCTTTTCGGCCAGCAGTTTACCGATTATATGTTTACCCTGACCTACAACCAAGAAAAGGGCTGGCACCGGCCTGAAATAAAGCCCTATGGCCCACTGGTCATGGACCCTGCCTCCCTGGTTTTCCACTACAGCCAGGAAGTGTTCGAAGGACAGAAAGCCTACAAATCACCTGAGGGAGACATCCTCATGTTCAGGCCTTTGGAAAATGCCAAGAGACTGAATCGCTCTCTGAAGCGCATGTGCATGCCGACCATACCGGAAGCGGATATACTGCATTATGAGTGTGAACTGTTAAAAATGGAGAAACGCTGGATACCCGATCAAAAAGGAACGGCACTCTATATGCGTCCCACGGTTATTGCTACCGAGGCCATACTGGGCGTCAGGCCTTCATCCGAGTTTTTATTTTTCATTATCCTGTCGCCGTCAGGCCCCTACTTTCCCGAAGGTTTCAATCCGGTGGGTCTCTGGGTCAGTCGCGAGATTTCCCGGGCAGCCGAAGGTGGGACCGGTGCGGTAAAAGCCGGGGGAAATTATGGCGGAAGCCTGACAGCCATCAAGACGGCTCTGGAAAAAGGTTACAACCAGGTTTTGTGGCTGGATGCCAAAGAACACCGGTATGTGGAAGAAGTCGGGGCCATGAATATCTTCTTCGTGATTGAGGATAAACTGGTCACTCCACCCCTGACCGGTTCTATTTTACCGGGAATTACCCGAAAATCAATTCTGGATATGTCCCCGGACCTGGGCATTACCACTGAAGAGAAGATGATCACCATCGAAGAACTCTGCCAGGGAATTCCCGATGGCCGGGTGACCGAAATGTTCGGGGCAGGGACCGCAGCCGTTCTCAGCCCGATCGGTAAGTTGAACGTGGATGACCGGGAATATACCATCAACAACAACCAGACCGGACCCTGGTCTAAAAAAATCTATCAGGAGCTCACCGCCATCCAATACGGAGAAAAGTCAGATCCCTATAACTGGGTTTACCGGATAAAACAGAACCATTCCTGAGAAAATATCTATTGATAGGCCTTCCAGGTATTGGCGAACTTCTGGAGCTTCTTATCGACCCGATCATAAACCGTATCCGGTTCATAGTTCCCATCATTCTTCCGGGTGCCGGAAGGAATTCCGGTGAGAATCTCAATCCCCTGATCAATGGTCTTGACCGGGTAGATATGAAATTGACCCTGTTTAACCGCTTCAATCACTTCACTATCCAGCATCAGGTCCCTGACATTTTGCTGGGGGATAATAACTCCCTGGGTACCGCTCAGTTCTTTTGACTGGCAGACTTTGAAAAATCCCTCGATTTTTTGATTGACACCGCCAATGGGCTGAATCCACCCCTTTTGATTGACCGAACCGGTAACCGCAATATCCTGTCTCAAGGGAAGATCAGACAGGGCTGATAAGAGCGCGTAAATCTCAGTTGAGCTGGCCGAATCCCCTTCAATCCCGGAATAGGACTGTTCAAAACACAAACTGGCGCTGACAATCAGCGGTTTGTTCTGGGCGAATTTCAGACGAAGGTAACCGGATATAATCAATACCCCTTTGTTGTGAATTCTGCCGCTTAGCTCGGCTTCACGCTCGATATTGATGATCCCGGATTCTCCAACCGCGGCATTGGCCGTGATCCGGGAAGGTTTACCAAAGGCATAATCACCCACATCATATACCGAGAGTCCATTGACCTGACCAACAACACTTCCCCGGGTATCAATCATGATGGAACCTTCATCTATCATTTCCTGGATTTTCTCTTCGATGAGTCTGGAGCGGTCAATTTTTTCCTTTATGGCCCGTTTCACATGTCTTTCGGTGATTTTGGAACTCTTATCCTTTTGAGCCCAGTAATTGGCCTCGCGCAAAATATCCGCGACTTTGTTAAACTGGGTGGATAGCTTATCCTGCTTGCCGGCCAGTCGGGCTCCGTACTCCACCACCGCGGCAACCGCTTTCTTGTTCAAATCATTCAATTGCTCGGTGGAAATGATTCGCTCAACAAAATTATTATAGTCCCTCAAGCTTTCACGGTCTATTTTCATGACCGAATCAAAATCAGCACGCAGTTTGAATATTTTTTTGAAATCTTCATCCCGGGTATAGAGAAGGTGGTATAAAAACGAATCCCCCACCATGACCACCTTGACATCAATATCAATGGATTCCGGTTTCATCCCGGAAATGGAAATCATATAAATGGGCGCATACACCTGGATCTCGACTTTCCGGTTTCTCAGGGTTCTTTTAAATGCCGGCCAGACACCGGGTTCAATCAGCAGGTCCAGGGCCTCGACAATCAAAAATCCCCCATCCGCCTGAAGCAGTGAACCGGCCTTTATCTTGGTGAAATCCGTTTTTGAACTCCCGAACCGATTGGGGGTCACTTCAACGGTTCCGAAGAGATTGGCATAAGAGGGCGAGGTTTCAAAAATAACCGGTGCTCTCTTGGCTCCCGAATTATCCACCAGCAGATTCACCTGGTATTCAATAAAAGGATCCTGCTGGGGTATGGGAACTCCCAACAAAGCCTGCGCCTGATCCTCGGGTGGCTTTAGAAACTTGGCCAGGTTTTCCAGAACACTTTCCTGTACTTCATTCAGGTATACTTCAATACTGTCGGATGGGTTGGAGGCCTTTATTTCATCAATCCTCAATTTAACCAATGGGGTCACCACATCCCTATCCAGGGATTTGAGTTTTTGAGTCCCGGCCTTTTCCATATCCCGTATCTCCTTCAGAATCGTATCCATTTTGTCGGAGAGCTCGGAATGTCTCTTTTCTATTTTAATGATTTCTGCCTTGGAAAATTTTCCCTCATCAGCCATGGCATTCAGTTGATCGAAATTGACAGGTTTTTTATCCACAACCGGTAAAATGACCGGACGGGTAATGGTACCGATTTGCATCTGAATCAAAGCAAAATTTTCCCGGCGGATTTCACTCTCAAATTCCTTGATGATTTTCTTTTGCTTATTTTTGATTCCGTCAATGATGACCTTTCTCTGACCCTGATAATTTTCGCTCTCAAAAACGGCAGGAACCGTACTGACCAGATATTCGATAAAATCATCCATATCCCTTTTAAAAGTCTTACCCTTTCCGGCTTCCAATCGGATCAGTTTGGGTTTATCCGGATTTTTGAAGTTGAACACATATAATTTATCATCCGGAATTCTCTTGATACGCTTGGTTTCCTCTAATAAACAGTTTATGGCTGTTTTACGACCGGTTCCCACCAGGCCATTCACAAAAATGTTGTAGCCATGGCTTTCGATATCAAAACCCAGACGCAGGGCATTAACCGCCCTCTTCTGCCCGATAATATCTGGATATGTTCTCTGGCTTCCCTCATCAACCTGACTCAAAATTTTGGGATCACAGGTCCATCTGAGTTTATCCGGGCTTACGGTTTCGAATTGTTTTTTCTGGGACATTATTTACCTCATGCTTATTTAAAATAGTCTTGGTTTTTACTTCCAGTTTCTCATGACAGGCTGATTATTTCAGCCCTGTGAAACAAAAAGATTATATTATCTGACAGGCTGAATGTCAACCAGAGTCAATACCTGGATCCTGGGCCGGTTAATCCATTACACCTCCAGTTCTGCCAACAGTTTACTCTTTTTTATATAACTTTCAATTAATAATCTGGAGCCAGCTCCGCAGCCAATGATCGATTGCATGGTCGCCTCAACCGACACCTCAACCGGATGAACAAATTCCTTTTGAAGGTGAAAGATCAAACCGGTGGTGGGATTGAGGCCGGAGGGCACATAAACCGTATAGCTGCCATCGGGATGCCGGTCGGTAATAAAGGCGGTCATCATGGTGCTGTTTTCAAAGGCCCTGACCAAGGCTACCGATGAAAAAGGTGCCCGTTTCTGGCCCAAAAACTGCTTGACGGTTTCCCTGAAAAGCGAATATCCGGGGGCAATTTTTAAAATTTTCTTTTCAACCTGGCTATGAATGAAAACTCCCAGTCTGGTTTTGATAAGCACCCCGACCAGAAAACATATCAGGATAATAAAAACAATGACCAGAAAATCAGCAATATTTTCCTGAATATGTGACTGTTCAACCAGCAGGCGGGTGAAGGGATTGATAAGCCCGGTGATCAAAGTGATGAACCATCTCAGTAAGAAAAAGGTCAGAACAACCGGCAATATCACCATTACCCCGCCCAGAAGCGTAGCTTTTAAAAAATTCTTGATCTTTATCATCTTAGGCCTCCCCGCAGTGAGATCAATTTTATTTATTTAAATCCATTTCTGTCAGTTTGGAACTGATTTATTATTTTGGGTCGCAATCACGTTGCTGAACCGTTTGAATATTTTTCCATCCACATGAAAAACAAAATGAGCGCCCACAATCGATGGGCATGATTCTGCCGGTTGTTCAGGTGTTCATCAATCATATGTTGAATATAGCCGTAATTGAAGATCCCGGTTTCCCGTATCCTGCTCTCTGACAAATATTCAAACATCAAATCCTTCAGTTCCCGCTTCAGCCAGTTTTTTATGGGAATGGAAAATCCTTCCTTGGTCCGGTAAATGATCTCCCGAGGCAATACCCCCTCCATCACCTTCTTGAAAAACCACTTGGTGGTATTACCCCTGAGTTTGAACCTGGGCGGCAATGAAAAGGCAAATTCAACCATTTTATAATCCAGCAGGGGCACCCGGGTCTCCAGAGAATTGGCCATGCTCATCCGGTCAACCTTTACCAGAATATTATCAACCAGATAGGTTTTGAAATCCAGATACAGGTCGCGGTTGATGGAGTCAAATTGTTCACTGAGCTGAAAATAGCGGTCAAAGGGTATGCGCTCCGGTAACCACTTCAAAAAATCATTTTTTAAAAAATCATTGGAATAAAGCCGGGTCTTCTGAAAATTGGAAAGAAAAATCATCCATCTGAAATGCCGGTTATGGAAAGAATTCTCAAGTCCCTCGCTGAACCTTTTGATACGGTTGACAAACCCCTTTTTCAATTCAGATGGTGGGAAAATATGGGTGATTTTTGAAGCCATCCGATGAAAAGGCGCCAATAGGGAAAAATCGATGGTCCGGGCGATCTTCTGGGCAATATAATGTTCATAGCCCCCGAAGATTTCATCCCCTCCGTCACCTGACAGAACCACCGTTACTTTTTCGCGGGCGGTTTTCGAAACCAGATAGGTGGGGAAATTTGAAAAGTCACCCAGGGGTTCATCAAAAAAACCGGATAAATAATGAACCAGCTCATTGATATCGGGAGCCAGAGTTTTGGTATAATGATCGGTAGCGAATTTTTCTGCCACTTGGTTGGAATATTTCAGTTCGCTGTATGATTTGTCCTTAAAACCGATGGAAAATGTCTTTATCGGGGTAGGTGAAAATGCTGACATGGTGGCCACAATGGCACTGGAATCAATACCCCCGGAAAGAAAAGCCCCCAGGGGCACATCCGCAATCATCCGCATCTTTACCGACTCCGATAACAGACTGAAGAAATGGGCCTTCAACTCATTGAAGTCAGCGGATATTTCATGAGGTTCTACCTCCCAGTATTTCTGAACCGATAACTTCCCTTTTTCAAAGGTCAGAATATGGCCGGCCGGTAATTTTTTGATGTGTTTAAAAATGGAATAGGGAGCCGGAATATATTCCAGGGTCAGAAAGAAGTCCAGGGCCCGGTGATCCATTTCACGGGGAATGCCTGGGAATTTCAGGATTGATTTGATTTCAGACCCAAATATAAGGTTATTGTTTTTCGGATGCAGGCAATAGTAGAGAGGCTTTATACCCACATGATCCCTGGCCAGCACCAGCCTATCCTTTTTCTGATCATAAATACCGATGGCAAACATCCCCCTCAATTTCCGGACAAAATCAAGGCCATAGGCCTCATACATATTGACCACAACTTCGGTATCGGTTTGGGTCCTGAATTGAAAACCCCGGACCTTGAGCTCGCTTCTGAGATCCTTGAAATTGTATACCTCGCCATTGAAGGTAATCCAGCTGTTTTCCGAATGGGAAGATAGCGGCTGATGACCGGTGACCAAATCAATAATGCTCAGCCTCCTGGCAGCCAAGCCCACCCGGTTATGAAAATAGTAACCGTCATCATCCGGGCCACGGTGAAAAATCTGACGGTTCATGTCCTCCAGGACCTGCCGATCGGCTACTGATTCAGTTTGAAAAAACCCGCATATTCCGCACATTTAATAATCAAGCCGTATATGCGTTTTAACCCCGACTATTCGCCGGTCATTGCTCTGAGAATCATTCAGGTAATAACAATATGATTTTTCACTCTTTATCTTTATAAGAAAAATATATCGATTCTGAATTTTCAGGGTACGAATCCCTTTAAACCTCACAATCTTTTTTTCATTGGGGGCCAAAGTGACTTCCCTTTTCGCATATTCAATCTGAAGCGTGATTTTATTTTTCTCAGGAATATTGGTTAACTCAATATCAAATTCCTTCACTTTTCCCGGAACCGCGATAATCATCTCCAGTTCTTTGTCGGCATAGGTCCAGAAAGAATTTCTCTCTCTGGGAGTGGTCTCGATCGGCCAGAAATTATCGTTTATAAAAAAGAGCCAGTATTTTTGATCTCCCACCCGAATAAAATTGTGAAAAGCAAAGGGATTTTCATTGGTTTGAAGATTCAGGAACTGGGTTTTTTCGGCAGGGAATAACCGGATGGGAAACGAAAGTCCGGCATAACGGCAGGGATCAGGACGGTGCAAGCTGTATAATAAAACCGACGGAAGCAAAATCAGGGCAGCTACCAGGGGCGTCAGAGAAAATTTAAAAATCCGGTTCTTGAATCCCAGGAAAAAGAAGAAGGGTAAAATAATTAAAAAATACCGGTTCCCAACCGAACCGCTCCCCCCAAAATAATTATCCGGGGCCAGTATGGTAAAAACCAGAATGGATAAAAATATGGCTACCAGTATGATCCAGTCATCAATCACTTTTCGCTGGAAGAAGAAAAGGATCAAAATGAAAAAAGCGGAAAAGAAATAGATGAACATTCCAGTGAAACGTCCAAAAAAATAATAGAATAAGTTGGTTATGGTAATCTGGGGAGAAAAGTAGAACCTCTGCCAGTAATCATCGGTACTCATTTTTTGGCCGTGGCTGAAACCATAGCCCGGTTTTTCAAATGGAAATTGCTGATAAAAACTTCTGCGCTCCCCTCCCATGAAATTGAAATCACCGGTCTGGAGGAAATTAAACATAAAATATCCAGCACAAATTAAAATGGATATGAAGGTCAAGATCAGAAATTTTTTCCATTGCTTTCTATACAGTAAAATCAAATAAAGAATTCCAATGGGAATCACCGGGGTTGCCTTGGAAAAAACTGCGGTTGCAAAAAATAATGCAGAAAGGTAAAACCATTCAGGCCTCTTGAAGTGATAAAAGAAGAAAAACAAACCGGCAAAAATGATGAAAAAGTTGAACAAATCAGAGGTTAACCAAGACATATAAACCGGTAATACCGTGGCCAGTATGAATATCAGGGTAAAGGCCAGGCTTTTTCCGGGCGGATGGTACTGGTTGAGCAGTAAATATCCCATCAGGATGGTCAGAAACATCATCAGGCCGTTGAATAAAAACAGACCTGAAACATCAAAAATCCTGAAAAAAGGAGCCGCAAACAGGGGATAAGCAAATGATTTGGCATAGCTGAGTTCACCTTTGGGGCCTTTTTTCAAAAAGAGCCCTTCCGGTCCTCGTTCAAACCGTTCATATATTCGAATAATATCGTTCCGGGTATATTTTAAATCAAAATCATAGGCCAGACTCTGGGTAATGGCAAAATAGGAGCCCTCATCGCCATAGAACCGCCAGTTCATCCGCTTGCGCTGATCAATGGCCAATGAAGAAAAAAATAAAAAAAGGAGTAAAAAAATAAAAAAATAATTTATATTTTTTTTCACTCAAAAAGTGATAATATCAAAAGCTGTTGACGGCCTTGTCTTCGTCCTCAAAAGTTTCAAAAACGGTAATCAATTTGGTTACGGACAACAGGTCATGAACTTTTTGAGTTAAATTTATTATTTTAACCATGCCCCCTTCTTTCTTGAGAGTGGTATAGGATCTGACTACTTCACCGAGACCGGTTGAATCCAGGTAAGGAACCTGGTTAAAATTAAGAATTAATTTTTTTTCATTCGCTTTAATAGAGTCATTTATAGCTTCTCTTAGCTCATCAATTCCATCACCGATGAGAATCTTTCCTTTCAAATCAAAAATCATGACATCGCGATTCTTCCTTTTCTCAATCTTCATCTTAATTCTCCTTTTTTTATTTTGAAACTTAATTCTATTTTATAACACAATACATATCAATTTTCAATTCATAAAACAGAACACTGTTTTTATTCAACTTTAGATTGTTGCATAAATCCGGACGCTTTCTCCTTGGCTTTGGCCTGCAATTTTTTCAACAACTCATCGGTCAGGGAAAATGTCAACTTTATATCCTCAACAGATGAGGTTAAATTGATATTACTGACCAGTTCGGACACTTCAGGTCCGGCCAGTGCGGCCATGCCTTTTAACCCATTCAGCAGATTTACAATTTGCTTATTGGATTCCTCATCAGGGGAAATAAGCCTTATTTCCCCACTCCAGGCCTGGTTCTCATGGTCAATAAAACCCATCAATGTCTCGGCCTTGCTCAAATCAACTTTGAATGGAGTGCCCTGAGGCTGGCTCTCCTTTAGTTTCTCGGGAAATCCAAACACAAAATGAATAACCCTTCCCGACTGAAACTCATTGATATAGGGTTTCAATTTGACATTGTCCAGAAGGCTCTTGCCGCCCTTCTGCTTTAAATCAATAATGCCTTTTACATAGGCACTTTCTCCGAAAGTGATGAGTTTATTGTCTAAAAAGGACAATGAAACAGTATTATTCTCGGAAGAAGAAAAATTGTATATTGTCTGATCTCCATGGGATTCAGCGGTATATTCACCGGTTTTTTCTTTGATGAAATTCAATACTTTATCTTTGTCGTAATTTAAACTGATTATTCCCGCAACATCTTTATTAGAATCCATTTTCATATTAAATGACTTGAACATGGCAATAACCATCGTATCGATATCCTTTTCAGGATCTACTCCGGTTTTTTCGATAAACTCCTGGTAATTCTGGAAAAATTCCTTTTCCTTCATCCCAGGCTCTGTCAGAGACTTTTCCAATTGTTCCTTGAAAACATCCATTCGGGTGATTTTTTTCAAATTGATGGTAAACACGCCGGTGGCATTCTCCGGAATGAAGGCAAGTAAATCTTTTGCCCCGGATAGATCCGCCGTGGTACTCTTACCGCAACCCGAAAAGCCCAACAATCCAAAAATTATTACCAAAGTGGTCAACACTCCAAAAAGTTTTTTCATTTTAACCTCCTGTTGCTCTCACCAAAATCTGTATTTTATAATCCAAAATTGCAGTATTTGGGGACATCTAATCATACCATATTTTTCAAAATAAAAAAACCAAGTGATTTTCCTTTTTTCAGAAATATTCGCTCCGATTCCCCTCAACTTATGATTGACAATGAAAGGCAATACAATTAAAATAAAAAAATGAAAAAACCTGTAAAAGCCCTTATACTGGCAGCTGGGAAATCCAAAAGAATGAAATCCGGTAATTCAAAAGTCTTACATAAAATTCTGGGAAAAGAAATCATCAACCACCTGCTGGACAGCATTACCGGAAGCGGAATCAGTCAGGAGGATATCATACTGATAGTAGGGCCAGAAAATCAGCAAATCAAGAAGGCAATCAACCGAAATATCCAGTATGCCATTCAAGACAAGCCCCTGGGTACCGCCCATGCGGTTCTCAGCGCCAGAGACCACCTCACCCCTTTCAGGGGTGACCTGCTGGTTACGGTCGGAGACAACCCCTATATCACTCCCGAGGAAATCAGCAAGCTCCTGAATCAGCATCAAAAATCCGGTTGCCCATGCACCTTAATTTCCGCCACATTTCCCCATCCCCCCCCTCCCTACGGTCGCATCATCAGGGATCAGAACCGGGAAGTTATCGGAGTGATCGAAGAAAAAGATGCCAGTCCGGATCAATTGAAAATCAGAGAAGTCAATTCATCGATTTATATGTTCGATAACCAGATTGTTTTTCCCCTTTTGTCCGAAATTAATAACGACAACCATAAAAATGAATATTATTTGACTGATATTATTGCCATACTGAAAGCACGGAATTTGAAAATCAACACCGTAACTGCCGATGACTACCTGGATTCCATCGGAATAAACGATCGATGGGAAATCCAGACCGCCCAGAAAAAATTGAATGAAAGAAATCAAAAAAAACTCTCCTTGGAACAGGGCATCACCATTTTCCAGCCTGAAACGGTTACCATTGAATACAATGTCGAAATTGGCAGGGATACCATTGTCTTCCCCTCCACTTATATTGCTGCCGGAACTCGCATTGGAAAAAATTGTCAGATCGGGCCATTTGTCTATCTGAAAGGGGTTACCATTCCGGACAATAGTGTCATCGTTTTCGAGAAGCGTATCAGGGAAGCATAGAGATCACCCGGAGAGGGGGTAAATGAAAATAAGAAGTTCAGCCCCAGGCAGAATATGTCTCTATGGAGAACACCAGGATTACATGGGTTTCCCGGTCATTGCCGCTGCCATTGATCTCCGGATAACCATCGAAGGTCAGGTCAGCGAAGGGGCTGAGATCATGCTCGAATTATCTGACCTGAACGAGACCATCCGTTTTTCTACAGAGCATTTTGCCTATACCCGGAAAAAGGATTATTTTAAGTCGGCCATAAAAGTTTTAAAAAACCAAAGGCTATTCCAGAAAAAGAAAATCCATGGCCGTGTCTACAGCAATATTCCCATACAGGCCGGGACTTCCTCCTCGTCCGCCCTGGTTGTGGCCTGGATCGGATTTCTGCTCAGGATATCCGGTATGGGCAGTTCGAATGTCATTTCAACGGAACAAATCGGTGAACTGGCCTATCTGGCCGAGGTGGAGGAATTCGGTGAAAGCGGAGGCAGAATGGATCAATACTGCTCCGCGATAGGAGGCATAGTCCATATTGATTTTCATGATCCGATAAGGACCACTTCACTTCCTCCGGGTGTGAAAAAATTCGTTCTGGGAGACTCCCTTCAACCCAAAAATACCCAGAAAACCCTGAAAAGGATTAGAACCGGTCAGGAGAACGGGTTAAAAGCACTCAAACAATTTCTTGAATCTGATGGTTTCCAGATCAATTACGACGAGGCCCAGCCCTATTTTAACCGGGTATCCGCTGAATATCGCCCATATCTGAGAGGGGTTCTGAAAAACCGTCACATCACTGCTCAAGCCCGAGAGGAACTTCAGAAGATTCCACCGGACCCCATCAAACTTGCCTCTTTGATGAACCAACACCATGAAGTATTAAGGAATGACTTGAATATATCAACTCCCAAAATCGAAAACATGATCGAATCATCAATGAAAGCCGGAGCCCTGGCTGCCAAAATCAATGGATCCGGTGAGGGAGGATGTATGTTTGCCTTCTGTCCCGGTAGGCAACAGCAAGTTGCCGAGGCCATAAAAAGTTCGGGTGGCACTCCATACATCATCAATATCGGGAAAGGGCTGGATGTAAAGCTGGAAGAATAGGACCGGGAATGAAAATAAAAAAGATTCGGTTATCCAGTTTAAAAGCAAATGACACTTATTCACTCTCCTTCCCGGTTAGGCCGGAAATATTCAAAAGCTTTGCCCTGCAATTCCCCGGATTCCCGGCCATTATCATGAATCCGTACCGGGTTATTATTTTTGGCATTGATGCCTATCATTTCCTCAAGTCACAGGGGGAAAAGGAAACAATGGTCTTTGAAACCGGTATTTCGTTGAAGGATGGACTTTTCCTGAATTACAATCTCAAGGAAAAATTGTTCGGATTGAACCCATTCGAAAAATTGTGTTTTCTGAAAAAAACCATTCCGATTTCCAGTCTGAGTGAAATCCATCACCGGACCCGCCTGGATATCCCGGTTACCAAGGAATTGATAGACAACCTGGAATCACTCACCGGTGAGGATTTAAAAACCTTGCTGATAAAAGACCGGGTCAATCTAAAAAGCGCTCTCAGAATTTTGAACCTGACCGGATCGGACCGAATCACCGTCATTCAACTGTTTGATCGGATTCCTTTCTCAAGCAGCCATCAACAGGCATTACTGGATATGCTGGAAGAAATGATATTTCGTGACAAAAGTACCATAAAGAATATTCTCAATCGAGCCGATATCAATCGGTTCCTGAAAATGGAAATGCCACAAAAAGAAATCCTGAAAACAATATTCACCATGCGGTTTCCCGCATATTCAAAAACCAAAAAAAACTGGGAAAAATGGGTGAAGACTCTGAAGTTATCCAAACAGATTCAAATTAAACATGCTGATTTTTTTGAAAAAAAACAGCTTCAATTAACGCTTTTTTTCAACGACCAAAAAGACCTGGAAAATACAATCCGAAAAATAAAAAAATAAGATTTTAGTTGACATAAGAACAGGGTATATTATAATATCTCAAGGGAGTAAAAATGAGCACACCGATTCTTGTGGTTATTATTGTCGTTGCTATTATTTTATCTGTGGGGTTCTTGTTACTGGTTTTCAGCCTGGTTCCGGCAATAAATGAATTGAAATACCTGCTGTCCGATCTGCAGAAAACATCTGCAGAAGCCCGTGATCTGGTTTCAAAATTAAAAGAAGTCAGCGAAAAGGTGAATCAAGATATCGAAAAGGTCGATTCCATTCTGGACTTTTCAAAAGACACGGTTGAAACGGCTTCAAAATCATTGAGATACTTAAATAAGAATGTATTGAAACAATCAGCCGGGATTTTTGCCTTGTTGCCGGCCATGAAATTCGGCTGGAATATGATCAGAAAAATAAAAGGAGGTAAGAGATAAATGTCTGATGAACGTCATTCCGCATTTGGAACTTTTGTTACTTTTTTAACCGGTATTGCCATAGGAGCCGGTTTGGCACTTTTGTTCGCCCCTCAATCCGGGGAGGAAACCCGAAAAAAAATCAAGAAAGTAAGCGATAAAGTGTCTGATGATGTGAAAGAAAATTACGAAAAAATGAGCAAGGAAGCTCAAAAAGCCATAGAGACGGTAAAAACAACATCCGAAAAAGCAGTCAGTCAGATGAAATCCTTTATTGATGGTGCCAAGGATAGCCTCAAAAAAGAGGTCCGGGAAGAAATAAAAGCGGCATCCAAAAAGAAAGCTTCCAACTGAAACCAATAAGCGGTCTCTGAAAAAATGAACATCCAAAATATCAAAGGGAGAGAAATACTCGATTCCAGGGGGAATCCAACCGTTGAGGTAGACATCCAGCTCGAATGCGGTATCTTAGCCAGGGCTTCCGTTCCTTCCGGGGCTTCCACCGGCGTTCATGAAGCAACAGAATTAAGAGATGGCGACCGTAAAAGATACCACGGAAAAGGAGTATTAAAGGCAATCCGAAATATTGAAGATATCATTACTCCGGTACTTATCGGCGAAAACGTTCTCAATCAAAAGCGAATAGACCAAATACTCTGCGAACTGGACGGAACCCGGAACAAAGGAGTGCTGGGAGCCAATTCTACCCTGGCGGTTTCCATGGCTGCTACCCGGGCCGCAGCCCAATACTCTGATTTGCCCCTTTACCGGTATATTGGGGGAATAAACGCTGTCGAGATACCGGTTCCCATGCTGAATATTCTCAATGGCGGCTCCCATGCCGACAACAGTATCGATATTCAGGAATTCATGATCGTTCCGATAAAGGCCCCATCCTTTTCAGAGGCACTCCGTATGAGTGCCGAAATTTTTCATACCCTGAAATTGATTCTAAAACGAGAGGGCCATAACACTTCTGTAGGCGATGAAGGGGGATTTGCTCCCAACCTGAAATCCAATGAAGAGGCGCTTCAAGTCATTATCAAGGCCATAGAGGAATCCGGATTCCTGCCCGGTGATCAGATTTTCATTGCTCTGGACTCCGCCGCCACTGAATTTTTCGAAAATGAAAAATATGTTTTTAAAAAATCATCCGGACAGATTCTGAATTCTGCCCAAATGGTTGATTTTTATCAAGAACTGGTTCAGAAATATCCCATCATTTCCATAGAGGATGGGCTGGCTGAGGATGATTGGGATGGCTGGGAGATTTTAACCCGCCAGCTGGGTAACCAAATTCAACTGGTGGGAGATGACCTCTTTGTCACCAATACCGAGAGGCTCCAGAAGGGACTGGATCGAAAAATCACCAATTCAATTCTGATCAAGTTAAACCAGATTGGAACCGTAACCGAAACCATTGAAACCGTAAAACTGGCCCAAAAGAACAATTACACCACCATTGTTTCCCATCGTTCAGGAGAAACCGAGGAAACCTTCATTGCCGATCTGGCAGTTGGGCTTTCTACCGGTCAGATTAAAACCGGTTCGGTTTCCAGAAGTGAACGCATCGCTAAGTACAATCGGTTACTCCGTATTGAGGAAGAACTTGGGGATACGGCTATTTACCCGGGAATCAATACATTTTATAATTTAAAAAAATAATTTTAAAAATTCCAAATGGACTATTTCCCACTCAACTACGATATGCCCTTATTCAGGCCACCCAGCGAAGCCAGATCCTTGATTTTTCAGGTCACATTCGGATGTTCATGGAACCAGTGCGGATTCTGTGAAATGTATCCTAACAAACAGTTCAGGGCAAAAAGCGAAACCGTAATTAGGCAGGAAATTATCAAGGCCGCCACGGTTCTACCCCAGGCACGCAAGATATTCCTGGCTGATGGAAATGCCATGGTGCTTTCATTCAGAAGGCTTCAACATATTCTCAACGACATCAACCGGGCATTTCCTGAAGTGAGCCGGATCTCAACCTATGCACTTCCTCAGGACATACTATCCAAATCCTCCTCGGAGCTCAACCAATTACAAAAAAATGGTTTGAAATTGATATACCTGGGAATCGAATCCGGAGATGACGAGGTTTTGAAAGTGGTAAACAAGGGAGAAACCTTTGAATCAACCCGAAAGGGATTACTGAAAGCCAAGCAGGCCGGAATCAAGACATCGGTCATGATATTAACCGGATTGGGTGGGAAAAAATTTCTGGAACCGCATGCCATCAATTCGGCAAAAATTGTCAGTCTTACCCAGCCCGATTACTTATCAACTCTGGTGCTCATGTTCCCTCACGGCCTGAATCACTACAAAAAGAAATTTGCCGGCACCTATATTCCCTTGACTCTGGAGGATACCCTGAGGGAAATGGATATTTTTCTGAGCCATACTGAACTGGAAAGAACCATATTTCGCAGCGACCATGCCTCCAATTACCTGACCCTAAAAGGGGTTTTGTCCCGGGACAAAAATCACTTTCTGGAAAAAATCAGAAATGCCTTTCGGGATCCCGGGAAAGCCGATTTAAGGCCCGAATGGCTCAGGGGCCTCTGAAAAAATCAAATTCAGGAGTTGATCTGCAGCCGTTGTGGGAAGTATACTGCCGTTCAGGATTTTTTTCTTGATAGACGGAAGTTCCTTTCGGACAGAGGGATGGCTGAAAAAATGATCCTTTAAAAAATGTTCGACCATTCCAAATACCCAATCCAGGCTCTGCTTCTTTCTACGTTCGTCAAATATCCCTGATTTCCGGGTAATTTTCTCAAAACCTTTGATGGTTTCCCATATGGCCCCGATTCCTTCTCCGGTCAAGGCCGAACAGGTATAAGCGTCGGTTTGCCATCCCGGTGTGGTCGGAGCCAGGCATTTTAATGCCATTCCGTATTCATTTTTGGCTTTGAGGGCAGCAGGCCTGTTTTCTCCTTCGGCCTTGTTGATTAATATTGCATCGGCGATTTCAACAATCCCCCTTTTTATACTCTGCAACTCATCACCGGCACCCGCTATAAGGACCAGCAAAAAAAAGTCAACCATAGAGCGAACGGTTATTTCATTTTGCCCGACTCCGACTGTTTCCACCATGATGATGTTGTAACCGGCTGCCTCACATACCAGAATGGTTTCACGACTCCTGCGGGCAACACCGCCCAGGGTACTGCCGGAAGGGGAAGGCCGGATGAAACCATTTTGTTCCCGGGCCAATTTTTCCATCCGGGTTTTGTCTCCTAAAATGCTGCCTTTGGTTACGGCACTGGTGGGGTCCACTGTTAATACCGCAACTTTGAAACCCTTCTCTATTAAAAAACACCCCAGAGTTTCAATAAGAGTGCTTTTCCCGGAACCAGGCACCCCGGTGATCCCGATCCGAAGGGATTTCCCCGAATGAGGCAACAGGACCCTGAGTACCCGGCGGGCTTTTTCATAATGCTCCGGGGCACTGCTCTCAATCAGGGTAATGGTTCTGGCCAGCACGGTTCGATCACCGGAGAGCACACCAGCAACATGCTGTTTAACCGTTAATTCCACTCGCTTCTTTCTCTCGCTCATCAACGGCATTATAACCAATCCCTTTTTTTTTGTAAATTTTCATAAGCCAAGTTCCGAAGAAAAACCATATGGGAAGAATTTTTCTTCGAACCGATCCTTGGGAATGGGATTGGATTAATTATCTATAAAAAGCGCTGGTTGACCACATCCATGATCTTGATCGCGGTATCAGGTATTTTAGCGCCGGGGCCAAATATGGCCGAAGTGCCCTTTTCCAGAAGAAAATCATAATCTTGAACCGGGACAACCCCCCCGCAAACCACAATAATATCCTCACGTCCCCGTTTCTTTAACTCTTCAATCAGCTGGGGAAGCAGGGTTTTGTGACCACCGGCCAGGGAGCTCATTCCCACAATGTGTACGTCATTTTCAACAGCCTGACTGGCAGTTTCCTCCGGTGTTTGAAACAGGGGACCAATATCCACATCAAATCCCATATCCGCATAGGCGGTAGCCACCACTTTGGCCCCCCGATCATGACCATCCTGGCCCATCTTGGCAATGAGAATACGCGGCCTTCTCCCTTCCCTTTCCGAAAACCGATCGGTTATGCGGCGAATATTTTCAATATCCTTCACTTGATCATACTCATTGATATAAACACTGGAAATAATGTTGATCTGGGGCTTGAACCGACCACATACTTTTTCAATGGCATCGGAAATCTCCCCCAGGGTAGCCCGGGCCCGGGCCGCTTTTATAGTCAATTTCAGAAGGTTTCCTTTTCCACTTTTCATACAGTTGGTAAGTGCATTCAGGACGGTTTTTATTGCATGTTGATCCCGCTTCTCTTTTAGCTCTGTAATTCTTTTTATCTGAGCCAGTCGCACGGCCGTATTATCAACTTCGAGGATATCAATGGATTGCTCCTGGTCCGGGCGAAAGTGATTTAACCCCACAATGACTTCCTTTCCCGAATCGATCCGGGCCTGACGCCGGGCAGCTGCTTCCTCGATCTTCATTTTGGGGATTCCCGCTTCAATGGCTCGGGTCATTCCCCCATAGGATTCGATTTCCAGAATATGTTTCCAGCTCTTTTGGATCAACTGGGCGGTTAGCCATTCAACATAATATGACCCGGCCCAGGGATCAATCACCTGGCATATACCCGTTTCCTCCTGCAAAAACAATTGGGTATTTCTGGCAATTCGGGCTGAAAAATCAGTGGGCAGAGCAATCGCCTCATCCAGGGAATTGGTATGCAATGACTGGGTATGGCCGAGTACGGCTGCCATGGCTTCAATACAGGTTCTGATTACATTATTAAAGGGATCCTGTTCGGTTAAACTCCAGCCCGAGGTTTGAGAGTGAGTTCTCAGGATCATTGATTTCGGATTGTTGGGGTTAAATTTCTTTATTAATTTTGCCCACAGAACCCTGGCCGCCCTCAATTTTGCAATCTCCATGAAATAATTCATTCCAATTCCCCAGAAAAATGAAATTCTGGGGGCAAAATCATCTATTTTCAAACCGGCCTGAATACCGGTTCTCACATACTCCAACCCGTCAGAAAGGGTAAAGGCCATCTCAAGGTCTGCAGTCGCTCCGGCTTCCTGCATATGATAACCGGAAACACTGATGCTGTTAAATTTGGGCATATATTCGGATGCGTATTTGAATATATCCGCAATAATTTTCATGGAAGGTTCCGGAGGATATATATAGGTGTTCCGGACCATATATTCTTTGAGAATATCATTTTGAATGGTTCCGGACAATTGTTGCGGTTCTACCCCTTGCTCCTCAGCAGCAACAATAAAAAAAGCCAAAACCGGTAATACCGCCCCATTCATGGTCATGGACACAGACATCTTATCCAGGGGAATACCCGAAAACAAGATCTTCATATCTTCTACCGAATCAATGGCAACCCCGGCTTTCCCCACATCACCAACTACCCGAGGATGATCCGAATCATATCCCCGGTGAGTGGGCAGGTCAAAGGCAATAGAAAGACCCATCTGGCCGGCAGCCAGGTTTCGACGGTAAAAGGCATTGCTTTCTTTGGCAGTGGAAAAACCTGCATATTGCCTTACCGTCCAGGGTCTCTGGATATACATGGTCGCATAGGGCCCCCTGAGAAAGGGCCGTATGCCGGGTAAATAGTCAAGATGCTCAACCTCCTTGAGATCATCAGCCGTATACAGGGGTTTCACATCAATATATTCCATGGTTTCCCAGATCAGATCCCTGACTGACCGGCCTGTTTCCCTTTCAAAGGTCTGATTCCACTCCCGAGCAGAAATTGAAGGTGATTGAATATCAAGTTTCACCTTGGAAAAATCAGGTTTGATCATATTATTTTTCCTCAATTTTTGAAATCAGCTGCTGGAGAATTTCATGAGCATCAACTCCCTGATAAATAAAAGCTTCAACACCGAGTTGAATGAATTTTTCCTTTTCCCTTGGTGGCGATCCGGTCATAAAAACGATGATATCCGGTTTTTTTTTCTTCAATCCCCGAATAATACCTTGGGTCAATTCGGCGAAACCGTCCTGTCCCGGACAAATGACCACAATCCGGGCCCCGGAATGCACAACCAGGTCAACGGATTCAGCGGGCGATAAGCCCGCAGGTGAAGTTATCACTTCAAATCCAGGACATTTAAAAAGTCTCTCTGAAAAATCGGCCTGCGGTTTATAATCGGGAAGCTCCCCCATTACGAGCTGAATAACTTTAGGCTTGAATCCCCTTTTTTTTGAAAACAGCAGCAGCCGGATTCTCAATTTCTCAAACATTTCAGCCAACCGGAACATCTTTATTTTACTTACCTTAAAAGACGGTTTTTCATATTTGTTTATGGCGGAGTATACGTTTTTCCAGGTAGCCCCGGATAAAAATGCCTGCATGCCAGCCCGGATGATATCCCCGGGTGGGGATTTAAGCGAAAAAGATAAGTGATCAAAATACCGGTTGGGTTTCCCGGCTTTCGGTCTTTCCGGTTTGCGGGAATTTTTGACATTTACTTTCTCAATAAAATCGGGGAAAACCCGTTCATCTCCCGAATTCACATAGCCATTGATCCCGATCATTACGGTTTTCAACCTGGCAAAGTCATCCCTCTTACGTTCATTCAGTCGGTCTATTTTCAACTGGGGAAGACCCTTGCGAAGACTTTCCAGCATTCCACCGGATCGAATAACTTCCTGGAATATCTGCCAGGATTTTTCGGCAACCCTGGAAGTCAAACATTCAATATAATAGGACCCCCCAGCCGGATCAACCGGTTGATTGACATGGGCTTCATTCAACAGGATCAGTTGGATATTACGGGCAAGCCGGCGTGAAAAACCATCCGGAACAGAAAAAGATTCATTGAATGCTCCGGAATGTAAACTGTCGACTCCCCCCAATATTGCCGAAAATGCCCCGGTTGTTGATCTCAAAATATTCAGATTGGGATTATAGAAGGATTGAAGATGCCAGGAGGTTCTGGCATGCATCTTCATTTTCCGGGAGGATTCCCTCCCCCCGAATTCCTGAACAATCTTGGCCCAGAGCAGCCGGGCAGCTCTGAATTTGGCTACTTCCATAAAAAAATGGGATCCGATTCCGAAGGTAAACCTCATCTGTTGGGCAATATCATCAATGTTCAGGTTTCTGTCCTGAAGCTGATTGATATACTCTACCGCAGTGGCCATGGCCAAGGCCAGTTCAAGGGTGGCGCTGGCACCGGCATTCTGATAAACAGATACATCGATCCCAATGGTTCTGATCTCAGCCATTCGCTCTTTTACCCATTTTGCACAACAGGCCATATGATCTAATGCCCTTTCCACCGAAATAGGGAGTTTCCCCTCAGTCACCATAAATCCAAGGGGATCAGCCTCGATTCCCCCCTTGAGCTGTTCAATATTTTCATGTCTTTGATTTAACAGGGCCTCCAGCATCATGAACATGGGCAAGGCTGAAAAACCGGTATTTATATACAATGGATGGCTGTTTAATTTCAATCCCGATAGGGCTGCGGACAAATCATCCAATCCGGTTAATCCAACCCCCTTCCGGCCGGGAACACCTGCATCGGCTTCATTCGGTTCCAGCCCCAGGCAGATTGAACGGTCCAGAATCAGATTGATAGCCGTCTGACCCATCTGAAGATCAAGTTTTAACTCCCGGTTAAATCCTTTGGGATCAAAACCAATGATTTCCTGACAGATTTCCCAGGGAGTTTTTACATACCCACCTGCCCGGGCTCCCCGGAGATAATGGATGAAACCGGGAAAACTGGAAATACCTGGTACTTCTTTCAGGTCTTCCTTTGTGTACAGGGGATACAGGTTTATCTCCTCGGGAGTTTGGGAAACGAGCTTTTCCTCCAGGGAATATCCTTTTAGGTCTCTTTCGACTTTAGCTCTCCATTCTTCGGTGGTTGTCGGAGGAAAATCATTCCTGAGATTGACTTCTTTATCTAAAGATATGTCAGGATATTTTTTTGATTTAAGGGGCATCGGAATTAGATCCCATGGATTATTGCCAGTCTTAAAATTGTAAACCAAATCCCCCACTTTGTCAATTTCAATATCATATGATAATATATGTTGATTCTTATGACCAAATACATTGAAATAAAGGGAGCCAAAACCAATAATCTTAAAAATATCAGTGTCAATATTCCCCGGGGTTACATCACTTCAATCGTTGGGGTCAGCGGTGCCGGAAAAACATCACTGGCCTTTAAAACCCTGTATGCAGAGGGATACCTGAGATACATCGAATCCATTTCTCCCTACATCAGACAGTTTTTGGACAAAATCGAAAAGCCACCGGTCGAAAAAATCGAAGGCTTGCCTCCTGCAATCGCTTTCCGACATAAAAAACCGGCCAAAAACCCCAGATCCACAGTGGCCACCGCCTCGGACATATACGACTATCTCAGAATTCTATATTCCAAAGTGGCCGATTTCTTCTGCCCCGGTTGCGGCATCAAGGTAGAGAGTTACACCATCGACCAGATTGTATCCGAAATTTCCAGAAAAAAAAACCAAGAATGCTCGATATGTTTTGAATATCAGGGCGACCTGTCCTTCTTGATAAACAGAGGGTACTATTTTTATATTGAAAAGGGCATAAAGAAAAAAATTCAAAAGAAGGTGAGATCATCTCCCATCGAAATACTTATCGATCATATTGATATAAAGCCGGAAAACAAGAGCAGGATTTTCGAAGCCATTGACAAGGCCATCGGATTTAACAAGCGAAAAGCCATCATCTATTTGGGCGGTAAAAAAACCGTATATCCCTTGCATCTCTTCTGCCCCCGCTGTAATGTTGATTATCACCAGCCTGATGAATATCTTTTTTCATTCAACTCTCCCCGGGGAGCATGCCCGACTTGCAAAGGGTTCGGCAATATCCAAACCCTGGACCAGGATTTGATTTTTGACCGATCATTGTCCATTTCTGGAGGCGGAATACTGCCCTTCAACTCCAAGGCCACCACCGGTTTTCGAAACCACCTGACAGAAATGGCTATTGATGCGGGAATTGATTTAAACCTCCCGATTCAAGATTTGAAAAAAGTGGATATTGACTTTTTAATGAACGGGAATGAATTCTTCCCGGGGATCAGTGGTTTTTTTAATTATATAAAAAAAAGAAGTTATAAGGTTCAAGCCCGGGTTTTCCTGAGTAGATATTCATCCTATAAAAAATGCCCGCTCTGTCAGGGCAATCGCTTAAACCAAACGGCTCTCTCATATCGCTTTCAGAAAAAAAATCTGGCTGATTTGCTCAATTTAACCATTGAGCAAGCTTTTGAATTCTTCAGTAAAATAAATCACAAGAAATATAAAAACAAAATAACCCCTGCCGTATTCGAAGAAATCAATTCAAGGCTGAAGTACCTGATGGACAGCGGCCTCTCCTATATCCAGCTGAACCGCCATACCTTTACGCTGTCAAGGGGGGAATTTCAGAGAATTAACCTGGCCTTTATTCTGGGCTCGGTTCTGTCCGACTCGCTTTTGGTTATTGATCAGCCCTCGGCCGATCTCCATCCCTACGATTATAAAAAACTGATCAAATTTTTGGTCCGCCTGAAAGAAAACGGAAATACCGTATTGATCATCGAACATAATAAGGATATCGTCTGGCATTCGGACTACATTCTGGAGTTGGGTCCCTATTCCGGTGAAGGGGGCGGAAACCTTGTGTACAACGGTTGGAAAGAGGACTTTTTCTCCAAAATAAAAACCATTACCCAGACCTATTTCAGCCAGCCTGTAAAGATAAAAAAGGCCCGGCCATTTCCTGAAAAGTGGTTTGAATTTAAAAATGCATCCACTCACAATTTAAAAAATTTCAACTTCAAAATTCCCCAAAACCGATTTTCCATTATTGCCGGGGTCAGCGGATCCGGTAAAACCACTCTACTTTACCATGAGATTTTTCAAAAAAACCAAAAATTGATCAAAGACCTCATCTTCATTGATCCCGGGATCAGACGGGCCAGGACCAGAACCACCGTAATCGGATTCTTTGATTCATATACCGCTATCCGGGATTTTTTTTCACAACTCAAGGAGAGTCAACTCCATCAATACCTTCCGGGACACTTTTCCTATAACTCTCCGCTGGGGAGATGTCAGGAATGCAAGGGAAAGGGTTTTGTGGAAATTGAAATGCAATTCCTACCTGCCGTAAAAATGCACTGCGACGAATGCCAAGGGACCGGTTTCAAACCGGAGGTATTGAAAGTCAAATACAAAAGCAAGAACATCTATGAAATACTCAACCTGAGCATCAATGAATTCATCCAATTGATCGAAAACAAAATCCCCCGGATCAATGATATTTTACTCAATATTCAAACCCACGGAATGGGATACCTGAAACTGGGGCAGCGGTTATCCACATTATCACTGGGAGAATTGCAACGGATCAAGCTGATTAAATTCTTAACCATGAAGAAATCCAGGGCTTTGTTCATGGTTAAGAATTTAATCAGCTTGATCCGTAACCATGAAGAAATCCAGGGCTTTGTTTTTAATTGATGAGCCCTGCTTCGGGCTTCATGATCATGATGTTGAAATGTTGAAAAACTTGATCGATAAAATAATCAAAAATCAGAACACCATTGTCGCTGCAGATCATAACCTCAGTCTCATCCTCTACTCAGATTACATCATTGAACTGGGTCCGGAGGGTGGCGATAAGGGAGGTCACATACTCTTTCAGGGCAATACAAATCAATTAGTCAAATCCCCCAAAAGCATCACCGGCCAATATATAAAAAAATTGGGAAAAAGTCTTGACAAATAATATTTTATATTTATAAATAGTAAATGACTTAATTTTTCTGAGGAAATCGGTAATGGAGCAATTAGAAGTCTTATCCTGGAAAACCCTTGATGCCTTAAAAGACGCTTCCACTAAAATTGTAGAAATCATTGGTGATTTGGATGCTTTTGAACACATGTCAATTTTTTGTCAAATAGATGATGATTATTTGGAATTATATTACAGCGAACTGGATTCCAATTATATAAGACATTTTGAGGACGAAGAAGAATTTTCAAAATCCCTGACCATCCGAAAGAAAGAATTCGGTGAGGAAGACTTTGATTCCATGGATTACTATGGCGAAAACAACAATTTTGATGATGAGAACTCAGATGAAAACTTTAATGGCTATAATATAAAAGACGAAGAGGAAAATGACGATTTTTAAATGTTCCATGAAATCTCACCTATCCAAAGCAGAGAACCCGAATCAGTAAAATCTCTCTGAAATTCACATGAAAAACGAAAATCTCCAGAAAAAGAAAAAATGGACAGCTTATTCAACTGTGGGCCTGATGTTTCCCGCCTCCATTGTCGTGGGATTTGCCATCGGTTATTTTCTGGATCAACTTTTTAAAACCTCCCCATATTTACTGATCGTATTCACGCTTTATGGAATAGCCGCCGGGTTCGTGAATTTAATCAAGATTTCGAAACAAAATGGCAACAGAAAATAATACCCGGATCATAAAAAGAATTCTGAGGATTTCAATAGTATTCCAGATCATCATTATTGGATTAATTTATGTTTTTACAAAAAGCCTCATTTATTGTATAATAACCTTACTGGCCACATTAGTCGGAATTTTGAGTTTTCTTACAATGATAAAGATAATCGACAGATACCTGACTAAACAAAAAGGGAAATTCCTCATTTTCTTTTCCAGTTTTTTGAAAATTGTCCTGATAATAGCGATTTTTTACCCGTTATCAAAAATCTCTGACGCCGCTATTTTCTTTTTCATTCTCGGTCTCTCCACTGTTGTGCTATCCATCATGATTGAGAGTGCCTATCAAATATTCAGGAATATATCCAATGGAAGAACATAAACTCATCATCGTTGAATCGATCAATAAATTCCTGGTATGGATGTTATCAGCCATTGGTATCAACATTGAAAAAGGAAGAGATATCATACCAGCTCATATTGTTATGGCTGGAATTGCCGCTCTTATCGTTATCTTATTTTTTAAATTGACCGTAAAAAACCTAAAAATATTTCCGGATAAAATGCAAAATGTTCTGGAAATGCTGTACAAGGCTTTTCAGTCATTAATCGATGATCTTATCGGTCACGAAGGGAGAAAATTTCTCCCCGCACTGACCACCATGGGTATATTTATCGCTACTTCCAACCTTCTGGGTCTTTTCCCGGAAATGGCTTCTCCAACAGCCAATTTAAATGTAACTGTCGGATGTGCCACCTTTATCTTTGTTTATTACCATTATCAGGGTGTGAAAAAGCACGGGTTGCTGGGTTACTTGAAGAAATTTGCCGGACCTGCCTGGTGGCTGGCCTGGCTTTTTTTCCCCATTGAAATCATATCTCATTTCTCCAGGCCTTTATCACTTTCCATGAGGCTTTTCGGGAATATCTTCGGTGAGGATCTGGTAATTATCATCATTATTTCTTTAATTCCCTATATCGCTCCTCTGCCCATGATGGCATTCGCAATATTTACATCTCTGCTTCAGGCATTTATTTTTGTTATGCTTTCTGCAATATATCTATCAGGAGCCATGGCTTCAGAACATTAGTCTCAAGGAGGAAATAAAATGAAAAACAAACTTTTGCTCATCTTTTTTGCTCTGGTTATTTTTTCACTCACACTTTCGGCTGCAGATAACGAACTCACCAAAGTAAAAGATGCGACACCCCTGTTTTTGTGGTCCATCATTATCGGTGGAGTCTCACTGGCCGCTACGGCAATACTGGCTGCTTTTGCACAATCCAAGGCCATCAGGACAGCCGCAGATAATATCGGAAGAAACCCGGCTGCCGCCGATTCAATCAAAACTATTTTGATTATCGGACTGGCTTTGATCGAATCACTGGTTATCTATGTCCTGTTAATCGACCTGATTATATTTTTCGTGAAATGGGGTAATTATTCATATTAAAAATCGCCAGGAAAAATAAGATTTACCCGACCCTATTTCTATCTGCACCAAGACTGTGTAGAAAATTGATACTCTTGAGTTGATTCATGAAACTGAAAGAATTTAACATTCTGAAAAATGTGTGGATCGCATTGAAGGAATTTGTTCATGATGACGGCCTTGACAAGTCAAGTATCCTGGCTTTATATTCCATATTTTCCACTCTTTTTTTACTCACTTTCTTCACATTTGTCTTCACCAAATTTCTGGGAGATCCCAATACGGCCATAGAAGGGATGTACCCTTTTTCACCTGATTTTTTTTCAAAGATCTCACCCGAATTGTTCAGAAAAGCCCAGGATGTTTCCACCAAACTAAGAGAGATCGGAATTCTGGGAATTTTGTTTTTTGTGTTTCTCTCTTTTCTGGTCATCAAAAAAATGGTTCAATTTGTCAATGAAATGTTCAATATCAAGCTAAAGGAAAAAAAGTCGGAGAAAGGTTTCCTGACCAGGCGTATCAGTGAGGTAAGCTTACTCTTTGTCATGGGTTCCCTACTGGTCATTTCCTTTCTTTTTTCCGGCTTCATTTCCACCTTCACCACTCTTTTTCAAAAAAACCAGTTTATTGCCATCCATATTCATCCGGGATTTGTCGAATTTTTAGATACATTCCTGGTAACATATGTAGCTCCCTTTTTAATCTCCCTGCTGTTTTTTTTCGTGCTTTATAAATGGATACCGGAAAAAAAAGTCTACGTGAAGGGGGCATTCATCGCTGCCATTATTTCCACAATACTCTGGGAAATAACCAAGAGGGCATACACATATTATCTGGTAAACGTTTCTTTTGTATGGGAAATACGGGGACCCATAATTGCCATTATCCTATTCGGCTTCTGGATGCAAATTTCAATGTCAATTATGCTCTACGGGGCCAAACTGACCTACATATTTGACAGGGGAAAAAATGATGAAATTAAAAAAAATAACTGAAATTATCGGTGGTGAACTCAAGGGAGACCCGGATCATGCGGTTTCATCGGTAAATTCATTGAAGAACGCCCGGAAAAATGAAATTGCATTCTCTGACCAGGACCAAATTGATTTAAAAACAATCAATGCCGGTGCATTGATCGTCAAAAAAAGCAGCCACATCGTCTACCCCAACCTCATCTATGTCGAATATCCGTATATTGCCTTTGCCCAGATTTTACATCTTTTTTTCCCGCACCGTCGATTCAATGAAGGTATCGATGAACTGGCCTATATAGCCAAGTCAGCTGTATTGGGAAAGAATGTCTCGGTAGGGACTTTTTCCCACATCGGAGATCATGCCCAAATCAAGGATGAAACCGAAATTCACGCGGGTGTCATTATTTACCCGGGGGTAAAAATTGGCAAACAGTGCATCATATATTCGAATGTAGTCATTCGGGAAGATGTTGATATCGGCAACCAGGTGATTATTCAACCAGGTGCCATTATCGGTTCTGACGGTTTTGGCTTTACCCGGAAATCGGATGGATCGATTGTAAAAATCCCACAGAAGGGACAGGTAATCATTGGAGATCATTGTGAGATCGGGGCCAATACCTGTATCGATAGATCCACCATTGAAAAAACCGATTTAAAAGCCTATGTGAAAACCGATAACCTGGTGCAGATCGGCCACAATGTGACTATCGGAAGATCTTCGACTTTATCCGGGCAAACCGGAATCTCGGGCTCCACGGAAATCGGAGAAAATGTCATAATGGGCGGGCAGGTTGGAATTGGAGATCACCTGAAAATTGCAGACGGGGTAATGATAGCCGGAAAAACAGGAGTAACCGGTAATATAAAAGAAAAAGGCATTGTAGCCGGATATCCGCACCAGGATATAAAACAATGGAGAAAAAATCAAGTTTTGTTCCGGAATCTGGAAAAATTCATCGAGCGGATCAAATCACTGGAAAAGAGAGTAAAGGAACTGGAGGAAAAATGAGAAAAATACTTATCTTCGCCTTTCTTTGCCTTTTGCTTTCATTCATGCTTCAGGCAAAAGCAGTTTTAAAATTTGAAAGTCAGGAAATTAATTTTGGGAAAGTCGATGAGGGAAAATCCGTTAATCTGGCCTTTAAATTTAAAAACACGGGGGACAGCGTACTCTATATTAAAAGCATCCGGCCCTCCTGCGGATGCACGGTTACCCGGCTGAATAAAAAAAAATACAAACCCGGAGAAAAAGGAACGATTCCGGTTAAATTCATTTCCAACGGTTTCGGGGGCAGAAGAATCATGAAATCCATAGGAGTAACCAGTAATGATGATAAAAATCCTTATATTCGGCTGAAAATAATTGGCCTGGTTACCTTGAAGAATTTTGCCCGCATTGAAGTCAGTCCCTCCAGCATCGATTTTAAAAAAATATCCCTGGGCAAGCAAAAATCAAGGAAATTGATCATAAAAAATACTGGCAACCTGGACTTAAAAATTCTGGAAGTTTCCCATATACCGGAAATCATTCCGATGTTTTCCGATACCGTTATCAAACCCAATCAGAGTGCCGTGATAGAAATCATCCTCAAGGCAAAAACAGAGGTGAAAGCCACCCATTTTCTTAAAATCCGATCCAACGATCACCGCCAATATTACACCTTGGTGAAGATCGAATGCCAGGTGACTCGATAAAAAATCATTAGCGGACAAACACCTCCAGGTCACCTGGATAGGGAAATTTGATTTCAAAAGTGTTATAATAAAACGGAGTAAAGAAGTCCATAAAAAAGGAAATGAAAAAGGAAACAAAAAACAGAGCCCAAATCTGGGCCATTGGTAGCGGCAAAGGCGGAACCGGAAAAACGCTTGTTATCAGTCAAATAGCCAAATTTCTGGCCGGAGACGGGAAGCGGGTTCTCCTCATTGATTGTGATTTGAGTGCACCCAATATTCATTCATTCTTTGGAATTCCGTCAGCCGAAAAATCCATCCTGGATTGTTTTGAAGATAATGAAGCCATTGAAAACCTGATTCAGCCAACCAGAGTGAAAAACCTGAAAATCATCACCGGGAATCAAAACGGAATTTCCTTTATTGCTATTGGCCATAAACAGATCAAGGCATTTTTCTCCGGTTTAAAAAGGGTTAATGCCGATTACATCTTGCTGGATCTCGGGGGAGGTTCAAGCCAGATGACCATTGATTTTTTTCTCAAAGCTGACAAAAAAATTGTGACCACTGACCTGGAGATAATCTCAATTGAGAATTTACTTCATTTCATTCGAAACAGTTTTTTCAGGAAATTACATTTCTCATTGAGCCATTACGGCTTGAATAAAACCATTGAAAATCTTTGGAATAATCGGAAACAATACCAGATTAAGACCCTGGGAGATTTGATCAGGCAATTGGGTGAAGCTTCCGAAAGAATAGATCAGTCAACTCTCAAAAAGGTATCCCATCTTCAATTGTATCTGATTGTCAATAAAGTTAGAAAAGCCAATGATATCATTGAAGGATTTTCAATAAAAAGCATCTGCATGAAATACTTTGGCGTGGACATACACTATTCCGGATATGTGGAATATGATAACCAGTCATGGAAAAATTTCAGTCTCGTACCTACACATAAATTCATTATATCTCCCAGAATAGAGCAGGAAATCATTACCATTGCCGAAAACATCAAAACCGGGAATCAAATAAAAATTGACAGGATAAAAAATGTCTGATTCAGAATATCAAAAATACTTCGAAATTCTGGAAATCACTCCTGACTCTCCATTTTCAGAAGTTCGAAGTTCATTTTTGCATTTATCCGAATTATACGCAACCAAATCCTCTGCTCTGGTTTCAATCATGGATTCAATTTCCGAAGGAAAACGCAAGGAAATTTTGATTCAACTCAAAGAGGCTTACCATGAACTGAAGAAGTATTATTCGATTGAAACCAAAGTGGTATTGAATAGTACCAAGGATTCGGTTTCCAAACGGCGGATTCCCGAATTCGAAGTATTCAGCGGGAAAGCACTAAAATTGATCAGAGAAGTCATGGGAACCGAACTGGAGGATGCCGCCCTGGCAACCGGGATCCCCCATAAACATCTCAAGAGTATCGAACTTGAAGAATACAATATCCTGCCTCCACCGGGATATTTGAAAGCCTATGTTAAAAAATACGCGGAATATTTATACCTGGACAAAACAAAAGTTACTGAAGACTATATGAAAAGATACCATAACAGGGATAAAAAAGAGGATCGGGATTCATATTAACATTTCCATGAATTCATCTTCACGGACAATCCGGATATTCAGATTCTTTGCCTTTTCCAGTTTTCCGCTGGGAGAATCACCGCAGAGTAAGTGAGTGGTTTTTCCGGAAATTGAATCACTGACTCTACCTCCCCTTTTTTCAATTTCCCCGGCAACCTGTGAACGGAGCGAAAAATGACGAAAGGATCCGGTAATCGCCCAGATTTGACCGTTAAATACCATGGAAAACTCCGGTTCAGATTTAAAATGTTCTTGAAAACTGAGCCCGATTTTTTTTAAGGTTTCTATCATTTCAATATTTTTGGGATCACTGAAGTGCTGGATCATCAACCGTGCCGTGATTTCACCGAATCCCTCTATTGAGGAGAATTTTTCGGTTTGATTTCTGGCTGCGGTATCCATAATTTTGTCGATTGAATCATATCCGCTTTTTATTAATTCTAAAACCGTATTCGATCCCAGACCCTCAAATCCAAGAGCAAATAAAACTCTACTAAAAGGTTTTCTCTTACTCAATTCAATATTTTTTCTGATATTCTCGATTTTTTTTTCTTTAAATCCCTCCTGACCGAGCAAGCTCCCATAATCAAATGTAAATAAATCGGAAATACTCTTTATAAATCCCTTTTCAAACAGAAATCTAATGGTTTTTTCACCCAAACCCTCAATATCCATCTGATCCCTGGCTACAAAGTAAATCAGAGAACGTTTCATTCGCTCCGAACATTTCCGGTTCGGGCAAAAATGATGAGAACCATCTTTTATCAATTTGAACTGACAAAACGGACAGAATTTAGTCAGCTTGAAAATCGACGGATTCTCAATGCTTTTTTCGACTACCTCTTCTACAGCCGGGATCACATCACCCCGCTTTGATATACTGACAACATCGCCAATTCCAAGCTCCAGCATATCAATATACTCCTGATTATGGAGGGTTGCTCTGGAAACAATACTGCCGCCCAGTTTTACTGGTTTTAAAATGGCCACCGGAGTCACCCGTCCATTCCTTCCGATTTGAATCCGTATTTCATTCAATACCGTATGTCCGACCGGAGCATCAAATTTAAAGGCAACAGACCAACGGGGATGATGAGATGTGTACCCCAGCCGGTTTCGAATTGGAATTTCATTTACTTTGATCACCAGGCCATCAATTTCATATTTCAGTTTTTTTCTTTTTTTGGAGAGGATTTTTATATAATCACTGATATCGGCAATGGTACCTGTAACCAACTCAGGGAATTTCTCTTTCAGCGGGAAAAACCAATCCGACTTATCGGAAAAGAAACCCAGGTTCGGATTAATCCGGAATCCAAGGTTCATGATCTTTGAAATGATCATCACATGGTTATCCAATTGAAAATCCGTTGCTTTTCCCTCCTGAAAATAACCTTCATGAGCAAAAATATTCAACGGAATTTTGGATACAAGCGAAGATTTCAGGTTCCGCAAACTTCCAGCTGCCAGGTTTCTGGGATTCGAATACTTGCCTTCAAAATTTTTATTGTATTTTTGAAAATCGGATTTGGTAATATAAATTTCTCCTCTTACCACCACATCAATCGGTTGATTGATGATTAAGGGAACCTGGTTGATGGTTCTGATGTTGTTGGTCACATCATTTCCGAAAATCCCGTTTCCTCGGGTAAGAGCAATATCCAGCAATCCCTTTTTATAGTAAAGAATAATAGAGGCACCATCGATCTTTTCCTCAACCACAAAACTGATATCGCCCCCGGCGTTGAACCGGATTTTATCAATCCATTTTTTCAAACCCTCGGTGGTATATTCCTTATCCAGAGACAAAACCGGAATTTTATGTTTTCGCTCCGAAAAACTGTTGTCCAGATCCGAACCGATTCGCTTGGTGGGAGAATTGAGTACAGCCAATTGCGGATACTTTTTCTCCAGATCCAGCAGCTCATCAAACAAACAGTCATATTCTCTATCTGAGATTTCAGGCTGATTTTTCACATAATAAAGGTATTGATGATGCAACAACGATTTGGATAGTTTTGAAATTTTTTCTTTGACATCCACTATTGTATTATAAGAAAGATTTTTAAATTAGTAAATAACGATTGAGAAACAATTTTCATTGACAATATCCGTATATCTTGATATACTCATAAATGTGAAACCGGATAACTACTTCAAGGCACTTGCCGACGAAACCCGACTACGTATAATTAATCTGCTCTCCCACTATGAATTAAATGTGAATGAAATCGTTGAAATATTGAACATGGGCCAATCCCGAATTTCCAGACATTTGAAAATATTGACTGATCATTTATTATTGACCTTTCGTCGTGACGGGCTCTGGTCATTTTATTCAGTCAGCAGAGAGGGACCGGGCTCAAAATTTATTGAATCTACCAGGTATTTTTTCAAGGATGAGGATATTTTTCTGGCTGATCTATCGGCCGCTAAACGGGTAATCGAAAAGCGGTCAAAGGAAACCACCCGATTTTTCGATTCAATTGCTGAAGACTGGCAGCAATTAAAGTCAGAAATTTTCGGAGATTTTAGACTAAATGAATATATACTGAATCAAATTCCGGTTTCACGGACAGTTGTGGATTTGGGCTGCGGCACAGGAGATCTACTGGTTGATCTGAAAAAGGTCTCTGATCGGGTGATCGGTGTGGACAAATCCCCAAAGATGCTGGAGGAAGCACGCAAACGATTTTTAAAAGAAAAATCGAATATCGACTTACGAATAGGAGAAATCGAGCATCTTCCTCTGGGTAACCGCGAAGCAGATCTGGTCATCATCAATATGGTCCTTCACCACTTGCCTTCTCCATTGGTTTCATTCAAAGAAGTCAACCGCATTTTGAACTCAAACAGTCAATTTATCATTGTGGATTTTCTCAAACACAGGCTTGAGAACCTGCGCCTGAAATATGGCGATCGCTGGTTGGGTTTCTCTGAACCTGAAATCAGAGAATGGTTGAATAAAACCGGATTTTCAATAATGAAAGTTGATTACTTCAATTTAAAGAAAGGATTAAAGGGAATCATGATTTGTTCGAAAAAAAAACGAAACCAAATCTAAGTATAGTTATAAGGAGATAAATTATGGATATAATAAAACTTGATTTAACGTTAAAGTACAAAATTGCTGACATCTCCCTGGCCAAATGGGGCCGGGAAGAAATGAAACTTGCCGAGGTCGAAATGCCCGGCTTGATGGCGATTCGAGAAAAGTACGGTCTTCAAAAACCTTTAAAAGGCATAAAAATAACCGGAAGCCTTCATATGACCATCCAAACCGCTATGCTAATCGAGACTCTGGTAGAACTGGGGGCAGATATCAGATGGGCTTCATGCAATATATTCTCAACCCAGGACCATGCAGCCGCGGCCATTGCCGAAGCCGGAACAGCTGCGGTCTTTGCCTGGAAGGGGGAAACCCTGGAGGAGTACTGGTGGTGTACCGAGCAGGCCCTGACCTGGCCGGATGGTTCCGGACCCAACCTTATTGTCGATGATGGCGGAGATGCCACACTTCTGCTTCATGAAGGGGTAAAAGCGGAAAAAGACCCATCTTTATTGACCAAAACCTATGAACATCAGGAATTTCAAATGTTAATGCAACGGATTCGATCGGTCCTGGAAAAAGATGACCGGCACTGGAGCAAAATATCTTCTCAAATCCGAGGCGTTTCAGAAGAGACCACGACCGGGGTCAACCGCCTTTATCAACTGGCTAAGGATGGTTTACTTCTTTTTCCGGCCATTAATGTCAATGATTCGGTAACCAAATCCAAATTCGACAACCTCTATGGATGCCGGGAATCTCTGACCGATGGCATAAAGCGCGCAACCGATATTATGCTGGCCGGCAAAAAAGCTGTGGTTTGCGGGTACGGTGACGTTGGCAAAGGAAGTGCACAATCCCTGAAAAACTTCGGAGCCCAAGTATATATCACCGAAATTGACCCGATCTGCGCTCTGCAGGCTGCCATGGAAGGATATCCCGTAGTAAGACTCGAGGATGTTGTGGACAAGGCAGATATTTTTGTGACTGCCACCGGAAACTGGCATGTCATCCGGGGTACGCACATGGAACAAATGAAGGAAGGTGCCATCGTTTGTAATATCGGCCATTTTGATAGTGAAATTGAGATGAGCTATCTGCTTGAAAATAAAAATTGTAAGAAGCTGAATATCAAACCTCAGGTAGACAAGTGGACACTTGAATCAGGACGATCCATTATTGTACTGGCCGAAGGTCGACTGGTCAATCTGGGTTGCGCAACCGGGCATCCCAGTTTTGTGATGAGCTCAAGCTTTACCAATCAATGCCTGGCTCAAATTGAATTGGCAACCCGGGAACATGAAAAAAAAGTTTACACCCTCTCCAAAATTCTGGATGAAGAAGTAGCTCGATTACACCTGGGGCTCTTGAATGCGAAATTAACCCGCCTCAGTGAAAAACAATCCGAATACCTCGGAATTCCAATTGAGGGGCCATACAAACCCGAGCACTATCGCTATTAAACAGATCTTTATTTCAAATTCTCACTTCTTTGTTTTAAAAAATGGAGAATATTGAGGGCTTCAAGAGGTGTAATTCGGGTTATATCCACTTCCTTTAATTTTTCCCGGATCTCATCCCACACTTTGAGCTCGGCATCCTCTGCAAAAAGATTCTGTGGCATTCCCGATAATTTTTTTATTTTTCCAGAAATCCTCTCCTTGACCAAGCGGTTGAATTCTTTTTTTTCCAGATTCAACAAAACCTCTTTTGATCGTTCAATGACCGGTTCGGGAATACCGGCGATTTTGGCCACATGAATTCCAAAACTCTGATCAGAGGCCCCGGCTACAATTTTATGCAGGAAAACCACATTGTCCTGCCATTCCCTGACCGTGATATGGTAGTTTTTTACCCTTTCCAGAACATCCGATAGCTCGGTAAGCTCATGGTAATGAGTCGCAAACAGGGTTTTGGGCTTTTCATTGATGGAATGCAAATATTCAATAACGGCCCAGGCAATGGATAAACCATCAAAGGTTGAAGTTCCCCTGCCGATCTCATCCAATAAGATCAATGATTTGGGTGTGGTATTATTGAGAATAATCGAAGTTTCAATCATTTCAACCAGAAATGTGGATTTGCCTTCAATTAATGAATCGGAGGCCCCGATTCGAGTAAAAATCCGGTCACATATCCCAATGGATGCTCTTTCAGCCGGAATAAAATAACCAATCTGGGCCAGAATCACAATCAGGGCATTCTGCCTTAAATAAGTAGACTTCCCCCCCATATTGGGACCGGTTATAATCAAAATCTGATTGGATTTCGCATTCAAGAGTGTATCATTGGGAATGAATCCCTTTTCAGAGTTCATTTCAACCACCGGATGTCGACCCTCCTTGATTTCTATTTCACTCCCATTATGAATCTCAGGCCTGGAAAAATCCCTCTTTTGGGCCAGTTCAGCTCCGGCAGCCAGAACATCCAGCAAGGCAATTAGATTTGAATTTTCATTTAAATCCGGTGAAAACAATTGAATTCCCTCAATAAGCTCGTTGAACAACCTTTTTTCTATCTGAATGATTTCTTCTTCTGCTTTTAAGATTTTATCCTCTAAATCCTTTAACTCCTCGGTAATGAATCTCTCGGAATTAACCAATGTCTGTTTCCTGATATAGCGGGGGGGAATCAATTTCAAATGGGTTTTGGTCACCTCGATGAAGTATCCGAAGATTTTATTATATTTTATTTTAAGCGAGGGAATACCGGTTTGTTCCTTTTCGGTATTTTCCATGGCTGAGACAATTTCCTTGGCATTGCGGCTGATATTCCTCAACTCATCGAGTTTTTTATTATATCCCGGTTTAATAAAGTTTCCTTCGTTCAGATTATTGGAAGGATCATCCATTATGGCCTCAGCGATCAGTTCAACCACATTCTCAAGTGGTTTTATCCCGGTTTGGCATGACTTCAGGATTTCCGAACTCATATTTTCTATTTCATTCTTAAGTCCGGGAAGGAGCAGCAATGTTTCTTTTAATTTTAACAAATGCAATGGCAATACAATATTCAATGAGATCTTTGAATTCAATTTGGCCAGGTCACTGAAGTCCTTCAGTATTTTCCTGACCTCTGTCCGGGCAATCAAATTGTGTAAAAGTTCATCAACACCATCGAGTCTCCTGATAATCTCCTTTTTTTCAATCAAGGGATATGACAACCATTTTTTCAGCAATCGCTTCCCCATCAGGGTAAGGGAAAAATCAATGGCACCGAACAAACTTCCCGTTTTTAATCCTGATCTTAAATTCAATAATATTTCAAGGTTTTTAAAGGAAATTGAATCAAGGATAAGATGGTTCTCATCCGGAATAAATTTTATGGTTGAGATATTCTTCAGCGCTGTTTTTCGGACCGATCGAAGATACTTCAGCAGAACACCGGCAGCAATTACCGAAGATTCATCTCCCTTTAATCCCAGCCCCTCGATGGTTTCGAGTCCAAAGTGATCCTTTAATATGTGTTCACATTCCAGGTTATTGAATTCAAAGTCCGGCAACTCATTAACCAATATATTGGAAATTTCAGGGAAAAATCCGCATATTTTATCCAGTTGCTTCATATAACTCTCCGCCACAACCAATTCCCGGGGGAATTTCTTGTAAAATTCATTTAAAAACAGATCAAAACGGGAGATATCAAAGCGTCTCACCTCAAAATCAGAAGCCGAAATATCAATAGAAGCAATGGAAATAATGTCATCCTTTTGGAAAATTGAAACCACAAAACTATTTAATTCAGAACCACCAATCTCAATCTCCAGGGCGGTGGCCGGAGTTAGAACACGCGTGACCTCCCTCTTCACAATACCTTTTGATAAAGCGGGATCTTCAACCTGGTCACAAATTGCCACCTTGTAACCCTTTCTCAGTAACTTCAGGGCATAATTATCCCGGGCATGATAGGGAATACCACACAAGGGCACTGAATCCTTTTTGTTCTTATTCCGGCTGGTGAGTACAACTTCCAATATTGGAGCAGCCACCCGGGCATCATCAAAAAACATTTCATAAAAATCACCCATTCTGAAAAATAAAATAGCATCCGGATACTGCTTTTTTATCTGAAAATACTGCTTGAGCATGGGGGTGACAGTTGGGGTTTCCATTTTGAGATTATAACACAATTGAACCGGGTTGGTAATTTCATTAAGTGTGGAAAAAAAGCATTTTCTTTGATATACTTCCAGTAATGAGACAGCAAGAGGATCATATTTCAATTGAGTTCATAAGTGACCTGAAATTTACTGCCTTCAGTGTTCTGGTTCTGGGTTATTTGAAAAACTTTTTAAGCATAGACGAAGAAAACTTTTTCAAAATCGAAATTTCACTCAGAGAAGTCATAAATAATGCTATTTTGCATGGAAACAAATCCAATCCGGATAAGAATGTGTTTGTCAAATTCGTCTGGAAAAAAAAACACCTTCGCATTTGTATCCGGGATCAAAATAAACAGGAAGTCAACTTTAAAGAAATAAACAAGAAACTTAAAAACAATGACATTTTATCTTTCAAGGGCAGAGGTATACTGATCATGCAAAGTTATATGGATAAGGTTGAATTCAAATCCTCCGATCATGGAAGCGAGATCATCATGGAAAAGCATATATGAAAGATGAAGCAAACGATATAAACATCTTATCACTGGACACTTCCTCAAAAAATAGTTCGATCTCAATTGCACGGGGAACTGAGATTATTACTGAATACAATTTTGTTTCTGACAACCAGCTTTCTTCCATGTTAATTCCGGCCATCGAATTCGTACTCAACACGGCCAAATTGAAACTGACCGACATTGACGTTTTTGGGGTGGGAATCGGACCCGGTGTTTTTACTGGAATCCGGATCGGTCTTTCAACCCTGAAGGGACTCATATACGGAAAAAAGGTGCCAGTGCTTCCGGTGATTACCTTGAAAGCCATCGCCTATAAATACAACCAATCCAATACATTGTTAATTCCCCTGATAAATGCCAAGAGAGATGAGGTCTTTATTGGCGGATATGAATTCACAAACGGTTCTTTAAAAGAGATCATTGCACCGGATCTTATTCACATAAGTGATCTAAAACCCAAATTGAAGAATTTCAATCATTTTCGCTTCATTGGTGACGGAGTGGATATTTTCAAGAAATACCTAAAAAAAGATTTTCCGAACAGTAAATTAATTTTCCGCTCGTCATTCCTTGCAACCGAAATATGCCGGATTTCTCTTCAGGAATATCTGGCACAGAACTATAATATGGATTTAAAAACCATAAAACCATTTTATATAAGAAAGCCTGATGCCGAGACCAAAATTGAAAGAAATCAAGATAAAAATAGTAAAAACCCGCAATAAAAACCTGAATTCTATTATTAATATAGAAAATCAAATTACACCCTTCGGGATGAAAAAATCACAATACGCGGATGAATTATTGAATCCCATATCCCATTTTTATGTGGTCTGTATGCAGAAAACAGGTGAAGTAGTCGGCTATATCATTTTCTGGATGATTGAAAAATTGATTGAAATTCACCATATTGCTGTCAGCCCCAAGCACCAAAAAAGGGGAATCGGCCACGCTCTCATGAAGTTCATATTGGACCAAGCCCGTCAAAACGAAATCCCGGAAATCTATCTTGAGGTACGAAAATCAAATATGGGGGCCATTCAATTCTATCAACGATTCGGATTTAAAAAACAGGGGACAAGAAAGGAATACTATCAAAATCCCGTTGAAGATGCTCTGATTTATAAAATAAAATCAAAAACTCAATTCAGGGAAATTAATACCACTTTTAAAAATCGATCTCGGAATTCAGATTGGGGCCAGAACATTTAGTCCAAATAATGAATATCCGAATCTTCCATGATCTGCCGATCAATCTTTTCCTTCTCTTGCTTCCAGTAATCCAATCCGACAGAAAAAAACATATCGATGAAATCTGGATCAAATTGCTTTCCCGAAGACTCCTTTAATTGCCTGGTGGCAGTCTCAAATGAGAGTGCATCCCGGTATGGTCTTTTAGAAGTCATGGCATCGATTGAATCCGCGATTGTAAATATTCTGGATCCCAGAGGGATTTGATCACCTTTCAGTCCTTTAGGATACCCGGTACCGTTGTATTTCTCATGATGATACAATACGATTAGAGAGATCTCTTCCAAAAACTTTATCTTGTGTAATATTTGATATCCGATCAGGGGATGGGTTTTCATGATTTTCCATTCTTCCGGGGAAAGCTTGCCTGGTTTTCTCAGTACGGCATCGGGAATTCCAATCTTTCCGATGTCATGAAGAATCGCTCCGTATTCTAAAACTTTCAATCTACCGTTATCCTTTATACCCGCAATATTGGCCAACTTCAGAGTATAATTGACTACCCTCATGGAATGGCCACTGGTTTCTGTATCCCGGGTATCCAGGGCTGTCACCATGGCTCTCAGGGTAAACTTATAGGCTTTATCAAGCTCCTGAAGTGCATTTCTGAGTTCAACTGTTCTTTCTTCAACTTTTCGCTCCAGCTCTCTCTGATATTCCTTGTTTTCCAAAATGAGCTTTCTCTTTTCGATAGCCTTTTTTGCCGTCAAGGCCACTTCCTGCAGTTTAAAAGGTTTGGACACATAATCATATGCCCCCTTGGACATTGCCGAAATCGCCGACTCAATATCCTTCACTGCGGATATCATCACTACAATCACATCATCATCGATTGATTTAACTTCATCGAGTAGTTCAAGGCCTGTTTTCCCCGGCATGCGAATATCAGACATTACCAGGTCGAAATCATTGTGTTTCTTAAATTTCTCTAGGGCATCAAAAGCATCATGCGCCAAAACGCATTCGTATCCTTGTGAGTGCAAAAAATCTCCCACCAGTTCTCTTATATCGACTTCATCATCAGCGATGAGGATTTTTCCCTTACTCATATTAAACTCATTATCTGATTAAAAGTGTATGCCTTCTATAAGAAATTGTTTTGAAAAAAATCAATTTGCGGCCAATTTTTTTAATTGATCAACTTTATCAAGCCGCTCCCAGGGAAAGGTGTCTCTTCCGAAATGTCCAAATGCAGCTGTCTTCCTGTATATGGGTCTTTTTAAATTCAACTCCCTGACAATATCTGCCGGTTTCAGGGGAAACACTTCTCTGATAAATCCAACAATCTTTTCTTCACTTAACTTTCCGGTATCAAAAAGATTGACGTTGATCGAAATCGGCTCAGCCACTCCTATAGCATAGGCAACCTGAACTTCACACCTTTCGGCCAGACCGGCTGCCACAATATTTTTGGCTATATATCTGCAGAGATAGGTCGCGGAACGGTCAACTTTAGATGGATCCTTTCCCGAAAAAGCACCGCCACCATGCCTTCCCATCCCACCATAAGTATCAACAATGATCTTTCGGCCAGTAACACCCGCATCGGCATAAGGGCCACCCAGAACAAATTTTCCAGTGGGATTCACTAAATATCTTGTTTCAGAATCAATCCAATTTCCACAGATCGGCTTTATGACTTTTTCAATAATATCGGACTGTATTTCGTCATGAGAAAGCCCGTCTTCATGTTGATTGGATGCCACTACCGTGGTTACTCTCAGCGGTTTTCCATTTTCGTACTCAACGGTTACCTGTGATTTCCCATCAGGGCCCAAATAGGCAATTTCGCCATTTTTTCTGACTTCGCTCAGTTTCTTAACCAGCTTATGGGCCAGATAAATCGGCAGGGGCATAAAATCTTTGGTTTCATTGGTTGCATAACCAAACATCATCCCCTGATCACCTGCTCCCTGCTCCTGGTATTGTCCTTCATTTTCACTGACACCCATGGAAATATCCGGGGATTGCTCTTCAATATGAACCATGACTCCGCAGGTTTTATATTCAATTCCATACTCAGACTTTGTATAGCCTATTTCTTTCAGGGTTTTCCTTACAATATTTGGAATATTCACATATCCTTTGGTGGTTAATTCTCCTGCTACAACGACCACACCAGTCTTTACCAGGCATTCAACCGCCACTCTTGAATCTGGATCCTGTTCCAAACAGGCATCTAAAATGGCATCTGATATTTGATCACAGATCTTATCCGGGTGACCTTCAGATACTGATTCAGATGTAAACAAGTATTTTCCTTTGATCACAATTACCTCCAGCGTGAGAAAAAATAATAGCAAATTTGTCAGAATGTGTCAAACCAATGACTGGTTATATTTCCCGGGCGGATGCGAATATAAAGACCCAAAAGCTCGAATCAAACAATTTCCACAACCTCATCAAATTCCTTTCGAAAAGAATCTTCTTCCTTCAGGGATCGCTCTGAAGGATAACCCAGAGGAGTAATACAGGATACAAATTGATTGTCTTTTAGATTCAACACCTGCTTGAGAATATAATAATCAAATGCCATTATCCAGCAGGTTCCGATACCTTCTGCTGCTGCGGCTAAAATCATATGGTCCATGGTAATGGTCAGATCCACTTCCATACTGCTATGTCGGTCCTTTGGCCTGACCCAGGCCTGTTCCCGGTAACCAACAACCACCAGGATAACCGGAGCATTTCTCAACCATTTCCCTTTATAACTTTCACATACCCGTTGGCGCAGGTTTTTATCTTTGATGGCCATAATTTTCCAGGGCTGTCGATTGGCAGCTGAAGGGGCTATGCGGCCGGCCTCGAGGATTCTAATAAGTACCTCATCCGGTATGTTTTTGTCCGGTAAATAATCTCTGATACTCCTTCTTTGTTTGATCACATCGTGAAAGTTCATATTCCAAGTCTCCTTTTACAAAAAGTTTAATGAATAATCAAAATATTTGCAATAAAACCTCGACTTTTCTATAAAATATAATTCTTGATTTTTCTGACTATTATGGTCATAATGATATTGAGGCAAAATGGACAAAGAATCTTTATACCGAAAAATCAGTTTGGAAAATGACAACAGAATGATCATGATCATTCTGGACGGCCTTGGTGGGCTTCCGGTGAACCAGAAAACCGAACTTGAAACTGCCAAGAAACCCAACCTCAACCAATTGGCTGCCGAAAGCGAATTGGGATTAACCCTTCCCATTTCCATGGGGATTACCCCGGGAAGCGGTCCGGCCCATCTGGCCCTCTTTGGCTATGACCCTCTCAGGTATTCAATCGGAAGAGGGATACTGGAGGCTCTGGGAGTGGGGATAAAGGTAGAGAAAGATGATATTGCCATCAGGGGGAATTTTGCCACCCAGGAAAATGGAATCATAACCGATCGCAGAGCCGGAAGAATATCATCCAAAAAAAATCGAGAAATCATCGCTTACCTGGATGAAAAAATCAACTGGATTGAAGATGTTAAAATAAAACTTTTTTCCGGAGAGGAACACAGATTCGTACTCCTCTTAAGAGGAGGGGGACTGAGCGATGATGTGACCGATGCTGATCCGGAAGTCATTGATAAACCCATATTGTACTCCAAGGCAAAGTCACCTCAAGCTGAAAGAACCGCTAAGATCTTAAACAAATTTATTATCCGGGTTACTGAAGAGCTTAGCGGCCAAAAACCGGTAAATACCTGTTTGCTGAGGGGTACTGCCAGATATCCGTCTATTCCATCTATGCAGGAATTGTTTCGTTTAAAAACTGCGGCCATCGCCAGTTACCCAATGTACAGGGGACTTGCCCAATTGGTAGGAATGGATATATTGGATACCGGATCAACCATTCGTGAAGAGGTTAAAACCCTGAAAAAACATTACACTGAGTACAACTTTTTCTTCATGCACATAAAAAAAACCGACTCTTACGGCGAGGATGGAGACTTCAATAATAAGGTCAAAACCATTGAAGAATTTGATAAAATTCTGCCAGAAATCCTCAAATTGAATCCCCAAACTCTGGTCATAACCAGCGATCATTCAACACCCAGCATCATGAAATCACATTCATGGCATCCCAATCCGTTACTGATAAAATCACCCTATAATCGATTAAATCCCTGGAAACCGGAAAGCTTCTCAGAGATCGAATGCGCCAGAGGTGTTCTGGGCCGGTTTTATTCTATCGACATTCTTCCATTGATGATGGCTCATGCCTTAAAATTTAAAAAATACGGCGCTTGAATAAGATTTCCCATACCACAAAACATCATGTTTGACCGAACTGAATTCATCAATGATATGCAATCTTATTTGACTTTTGTGGAAATGGAAAAAGGACTTTCCCTCAATACCATTGAATCCTATAAACAGCAGCTAAGAAAACTTCAAAAACATTTATCTCTAAAAAAAATCAGTCATTCAGCTCTCTCCGATTCACAGGTCATTGAATTTATTAAATCAGAAGCACTTAAGGGAATTTCACTGGCCACACAATCTCATTTGATTTCAGTCTTAAAGAGTTTTTATAAGTATCTGGTTTCAGAGGGGAAACTGGATAGCAACCCGGTTTCCGACCTTGAATTCCCCAAAAAATGGAAAGTGTTACCTCATTACCTTTCCATTCAACAGATTGATGCCCTGCTGAATACCCCGGACACATCCACCTCTCTGGGTATACGGAATAAAGCCATATTGGAATTAATGTACGGAACTGGATTAAGAATTTCCGAAGTCACCCAATTGAAAATAAAAAATATTTTTATGGACGATAGTTTTATCAGGGTTCTGGGAAAAGGAAACCGGGAACGGATTATTCCCCTGGGAGAAAAGGCAAAACAATGCCTGAAAGCATATTTGGATGAAACTCGAACTGGTATTTTAAGAATCAAAGATACCCAATATGTTTTCCTCAACCACAGGGGACATTCACTGAGTCGACAGGGACTCTGGAAAATAATAAAGGGCTATGGAAAACAAATGGGAATTGGCTCAATACTGACTCCCCATACCCTGAGACATTCCTTTGCCACCCATCTGGTTGAAAAAGGAGCTGATTTACGATCTATCCAAATGATGCTCGGTCATTCCAGCATTTCAACTACAGAAATATACACCCATGTTTCCAGGGATAAGGTTAAGCAAATATACGATCAGTTTCATCCTCGGGGACAAGAAAAAAAAGATGAGATAACCGAATAACACAAAAATCTTACTTGAATTCTTCGGGTTTATCTAAAAAAGTGACCAACCTTTTGGCCTTTTTTTTCAATTTTCTGAGGGCTTTGGCTTCAATCTGTCTGATTCTTTCCCGGGTTACCTGAAATTCCTGCCCCACTTCTTCAAGGGTATGTTCATTTCCGTCAATCAATCCGAAGCGTCTTTGAATGACTTTGGCCTCCCTTTCAGTTAGAGATGAGAGGATGAGTTCCAGCTGCTCTCTCAGATTCATCTGAGAAACAATTTCAGGAGGTGATACCGTCTTGTCATCCTCTAAGAAATCCCTGAGATAAGAATCATCATCTCCAACCGGGGTTTCAAGTGAAATGGGTTCCTGGGCGATTTTCAATATTTTCCTTGTCTTTTCAGTAGAAAATCCGGTCTCGTTGGCAATTTCCTCTTCGGTAGGTTCCCGGCCCAGTTCCTGGACCAGACGACGCTGGGTGCGGTTTATTTTATAAATCGTCTCAATCATATGAACGGGGATTCTTATGGTACGGGCTTGATCAGCGATGGCTCTGGTTATGGCCTGCCGGATCCACCAGGTCGCATAGGTAGAAAATTTGTACCCCCTTTGATATTCAAATTTTTCCACTGCCTTCATCAAGCCGATATTCCCTTCCTGGATTAAATCTGAAAACTGTAACCCCCTGTTTATATACTTCTTGGCAATCGAAACCACCAATCTTAAATTGGATTCGACCAAATCATTCTTGGATAACTCGATTAAACGCTGCCCTTCTTCAATATCAGCACAGGTTTTGAAAAGGTCCTCGGGATTTATCTCATATTTTTTATTCAGCTTATTCAACCGGGTCCGATAGTTATCAATTTCCACCATCAGGTTTTTGTAAGCTCTGCTTCTTTTGGATAAATTTTCAGCTTCTGTATTTAGTTTCCTGATTCGGTTCTCAACATGATTGTAGTTTTCTTTCAGCTGCTCAATTTTGTTAACGAAGGTTTTTTTGTGCTCATAAAGAATTGACATGCTTTGAATCAAATGGGTGATTTCCAACATTTTCTTGGCAATCATAAAATTTGAGATCTTTGACTTCTTAATGATTTTCAACTCTCTTTTAAACCGGTTCAGATTCTCAAACTGTTTTAAAAATTTATCCCTAACTGCCTGCTTCTTGGATTCATCATATAGATCTTCATTCACATCAATGACCTCATCAATATCCTTTACTCCTTCCAGGACATCCCTTCCCAATTCAATAACCGAATTTAGAACGATATTGGTTTTGGATAACGATTTGATTATCTTTTTTTCACCCCTTTCAATTTTTTTAGCAATATTAATCTCTTCATTTCGCGATAAAAGATTGACATGGCCCATTTCCCGTAAATACTGTCTGACCGGATCTCCGACAATTTCACTCTTTTCATCAGTCATTTTAGTGGATCTGGTCTTGGGGACCTTTATGATTTTCACTTCATTTTCCTTCAGATAGTGTCTTAAAAACTTGAGGTTTTTCTTGAATATTTCCTCGGTTTCAAAAACTTTATAAATAAAAGTACTTTCAACCATGCCAAAATTTTTCTTGGCCCGGCGCATTATCACTTTTAGCTCCTTTTTGTAAACATTTAAAAATTCATTATAAAGTTTTAAACGCTCGGGGTTTATAATATTTTGGGATCGTTTTATTTTAATATTTTGAGACGCCAAGATCGAAGTGATCTTCTTCTTTTGCACCAGCAAATTATTATTTTCCAGAAAGGCGGTAAAATCTTCTCCATTCAATTTATTGTCGTTGCTTCCGGCCATCTGAGCCAATTCATCGATAATGTGTTGAGAAATTTCAGGCTGCTTTGCTGATTTCTTTCGATTATCAACTTTGGACTTCTCTGGTTTTCCGCTCGACTCTTCTTTGGCCTTATGTTGTTTCAACCGTATTCCCTCCGTTTAATTTTCGTTTCTCTCTGATATACTTAGTTTTTCGCTTCATAAGTTGAGTCACCTTGTCAATATTATCATCACGTTCGGCAATTCTTATTTCCTGATTAAACCGGGTTATGCTCCGTTCGTTAAGGGTGTTTTGAAAACTTAAAAAACTGGCTTCGATCTTTTCAGCTATCTGAGATTTTCCCAAATTAATATTTTCTATCGAAAATAATATCTGATTAAATCGAGCCCGTTCAGCATCATTAATATCTGCTGAGATTTGTTTATAATTAAATTCATTCGCCTTGGGATTAAAGTTTTTAAAAATTGAGCTGATAATATTCTTGGATGAAAGAACAGACATGATCTCATCGGTAAACAATTCTTTTATTTCTTGAATAAATTTTGGTGCAATCAGTATGCATTCTATGAATTCTTTCTCATCGATTTTGATCATCAGGGGGAATATGTCATGCTTTGGAGATGCCGATTCCCTCTTTTCCTGATTCAGGGCGGACGGATCTACTTTAAAAAAATCAGCCGCCAATATCCGATACCCATCGCGAATCAACGGGTCCTCAAGTTTACTTAAAAAAACCTTGGCCTCTTCAAGGGCATCTCGCTTCCTTTCCGGAATTTCCAGAGGGTAATCCCGGGAAATTTTATCCAAAACAAATTTAAATCCCGAAACAGACCTTGCCAGTAATTTCTCAAATGCATTAATGTCATTTTCTCTAATAAAATCATCCGGATCCTTGGCGCTACTGGAACCGATAATGAGAGGGTTTATATTCTGCAGAAACATTTTTTCAATACCACGGATAGTAGCCTCTACACCTGCCGTATCGGTATCATAAAACATATATATTTTATCGGCAAACCGTTTTAGTATATTTATCTGAACCTCGGTTAAGGCAGTACCCATGGACGCCACGGCTGTTTGAATTCCATTTTGATAAAGAGAAATCATATCAAAATATCCCTCCACCAATATGGTTTGTTTTTTTTCACGGATGGCATTCTTGGCCAGATGGAATCCATACAGATGTTTACCTTTCTTAAATAACGGTGTGTCCGGAGAATTCAAATACTTACTGCCCTCACCCGTAAATGATCGCCCTCCGAAGGCAATAATCGATCCTGATTCAGAAAAAATCGGAAAAATTATTCTGTCCCTGAATCGGTCATACACCCGACCTTTTTCATTTTTTATCAGCAAGCCCAGTTCAATGGCTTTGGGAATGTCGCAATTCTTATTCGTTAAAAAACCATAAAGTCCGTCCCATCTATCTTCGGAATAGCCCAGTTGAAATAATTCCATGATTTCCGGCTGGAGCCCTCTTTCCCGCAGATATTCTACTGCCTTTTTCCCCGATTGAGAATTCTTCAAATTGTTTACAAAGTAGACATTAGCCATCTGACTGATTTCCATATAGGGCTCTATTTTTATCCGTTTTTGAGAATCCGATTTCTGGATAGGCAATTGAAACCTCTCAATCAGGAAATTCATGGCCTCCATAAAACCCAAATTTTCCATTTCCTGGACCAGGGTAAAAATATCACCAAAGCGATTGCAACCGAAACAGGTATAGGTATTTTTTTCCGGCATCACAAAAAAAGAGGGGGTTTTTTCCGAATGAAAAGGACACAATGCTTTTAGATATTTTCCGGCAGGCTTGAGGTCAACATACATAGAAGCAACTTCTACAATTGAAATTTCTCTCTTGACTTGATCCTTTATATCCATTTAATACCAAATTTCAGTAACAACAAATAATATGCCATAAATTCTCTATTTTTTCAACCTCAAAAGCCTATAATTCTATCTTTTTCCACTTCATCCTCTTTATTCATCAAAATCGGAGCATTCATCTACATATTTGAAATCTGATTTTTCTTTTCATTACCTTCCTGGTTTTGTATAATGTATTTGAAAAAAATGGATTCCCAAGTCAATTTAATTTCGGTATGGGTTCAATGATCATTCTTTGTTTTTTACCATTCGACCCCAGGAAAAATGAAAGCCATAAGAATCAAGAAAAATTCGGTGATAATAATTAATTTTGTTCAATCAAAAAGTTAAAGTACAAAAAAGAATTTTCGTTTCCCAGGAAACCGGATTTGGTGTCTTTAAGGCATCAATAACCGGATCTCGGGACAGCAAAATTATTGTGGGCAATCTGTTTGATGTCAAAGAGGGTGATTTTCTGGAGATTGAAGCCGAACCCATTGTCCATCCCCGATTTGGCAATCAGCTCAAAGTACTCAATTTCAAGTTCATTCAACCCCAGGACACAGAAGGAATCGAAAAGTATTTAATTACCAGGGTCAAAGGAGTCGGGAAGATTACGGCAAAAAAAATTGTCCGGGCTTTCGGACTTTTAACCCTTAAAATACTGGAAGAAGATCCCAAACAATTATCGACCATAAAAGGAATACGGAAACCGATCATAGAGGAAATAAAGAAGAATATCTTGGAAAATAAAATCCTGAGAAACCTGACCATAAAACTGTCACCATACGGTATCGGAACCGAAACAATTTTTAAGATATACAGAGAATTCGGAGACCGGGCATTTGAAATCTGCGAAAGCAACCCCTATTGCATGATCGATAAGGTAAAGGGCATTGGCTTCAAAATTGCCGATACCATTGCCAGTGGATTTGGAATTTCCAAAAATGATCCCAACCGGGTCAGCAAAGGAATCGATTTCATTATTTCCCAGAGTGAACAGCACCAAGGAGATCTGTTTTTACCCGATGAGGAGTTGACAGAACGATGTTCAATCCTTTTAAACCTGGACAGCGAAATCATATCCAGGGGAATTGAAAACAAGATTGGCAGACAGGAATTAATCAAAGAAAATATTCCTGAAAAAATTATAGCCAGTGCCAAAAATTATTATATTGAAAAAAACATTGCTGCATTTCTATTTAAAATCGCCGAATCCCATGAGAAAGAGGAAAAATGGGAAATCAATACCGCTCAGATCCAGCAAAGACTTGCTATACAATTAAGTGAGGAGCAAGAAGCTGCCATTAATTCTGCCATCCAGAACAGCCTCACCATTATTACGGGTGGTCCCGGAACAGGAAAAACCACAATCATCCGGGCCATCATTGAGGCATTCCTGGAAAAAAACAAGCAGGTTCTCATAGGAGCTCCAACCGGAAGAGCCGCCAAACGTATTGAAGAAACATCTCATTACCCGGCCTCAACCATTCATAGAATGTTAAAGGTGAATCCTGAGACCAGAGATTTTTATCATAACGAACACAATCCGCTCCTTGCCGATGCCATTATTATTGATGAGTTTTCCATGGTTGACTCTTTTCTCTTTTATTCACTGTTAAGGGCAATTCCGGCAAGGACCAAAATAATTATTATAGGGGATAAAGATCAATTACCATCGGTGGGACCCGGAAATATTCTAAGGGATCTCATAAAAAGTGACTATTTTAATACCATATACCTCAATAGAAATTTCAGGCAGACTGAAAATAGCTTGATCATCGAAAATGCCTATCGGATCAATACCGGAGACACATTAATTCTAACGCCCTATAGTGAAAACCTGGATTTTGTCTTTATTCCCATAAAAAGTGAGCAGCAGGTAATACAAAAAGTGAAGGGAATCATCAACTATTTTAAAAATCAATACAATCCCAATTCAAGTGAAATACAGATTTTGGTCCCCATGTACAGAGGGGAAGCAGGAATCGACAATGTCAACAAAACCATACAGAATCAATTTAATTCCGAAACGTTACTGATCAAAAGAGAAAAATCGACGTTTAAACGATTGGATAAGGTGATGCAATTAAAAAATAATTATGACAAAGAAATATTCAATGGTGAAATGGGAATTATATCCGATTTTACCCCCCAAGGACAGAAGATGATGGTGGATTATGATGGTTATCTTGTCGAATACGATAAAAATGAAATTGATGAATTGGCCCTGGCTTATGCCATTTCTGTTCACAAATCACAGGGATCTGAATATGACATCGTTGTACTGATATTGCTCCCTTCCCATTCGATTATGCTGAACAGAGAAATTTTTTATACAGCTGTTACCAGAGCAAAAAAAAGGATTTTCCTGTTGTCGGATCCGGCAACCATTCAGAAAGCGGTGTTTAATTCCTCACCTCATTTACGAAGAACCTTACTCCCCCTGAGATTAAAATCGGTTTTCGAAAACGAATCCCAAAATTGAAATACCTGCGTTTCAATAGTATAATATGGTTATGAAAAAATGCAATACAAATCCCTTCATTAAATATATTCGAGTATTCCTCTCCCTGGTGGTGATTGGCCTGGGGGTTTATTATAAGAACTGGCTGGGAGTGATCGGCATATTCACCTTAATTTCAGCATTCACCGGCAGTTGCCCACTTACCGTAAACTTGAACAGAAGATCTCCCTATTCTTAAAAAAAAGACATAAGAAAATATTTGAATAAAGGCCTAAGAATTATTCAGGATAATAAAACTGGACCCCCAGATCCCGGGCTTCCTCGGAGAGCCCCATTCTTCTAAGATTGAAAGCGGGTTCTATCCTGAACTCAAGAAAACCCTCATCATGGGATTGATCATCTATACGAAATTCAAATTCCTGGTTTTCTTTAAAAATCAGCTTTTTATAGGATTGCCCCCTCCAATAAATATTGACGCTCTGTTGTTTTTCTTTCAATTCCTGAAGCGGGGCACCACAGAATAATTTAATTTTTTTGGATTTTCCCTGCTCATTCAAATCCAAGTATATTCCGGCCTTTTTTCCTGTCCAGGAAAAAAGTTTTCCTCTGGAATCCTTTTCCTGATACCAGAAACCATAATCATAATCGGTTTTAACTTCGTTGGCCCAGTTTTTTGGATGGAGTGCACCGAACTGGATAACATTGGATAAAATAAAAACCCCCACTATCAGGCCTGAAACCAAGTAAAAAGGTTTTTTTCTGATGAACACTCGACTTTTTTCCCTATGGTTCAGTGAACACAAAAGCCAGAACAACAAAAACGCCTCGGAAATCCAAAAATGACTCCCAAAGAGAAATATGATCAACACACACGAAAATATCCATTTATCCAAACCTTTTTTCCCCACCCATATGCCATACAAAAATACCAAGAAAACCAGTAACCCCAGAATCCCGATTCCGGATGAAAAAAACAGGTATTGATTCCCGACCAGATCGTGAAAATAGTCCTGTCCATATTGATCATACATGACCCAAAAAAGAAAATTTCCCACGCCTACGCCGCATAAGGGATAGGCCTTTATTATTTTCAGGGCATAAATCCAGACCTGTTCCCTACCGGCCAGGAATTTTCTGGCCACCTCAGGATTCTTTTCTCCTGAAATGATAAACCGTTGAAAATTGACAATATTTTTTTTCATTTCCTTTAAAAAATAAATATCCCTCGATATTTCAAGGTTCTGAACAAAACAAACTGAGATAATGGTCACCACCAGGACAATCATAACAAAAATCAGCAACTCCCTCTTTTTCAACTTGAACAAAAAATAAAATATTGTGAAAAAAATCGCAATCAATCCCAACCTGGAATGAGAAATTAAAATCCCCAGTAAAGATATCAGACAGAAAAATGTCCCCTTCCGTTTTTCTTCATATTTAAAAAAAACATAAACAGAGAGCAGCAATGCAGTCGCACTCAGAAATCCGAATGATGAATTATCCGAAGCCAGGCCATTGCAGGGTTTCCATAAAAACAATTTAACCTTGAATAAATTTTGAATCAAAGAAAACAAAATGGAAACTGAATGCCCGAGGAGAAAAGCAATGACAACTCTTTTTTTATTCTCAATCTCCCGAAGGTATAAAAAATAAAACGGTGACATAAAAAACACCAGGAGATAAATCAAAGGGAATATAGTCCCAAATGAAAAACGAATATCAGGGGGCGCTACCGGGGTATTGGCAAATGCCGCAATGGATGAAAGAGTCAAATTTGACCATCTCAAAATAACAAATACAACAGAAATGGAAATAAATAATAACAAGAGTAAATAGTATTTGTTTACATAAGCTAATAATTGAAAAATCTTCTGTCTATTTAAAAACAATTCCCCGATAACCACTCCAGTCAAGAGAATAATTGGCAACACCAGGTAATTAAAGGGAAATCCCTGGTTTTCAAAAAATGCAAATGCCGGAGTCAGGGGAAATAAAAAGGTAAAAACAATGACATAATCGGATCTAAAAAAAATTCGAATGCCGATCCCGATAAAAAGGAAGGTGAAAGGCAAGAAAACAATATTCAGGTGAAATTCCAGAACCAGGAAAAAAATCAAAAAAACCAGAAGAGCGAAAAATAAAAAAACTCGCTGACTGTTTTTCATCGGTTAATTTCAGGACAATATATGTTTAAATTGTGGGTCCTCCCCAAAAAAAAGGAGGGTCAAGAATTCCGTCTGATACAGTCAATCACTTTTTGCTGAATATCAGCCTCAAGATAAGGATGCATCGGAACACTGAAAATATCTCCGGAAATTTTCTCACTGACAGGGAAATCACCTGGTTGATATCCCAAATTAACAAAGGCTTTCTGCAGGTGCAATGGGATCGGGTAGTAGATCGCAGTGGGAATTTCCTTTGATTTAAGGGCTTTTACAATTCTCTCTCTTTGGGGATGCCGGATCGAGTATTGAGCCCAGGCAGAGATATTGAATTCTTTAACCAAGGGAATCTGAACACAGTCCTTGAGCCCGTGATCATACCGTTGGGCAACTTCCTGTCGCATCTGTACTTCTTCATCCAGAAGGGAGAATTTTGCCAATAGAATAGCTGCCTGAATCGTATCCAGCCGGCCATTAATCCCCACCCGGACATTTTCATATTTGGTTGCACCTTTCCCATGAATCCGGACCGAAACCAAGTCCTCGGCTATTTGCTTTTCATGGGTAAAAATCATCCCACCATCACCGTAGGCACCTAGAGGTTTGGCAGGGAAGAAACTGGTGGCAGCCACATTTCCCAGGGAACCGATTCTTCTCCCCTTGTAAGAACCACCAAACCCCTGGGCCGCATCCTCCAGTACAAACAGATCATGTCTTTTGGCAATGGCATTAATTTCATCATAGTCCGCTGCCTGTCCAAATATATCAACCGGGATAATTCCCCGCGGTTTCAATTTGCCTGCTCTTTTTATTGAAGAAATTGATTCCTCCAGCTTGTCGGAATCCATATTGTAAGTGGCTGGATCAATATCAATAAAAACCGGGGTGGCCCCCAGCAATTGAATAACCTCTGCGGTAGCGATAAATGTAAACGGTGAGGTAAAAATGGCATCGTTCCGACCTATTTGATAGGTCATCAAAGGCATCAATAAGGCATCGGTCCCGCTGGCCACGCCAATGGCATAATTCACATTCACATAATCAGCCAACTTTTCCTCCAACTCCTTGATTTCCGGGCCCATGATATACTGGCCATGATCCAGGACTTTTTTGATATTTTCATTAATTTTGTTTCGAATTCGTTTTTGCTGGGTCTGTAAATCAATAAACTGCATCTTAGCCTCCAATCATTTCCTTAACCGTCAACCCTATTTTTTCATATTGTCGCGAACACTTCTGACATTCTGCACTTTCCTTTGAATGTTGATCTACCGAAAGCTTCAGTTTTTGACCGCAGGCACACATCCAGCCCCTTATTCTTGCCGGCACCCCGATAACCAGAGCAAAATTCGGAATATCCATGGTCACCAAAGCCCCGGCCGCCAAAAACGTATACCGCCCAATGGTCACTCCGCATACAATGGTGGCATTGGCCCCGATTGTTGCTCCCCTTTTAACCGCGGTTTTTCGATAAAAATCAGTGCCCCTCTGGGGAAACTCAGAACGCGGATTCATAATATTTGTAAATACGGAAGAGGGTCCGCAAAAAACAAAATCCTCCATGGTTACCCCCTCATATACCGATACATTGTTCTGAATTTTGACCTGATTTCCAATAATGACATTGTTCCCGATATTGACGTTCTGGCCCAGCGAACAGTTTTTTCCAATTTTGGCTCCCCGCTGAATATGAGAGAAATGCCAAATCTTAGTCCCGGATCCTATTTCCACATCTTCATCAATATAACTGCTTTCATGCACAAAGTATGCCTTTTTTTCCATGTCCATTCCTCATCCGGCAGATTCTTTCCGGAGGCTGTGTTCAGCTTTTTCAAGTATTTTTAAAACCATCAACCCTTCTCTTGCATCTGTTTTTGGAATAGATCGGGTTTCGATGCAGTTGATGAAATGCAGCAATTCTTCTTTTAATGGTTGCTTGGGTGGTACATCAATCATTATAAAATCAGCTTTATGGGCAACTGGAATTTTTCCGTTTTCCAGCTTAATCTCATGGGGGTAGACAAACAATTTCCCCTCACTGAGATCATCAAAGAGAGCCATCTTTTTGGAACCCACCACCACCAGTTTTTGTTCTTTATAGGGGTGAAGCCAGCTGACAAATATATGCGCCATTACCCCGTTCTTGAATTCAAAAATGGTCAAGGTGGTATCAAATATATTGGGATTTATATATGCTCCTCCATAGGCGGAAATCTTCAGGGGATCTTCATAACCCATTAGCATCAAAATCAGGGAGATATCATGAGGAGCAAAGCTCCAAAGCACATTTTCCTCGCTTCTCAGTTTACCAATATTCAATCGATTGGAGTAAATATAGCGAATATTTCCCAGTTCGGCATTCAAAATCATTGATTTCAATTTTATAATGGCGGGATGATACTGTAAAATATGCCCGACCATTAAAATTTTCTTCCTCTGCTCAGCCAATTTTACAAGTTCCTGACCTTCGACCACTGTCAGGGATAATGGTTTTTCCACCATCACATCCTTGCCAGCCAGTAAATATTTCCGGGTCAGGGAAAAATGCAAAATTGAGGGAACGGCAATTACCACTGCTTGAATCTCAGGATTATTGAGTATGAGGCCTTCATCCAATATAAAATTAACATCAGGAAAACTTTTTTTTAACTCCTTGATTCTGTCTTCAGACTTTTCAAGTACACTATGCAATACTCTCAGTTCAGCCAGATTCTGCAAATGATTTTTACCCCAGGGACCTGCCCCGATCAGGGCAATATTTTTTTTCATGCTTTCCAAATTTTTTTATGGCTGATGCCCATTTTGGAGAATACATTCCGGGTATCAATGATAACCTCTCCCTTTTCCACTATTGACCGGTAATCAATGGATGAGTGATCCGTAACAATTACCACCGCATGGTAGCCATTTTTCTCAACCTTTTTTATATCAATTGATTTCAGACCGAACTTATACTTGCGGGTTTCAGGCAGCATTGCTATGAAGGGGTCAAAATAATCGATATGGGCTTTTTCTTTCAACAAAAGCTCTATGATTTTCAAGGACGGGCTTTCCCGGATATCATCGATATCAGGTTTATAGGCCAGCCCCACAATGAGTATACGGGAATCCACAACCGATTTTCCGATTGAATTAAGAGCCCGTATTATTCTCTCAACCACATAGTAAGGCATATTGTTGTTAATCTCTCCGGCAAGTTCTATAAAACGGGTATGAAGGTCATACTCTTTGGCTTTCCAGGTCAGGTAAAAGGGATCAATGGGAATACAATGCCCTCCCAGCCCTGGTCCCGGATAGAAGGGCTGGAAACCAAAGGGCTTGGTCGCAGCCGCATCAATCACTTCCCAGACATCAATTTCCATTCGATCAAAAACAAGTTTTAACTCATTCACCAGAGCAATATTCACCGCCCGGTAGGTATTTTCCAGTATCTTGGAAGCCTCGGCAATTTTGGTAGAGGACACCTTAACCGTTTTGACAATCACCTGTTTATACAATAATTCAATGATTTCAAGACAGTCCGGAGTCACACCGCTAACAATTTTAGGAATGGTGGCGGTTGAAAATCTTTTGCTTCCCGGGTCCTCCCGTTCAGGTGAGTATCCCAGATAGAAATCACTGCCCACCCGGAAGCCCTTCTTCTCAAAAAGAGGGAGCATTTCCTGTTCGGTGGTTCCTGGAAAAGTCGTGCTCTCCAGTACAACCACCTGTCCCGGGCTGAGATATTCAGCTATTTTCCGGGTGGTATCCAACACATAAGAAAGATTTGGCTCCTTGTGTTTGCCAAGAGGAGTGGGCACACAAATGATAATCACATCAACATCTTTCAACTGGGCGAAATCAGCGGTCGCCTTGAATATTTGCTTGGATATCACACTCTCTTTTATAAAACTATCATCCAGATGTTTTATATAACTCTCTCCCCGGTTTATTCTTTTCACTTTATCCGAATCGACATCAAATCCAACGACTTTAAAACCTTTTCGCAGGAATTCATTGGCCAGAGGCAAACCGACATAACCAAGACCAATAATTCCAATAATACTGCGATGCTCCTTAATTTTTTCAATGACTTGATGCTTCACTATTTCACCTCATGAATGCTGTAAAATCCGTTTATTGAAACTCATTGCCAGAACAAGCAAGTTTACTTCATTGAATCAATGATAATTTTCAGAGAGTCATCGAGTCCATATTTCGGATTGAAACCCAATAACTTCCTGGCCTTTTCCAGGGAGGGGACCCTCCTTTTCATGTCATCAAAATCCTTTCCATATACCTTCTCATAGGGAACCAACTCTATACTTGAAGATGATTCGGAAAGCTGAATAATTTTTTTGGCCAGGTCAAGTATTTTTATCTCCTCGGTTCCCCCAATATTGATAATCTGTCCCACACATTTTTCATTTTCCATCATATTCATGATGGCATTCATAGCATCCTTGATATAAGTAAAGGTCCTGGTCTGATTGCCATCTCCATAAACCAACAAAGGTTCATTTTTCATGGCTTGATCAACAAATCGGGGAACCACCATACCGTATTCTCCGGTTTGTTTGGGACCGATAATATTAAAAAACCGGCATATCACCACCGGAATATCCAGGGTCCGGTAATAGGATAAAGCCAGAAATTCATCAACCAGCTTGGATGCTGCATAAGACCACCTCAATTTAACCGAGGGGCCGAATATCACCGAGTCTTCTTCATACAGAGGGGCTTTTTCCTGATCCCCGTATACTTCCGAGGAGGAAGCGATAAAAATCTTTTTCTTGAATACTTTTGCTCCCCGGAGTACATTTTCCGTTCCGATAATATTGGTCTCCATGGCACTGAGCGGATTATTAATAATATATTTGACTCCCACAGCAGCAGCCAGATGAATAACCACATCGGCCAGACTGGTTAATTTCATAACCAGCTTATCATTTAAAATCGAATCTTCATCAAAAGAAAGTTTGTCCGGATATTTTTCCAGAAGACCGGAAATGTTCTCAAATTTCCCGGTTGACAAATTATCAATGATATGAACTTCATCCCCTCTTTCCAAGTATTTTCGACAAATGTTTGAGCCAATAAAACCAGCCCCCCCGGTTACCAACAACTTCATTTTTCTATTCTATCCTCTGTTGGTTTCAAATTTACTCCAATATTTTTGCAAAGAATTCCTTTTCATTTACCACCGGAATTCCCATTCTCTGAATTGATATTAGCTGCTCGCTTGTCAAAATGGTTTTATCCTCCATCAAGATCATACAAATGATATGATCGGGTTTTTTCAAATACTCTATCATATCATCAAAATTGAAATCAGTCAAAACAATATGTTTGAGTATTCTCAGGTTAATAGCAGGTTTGAATTGCAGATATTTATTTATCGACTGAAATATACTATCTCCGCCAATCACTACAATTTTTCCCCTCTCTTTATACCTGATCGGAGCAAATAATTCCTCAAATAATCGATAAAATACCTTTACCGCTCCCAGGACAATAATGGCCAGCATCCAATCAACAACAAATACAGCTCTGGAATAACCCAAAAACCGATTCAACAAAGTTAAAACCAAAACCGAAGAAACAGAACCCAGGGTAAGACCCTTTATGACATTCAATCCATCTCTAACTGAAAAATACATGCTCTCGATTTTATACACATTGAAGTAGTATAGAAAAATAATTTTAAACAAGATAACAATCGGAACCGATTCAAGATAAAGGGTTATATTCTTCTGACTGACAGTCCCTTCAAAACGAATAAGGTAAGACAGGTAATAAACCAGAGCAATCAAAATCAGGTCCACCAAGATATGAAAAATCCTCTTTTTGTATAAGAAATTGGAACTCAAAACCACGGCACTTTTCTTTCTATCCGATGGGGATCCGATCCTGATCTTCCCGATATATACTCCAAATAAAATAAAAACCAGACTGATGAAAAAGTATATGACCATGGAGAAAACCGTTGAGATTTCTACAAAAAAGAAAGCTGAAATTCCAAGTAAAATGGAAATGGAATACAAAAACAAAACAGCTTGTTTTTCACTCATGCCCAGCGTAACCAGGCGATGAGACAGATGATCCTTGCCTCCCTCGAAAGGTGATTGACCCCTCATATTCCGGGTAATGGATACCAATACGGTATCCAAAATGGGAATCAACATGATTAAAATCGGGAAAATAACGGTCACAAATACCGATTTTCCGCTTTTCTGAGAGCCGATGATCGTGAAAATGCTGAGAAAATATCCAATTACCAGAGCCCCGCTATCTCCCAAATATACTTTTGCCGGATTAAAATTAAAAATCAGGAAACCCAAAAGAATGGCGGCCAGAACCAAACTGAAATGACTGAGCAAAAGCGCACCTTCACCAATAAAATTAAGACCCAGGAAAATGAAGGCGATGGCCCCGATTCCAGCTGACAAACCATCAATATTGTCCAGGAGATTAAAAGCATTGGTAATGCCCAGGATCCATAAGAAGGTAATAACATAACACAAAGGTTTACCCAGATACGATGCCTGGATTCCAAAACTCATGATCATCAATACCACAAAAACTTGGGCTAAAAATTTTTGATATGATTTTAAATTGATCAAATCATCAACCAATCCCAGCAGGAATAAGAACACCCCCCCGATCAAAGCAACAATCATTTTATTATCATCTTCAAAGGCACCAATCTTAAAAATGCTGAAAATTGAAAACACCAAAAAAATAGATAACCCTCCGGTTAAGGGAACCACTTTGGAACCCCAGCGATCTTGTTTCACATGTGATTTTAAAACACTAAACTTCCAGAATTTTATAAAAAGAAAGTTTACACCCACAGAAAATACAAAAGCAGACAAATAATAAATCAGGTTATTCATTTTCCAATAAATCTGAATACAAAATTTTAATGTCTTTAATCAATCTATTAACTGAAAATTTTTCTTCGGCAAATCGTTTGCTCAATTTTCCTGCTTTTCTCCGGATTTTACTATCAGAAAAAAACCGGATGGCCTTTTCAAAATCATCGGGATCAAAACCCTTAATCAGAACACAATTATCATAAATGAAGAGATTTCCCTCTCTCTTCATTAAGCCAGTGGCCATATCCGGTATGCCCCCTACCATAGAAGCGATAAAGGGAATTCCCGAAAACATGGCTTCAATTAAAGAAACAGGTGTTCCTTCATTTTTACTGGTTATTAAGGCAATATCTATTTTATTCCAGAAATCCTCTGGTTTTTTTATATTCCCTAAAAAGGAAATATTCTCTGAATTGTATTGATTTATCTTTTTAAAATCTCTTCTGCTTCCGCCTCCTCCGATCAATATTGTTGCCGGGGTCTTTTCCCTGGCCAACATACTGGCAATTTCTACAGCCAGCGAATAATTTTTAACCGGAGCCAATCGACCCAGCATGCCAATATGGATTTTCCTTGTCGGAAGTTTACGGCTCCGGACTCTCTCTACAGGCACAAAATCTATCCCAAGAGGAATAATTCTGAATTTTTTCTTATTCTCCACCTTAAGTATATGACAAATTTCATCCCGCAATTTTCTACTGATGGCAATAATTGCGTCTGTATTTTTTAGCAACCTTTTTTCCAAAAAAACAAATAAACGGGTTTTGGTCCCGGAAAAATATGAATGAAAAACATGACCGTGAAATGTGTGAACAATCTTAATTTTTTTCTGGTGAAATCGATTGTAGAAAATGGCAGCGGTTCTTCCCAGGAGTCCGGCTTTTGACATATGGGTATGAACAATATCCGGTTTTTCTTTTAGAATCAGGCGATAAAGCTTCAGAAAAAAAATCAGATCCGAAAAGGGATTCAATCTTCGCTTCAACCAGGGTATAATCACCGGAGAAACACCATGTTTCCTGGCATACCATAAAATATCATTTTCATTACCTTCGGTTTTACCAGATATCAAGAGCGTCTTGAATTTTTTTTCATCCAGCATTCCACTCATCCAAATGACACATTTTGCGGCTCCACCACTATTCAACCGGGTGATAACAAAAAGGATTTTTATTTTATCCATTCTGGTTGATCTGGGGGATTTTATAGATTCCAATAATCTTATCCACCATTTTATCAACCGGGAAAACCCGATCAACTCTGTTTTTTCCAAGTCGGCCCATTTTCACCCGTCTAGCCGGATTTTCGATCATCCAAACCATGGCATCGGTTAACTCAGTTATATTTTTCGGGGACACCAGGATCCCGGTTTCTCCATCTTTCACCACTTCCGGAATTGCGCTTACCCGGGTGGCAATAATGGGAAGTGAAAAAGACATGGCCTCCAGAAAAACCAGGCCGAAACCCTCCCAGATTGAGGGATGGATAAAAACATCCAGAGCATGGTAAATATCTGCCGTATCTTCTCTTCGTCCGGTGAATTTCACCACGGTATCAAGGGTAAGTTCTGAAACCAAGCCTTCCAGTTCATCTTTCATTTCCCCACTGCCGACCACCAGAAGCTGGGCCCGGGGATATTTTTTCTTCACCTCCCGAAAGGCCTTGATAAGATAGACATGCCCTTTTTGCTCGGTTAACCTGGCTATAATCCCGAACAGGATACCTTCCGGTTGATATCCGAGCTTCTTTCGCAGATCCCGGTCCCCCAGTTTAGAACTGAAATCATCCAATCCATACTGAATGACTTCTATTTTTCCCGGATCCACATGTTCAAATTCAATGCAAAAATACTCCAGGGCGCTGGAAATGACAATGACTTTTTCCGCTCGCCGGTTAAAATAGCGATTAAAGCATCCTATCAACTTCATTCTTCTGAAATTGTCATCATTATGCTTTGAGGTTATTATTCTTTTTATCCCAACCTGACGGGCTGCCAACGTGCCATAAAAATCTCCATGAATAAGATGGGTATGAACAATATCCGGCATTTCCGCTTTCATAATCCCTTTGATTTTTAAAAATGCCGGGAGACTGATATGAAACCCGATTTTTACCCTAAAAATCCTGACCCCGGATTTTTCAAGTATTTGAGAAAATTCAGTTACCGGATTGCCTGGTTCAACCATCATGATCACCACAACCTCCAAACCACTCTCCGCCAGCCGGGGCAGCAGAGTCAGCAGGTGGTTTTCAGAGCCAGATATTCCGGTAATTTTAAAAATATGCAGAATCTTCATTTTTCTTAACCCAAAAATATTTTCATAACCTGTCCCGGTTATTCTTCATTTTCCAAATAGATGTATTAATTTTTAAAAGTTCACCAAGCTGAGTCATATCTTCCCGATAATATTCAAACAAGATACTCCGGTACTCATCGGGTAAATGGGATGGTTTGGTAAAAAAAAAATCAAATGTTCGATCCAGGTATCGGGATTTTTTCAGCACATTTTTCAGTTTTTCATGCCTCAGAAAAAACCTTTTGAATTTATAAAACAAAGGATTTTTCATGGCCACATTCTTGGATGTTTCTCTTACCGGCTCTATTTGAATTTTATCCAGCAGAAAGAAATCGAATATTCGGTCCATATACTTCTGCGGCTCTATTACAAAATTTTCAAATATGACCACATGAAAATTTGACAGGTTAAAATATTTCAGCCATACCTGAAAGTTCTTAAAATATTTACCTCTCTCCAGATATTCAGGTAATTCCTCCACTATTTCTTGAAAGGATGGATTTTTCCTGAATTTATCCCGATAATTCTTTAAAAAAAATCCATTGTTGAAATGCATGCGGTAATGTGAAAAAACATAATTGGCCGGATTTCTCAATATCACCAGAAACCTGGGCTCAGAAATATATTGTTTTATTCTGAAAGCGGCTTCAGAACCATACTGGAACAGCTTGGGTGAAGTATCGACTAACGCTTTATCATCTTTCAGGTCAAAAAGCGACCAATACCAATCCCATCCCTTGGAAAAATTATGGCCATAGAAGTTGATTTTCTGAATCTTGCTGAGGCTGACACCGGGATGCTGTTTCAATAGGGTGTATAAAAAACTGCTTCCGGATTTTGGCATTCCAATATGCAGAAATCGGGGTAATGTGGGCATGGATTTCATCTTAGGACATGGGTTTGAATTTCATAGATATTCAAAATATTTTAAATATTTAAAAGCCCTTTCCTCGATTCTTTCTATCAATACGGAATTCTGATCATTTATCCACTTGGAATTGGTTGATGATAAGGAGACAGGGACCCGGCTATAATCAAATATCTTATGGTCAAGTTTACCCAGCCGAAAAACCGATTTCAGGTTTGAATGAATATCTTTAATAAAATCCTCATAACGCAAAACCAGAACATTGGGTCCTTCAGTCATTTTTTTAAACCGGATAGCGGCATCCATGTGGTCGCACCAATAGGATATTGCCCGATCCAGGGCTTCGGATTCCGGATAAAAACGTTGGAACTTGTGGAGATTCGAAAGGATAACTGCCCTTCCATCCCGAACAATATGAATAAAAATCGCATCCTGGGAAAAAGTATCTTGAAGCAATTCCATTTTCATAGTCAGTTCCGGATTCTTTATAATAATGTTTGTCTTTTTCCAACTTTCCAGTTCATCTTCCACTATGGTTTGAAGTCTCCCTTTCTGCTCATTTTGATCCTCGGCCAGAAAAGCAAAATTTAAAAAACTCCAGGCCTCACCGGGCCTGGGGATCCATAAATAGGTTTTCCCCTTTTTCCAGGAATACTTAATCAGCTTACTGAGGTTCCTCTTATAAAAATCTGAAAAGGGAATTCGTTTCCTTCCCGGAATTCTTCCCCTTCGTTGAGAAAATTGACAGAACCAGGCCAGCTCTGGATGATAGGCCAGCATCTTGTAAAGAATGGTGGTTCCGGAATGGGCAACACCTACAATAAATATTTTCTTCATTCTTTAGTTTGTTTTACTCATTAAACCTTTTCACATATCAAAAATATCCTTTTTTCATTTTTTCATACAAATTACTCTGTTATTAGCCATTTAATTAATTTAAAATTTATGTTGACTTTTTTTCTGCAACAACACATTGATGATCGCCCCTTATCCTTTTAGGTAAGAATTTTAAGAAAACATCTCTTATAAAAACTCCAACCATTGGATATACAAAATGCTTTTTTTGAATGAATCCATTTTTTATTAAAAGACTTTTTAATTTTTCGCTTGTAAATTCACAGATATGCGATTTATGATAATTTTTTATTCTTTTCCTTTTACTCTCAACTTTTTTTATTAACCTATAAGCTCTCCCGTTTTTTGAAAAGCAATTTGTAAACCAGATAATTCTTGAAATTATAGATTTTTTCCAATAACTATCTCCAAAATCTGTAGAAATTATTAAAGCCCCTCCTGGCTTTAACAATCTAAATATTTCTGACATAATCTGATCATGGTTGTTTATATGTTCTATAACATCAATTAATGTCACAAAGTCAAATGAATTATCATCAAAATTACTCAGGTTATAAACCGATTGTATTTTTAAATTCAGGTGAGGAAAGCGGCTTTTTCCAAATTGAATTGCAGAAGATGAATAATCTATTCCCATGACTTGAGCTCCCATTTCGTTCAGAGTATTTACAAAATAACCCCCGCCACATCCGATATCAAGTCCTTTTAAATTCTTAACGTCTCCAATACAATTGAGAATATTTTTGATTCTCGAATTATGTGCTCCCGAATAATATCTATATTCCATGGATAAAAAATATTCAAGGTCATAAAACTCAGAATGTATCGTTTTAATATCTTTCAATTTTCTATTCTTTTTTGTTTAAATTAGTATAAACATTTTCTATACATTTAAAAACCCTTTCCCAGGACATTTCTTTTGAAAATGTTAATGAATTTTCGCACATTAAATTGTATTTTTCCTTTTCTATAAGAATAATCTTCATTTTACTATAGATATCCTCGACATCTCTTTGGTTACACAAAAAACCTGTTTTCCCATCAATTATCGCATCCTCATTTCCACAATCCCTTGAACCTATAGAAGGAATTCCACAAGCATTCGCTTCCAGATGAACTAATCCAAACCCTTCAAATTTTAATCCTGAATTAATGGATGGCAATATATGAAATAGAGCCTTATTATAAATCTCAATTAATTCTTCTTGAGAAACGTTAAATAAGATTTTTACCCTGCTTTTTAAATTATTCTCTTCTATATATTTTATTAATTCTAATCTATGACTGTCATTTTTTTTATTATTCTCAAGGATAATATAATTGATATCTGGAAATTCTAATGAAATTTTTCTAAATGCACGTAGAGAATATTTGATCCCCTTTCTCCTGACCCTCAAACTTCCTATAGACACGATTATTTTCTCTCTATTTACACCGGATTTTTTTTTAAAAATATTTCTGTCAACTCCCAATTTACAATTTTTTATTAATGCGGTACCCCCAAAATATTTTAAAAATATATTTTTTGAATACTCACTAATTGCAATTCCGCCATCAATCCTGTTAATAAAAAATTTTTCAAATATATTATTTTTTAAAAAAGGTATTATAGAATAGGAGCCGACAATGTGAAGAACTATTTTCTGTTTCTTCATTTTTCTAAGAAAATATGCTAAAGGCAACAGTGGCTCAGTTAAACAATGTATTATATCTATTTTAGTTAAATCAATTTTATTTTTTTTAATTAATTTATTTATAAACAAAGTTAAATAAATAAATGTTTTACTTTTATTTAAATTTTTTAATAAAGATAAAGGAATTGTTTTAACCCCATAAATTGGAACATTTTTTGCATTCTTCAAGGTCATTACGGTAACCGAATTGTCTTTTACTGCTTCTTTTAATATATTATATGATATGACTCCCCAACCTGATAAAAGATTAACTTCCTTTGTAATAAAAAGTAAATTCATTTTTTAATAAAAACAATAAAACCCATTCCAAAAAGTGATGGGAAAATTTTGTTCAAAACAGGTATTCCTTCATATACTTTAATCTCAGCATTATCAAATATTCCCAGAACATTTAACCACCATTTCAGGTCTCTTAAAGTCCAGAACCGCAAGTGTTCACAAGGATGTAACCGCCATTGAACTGGAAAACTTCCAAAGAGGAGCCTGATTCTATAAACGAAATACCCGGTATTCGGAATAGAAAAAAAAACTCCTTTTTTTACACCATTAACAAATTTAATTAATAGGGTTTCAGGATCCCTAAGATGCTCTAATACTTCAAGTAACAAAATGTAATCTGCATTTTTTATAATTTCTTCTAAATTTTCGTTTTCCTTTGAATTAAGTTTTATTGTTTTAACATTCTCATCCTGCAAATAATCAAAAGCATATGAACATATTTCTGCCCCTATTCCATTTATATTAATTTTATTTTTTAAATATACAATTCCGGTTCCATCTCCACATCCATAATCAAGAACCGTACTCCCAGTAATTATTCTCTCTTTAATCCAATCCAATCTTTTTTTTTGAAATGAAGTGACCTCCGTATTTCTTTTGGGGCGCCGTTTCTCCCAATACTTTTCATAATTAAAACTTAAGTCAACCTTGGGCCTCCAGAATATTTGTTTAAAAGTTTGCTTAAGCTTATGTTTGATCTTTAATAATACGCTCATTTAGTGCACAACTTTGAAAAAATTCATTGTTAAGGTGATGATATGTTTTTCTTTATATATTTATAAAGGAGAATATTAATGAAGGATACAACCAATAAATAGGAAATAATAATTCCATATAGGTTTAGGAATTTGGATAAAACAACTATCAAAAGAAAATAAAAAATCAAACCAACAAGCAGGGTTTTCATTTTAAATTTCCATCCTTTTAAAGCAAGTACAAGAGGATCTATCCAAAAAAAACCGACAAATAAAAATACCAAAATCAAGTATATTCTAAATATTTTTGATGCCACAATGTATTCATTACCATATACAAAAACAATAAAGGGTTTAATGAAAAGAGATACAGAAAGCAGTGTAAAAAAAAGTATTATCAAATAATATTTCAGGTTTTTTCGTAAAAAAGATAATATTTTACTTTTTTTCCCAATTTCTATTAATTCATTAAAATCCTGGTACAGGGGTTTAGACATACTGGTGGCAAACTCCTGGATTATTTTTGAAATGTTTTTTGCAAGTCTCAACAGTCCCACACTTTCAGAAGAAAAAAAATATCCAACTGCCAGGATATCCATTTGCTTTATCATTGAAGAAAAAATATTTGAGAAATAGGTGGTTTTCATAAATTGCCAGTACTCTTTATAAACTGGATAGCTTTTTATTATCGTATCAGATTTGGCTATCATGATTGTTTTTAGTGAATTTTGCCCGTAATTATTAAGCAGTCTTTCAATCCTTATGATTTTAACAATAATAACGATTCCGCTGCTGAATAAAAAAGAAAAGGCAAGAAAAGTCAAATTGATTTTTTTTAATATGAGGAAAAAATAAACAATTAAAACCAACCTTAGAAATGCTATTAAAAAATTTAACATGGCTATGATTTTATAATTGAAATTATCCCTTTCCAGGCAAAACCAGGTAGCATTGATAAATTGAAAAGAAAGGGAAAAGCCATACAATAGGTAAATTGTAATACTTTCAGGCCCTTTAAATAATGCTGACCCACTGAAGGAAAACAATAAAATTAAAAATATTGCTCCTAAACGAGTAATAAAATCAACGAATAACGATTTTTTTATTACTACCGCTAAAACGGAAAATTCCTTTTTTACCCTAAGTTCAACGATATATTTCCCTAAAACATCGCTGGTTCTGAAGGTTGAAAAATTCATGACCAATCCGCATAGTGTAACTACAATAGCCCATTTTCCATATTCAATAACTCCAAGTGATCTGGCAACAATAATACTTTGAAAAAAAAGAAGTAGGGTTTGAAACTGGGAACCAACAAAAAGAGTTCCTGAATTTTTTATTAAATTTTTTAATCTCTGACTTTTTATCAACTTTAACATCATAACCTGAATTTAGACTTTTAAAATCCTTCTTGCCCTTTTCTCCCAGGTGTATTTTTGTATATCTTGAAAAGCATTTTCAGCCAATTTTTTACTTAATTGTTGATTTAATAGTAATGTTTGAATATTTTTTGCAATACTTTTCGGTTCGCCTGGTTTTCCCAGTAAAGCATTTTTTTTATCAGAAAGAATTTCCTCAACGGCCGGCAACTTAGATCCCACAATCGGACGTTTTGATGCCATATATTCAAACATCTTAAGAGGCGACATGAAATATGAAAAATGATTATTCTTCGGAAATGGCATTAACAAAATATCACTGGCTTTTAACCATAAAGGAACATCTTTTATTGGTTGCTTTTTCAGAAAAACAAATTTTTTCTGAGGTAAATTTTTGTTCTTTATAATGTGTCGATACTTTTTTTCACGATCCAGTGGGCCGCCAATAAAATAAAAATACAGGTCTGAAAATTCATCAATCAAATATTTAGCAGATTCAATGATCTCAGGTATTCCTTTTTCCATCTCCATGGTATGAAAATTACCCACAAAGGAGGCTATTCTTATGTCTGTCGGAATATTCAAATCCTCTCTTGCTTTTTGCATTGAAATAGAAAGGTTAAATTTATCAAGATCAACCGCATCCGGTTCTACAATGATTTTATTTTCATTTATCCCTGCCTCTGCATATAATTCTTTTATTTTTTTCGTAACCACCACTATTTTATCCACTTTTTTAGCCAATCTAACCCTGAAACTTTTTTTGTTTTGAGGAAAAGTATGTGTTTCATAAATAATTGAAGTCTCTGAGTTAAGAAACTTCCTGATAAATGAAAGAAAACAGAGTGAAAAATGATCTCTCGAATAAATAATATCAAATTCTTTCCTGTGACAAAGTATCCATAATGAAATCCCTATGGAATATGAAATCGAATGAATAAAAAACCATAATTTATCCATTTTCAGTTTTTGCATTATTCCAATATCCAGACAGAACATTTTTTTCTTCTCAAAGTATCCATCCAGGGCATAATATGAAAAAATTTCTTTTACTTTTTTTAACTCTTTTGTATTCCTTCTTTTTGGGAATAAAAGTAAAATGTCATTTTCTTTAGAAAAAGCCTCGCACATTTTAATAACCTGGTATCCGTGCGCTTTTTCTGTGGGAAAGCGCCCTGAATAAATAAAGCAAATTCTATATTTCATCTATTCATTTTTTTCAATTTTACATTTTCCTTTTTTCAGTAATTCGAATATTTTATTTATCAAATCATCGAGGCTGTGTTTTTTTGATATACTTCTCATTAAAGCACTTAATCGTTTCTTCTCATCATCAGGTAACATCAAAAATCTTTTCATTTTTGAAGCAAGATCAACAGGATTTCTCTCTTCAAACACAAGCAATTCTTTTACTTTTCCAAATTCAATATCAAATGCATCTGTGCAAATAATTACAGGTAAGCCAGCTGCCATTGCCTCAACAACTGATTTTCCAACTCCGCCCTTACCCTGCATATTTATAAACAAATCGCCCTTCGAAAGATGATCTGGTAATTCTTTGAAAGGGACAGGGCCTAAAAAATGTATCGAGTTTTCTAAGTTTAGTTTTTTAACTTTTTTTTTAAGATCCTTAAAATAGGAAATATCCCTCTCCGGAGGAGCTCCAAAAATTTTTATAACGAAATTATCAGTATTTTCCCGTTGAAGGAGATTTGTTGCCTCAATAAGTGTTTCGTAATCTTTAACCGGTGATATTCTTCCAATAGTAAGAAATATATTTATACCCTGCTTTAAATAAGAAAATTCATGTGAAAAAATGGAAGCAACATCAACCCCATGTCCGGTGAGTACAGATTTATTTTGAAAAGCTGAATATACCTCATTTGAAGCTGTTATAACACAGCTTGAAAATTGAAGGGCTATTTTTGATAAAAATCCAATATGAAAATGTGAATACCAGGAAAAAAGAGGAATATTTCTCATTTTTAAAAACGGAAGGGACAAAAAGGAAAATATGGTAATCATATGGGAAAAAACAACATCAATCTTTTCTTTTTTTAAAATTCTAAACAACAATCTGTAAAAAACAAAAAATCTCCTTAACTCTGAATATCCTTTTTCTTTCCCCACTGAATAAACCACAACATTATTTCTTAAACTATATTCTCTTTTTTCCATTGTAAGGACAATGATTTTGTCAACTTTCTCCGCCATTTTATTTATCCAGTCCAGGGCAAAAGCCAGAAGTTGATCATTTTCATCGACTTTCAAATTAAACCAGAGTAGATTCATTTAGATATTTATTATATTGCTAATCATAGAATAATAATTATCAACATACTTTTGAGTGCTGAAATTGTTTACCACAAATTCTTTACCCTTTTCTCCCATTCTTTTCATGTCCTCAGGATTCTCTAAAGCAAATATAAGTTTGTCTGCCAAATCCTCTGTACTCCCGGGCTCAACCAAAAGACCGGTTTTATCCACTTCAATTAACTCAGGAATACCCCCCACCTTGCTTCCAATAACCGATCTTGAACAGGCAAATGCCTCAATAATAACTCTGCCAAACCCTTCTGTAATCGAAGGTATTAATAATGCAATCGATGTTTTTATTAGTTCGGCCACATCTTTCTGATTCTTAAAGCCTATAAACATAAACTCCGCTTCTAATCCTGTTTTTTTGATAAATTTCTTAAACCAATTAATATCTTCGCCTTTACCAATTAATAAAACCTCTACTTTAATACCTTTTTGCTTTAAAATCCCAACTGCTTCAATAATGGTGTCTATTCCTTTTAATCTAACCAATTGCCCGACATAAATAAAACGGTGAGATATTATTTTTTTCTCAGCAGTATTTAAAAACATTTCGATATCTGTGTAAGCAGGAAAAATAAATATTTTTTTCTTGAAATTACTAAATATATCAAGAATTGATTTTGAAATAACTCTTAATGCATCACAATTTCTGATTGTCCATCCTCCAATATAATCACTTATCCATTTAATCTTTTTATTCAATCGTTTGTAGGCTGCCGGAGCTTTGTCCCACTCTCCATGAATCTCGATTATCAACTTTGTTTTTTTCAGAATTTTTTTTAACAAAACTCCTGAAATACCTTCAAATGGCGATTGGCATATGACCAATTGCACAGATTTTTTTTTTATTATAGATAAACCCTTAAAGAATGCAAAAAGTAAAAAATAAAATTGCCGGACATAGTTAATGATTTTTGAAGAAATCAAATAAAAATCCGCATGTTGAAAAAAGTGCAAATTACCCTTCTCCTGGTTAAACCCAATACAGGTCACATCAAGCTTTTCCGATAAGGCTTTCATCTTCTTTTCCTGAGTCGGATTCAAAGGTTGGGAATAACGGGTTCCGCCTATAAACAAAATTTTAATTTTTTTGTTGGCCATTCGCAAATTCTTGGAAAATACGCTCTGTCTTTTGAAATAATTTGTCAATATAAAAGTTTTTCTTTATAGTTCTTCGCCCTTCTTCAACTATTTGTCTATTTAATACACCATCATCTTTAATCCTGTTAATAGCTGCAATCAAAGCAGATTCATTGCCCGGTTCGATCAAAAATCCATTTTCAGTGTCCTGAATGATCTCAGGAATGCCACCTATATTTGTTGCAATTACCGGACAACCGGCACCCATGGCTTCAAGAATAATATGAGGTAATCCTTCATAGGTTGAATTTAAAATAAAGCAATCGGATTCGGAGAGTAAAAAATTTACCCGGGCCCGGGAAAGATTTCCGGTAAAACAAACCCTTTTCTGTAATGTTAATTGTGCAGCCAGTTGTTCAAGCTTTCTTCTCTCCGGGCCATCGCCAAATATCAACAAAAATCCATTCTCAATGGACCCCAAAGCCTTGATCACCTGATCGATACCCTTCCAGGAAACAAGTCGACCTCCGGTTACTATTCTGATACTGTTTTTCTTTTTGTCAGGAAGGTCAAAAGGTTCTGGTTTTACCGGTGAATAGGGATTATATATCACCTCAATTTTTTGCCTATTTATCCCCCATTTTTCAATTACCCCGGCTAAAAAAAAAGAAGGCGCAACAATTTTGTCGGCACGGTTCAAAATCAATTTTCTCATTTTCCTCAGGCAGCGAACCTGCATATTTCCCCTAATACGTTGAAAGTCAAGAAAATTCTTATCTGACCACTTTTTTCGAACCGCCCTTTCCCAGACCTGATCACCGGCAATACGCAATCCATATTTTTTTTTTCTTAAAAAAGCAGCAAAAAAAGATTCAAAGAATAATCCGTTAATATAAATAATTTCCTCATGCTTGAGCAGCCAGAATAATCTCAGAAAAACTCTCCAGTGCCATACCCATTGCCCTTTCTTGTTTATGACTTCAATTTTAAAAGGATATTTTTTTTTCAATCCCTGCTTCAGGGCAGTGACCACGGTTATATTATATTTTTTTTTCTGCAACCAATACCCGAAAGCCTCAACATAAGTTCCGGGACCACCGGTTTCAGGAGGAAAAATTCCGGACGATATCAGTAAGCGCTTCATAGATCAAGACACGTATTTAAAAAAAATCACCCGTAACCATATCGAATCAAATATTCTTTTAAAACCTCTCGCAGGATCGATTTTTGATTTTCAGTTAAGTTCTCTTCCCATTTGAAATTTCTATTTTGAATATTAATTCTGTTAACCGCCCTATCAAATCGCCTGCACTTCTTCAATTCACAAAACTCTAAAACATTTCCCAAAACAAGATTAGGTTGATGACAAAGATCTTCATATTTGATCTCCATGATATTTTCAGGATTTATATTCTTTTTGGCATTTTCAAAGGCATCCAGTAACATTTTCCACTCAATTGCTGCCAGGGCAATAAATGAACGATTATGGAATTCCCATTCTGCATCATAATGAGGGGGAAGTTCTCCCCATCTCCAGTTGGTTGGACCACGCCACCCCCACCACCAATCTACATGTATCATGGAATTCACCACAGCTCGTCCATCTCGAATAATATGAACAAATTTTGCATTGGGAAAAATTTCCTTCAGAAATCCAATTCGGGGCCATCCGGTTATTTTAAGCAAGAGCCGGTTTCGCTTCGCAGTAATAACTTTTATCATGGCCCGGTGAATATTTTCCTTAGCGGCAAGAGTCACATCATCAGCCAATAAATCTCTACAGGGAAGGTGAAAGCCCTTAACATATTGTTCCCAAAAGTAATAAGCTTCACTCGGTTTTAGTATTTTTCTTATACCGCGCCCCATAACCGGGATTGAAACGGCTTTCATCACCAGCTTGTTTAATGCAGGTAAGGCTGGAAATTTATTGGAAAGCCCGGATATCCATGAAACCCGGGGATGCTCCGAAAGAATTCTTTGGAAAATCGTTGAACCATTTCTTCCGGTACCCACAATAACAACCGGTTTTTCAATTTTTCTTTTGTTCATTTAAGCTTCCGCCGTTCAGATTTTTGCCAGGCAGACATTGAACGCTTTTTCTGACTACGGATCTCAAAAAGCCAGTTATAATGTATATATTATAACATAAAAAAAAATATGGAATGGCCGGTGGCTGGCTTGAAATAAGCATTTATTTAAATTTTAACCTGTAATAACCTAAAAATATGCTTTTTGACATCAAAAATGGACATTTTATCCGATAATAACCCGGCCTGTGAGGAATAGAAGAAAGCATTATCAAAGGAATGCATCCCCTTAAAATGAGTGTCGCCATGTTCGATTTTCTTTTTTAATCCTGCTTTCAAGTCAAATCCACGTTGGGAAAGCAACACAATGTCCGGAGCCTGATCAAGAAGCTTGCCGCTATATATTTCTTCTTTTAAAAAAACTTTTCTGAAAACCTTATCTTTTCCAATCCGGTATTCTTGGAAAAGGTTTTTTATTTCCAGACGTATCCGATAATAATCATTTTGATTTACTTTTCCTCTGGGAAATTTGTCCCTCAAATGAATATATATCCGGGAAGGATCAAGGGCAAAGGCTTTGGATTGTTCGTTCATATCCTCCAGGGAAGTGACGTCAAGGGTATCGGTACTGAAATACCCATTTTGTTTTAATATAGGATTGATATAGACTTCCTGATTGATGTCTACAAATCCATGATCTGAAAGTAGAATGAACTCAAATTCGTCCTTTCTCTCAATTTTTTCAAAAAAGTCACCAATGATATTATCGACCTCCTGATAATACTTCTTAAATTCATGATGAAATTGATGGGATGGATCGGAATAGGCATCGAAAAAGAAATGGTGTAGGCGATCGGTTCCGGTAATGGTAAACATGAAAAGATCCCAATTCTCCCGGTTCCAGATGAAATCTGCCACTTGCTTCCGAACCCGAAGGGTATAATGCAGGTCCGAGATTAATTCCATTTTTCGGTCTTTCCCTTTGGTGGCATCAACATCTACCTCATAACCGAATTCCTTTAAAACTTCCAGATAATGCTCGGGATATACCGCTCTTTTTAAATCCGGTACTACAAATCCGGAAATCAGTACTCCGGGAATTTTTCTGGCCGGATAGGTTGAGGGCAGATTAATAATCACCGACCTGATTTTCCGTTTTCCCAGTTCATCGAAAAAAGGGGGAACCTGTAAATCTCTAAAATCAGGAAAACGATACTGATAACTTCCATTCATCAACTCCACAAAACCAAAAATTCCATGTTCTCCCGGATTTGCACCGGTCATAAAACTGGACCATGATACTGAGGAAATTTCTGGAAGGGGAACACACATGGGGACCATTTTTCCCTTTCCGATAATCTCCCTGAGATGCGGCATAATCCCAGATTTGATATAAGTTTGAATTAATTCAAAAGGAACTCCGTCAATCCCAATTATGACCAGTTTCTTATGACTTTTTCCGAAAATGATTTCATGCTCCTATTCTATCAGTCAATATTAAAAACTTGGGTATCAACGATTCAATACCAGGTACTTTTTTGGAACAATCAATTTACTGGAAAATTTTACATTGGTCAGCATAATGATGGCCCGATCCCTATCCGGCAACTCCTCATAAAAAATACCTTCCCAGCCATCAAATGCACCTTCATCAATGGTGATTCGATCACCCTTGCTAAAATGCTCTATCTTCTTCTTCAGTATAACAACCCCATTCTTTTCTCTCAGTTTGATATCCAATACCCGGTCCTGTCCGATGGTCCACAAATAATCTTTGCTACCCAAAACCATTTTAACACCCCGGGTATACTTCACCTTGTGATAAGAATCGGGGATTGAAAATTTTGAAAAAAGATACCCACTGAACAGTGGCGCAATAATATCTATTTTGGCCTTGTCTTTTTTTACTTTTTTGAGGTATATGGGAAGATAGACATCAATTCCGAGTAATTTAAGATTCTTTTCTGCAATGAATTCCTGTTTGGGTTTGGTATTGATAATAAACCAATTGAAATTCTTCGATAGGTCCATTTTTGAATTTTAAACAATAATCCGGTAAATGTCAATTTCATGTATTCACCTCATCGCGGAGAAAAGCCAGACCAAAATTAAAAACAGCGCTTAAAATGTGTTATAATAATTATTACTCCAAAGTTTTTGGTTTGATATCCACAATTGAACAAGAGATGACCAATAGGAGGAAAATTTGACACCAGCAAAAAAAAAGAGCTCTCAAAAAGAAATTCAACCCGTTGTTTTGCAAAATGGAATATTCGTGGCCGGACATCCCAGGAGCGGCACATCACTCGCCTGCCAATTGCTGGAGAGTGCGGGGGTACAGTTCCCCTCTGATCTGGGAGCCGATGAATACAATAAAGAAGGTTACTTTGAACTATCAATTGCCAAGGAACTGGAAAAAAAATTAATTGAAAAAGCAATGACAATTGAAAATATCCAGGAATTAAACAAAATAATCCGAAAATTAAATGAACCAAAGGAGTTAACCGGACTAAAAATCGTACATATTCCCTCTATATTCTTTTATCGGCATATTGCCAAAAAAATGCGGGTGGTATTTATTTTCAGAGACCCAAGTGATGTCAAATCCAGTATGTTGAGAAGGGGGATATCACAATTCAAACTGAACTGGTTTGAAAACAACAACGCACTGGTTGCTGCCCATGAAAATATCCCCAAAAATATAGTGATCAGCTATGAATCGCTTATCAGGGGAAATCCGAAAGTGGTAAAAGCCTTTAAAAAACTCGGATTCAATGTTAATTTGAATGTGATCAAAAGGGATTATCAAACCCAAAAAAACAGCCGGATCATTATTCCCCCGGAAGAAAAGCTGTTATACGGCCTATTAAAAAATCTAGAAAAAGAAAGTTTTAAATGAGGTGCTGGGTGGAAAAAACTGAAAAAATTGAAATCATGGATGAAAATGCCGGGCATATTTATTCCAATTTAATTTCCTTTAATGTAAACCCTGAAGAGGTTTGTATGGGGATGGGAATCAGGGAAATCAAAGATGCCAACCATATCAATATTCAAACCTATGTCCATCTGACCATCCCCCATTTTTTGCGTTTTGCCGACGCAGTGAACAAACAGGTCAGTCTTCTGGTTGAAAAAGGGGTCATATCCAAAGAACCAGAACAATAATCATTCATTATTTTTTCCCGGAATTGCATCAAATATTCAAATAAACAAATCCAGAAGCGAGGGCACATATAACGCGGCCAGACTATTTGACCGGATGTGTTCAATTGTTGGCTTTATATATTTTCTATACTTCCGGTTATTCTTTACATTTATCTGAAATCCGAAAGTACCCAGAGCTTTAATATTTCTCTGAAGGGCAGTCAGGTAAAGCTGCTGTTCGTTTAGGATATATCCTCTATCTTTAAAAAACCTGAAAAAATCCTCTCGCAGAGAACCCAGGTTCTGATATGAATCAAAAGCAAATGAGACCAGATCGTAATATTCAGGGCCTATCAGTGAATCCTGAATGTCCACCAGATATATTTCTTCGCGGTAGACCAACATATTCCGGGTGTGAAAGTCCCGATGGGCAAAAGTAGGTTTAGTTTGAATATCATCCACCAGGCCATGGACTTCATCGGTGAGTACCTGGATAGATTTATGCTGGTGATAGGGTTTTTCAACGAAATTGGATAAAAAAAAGTCCATTTCCCATTTCATTCTCTTGTGATCCAGAGTTGAATTGGTTTGCTTGACAGGAATTGATCTTATTCTCGACAAAATTTCTGCAATTGATTCCAATGCTCTCTTTTTCTGCTCTAACCCTAGCCGGCTAAAAATATTTTGAAACAACTGATTTCCCAGATCCTCCTGCAATACAACACGGTTGTCGATAACATCAATAATATCGGGTACCCGTATTTTGTGTTTTGCATATAAATTGGTAAAATTGATTACTTTTTCAATTTCATCTCGGTTTTCTTCTGGATAGGCCATGGCAACTACAGTACCGGAATCCAGAAAAATCCGGTAAAACTCTCTTCTGGATGCTTCACCTTCAATCTTTTCGATTCTTATGATACCCTTGAGCTTATTCTCTAAAAATTGTTTCATATGATTATTTCATTTACCACATACCTCAATAAACTGCAAATTTGAAAATTGAAAAAAAAATTTATTTGTCATATACTTAACTCAGGCAAGAGTTAGACTCAAAAGAATGACCTTTTTAATCTGCAGAGAGGAGGAAAAATGAGAAAATATTTGTCCGGACTATTTTTGGTTGTCTTTTTTCTTGGTTCCTTTTTATTCTCCGACAACAATAATGCTACCTTTTTAAAATTTGAACAACCATCTGTTAAAGAAGGGAAATACAGACTGCTGATTAATTTAAACCATATTGAAGCCATTATTAGCAACTATAACCTGCAAGGTATAGACGGTTTTATTGAATTTGCCGATTCAACCGATCTCGTTCAAGCCCGACTGGGAAAAATCGAAAACGGAAAGGTCAAATGGCTTCACAAAATCGTTGACCACGAATTTTTATTGGTGAAATTTCATCGAACCTACTATAAAGACATTATAGCAAAGCTGGAAGCGAAATCCAAGAAACCCGGGTTCCAGATCCTGCTGAGTGATTCTAAAACACAGGTGGTACTCAAGGGATACGAAATCACATTTTGCAAGATGCCCGACCTGGTAGTGGAGTTAACCTATCCGGTGAAGATTGCTCCAGGACAACCTTTAAAAGAGGAAATCATCATTACCATAAAGAATAACGGCGCCCTGGCTGCAGATAATTTCGATTTGGATTTGGTACTCTCCAGAGACAAGCAGATTCCCCTCCAGAAAGCCTCTTATAGTGAAATATTTCAGGATGATGTTTTGCTCAAAAACGGAAGGATAAACATTGATCGTCTTGAATCCGGTGAAAAAAAATCCATAAAACTGACCGAACCGGTCATGATTCCCAAAAACACTCTACCTGGAAAATATTACTTGGGCGTGGTGATCGACTCAGGAAATACCATCAACGAATTCAATGAAGAAAACAATGTTTTCCTGGGATTCATAATGGTTGAATTCAAGGAACCTAAAAAAGTCATACTGGAACTGATCGACACAGAGATAAAATTTAACCCTTCCACTTATGAACTCCAGATTGTGAATAATGATATTGTTTTTTCCAATGGCAAAGACTGGCGCAAATGCAGAATGAAGGCTTACCTATATCAAATTACTCATGTTGGCTGGAAAGATATACACTGGGAAATCAGCACCCTGGAAAAGGGCGTGTGGGAAATAACCGGGGGACAATTCTGTAAAACAGGGGGCAAAGCCAGGGAATTGAAAATCAAAGTCAACGTGAGAGGGGGCAGTAAAATCGCCTTACCAATATCATTTAAACTTCTCCTGCCCAAGATCCAAATCATTTATGAACCGGCAACCAAAAAAATGCAAGCCCTTTCCTTTGGAAACCAGATTATCTATGTCCCCTTTTGGAAGGTCTGCAAGGTCAGTTCCCACCTCTATCAATTCAGTAACTCTATCTGGAAAAACTTCTTTATTGAGGTGAACACCCAGGAAAAGAAAGTATACCGGGTAACCAATGGAAATTTCTGTAAGGCCGGCGGCACTCAGGAACCTATTCCAATACAAGTTAAAATTGAAGAATAATTGTTATCCGAAAAATCTGACTACGGTTCTTCAAGGGACAGCAGAATAAGAGGGAAGTTTTTGATATAAGCTGTATTTATTGTTCATTTTCCCGGTTTCATAATCCAGTTCTGAACCCAGTACGGAATGGGGAATTAAATACACCACAATCATGAGAATGGCAGCTGTCAACACCCACCATTTGCTCTTTCTCTTAAAAAAGAAGGCAAAAACCCAGAAAATGAAAACCAGAAAAGTCTTATTATCAGTCAAATCAAATCCAAATGGAAAACCTGTCCAGAAATCTCCAAATGCATACTTCTGGACAATGGGGCCAAAAATGATTCCACCGAAAAATACAATGAAGAGCGTCCAATTTACCAATCCAAAATATCGTCCCTCTTTTCTCAAGGCTTCCATCCCGGTTCTCAATGCAAATATGATCCCCAGAAGCATCAACAGTATATGAACAATCAGAAAAAAAGACGGCACTCTTCCCCTGAACCGGGCAACAATACTCCTACCTCGATTTAAGATAACCTGCTGATCATTGCTTTGAATCCGGATGGTATATTCTACTTTACCAGCTACGGGTTGTCCCGGAATTTTTGCTTCCAGATGATTTCCCTCTCTCTCCATCTCAATTTCAGTCCATTCATCACCGGTCTTGTAACGCTTATAAGCCAGAAAAGCCTTCACCCCGGTAGCATCGGCTTTAATTGTAACCGGTAAATCTTCAAATGCAATATGGCTCCTGAGTAAACGGTATTGAATCGGCTTGCCATTAACTGTATCCTGACCCCGAACCGGATGGGTAGGACCGGTCATTCTCTGGAACACACCGATCAGTAAAGACAAAACAACTGCAAAAATCCATAATAAAATTGGTTTGGCTGATTTCATATTTTATTCTCGAATCAGAATTATAATGGTTGTTTGAGCTTTAAGTCAAGAATTAAAGAACTTTTTAATATACAAATCTCATTTTTTAAATTGGAAATGGCATAACTCAACTCAGTTTCCTGAAAATTTCCAGGTTACTTCCCCTGTATATTGACTTATCATTCCAATCATATAAAATGAAAAGGTATGAGTGGTTTGGGTGAAATATTAAAACAACAAAGAGAGATCAAAAATATAAGCCTGGGAGAAATTTCACAAAAAACCAACATCAGTGAAAGAATTCTACGGGCACTGGAAAACAATGAATTTCAGCATATTCCCGGAAAGTTTTATTTAAATAATTTCATAAAAAGCTATTTAAATGCCATTGGCCTGGATGAAGATACTTTCTTTAAAAACCATAGAGAATCAATCAATGGGATTGACGATCAAAAAACCACTGGGCCGGTTATTTACTACGATAAGATCAGATATTCAAGATTCAAGAGAAAAAATTTTTTTCTGGGAATCCTGCTGATTGTCATCATATCTATCTTTGTGACATACTTCTTCATGAAAAATAAAGACCGGGTCGCCAATATCTTTCAAGGAAAGTCAAAAGTAATCCCGGCAACCGGCATGATCTACGATTATCAGGATGAAACCATAAATCCTGATTTTTCTCCGGTCCGGATAACAATAAACGCCCAATCAGATTGCTGGCTTCAGGCCTTTCGGGGCAATAAAAAATTTATAGAACGAATCATCAAAGCCGGAGAACAAATCAGCATCCATGGTTATGAAATATTGCTCACTATTGGTAATCCCTCCACAATAAACCTTAGCATCAATGGCAGAAAAGTATCCAAATATCAAAATCAAAAAAGACCCGTGAAAATAAGAATATCACCTCAAAATCTGGAATCTATTTTTGAAAAATGATAAAGCTGATTTCTAAAAATCCCTTGGTAAAAAAAATCATTCAGGAGGAAGTGGAGCCGGAAGTCTATGATATGTTCTTTTTAAAGCAGTTACCCTTTACCGAAGAAGAATACCTGGAAAGCCTGGTTTTTTTATTGAAAAAAGAGGAATTGAAACCGCAGGCCCTGAAATTGTTAAAAACCGTTCCAGAACCGGTAAAAACACAATATCCTGAAAAAAGAGAAGCCAACCACCGGGTGGCTTATTATTTACTCATTGAAGCCCTGTCAACTGAAAATCTTAACCTGGTCATAAAAGTGATACAAAACCAGGCTCTGCCGATCGAATTTCTGGTTAGAATTGCTGAAAAGGGCAACACTCCAATGCTGGAAATGTTACTGGAAAATCAAATCAAGTTAATTGCTTATCCCAATATTTTAAATGTTATGGAGAAAAATCCCCATGTTAATAACTTCATAAAAGGTAAAATTCAAGAGATAAGGGATTTTTACTTGAAGGAAGAGAAGGCCGCTTTGATTTCCGAAGAGGATATAATTGACAACATTCAGGATGTCGTGCAAAAGGATGAAGAAGCTGAAAAAGAGGATTTAGATAAAATTACCATCGAAGAGATACAGGATAAAGTTCTCACCACCCTGCAGCGGATCAATGAACTGACCGTCCCGGAACGGATAAAACTTGCTCTCACCGGTAGCCGAACCGAAAGGATGATCCTGATAAAAGATGCCAATAAGCTGGTGGCTTTGGCTGTGCTGGAGAGTCCCAAACTTGCAGAGGACGAAATTTTACTGATCCTCCGAGACCGCAGTATCGCCCAGGAAATCATCGCCAAAATTGCCAATAAGCGGGAATGGGCCAAGAATTATACCATGACCCTTGAAATGGTACAGAATCCCAAAACCCCGCTGAAAAAAGCACTGGGATTGGTGAGCAAACTTCATCTCAAGGATTTGAAGCATATCACCTATGACAAAAATGTACACTACGTGGTCCGGAATGTGGCAGCCAATCTATACAATAAAAAAAGCGCCAAAAGATAATCGCTAACTAATAAAATTAATTGATAATAATCTGTTCGGAATCATC
>CBDAFS010000057.1:0-41085 GCA_965195285.1 uncultured Aminicenantes bacterium | reverse complement strand
TCTTCCCGGGCATCTCCCTTTGAAAAGGATTGATGAATTTCTTTTAAATACTCTCTAATCCCTGATTGAATCATTGGTTTCTTTATATCATTTTGAGAGAAAAATGGCAATTAAGTATTTCACTTTTCAAACGAAAATGGGGCCCTGTATGCGTTACTTGGGGGACTGGAATAAAATCATTGATTAAATCAGGTATTTCCAATATAATATAGTCTTTTAAGGTGAAAAATCCCAATGGATAAAAATGAACTTCAAGCCTATGCCGATAAATTGAAAAACCTGGAACTGGAAAGACCGATCCGGATCATGGAAGTCTGCGGGACCCATACCACCCAATTTTTTTATACCGGGGTAAAGGATCTATTCCCGGAAAAATTATCGCTGATCGATGGTCCGGGGTGTCCGGTTTGCGTGACCCCGAACGGGTACCTGGATCGGGCCATTGAGATAGCCAGAACCCATGGCGTCTGGCTGGTTACCTTCGGAGACATGATGCGGGTGCCTTCCTCTTACAGTTCCCTCCAGAAGGAAAAGGCTGCCGGGGTACCGATCCATATTGTCTATTCACCCCTGGATGCCTTGACCCTGGCCCGGGAGAATCCTGAAAAGCAGGTGGTTTTTTTGAGTGTCGGATTTGAAACCACCATTCCCACCGAGGCCGTGGCAGTTAAAAAGGCCCGGCAAGAGAAACTTAAAAATTTTTCAATCTTAACCGGAAACAAACTGACTCCGCCAGCGGTTCAGGCTCTGCTGGATGCTGGCGAGGTTAAAATCGATGGATTTATACTTCCCGGCCATGTGGGTGTGATTACCGGAATAAAGGGATGGCGCTTCGTGGCCGATAAATATAAAAAACCATGTGTGATTACCGGATTTGAAACTCAGAATTTGCTGATCGGGACCATGGCCCTGATCCATTTGATTCAGAATGGAAATCCTGAAATCATCAATGAGTATAGCCTGGTGGTCACCGAATCGGGTAATGAAAAGGCCCAGGAGGTCATGGCCGAGGTGTTTGAATCCACCGAGGCCAAATGGAGGGGAATCGGAACCATTCCGGAAAGTGGTATGCGCTTGAAGGCGCCATTCCAGGAGTTTGATGCCAATCTGAGATTCCCGGTGAATCCCCCTGAGGAGATTGAACCCCGGGGGTGCCGGTGCGGCGAAGTGTTGAGGGGATTGGTCACTCCGCTGGACTGTCCCCTGTTCGGAAAAAAATGCCTGCCGGAGAGTCCGGTAGGGGCCTGCATGGTCTCATCGGAAGGGGCCTGTGCGGCTTATTTCAAATATCGGAAGGTTGGCCCATGAATGACAGAATCCTGATGGGCCATGGTAGCGGTGGAAAACTGATGTTTGAACTCATTACCAACACCATCGGGAAGATTTTAGGGTCCGGGTCAGTTCAGATGGATGACTCCGCCATACTCGTTCCCGGGAGTGAAAAAATTGCCTTTACCACCGATACCTATACCATCACGCCTTTGTTTTTTCCCGGGGGTGATATCGGGACTCTGGCCGTAAACGGCACCGTCAATGATCTGGCTGTGATGGGGGCCACCCCCCTTTACCTTTCCTGTGGCCTTATTTTAGAGGAAGGATTGGAAATAGCCCTGCTGAAAAAAGTACTGCTTTCCATAAAAAAGGCCAGTGATGCTGCCGGGGTGAGAGTGGTCACCGGGGATACCAAGGTGGTGGAGAAGGGCAATGCCGACAAGTTATTTGTGAACACCTCGGGGATCGGTGTCCTGGAACACCCGGTGCCCAGGAAAAAACTAGAGGTGGGCGATCAGATCATCATCAATGGAACCATCGGCGATCATGGCATATCGATTATGGCCCAGCGTAGTGGGTTATCTTTTACCCGGGGGCTGAGCTCCGATTGTGCCCCGCTGCACCGATTGATCGCTGAGGTGATGCGGGAATTTCCGGGCAGTGTGAAATTCATGAGGGATGCCACCCGGGGCGGAGTGGCTTCGGTAATGAATGAAATCATACAAAAGAAGCCTTTCGGGGCAGTATTGTATGAAGAGCGCTTTCCCCTGAAAAATGAGGTCAAAGGGGTTTGTGAAATCCTGGGTATTGATCCGCTGTATGCGGCCAATGAAGGAAAAGTGATCATGATTGTCAATAAAGAGGCTGCTGCCGGTATTCTCCCGCTCATGAAGAAAAACCGGTATGGAAAAAAAGCAGCGGTTATCGGTGAAATTATTGATCAGTACCGGGGCATGGTTTTTGTGGAAACCCTGGTAAAGGGAAGGCGGATGCTGCCCCTGCTGATCGAGGATCAATTGCCCCGGATATGTTAGGCGCAACAATAAGCATGAGTGAAACAAACTTCATATATAGAAATATGAAAAATCGGAGGTTGTATGGAATGTAAAAAAGAAGCCAATCTGAGACATTGTAACTGTACCTATGAACCCTGTTCCCGCAAGGGCATCTGTTGCGAATGTATTGTTTATCATAAAGGACTCAATGAGTTGCCAGCCTGTTTTTTCTCTGCCGAGGCGGAGAGAACCTATGACCGCTCCATCGGAAAATTCATCGAGGAAAATCAATGAGAAGCAAAGCACAGACCCAGCTGGTTGTTATTTTGATCTTGTTCTGTTTTTCCCTGCTTTCGGCTGCCACCGAACCGGAAGCAAAAAGCAAGGGACATTTTGAACTGGGAATTCATTACGGTTCCTGGAGTGTTAACCTGTTGAGATCCAGTATCGAAGATGCACTGAGTGATGTCCTGCAAACCCAACTCAAGGAACCTCTCCTGGAGGAAATACAAAAGGATTATCCAGAAATCGTGGAAAAGAGCTATTCTCAGGAAATCAGTTTTGATTCCGGAGGAGACAACTTTGGTTTTGAATTGAGATGGTATCCCAAAGGAAAGGATGGTTCCTTCAGCCTTGGTTTTTCGATTGATAAAACGTCGATGATCGCCTCCATTCCCGACATAAAGGTTACCCTGGAGTCCACCCAGGGCCATGTCTTTCAGGGTGAGGGAACCGGATATTTTGATATTGCACCGGTTTCCGCCCACTTGAGTTTCCGCTGGGATATCAAACCGTCCTGGCGGGTTAATCCCTACATTACCTTTGGATTTGGCATAGCCGGGGGGAGTGTTTTTGATGATTCGGAGGTCAGCTATTCGGTTAACGGGACTCTGGTTCAGTTGGGCCAGGTTCTGGACACCTATGAACAGAGCGACACCATGTCTCTCACTGAACTTAAAGAGGATATGGAATCAGAGGGAGAGGATTTCTATCTTCCCGGAGTGTTTCCATTTATTCAATTGAACATAGGGGTTAAAGGAGAGATTGCCAAAAATATTTATCTGCTGCTGGATATCGGAGTTTGGGACGGGTTTACGATCCGCGGGGGCCTGGCTATCCGCCTTTTATAAATTCGGCCCTATCCCACTGGGATTTTAAATAATCAAACCACTCTTCAAATCCCTCTCCTGTTTTGGCGGAGGTTTCGAAAATCTTGACCTCCGGATTGTGGATCCGGCAATCTTCCCTGACCCTCTGGATGTCATACTCCATCACTCCCAGCAGGTCGATCTTGTTGATGATAACCACTGCGGCCCTGAGAAACAGCGCCGGATATTTACGAACTTTTTCATCACCTTCGGGAATGCTGAGAATGGCGATTTTCAGACTTTCACCCAGGTCATAACTGGAGGGGCAGACCAGGTTTCCCACATTTTCAATAAAAAGGTACTCCAGATTTTCCAGATTGATGTCCTTTACTTTGTCTTGAATCATCTGGGCAGACAGGTGGCAGCCGCCCCCGGTTTCAATGGCAAAAGCATTTTGATTCCCCGAATGGATAATCCGGTCGGAATCCAGGGCGGTCTTCACATCTCCCACAATCACGGCGAAGGGCTGGTCGAAGTGATTAACCGTATACTCCAGTATGGAGGTCTTCCCACAGCCCGGAGACCCGATCAGGTTCAGGGTGAGAATATTTAGGGACTTAAAATATTGCCGGTTCTCAGTGGCAATCAACTGGTTACGATCATGTGCGGATATATTAAGGTTTTTTTTCATGGGCTTTACCTCCTTTGGTCCCCTCGATTTTTCCACTCATTGGCTTTCTCTGATTTCAACGGAATTGATTAAAATGTCCATCCCGGAAATAATTTTTCGTTGTAATGAATTGCATACCGGACATCCGTCAAACATGGTGGTGAACGCATAGCTTTTTCCGCACTGGCATTGTGCCATGGCCGGTACCTGCTTGACGTTGATCTTGACCGTGGGATTGTTTTTTTCTTTCATGATAATCTGTAGGCCGAATTCCAGGGAATCAATCACCACTCCCGAAAAGGGGCCCACCTCGATGTTGATCTGGGATATGCTTTCATAGTTATGGTTCACACTCGTGCCAATGGTTTTAATGATATCTTCAGCCAGGGCGAATTCATGCATGATATTTTCACTTCCGCTTCATTATATAACGAGTTAGGAAAAATCAAAAGACCCTACTGATTTCTTTCCATTATTTGTTTTAATTTTAACGATTAATTTTATTTTTTTGGAATATTTTTTCAAATTCTTGGGTTTTGTTTCTTGACAAGATTGGGGTTTTATATTATGGTAATATTCTTATTGTGTGTCGTTTTATAGGAGACAAATCATGGAACTCTTAAAAATTTCAAAAAGAGATTTTTTATCTTTTGTTGATAAAAAAATTTCGGAAAAAAAATCCAGAATTGTGGGAGTCATTCAAAAGGGTTCCCACTTTGTATTTGATGACTTGCCGTCATCAAAGGACTTGAGACTTGACTATGACGTTACCATACTGCCTCCCAAAAAGTATTTTCAACCCCAGAAGGAGGTTTTGTTAAAATTTGTCCCTAAAAAGGTTGCGAGCTGCATGGCGGTTAACACCTACGATCCCATCACCATTTTCGGGATTCACTATTATGATCTGGCTGCCATTTACCTAATGGACCGGGCTTTTTCAGATGGTGATGGTGATCAACACTATATCAAGAAAAGAGAAAATTCCCTGTTGATCGGCAGCTATCCCCAAAAGCATTTTAAGCAGCGTTTTTCCAAATCTGTGGTTAAGGATCAGTACTACAAGGTGGCGGACCTGATGCTGGTGGATATGGGAGATGAATATGTTATCGAAGTGGTCAGTGAAAAAGGGAAAAATTACCTGAAGGGCAGTCAGCTTAAGAAGAATACCTACAGCCTGAAGCAGGTCGAAGAAGCCAAGGCCCGCATCAAAGACATTCAGAAACTGCCGGTTACAGTGGATATCGCTTCGGAATTTTTAACTCGGAATTACTATCATTCGGTTTGGAAATATTTTGGGGATAAATGTTTTTCCTGCGGCTCCTGTGTTTTTGTTTGCCCCACCTGCTACTGTTTTAATGTGTGCGAAGAAATCGATCTTACTCTGGCTGAGGGCCAACGGGTAAAGGTCTGGGACGGATGTATGCTGGAGGATTTTGCCGTGGTTGCTGACGGTCACAATTTTCGCAGAGACCGGTCGGATCGATTTAAACATCGAACCTTCAGAAAAGTAAAATACCTACCTGATAAGTACCGCTATTTTGGTTGTGTGGGATGCGGAAGGTGTGCGGATGCCTGTACCGCTGATATTGCCGGACCGAACAAAGTGTTCAAATATATATTGGAAAACCAGTGAGGAGGAAATCATGGCTGAAACTTATCCACATAAAGAAGTGATAGAAAAGACATCGATCTATCTGCCCGAGGCGGCTACGCTGAGGGAGAAAAAACCGATGACTCCATTTGATACCTATTTCAGTTTCGAGCTAAACAATCGCTCCCTGGGCCATCGTCCCGGTCAGTTTGCCGAAATATCCATTCCGGGTATTGGTGAGGCACCCATATCCGTTTCCTCGCCGCCCGCTACCGATAATCGGTTTGAAATGGTGATCCGAAAAGTGGGAACCGTTACCTCAGCCATTCACAGTTTGGAAGTCGGTGAAAAGGTGGGTATCCGGGGTCCTTACGGCACCTCTTTTCCCATGGAAGCCTTAAAGGGAAGCAACTTGCTGTTTGTCTGCGGAGGTATTGGCTTGGTGCCGGCCCGTTCAGCCATCAAGTATGCACTGGAACACCGTGATGATTACAAGAATATATCCATTCTGTTTGGATGCAAAGACCCGGCCCAGCGTCTATTTGTCGATGAACTGGAACAATGGAAGCAGCGTGATGATATTAAGTTCTTTGAAACGGTCGATACCACCGATCTGTCCACCTATCTGGAAATGAGCCACATGGATTTATGCTATCGGGGTCCGTTGGATGAATGGAAATCGAAGAAGTGGAAGGATAACGTTGGAGTCATTACCACCCTGTTTCCCAAGTTGGATGATGTGGACCCGCGCGAGACCTATGCCATTGTGGTGGGCCCGCCGGTCATGTATAAATTTGCCATCATGAACCTCCATGACATGGAGATTCCCGATGACCATATAATTTTATCGCTGGAGAGGCGGATGAAATGTGGGGTTGGCAAATGCGGTCATTGTCAGATTGAGGATATTTATGTATGTCAGGACGGTCCTGTATTCTACTACAGTGATATCAGTTACATAAAAGGAGTAATTTAAGATGAGTAATAAGCCGAAGGTAGCATTTTTTGATTTTGCCTGTTGCGAAGGATGTCAGTTGCAGGTGGCGAATTTGGAGGAAGATATCATCAAGTTGTTGGATCTGGTCGATTTGGTAGAATTCAGGGAAGTGATGACAGGCAGTACATCAGAAACTTATGATATAGCGTTTATAGAAGGATCAATAACCCGCAAATCAGACGAGGAACGCTTAAAGGATATAAGGGAACGCTCCACGTTGTTGGTGGCTTATGGACAGTGTGCGGTTAACGGCGGGATCAACAGGTTAAAGAATGTCTGGCACAGCATGGATGATGTCAAGAAGTGTGTGTACGGTGATGATTCCCACATGCCTCATCTGGACACCTATCCCACCAAAGGTGTCGATGAAGTGGTAAAGGTGGACTTATATATTCCCGGGTGTCCAATTAACCGGGATGAGTTCTTACGAATGGTTAAAGAATTGAGCCTGGGTATAATGCCCCGTTTACCCAATCATCCGGTATGTGTGGAGTGCAAGTTAAAAGAAAATATTTGCCTGTTTGACAAAGGTGTGATTTGCCTGGGGCCACTGGCCCGGGCGGGTTGCGGGGCGATTTGCCCTTCGAATGGTTCACCCTGCGAAGCCTGTAGAGGAACGGTGGATAACCCCAATAAAAATGCCATGCATGAGATATTGGATAAATACAATTACACCGTTGAAGAGATCAAACGAGCGATTAATTTATTTGGAGTGAATCCGGAGGTAAAGAAATGAGTAAAGAAGTCAAGATAAATGTCAGGCATCTGACCCGTGTGGAAGGTCACGGTAATATTGTGGTGGATGTTAAAGATGGAAATATAGAAAAGCTTGAGTGGCAGGTGCCAGAGGCGCCGCGATTTTTTGAGACCATGGTTGTGGGAAGGTCGTATTCTGAACTGGCCACCATCACCTCAAGGATATGCGGTATATGCTCGATCGGTCATACTTTTGCCAGTTTGAAAGCAACCGAGACTGCTCTGGAAGTAAAGATCTCCGAACAAACCCGGGTATTGCGTGAATTGTTGCTTCACGGAGAAACACTTCAAAGTCACATTTTGCATGTTTGTTATCTGGTACTGCCCGATCTGTTCAAGGTCAACAGTGTCATTCCTCTGGTTGCGAGTCACCCGGATGCGGTGCTGCTGGTGACCAAGTTACACCGGTTATCCAATGAAATGTGTGATGTGATCGGTGGTCGGACCACCCATCCCATCAGGGCCAAAGTGGGACATTTCACCATGTTGCCCACCCGGCAAGAATTGGAAGAGTTGAAGAAGCGGCTGGAAGAGGCCAAAGGAGACCTGATGAAACTGGCCGAGATTTTCAAATCGGTTTCCAATGGATTCCCTGACTTCAACCGGGAGACCGAGTACCTATCGTTGACATACGACAAGGAATATGCTTTTTATGAGGGTCAGGTTACCACTACAGATATTGATAAAAACATATCCCCTGATGAATACAAGGGGGTAGTGAATGAGTTTGTGGTACCCCAATCCACAGCCAAGTATGGAAAGTTTAACCGGGCCTCATTCATGGTGGGCGCCCTGGCCCGCTACAACAACAACTATAGTCAGTTGACCCCTTTGAGTCAACAGGTTGCCGAAATGCTGGGTTTGAAGCCTGGTATCAATATCAGTCCATACCAGAACAATGCGGCTCAGGTGGTAGAATGTGTCTTTGCCGTGGAGCGGTCAATCAGTCATATTGAATGGTTGTTAGGCCAGGAATTAAAATTGGAGAAGCCTGATATCAAGGTAAAAAATGGCCGGGGAGTCGGGGCTGTTGAAGTTCCCCGGGGTATTCTGTTTCATGATTACTCCTATAATGATGACGGTATTTGTGTGGCAGCCAATTGTGTGATTCCCACCAATTTGAATCACAACAATATTCAGATGGATTTTGAGAAGATGGTGCCCGAGATGCTGAGCCTTCCAGAGAAGGATTTGCAGTTCAACCTGGAAATGCTGGTCCGGGCCTATGATCCATGTATATCCTGTTCTACCCACTTTTTAAATGTGGAATTTAAAAAATAATATATGAAAAGACATAAAACTGCGGTTATAGGCCTGGGTAACACGCTCCTGGCAGATGAGGGGGCAGGTCTTCATGCCACACGGATACTGGGAGAAAAATTGATGGGAAAAGAAATTGACCTGATAGAGGCCGGTACCTGCGGGATGAATCTTCTTCATCAATTCGATGAGAGGGAAAAAATAATATTCATTGATGCAGGCAATTGCGGCATTCAGCCCGGAGAATTTCGGAGATTTCATCGGGACGAGGTGAATAGTTTAAAGGAAACCAAGGGTTATTCATTACATGAGTTTGATTTAATTGATTTTCTGGATATCGCTCCCAGGATCAGACAGAAGGGAAATCCTGATGTGGTGATTTACTGTATCCAGCCCGATGAAATTACCATGTCAGATAAATTGAGCCCGGTTGTGGAACAGACATTGCCATCCCTGGTTAAACAGGTCTATGATGAAGTCATGCTGGATATTGACAAAGGATAATTTAATTATCTGAGTTTGATGGTTTTATAAAAACAGGAATCCAATGTCAAAAATAGAGGAAAATATTAAGAATCTGGCGGTTATTGCCCATGATTTGAAAGCCCCCCTGTCTGCCGTGGTTGATTTGCTGAATGTAGTGGAAAAGGGATATGTAGATGACCCGGTAAAAGTAAAGGAACTCATCTCCAGAGCCAGGAAGAAATCGGAAGGGCTCATCAGAATTGTTGAGGATATCCTGGATTATACGCTTCTGGAGAATAAATCCCAGATGAAGCGGGAACGGATAAACCTGATTGAGATTATTGATGAATCTTATTCGATTATTAACCCCTATGCCCGTCAAAACAAGATTTCGATCAACTATTTGCAGGAGTCCTGCCGGGAAAAGTATGTTTTCGGGAATTATACCTTCCTGTTGAGGGCCTTTAATAATGTCATTATGAATGCGGTTAAATACAATAAGGAAAATGGCCGGATTGATATCCGATGTTTTGAAAAATTCGGCAGACTGATCGTGGTGGAGATCAGTGATACCGGAATCGGAATACCTCCGGAGGATGTTGACAGTGTATTTACTATGTTCTCCCGGGGCAAAGAGGCCAGGAGAAATATCGATGGCAGTATCGGCCTGGGACTTTCCCTGGTCAAGCAGATCATCAAGGACCATGAAGGGTCCATTGATGTGGATAGTACCGTGGATGTGGGAACAACATTAACCATAAAACTACCTTTAATGAATTAGGAGGAATCATGAAGAAGAAAATATTAGATGTCGATGATGATATCGATGTATTGGAAGCCCGAAAGATTATTTTGGAACACAGTAATTATGATGTGATTCAGGCAACAAATATCAACGTTGCGGGAGAGATTTTGGAAAGTGAAAAAATTGATCTGATTATTCTGGATGTCATGATGGAAAAGGACAGTGACGGTTTCAATTTTGCCCAGTCTGTAAAATTGAATGAAAAATTCAAGCATATTCCGATCATACTGGCAACTGCGGTGAATCAGATGACCAAATTTAAATTTAACCTTGAAGAAGACGGCGATTTCCTGCCAGTCGAAAAATTCATGGAAAAACCGATTGATCCCGATGATTTGATTGCCACCATAAAAGGATTGCTGAAAGAATAATTTTCACTTTTCGGGTGTCAGATAGGGTTGTTTTTTTTACTTGACATCCGAAAATTTTTTATGTTACTATCTACATTAATTTGCTCATTCGATAGCAACTTTAATTTCAATATTATATAAAGTTGGAGTAATCTTGATATATAATGGATAAAGTTAAAGTTTTAACCAAAAGAAAAGAGATTGTTTTCGGAACGGTTATTCTGATTCTTGTAATTCTGGCCCTCTGGGGATTTGTTTTTGAAAAGCAGAGGGAACCTCTGAGGGTGGCCTTTGACACCAAGGGGGGGGGAGTTGTTTTCGACCATCTATATCATACCTCACTCAAGGATATGACCTGCCAGGAGTGTCATCACAATTATAAATCCGGTGACCAGGACTCCGATCAAATGAATTGCCGGGATTGTCATTACCGCAAAGATCATATTGGGATGTGTGAGGATGAGGCCATTCACAAGAAATGTATTGGCAAGAACTGCCTGGATTGCCATATCCAGGGTTCGGTCGGTTGCGAGTTCTGCCATAATGCCGATCATTTCGAAACCATTGCCGAGCCCAAAGAGATCACCTTTGAGACCGATGGCGGACCGGTTGTTTTCAACCATTTTTCCCATGCCTCCCCGGATGAATATGATATCGAGTGCCAAACCTGTCACCATGGTTATCAAAGGAAAAGGCAAGGAGTCTTTCCCATGAATTGCCGGCGATGTCATTACAATACAAAATATACTCAAATTTGTGAGGACGCCGATACCCATATGAGATGTATTGGCAAGAATTGTATCGAGTGTCATAGCGATGGGGTCGACGATTGTACCCTGTGTCATGAAGAAGAGTAAAACTGATGAAAACAAATGATCACCTGACGTTAAGCCAAGAAGATATAGCTATCATCGATGCCCCGGATCCCACCGAGGTCCTTATCCCCCTGATAGGTTTCGATTCCAATCAGGCTCAATTGAATCTCAGGGTGGGGGATCACCTGAAAACCGGTTATGAGATTTTACCGGGATTATATTCCACGGTTACCGGTACCATAAAAAGTATCGATCCTTTGATGATGAGGGATGAAGAATTTTCAGCACTCAGGGTCGAGCTGGATGAAAAGGAACAACTGGATCTTGAAATAAAAGCAGAACCGGATTTTTTAAAAAAAGATCCCGCTGAAATCTTAAAATGCCTGAATCGGGCAAACCTGGGTTTCAGAGATAACCTGGAACCTCTGGAAACTATGATAATCAGTGCTGTTGAGCAGGACCCACTGAGTCTGGTCCAGCAGCAAATTTGGAGAGAAAATAAATATCTGACCCTTGAGGGTTTACGTTTAATCAAATATTTGACTTCGGCCCGGAAAGTCATTTTCGCCATTCCCCAGAATCTGTCTAACCTGGGAACCGAAATCCCCGGGGATGTGGCGGAAGTTTTTCCGGTAAAACCCCGATATCCGAACGGACTGCCCGAGATCCTGATATCGGATATTTGCCGCACCGGCCAAGTGGCAAAATGCGGTTTCATGAATGTGGAAAAGTTGACTGCCGCTGTGGTTGCCCTGAAGGAGGGAAAACCATTTGTTCATAAAGTGGTCACCGTTGTGGAAAAAAACCAGAAAAAAAATATCCGGGTCAGAATGGGAACCCTGGTCAAAGATATCTGCCAGAAAACCGGAATTGATACCAATGATAAACTGATTCTCGGAGGTCCTTTCCGGGGTTATTCCGGATATCACACGATTATTCCTGTCGGGGATGACATTGATTTAATCTATATTCAGGATTCGAGCGAAGTCGTATTGAATGAAAATAAACCCTGTATCAATTGCGGAAAATGTGTTCGGGTATGCCCGGTAAAACTGGATGTAAACCTCATATGCAGATTTTCCGAGTTTTCATTGTTTGAAAAATGCCAGGAACTGGATGTGTTTGATTGTATCGAGTGCGGCTTGTGTGCCTATTATTGCCCATCGGGCCGCTCTCTGGTTCAATTCATTAAGCTGGCGAAAAGTGAACTGAAAAAAATCCAGGGAGAAACGGAATCATGAACCTAGTTGTTTCCAGCCCCCCCCATTGGCATAAAAATATCAGTGTGGCCAACATTAATGCCCAGCTGATCATTGCCCTGCTTCCGGCTTTGTTGTATGCGATTTATACCTTTGGATTTCATGCGGCCCGGGTCATTTCTCTGGCTGTGGTTACCGCGGTTTTGAGTGAACTGATCATTCGAAAGATGTTCAAGAAATCCACTACCATTTTTGATGGGAGCGCTGTACTGATCGGTCTGGTTTTTGCCATGATTCTTCCCCCGAGTGTTCCCTACTGGCTGGTCATTATCGGTGCTTTTCTGTGTATTTTTATCGGAAAGGAGATTTTCGGTGGCCTGGGCAGCAGTCCGCTGAATCCGGTTTTGGTTGGCTGGGCCATTACCCGTATTTCCTGGCCGGCTTATTATAATCTGGATCTGGCTTCGGTGAATTATGATCTGGGATTCAGCTTCCGTTACCCCTTGATCTTATTGAAAAAGGGGGGGGTGGAATTTATTTCCGATATTAAGCTCATCGATCTTCTCATGGGCAAACAGGTGGGTGGAATCGGAAGTATTGCCATACTGTTCCTGTTAATTGGTGGCATTTATCTATTGATTAGAGGGATTATAACCTGGGAAATCCCCCTGTCTTTTGCAGCAGGTGTTTTATCGGTAGCTGCACTTTTTTGGTTGATAAACAGCCATCAATTCGCCAACCCGCTTTTCCACCTTCTAACCGGGAACCTCATGCTGGGAATATTTTTCCTGTCCACTGACTCTGCCAGTTCTCCCTTCAATAAGTGGGGAATGATCATCTTCGGTTTCGGCTGTGGTTTTTTAACCATGGTTTTACGAATATGGAGCATTTATCCGGATGGGGTCTTCTTTGCCATATTGATTATGAGTCTGTTTACCCCCCTGCTGGATAATATCAAGAAAAGACCCCGACCAACAGAAATTTATTATATCGATAAAAGGATGACATGAAAGAATATATCCGGATGGTGGCGGTTTTGACCATTATTGCAGCCCTCTGTGGCCTGCTGCTGGCAGCGGTAAAAAAGGGAACGGAAAAGCGGATCGAAGAGCAAATTCTATTGAACGTTCAGGGACCGGCCCTTAAAAAGGTTCTGGCTTCATCTACCAATGATATTATTGGTGAGCGGGAGCAGATCACGATTGACGGAGAGCAGAAAGTTGTTTTCATTGGCAGGAAGAATGGCCAACCATGGGCAATTGCCTTTGAAACCATGGGAATGGGTTATAAAGGTAAAATCGGGGTGATGGTGGGTTTTGATCTGAGCCAGAATATGATTTCCGGTATCGGTATACTGACCCATCAGGAAACACCCGGATTGGGCGCCCGGGTCTCCGAGGCTGTCTTTACGGATAATTTCAAAGGCAGGGCCATCAATGAAGTCTTCAAGGTCAAACAGGATGACGGCATAATCGATGCGGTTTCCGGAGCCACCATATCCTCCAGAGCCGTATGTTCAGCCGTGGAAAAAAGCATTGTTTTGTATGCCATCATCAAAGACAAAGTACTGGGAAAAAATAGTAGGGATAGGACGATTGATCAATGAATAAAACGATTTCACAGGAATTTTTAAAAGGATTCTGGGAAATACTTCCCCCCTTTAAACTGGTTCTGGGATTGTGTCCGATCCTGGCCGTGACCACGGCTGTGGAAAATGGGATCGGGATGGGTCTGAGCACCACCTTTGTTCTGTTTTTCTCAAATGTCATCATATCTTCCATAAAAAACCTGATCCCCAAGAAAGTCAGGATTGCTTCTTATATTGTTGTGATTGCCACTTTTGTGGTGATTGTTGAGCTGGTGATGAAGGCTTACTTTTTTTCAATTTCCCAGCAGCTCGGTTTGTTTATAAATCTGATTGTGGTGAATTGTATTATCCTGGGACGGGCCGAGGCCTTTGCCTCCAAAAATCCGATTTATCTCTCTGCTGCTGATGGACTGGGAATCGGGCTGGGTTTTACCCTCTCCCTGATACTGATCAGCTCAATCCGGGAAATTCTGGGCAAGGGTACATTTTTGGGAATGCAGGTGATGTGGGATTCATTTGAACCCTTTGCTTTTATGGTGAGTGCACCCGGGGCATTTATTTGCCTGGGGCTGATTCTGGGTATCATGAATTTATTTCCCAAAAAATAAATGGAGTTTTAAATGGAATATATTATCCTGGCCATCAATGCTATTTTGGTAAAAAACATTCTTCTGGCCCAGTATTTGGGGAATTGTCCCTTTATGGGGGTTTCCAAAAAAATGGAAACCGCCACCGGAATGGGCATGGCCGTGATTTTCGTTATGACCTTTGCCACCAGTATCACCTGGTTTGTGTATCATTATATCCTGGTAATCCTGCAGATTGAATATCTCCAGACCGTTGTCTTTATTCTGGTGATTGCAGCCCTGGTTCAGCTGATCGAAATGTTCCTGAAAAAACTGGCTCCTGCCCTGTATAAGGCATTGGGGATTTTTCTGCCCCTCATCACCACCAATTGCGCCATTCTGGGTGTGGCGGTCCTTTGCATCAATAATGAATTTAATTTTTTGCAGAGTCTTTTTTATGCACTATTTTCAGGGGCCGGATTTACGCTGGCTTTGATTCTTTTTGCCGGGATCCGGGGAAGGTTTGAGATATCCTTTATTCCGCGAGCCCTTCAGGATACGGCCATTGCCCTGGTAATGGCAGGCCTGATGGCCCTGGCCTTTTACGGATTTTTGGGGATTGATAATTCGCTTCAGGCGTATATGATGAAATGACAGAGAGAAGATCATGATCATTTTGAATTCGTTTCTAATGCTACTGGGTTTGGGATTGATGGCTTCCATAATGTTAGCCATTGCCTCTAAAATATTATACGTATGGGAGGATCCCCGTATCGAGCAGGTGGAGGAAGCTCTTCTGGGAGCCAATTGTGGCGGATGCGGATATGCCGGTTGTGCTGCCGCTGCCGAAGCCGTAGTCAAAAACAAAGCAGAGTTGGATGTTTGTACGGCCGGAGGTTTTGAAATTGCCCATCAGGTAGCGGCGGTTATGGGTAAGAAAGTGGAACAGAAAGAACCGGATTTTGCCAGGCCGGGATGTTATTACGGCTATCAGGATGCGGATTTAAAATTTACTTATGACGGGGTTTTTGATTGTCGGGCTGCCATGCTGCTTTACGGAGGTAGCAAGGAATGCCACATCGGCTGTCTGGGCCTGGGAACATGCGTGGTTTCCTGTCCCTTCAATGCACTTTCCATGGGTGAAAACAACCTGCCGGTTGTCAATCTGGACCGTTGTACGGGTTGCGGAGTTTGCGTTGAAGTTTGTCCCAAGGACATCATTACCCTTTCATCGGCTACCCGGAGAATCAAATCCGATCAGAAAATCAGCGAATGTACAGCGCCCTGTCAGAGAAATTGCCCGGCTGAGATCGATATTCCCGAATATATCCGGCAGATTTCCGCAGGCAATTATCTTGAAGCCGTAAGGGTCATAAAGGAAAAAAACCCATTCCCCTTGATTTGCGGATGGATATGCCCGGCCCCCTGTGAGTTTGAATGCCGGCGGAACCTGATCGATGAACCGGTGGGAATCAATGCCTTGAAAAAATTTGTTTCCCAGTATGAGATGGCTTCGGGTCAGAGGATTTTACCCGAATATCTGCCACCGGCCAAGGGAAAAAACATTATAGTTGTGGGTGGCGGGGTTGAGGGATTAACCGCAGCTTATTATCTGAGGAGACTGGGCCATGCCCCCAAAATCATGGAAGCTACTGACCGTTTGGGTGGAATTCTTAGATATGTGATTACCGAGGATCGATTACCCCGGAATGTCCTGGACTGGGAGATTGACAGTATTCTGGAAACCGGAATCGAAGCAGAAACCGGGAAAACCATGGGAAAAGATTTCAGCCTGGGATCCATGTTTTCCTCGGGAACCGATATGGTCCTGATGACCACCGGTGGTTGGGACAGCCGTCAGATACTTAGAGATAACATCTGGGGAGAGAATATAATTCCCGGATCATATTTATTGCTTGACCTGTTAATTGCCGCTTCAAAAAATATAAAGATCGATTTGAAAAAGAAGGTTCTGATCATCGGCGGAGGCAGTACTTCATCCATGGCAGCGGATGTCTGTCTGGAAAACGGTGCCGATCAGGTGACGGTTGTGCTTCCTTTTACCAAGCAAGAGACGGAATTCCGAAACATTGAATTAAACGAGTCAAAAAAAGTAAAATACATTTTTTCAGCCACTCCGGTCGAGTTGGAAGGCAACGGGGATCAATTAAAGTCATTATCCCTGAGGGTTGCGAATGATAAGATCCAGAAGTTGAGCCTGGACAACCTGATTGTCAGTTCGGGTCGTTATCCGGAAATGTTGATTGAAAAAACAAAGGCAACCCAATGGAAGACCGTGGATATATTCAAGGTACTTCCCCGGGAATCACAGGTGGGAATATTTACCATTGCCAAAACCGGAAGACCTACTGATCTTGCCGGCGTAGTGGTGGCAGTGGGAAGAGGCAGGAAAATGGCCAAGGCCATTCAACAATACGTCTCCGGTGAGGAGATATCTCCTGATGCGGGTATAATTGTTGATGAAAACGAACTGCAGAATATATTTGAAATTGTGGATAAAAAGGATTTGATGGCTTCCCGGGGAATTATTGATAACCGGATCACTGTGGATGAGGCTGAGGCCAGATATCAGGCCAACCGCTGCTTGAATTGTGGTTTGATTTGTTACAAGAAAGAATTGGACGAAGTCAATAAAGAGGAGATTTCCGCTTACTAAGGGATTGATCCAGCAAGAGTAAAATGGCTAATATAATCACAATAAACGGAAAACAATGTGAGTTTGAATCCGGGGAAACCATTCTGGAAGTGGCCAGGGGAAATGGAATTGATATCCCCACCCTCTGTCATTTAAAGGGGGCCCCCCCCACCGGAGCCTGCCGGGTCTGTATTGTTGAGGTCAAGGGGGCACCGGGACCGATTGCATCCTGTTCCTCTCCTGCTGCCGATGGTATGGAAATCTTTACCGAATCGACCCGAATTGTCAAAGCACGCCAGATGGTCATAGAACTCTTACTCATTTCCGGGAATCATAACTGTTCGATCCGGGGGAATTTTCCCCAGGAATGGTCGGATTTTCAGAAAGATGTGGTTGAGTATGACCAGGCGGATGATATCTGTGTGGCTTATGGTCAATGTGAATTGCAGGCCCTGGCCTATAAATATCGAGTAACTGAGAGAACAATGGACCGGATTCCCACCAAATATCCACTCGAGTATGATGATCTTCTGATCGGTAGGGATTTTGGACGATGTATTCTGTGCGGTCGATGTGTCCAGGCCTGCTGTGAAATCCAGGTGAACAATGCCCTGTCCCACGGCTACCGGGGCAATATTGCCAAGATTGTGGTCAGGGGGGACCTCACCCTGCCTGATTCGGATTGTGTGTATTGCGGTGAATGTATCCAGAGTTGTCCGGTGGGTGCCCTCTTTGAAAAGCGGAATCGATTCAATTACCGGATGTGGGATATAAAGCATGTCAGGACTACCTGTCATTATTGCGGGGTGGGATGTCAGCTTGACCTGTTTGTAAAGGATAATGAGATCGTGAAGGTTGACGGTGTGGAAGATGGCCTGCCCAATCGAGGCAGACTGTGCTTTAAAGGTCGTTTTGCCTTTGATTTTATTCACTCCGAAGACCGGCTGACCAAACCCATGATCCGGCAGAAGGGGAAACTGGTTGAAACAACCTGGGAAGCAGCTCTGGATTGGCTGGCTGCCAAGATCAATGAAGTCAAAGACAAATACGGTCCCGAAGCGATCGGATGTCTGGTATCCACCAAAGAGAAGAATGAAGATCTGTTTCAAGTAAAAAAGTTTTTTGATGAGGCCCTGTCCGGGGATAATGTGTTTCATTTTGAATCACCGGCCTTTATGGGTCTGGATTACGAGGATGTAAAAAACGCCCAGACTATTGTGGTCGTCAATATGGATATGACCCGGGATAATCCGGTTGCGGCCACATTTGTCAAACAGGCGGTCCTGAACGGTGCCAAACTGGTTACCGTGAATATGGAGAATACCGAACTGTCCAAGTTTGCCCGGGTCCGGCTGGAAAATCTAGCCGATATAGAAAAGGAAATAAACGGTGAAACCCTTTTGTTTCATGATCCGGATACAGATATCTCCGGAATAAACCAAAGAGAAGGCCTGAAAATTTTCTCCATAAGCCGAGAAAACAATACAGCGGGAGCTTATTTGTTGGGTTTGTTGCCCCGGAATGATCTGGATATGGGAAAATTGAAATTATTGTACACCATGAATCATCAAAGCCCGCTTCCCGATTCAGTGGAATTTCTGGTGGTTCAGGATATCTTTCCTTCTGTGGCACAGGAAAAAGCAGACCTGGTTTTACCGGCCTCGGTGTGGGTGGAACATGAAGGAACAACCGTTGGTTCTGATTTTCGAATCAATTTGATCCGCCGGGTCGTGAATGCCCCGGGAGAAGCCAAACCATCCGGGTGGATTTTCAATGAGTTAGCCAAGAGAATGGGTTTAAAATGGGATTTCTCCACCAGCAGGGAAATCTGGGAGCAGAAAATTGCAAAGAAATTTTCCTGTTTCCAGGATATTACTTATGATTCGTTACAAGAAGAGGGTCAGAAATTAAACCGGAAAACAGAGATTGTCTGGAAAGATATGGTGAAGACCCCAACAGGATTTATCAGGACGGATTATCAAAAAGTGCTGGCAGAGTATTGCCATGATTTACAGGATCTTGTCAAAAAGAGGTTCAAGGAGGCGGAGTAATCATGCAGACGCAAGAGACTGTATCCTTGTCAAATGAAGAAATGGAAGTGGTCGGGGAAATTTTTAAAAAATATTCTATAGCAAATTCTCTGATGATTCTTTTGCAGAAAATTCAATCTGAATTCGGTTATGTGCCCGAATTTGCCATTAGGTATCTTTCCGAAAGAATGCATGTTGCCGAGAGTCATATTTATGGAGTCATCACCTTTTATTCACAGTTCAGCACTATCCCGGTGGGGAAGAATATTATAAAAGCTTGCAATGGAACGGCCTGTCATGTGGGCGGTTCCAAAGTTCTGGGCAAGAAGCTCAGATCCTATCTGAAACTGGATGAGGATAATGAAACCACCGAGGATCGGCTCTTTACGGTCCAGAATGTGGCCTGTCTCGGTTGCTGCGCACTGGCACCGGCCATGATGGTGAATGACAAAGTTTACGGTAAACTTGATATTGATCAGGTAAAAGCAGTTATCGAGTCCTGTCGAGAGGCTTCTGAAAATGAAGATAAATAGGGGTGGTTAGAAGAATGTCTGTTATAAAAATCGGAATGGCAACCTGCGGAAGAGCGGCAGGTGGAATGGATGTTTACAATGCATTCCTGGCTGAAATTGAAAATAGCAAACTGTCTGTTAAAATAGGGTCAACTGGATGTATCGGACTGTGTTCCCAGGAGGTTGTTGCTGAATTGGAATTGGATGGAAGAACCCGGCTGACCTATGGAAATATTCTTCCCGAATCGGTTCCTGCCATTGTCGAGAAAACAGTTAAAAACGGACAGGTTGTTAAAGAAAACGTATTGTATCAATATCATCCCGAAAGTAAGGAACAGCAGGCCTATGAGGGTGTACCCTTCATAGATGAATATAGTGTGGTCAAGGATCAGGTAAAAATTGCCCTGAAGAATTGCGGAAATATTGATCCTTTCAGTATTGAAGATTACCTGGAAACCGGTGGTTACCAGGCCACAATAAAAATACTGAAGATGACCCCGGAAGAAGTTATTGAAGAGGTTGGAAAATCCGGTATCCGGGGCCGTGGGGGTGCTGGTTTTCCCACGGCAAAAAAATGGACCTTCTGCCGGAATGTCAAATCAGACAAAAAATATGTGATTTGCAATGCCGATGAAGGTGATCCGGGAGCCTTCATGGATCGCTCCCTGTTGGAAGGCGATCCCCACTCGGTACTGGAGGGAATGATTATCGCCGGTTATGCCATTGGGGCAACCGAAGGCTTCATTTACTGTCGGGCCGAATATCCCTTGGCCCTGAAAACCCTGGACAAGGCCCTGGCCGATGCCAGAGAGAAAAATTTTTTGGGCAATAATATTCTGGACAGTGATTTCTCCTTCGATATCAGTGTCAGGGAAGGAGCCGGGGCATTCGTATGCGGTGAAGAAACCGCTTTGATTGCTTCCATAGAAGATCAGCGAGGCATGCCCAGGCCCAAACCCCCCTTCCCGCCCATAAAAGGATTGTATAAAAAACCCACCGTGGTCAACAATGTGGAGACCCTGGCCAATCTTCCTCGAATCATTGTGGATTCACCTGAAGCCTATGCGGCCATCGGAACCGACAAAAGTAAAGGCACCAAGGTCTTTGCCTTGGCCGGAAAAGTCCGATACACCGGACTCATTGAGGTTCCCATGGGTATGTCTTTGAGGAAGGCCATCTATGATATCGGTGGCGGCGGCGTTCAGGGCAATCAGATAAAAGCTGCCCAGTTGGGCGGTCCTTCGGGTGGTTGTATTCCTGAAAGAATGTTTGATATTCCCATTGATTATGATTCCATAAATGAGACCGGGGCCATAATGGGTTCCGGTGGAATGGTGATCATGGATGAGACCAGTTGTATGGTGGATATCGCCAAATTTTTTCTGCATTTTACAGCAGAAGAAAGTTGCGGGAAATGTACACCATGCCGGGTCGGAACCAAGGTCATGCTGGAAATATTGGAGAGAATTTCAGATGGAAACGGGAAAATGGAGGACCTTGACACCCTGCAACGTCTCAGTGATACCATCATTGATGCTTCCCTTTGCGGACTGGGCAAGACGGCCCCGAATCCGGTTCTGACCACCATCAAATATTTCAGGGAAGAGTATGAAGCCCATATCATTGAGAAAAGATGCCCGGCCATGGTTTGCAAGCGGCTCACACCCGCTCCCTGCCAGAATGCCTGCCCGGCCGGTATTGATGTTCCCAGTTATGTCTCGCTGATTGCTCATAAACGGTACGAGGATGCCCTGGACCTCATCATCGAAGACAATCCCTTCCCCTCGATTTGCGGGCGAGCCTGCACCCATTCATGTGAATTTGAATGCACCCGGGGAGAGGTGGATGAACCGATTGCCATTATGTATCAAAAGCGATTTGTTGCCGACCTGGAGTTGGAAAGAGCAAAACATATAAAACCTTTACCCGTTACAAAAAACGAGAAGGTGGCGATTGTCGGAGCCGGGCCGGCCGGACTTACCGCAGCTTTTTATTTAAGACAAATGGGCTATACGATAACGGTTTTCGAAGCCCTGCCGATTCCCGGTGGTATGATGGTTGCCGGCATACCAGAGTATCGTCTGCCCCGGAATGTGATCAAAGCCGAAATAGATGCCATTGCTGCCCTGGGCATCGAAATAAAAACCAGTACCCGAATTGGAAAAGACATAACCATAAATCAATTAAAAAAACAGGGTTATGATGTCGTATTTTTGGCTGTCGGAGCCTTCAAGGGTAGAAAACTCGGTGTTTACGGCGAGGACAAATATGAAGGTTTTATCGATAGCATTGATTTCCTGCAGAATGTGAATTTTGGTAACCGAAAAAAACCGGGGGATAAAATAATCGTGATCGGTGGAGGTAATTCAGCGGTAGATGCAGCCCGAACTGCCGTTAGAATCGGTGTCTCGGAGGTCAGCATTGCCTACCGTCGATCCAGATTTGAAATGCCGGCTTTTAAAGAAGAAATTGATGCGGCTGAGGAAGAAGGTGTGAAACTGCATGTCTTGGTTGCCCCCAAACGAATTATCGGGGCCAAGAATCGGGTGACCGGTTTGGAATGTGTCCGGACTGAACTGGGGAAACCCGATGCCAGTGGCAGAAGACGCCCGGTTCCGGTTGAAGGCTCTGAGTTTATTATCTCCTGCGATGTCATTATCCCGGCCATCAGCCAGGAACCCGACCTGGCTGAGTTGTTAAAAGATATGAATTTTGATATCACGGCCTGGAATACCTTTGAGGTCGACCCCAATACCCTGGAAACCAGTATCCCGGGAATTTTTGCCGGAGGAGATGCGGTTACCGGACCTGCAACCATTATTGAAGCCATTGCTGCCGGTCAGCGGGCAGCCGCTGCCATAAACGGCTATTTCAATGGTATCAAAATACCCTGGCACTTCAGATCGGTGCGGCCCAAAAGACTGATAGAGCCCATTGAGGTTCCCGATGAAGAACTCGAGAAATTGAAGAGAGATAAGATGCCCTGCTTGAGTGCATTGAAGCGAATCAAAGGTTTTGATGAGGTTGAACTGGGATTGTCTGAAAAATCCTGTGTCAATGATGCCAAGCGTTGCCTACGGTGCGATCTCTAAGATTAGCCTATTTCCCCTTTTTATAATACTTATAAACTACGATAAAGGAGGAACAAATGCCAGAAAGACGAAATGGTGAGAAAACCGGATTTTTTTCCCATAAACCATTGTGGTCCACCATCGGACTCATGATTTCGGTTTTTGTATTCGTCCAGGTGTTTCAGGTTCAGAGCCAGAGCAAATCGAGTAAGGAGGATACGAAAGCCATGAAATATAACCCACTCACTCCGGAAGAGGAACGGGTGATTGTACATAAAGCAACGGAGAGGCCCTTCACCGGTATATACCATGACCACAAAGCCAAAGGGTATTATATATGCAAACGGTGTGATGCCCCGCTTTACAAATCCGAGGATAAGTTTGATTCGGGTTGTGGCTGGCCCAGTTTTGATGATGAGATTTACAATGCGGTAAAGCGGTTACCGGATACCGATGGACTGCGAACCGAAATCTTGTGTAATCGCTGCAGGGCTCACCTGGGTCATGTTTTTAAAGGGGAGAAATTCACCGTCAAAAATATCCGGCATTGTGTCAATTCCATTTCTTTAAATTTTGTGTCCCTGGAAAAAACCGAACGGGCCATTTTTGCCTCCGGATGTTTCTGGGGAACGGAATACCATATGCAGAGGCGCAGGGGGGTGCTGGAAACCACCGTCGGTTTTACCGGGGGACATACCAAAAATCCAACTTATAAAGAAGTATGCATCGGCACCACCGGCCATGCCGAAGCCGTGGAAGTTGTCTTTGTTCCTGAGATCGTAAGTTACGAGGAACTGGCCAAGCTGTTTTTTGAAACCCATGATCCCACCCAGTTGAATCGTCAGGGACCTGATATCGGTGAGCAGTACCGGTCGGAGATTTTTTATCTGAACGATAAACAAAAACAAACCGCTTTGAAATTAATTGATATCCTGAAATCCAAGGAATACCGGGTGGTTACCCGGGTGACCGAGGCATTGGTGTTTTGGAAAGCCGAGGATTATCACCAGAGTTATTACTTCAAAAAGAATGGAACTCCCTATTGCCATATCTTTACCAAAAGATTTTAAAATATCATCATAAAGCGAACCACGATGATGTGTTGAGAAATTCAACAGTCGGTGTTGAGAAATTCAACAGCTGGGGGTATTCTGATCCGATTAATCAAATTCCTTCTTCTGAAAAATATGTCTGTTAAAATATTTTTTGTATTGGAAATGCTTAATAATAAAGCCGTTTCGGATTTTACAAAAATAATACGAGAAGAATGAAATAAAAATCCGGAAGTTGGCATAAGATTTGCTTGAGATATGTATGGACATGAAGAATAATTCTCTACAGGAGGCATAAAATGAATGAACAAAAAAGAGGATTGAAGGTGATTCCGACCGGAGAACGGAAGTGTATATGGATGGAAGCCGGGGTGGTTTCCTACAAATTATGCACCAACCACTATCAATGCAGTACCTGTGAGTTTGATTTGGCCATGTCCAACCGGGCCCAACAGACCAAGCAGAATTTGCATGATCATAAACCGACAGCCAGTAACAAGAAAGCGGTTGTCGAGTGGATGGAAGAATTCCGCCACCTGCCTGCAGATCAGAGAAAATGCCGGTATATGATCAGTGGCGAGGTGTCTCATAAAATCTGTCCCAATAGTTTCCGTTGCGGGGAATGCTCATTTGACCAGATGATGCAGGACCGGATTCAACCGTCATTTGTCGGGGAAATGGAGCAACTTCCCAAAGTGGCGGGGTTTTATTTACCGGAAAGACTTTATTATTTTCGCAATCACACCTGGGTTTATCTGGAAAGAAATGGAAAGTTCAGGATTGGAATTGATGATTTTGCCAGAAGAATAATCGGTAAAATCAATAAGATCGAATTACCGGCCGTGGGAAAAAATCTGGAACTGGAAGAGTATTCCTGGATAGTAAACCATGACCATGGTGATCTGGAATTTTTCTCACCCATTTCCGGTGTGGTTGATTCGGTCAATCAAAAACTGCTGGATGATGCCAGCCTGGCTGTCGAAAAACCCTATACCGATGGATGGTTTGTCACCATGGATGTCAGTAGCGTAGCGAAAAATTTGAAGAACCTTTTGAAGGATAAGGAAGCCACTGCCTGGATGGAGGAAGAGGCCAATTTGCTAAGCCAGAGTATTCAATCCGAGACCGGTGTCACCTTTCATGATGGAGCAGTCGTGGCTGCTGATATCAGCAAAAACCTGTCCAGAGAAAAGTGGAATGAACTGGTCAAAAAACATTTGTATACCCGATAAAAGGCTTTTACTCGGGCTTCAAATAGTTGACCCCTCCATTTTTTTGTTGAAAAACCCAGCCTGATATTATAAAATATTTCTGTGTCTTGTCTATTTAATGATTGGGCATACCGGGATTAAGCTGGATATGTTTAAGACAATCAATTCCAAACTGATATTTGCCATAGTTGCAGTATCGGTAATAATTTTCGGAATTTTTTTCTATATCATCCTGACCAATCAAAATAAACAACTCATAGCTGAAGTATTTCGTGCAGCCGGCACCTATAGCAATACTGTTACCACCAGCACCAGGTATGATATGCTTATAAACAATCGCGAAGGATTGCACCGGATGATTGAAACCAAGGGGATTCAAGAGGGTATTGAATTTGTACGCATATTTAATAAAGAGGGGAACATCATGTTCTCCACCAATAAAAAGGAAATGAACCATTTCGTGGATAAGAATGCCGAAGCCTGTTATGTTTGTCATGCGGTGGAAAAACCCCTGGAGCGATTGTCCACTTCCGAACGGAGCCGGATATTTAAATCCGAAGATCACCGGGTATTAGCCATGATCACACCCATTTATAATGAACCGGATTGTTACAATGCCACATGTCATGCTCATCCGAAAAAACAGAGGGTTCTGGGGGTTCTGGATATTGGAATGTCTCTGGTTGATGTGGATAATGACTATAGTTCCAATCGCAGAATTATCATTTATTTCACATTGATTGCCATATTATCTGTTTCGGGTATATTGACATTATTTATTCATCGATTGGTAACAAAACCAGTAAAAATACTGGTCAGAGCCACCCAGCAGGTTTCCACCGGAAATCTGACCGTTGATACCCAGGTAAACACCCATGATGAGATCGGGTATCTGGCCAATTCATTCAATAAGATGATCAAGGATTTAAGAAAAGCCAATCAAGAAATCCAGTCCTGGAATATTGAATTGGAAAAAAAAGTGGAGGAACGGACCAATAAATTAAGAGTGGCCCGGGAACAGCTGATTCAATCGGAAAAGATGGCTTCATTAGGAGTGTTGGCATCCTCGGTTGCCCATGAGATTAACAATCCTTTACAGGGTATCTTAACCTATATTAAATTGATGTTAAAAAAAGCATCCGGTGATGAAGTCAAGGGGAGTACCCTTACCGATTTTAAAAAGTATTTGAACCTGATGGGAGATGAGATCGAGAGGCTGGGTGGTATGGTGAAAAACCTGCTGGTTTTTTCCAGGCAATCGAAACTGGAAATCAGAAAATCCGATATTAACAGTATCATCAGAAACAGTCTGGTGCTGCTGTCAAATAAGATCCGGATCCAGAATATTGAACTGGATTTGAAACTACAGGATGGGATTCCCAACATATACTGTGACTTCAAACAGATTCAGCAAACCCTTATAGCCTTGCTCATCAATGCCCAGGAAGCCATGCCCAAGGGAGGAAAGCTTTCCATTGAAACCAAGAGTGCCCATGGCAAGAAGGTTGAAATCGTGTTGAAAGATAGTGGAGATGGCATTCCCCGCAAAAATCTCAAGTATATTTTTGATCCGTTTTTTTCCACCAAAGAGGCTGAGAAAGGCACCGGCCTGGGATTATTTGTGGCTTACGGCATCATTCAGGAACACAAGGGCACCATAAAGGTGGAGAGTGAAGTGGGTAAGGGGACCACCTTCTTCATTATGCTTCCGGTTGGGGAAATAAACGAATAGCGGTGAGGGAAAATGTCTTTAAAAAATAGCATCAAAATCCTGGTTGTTGATGATGACATGATTGTTCGTGATTCCATGGGCAACTGGCTCCTGGAAGAGGGATACCAGGTCGATACCATTGATAACGGGCATGATGCCCTGGAAAAGATAAAAACCGACACCTTTGATCTGGCTGTGGTGGATATAAAAATGCCGGGTATGGACGGCATAGAATTGTTGAAATTAAGCAAAGAAATTTATCCGGACTTTCCCATACTGGTCATGACGGCCTATGCCTCTGTAGATACGGCGGTCCAGGCCATGAAAGACGGTGCTTTTGATTATATTGTAAAACCCTTTGATCCGGAAAGCGTCAGTCAGGTAATTGAAAGGGCAATCAGATATAAGATGCTGGAAAAAGAGAATATTCTGCTGAAGAAGGAACTGGAAAAAAAGTACGGCTTTGATGAAATAATTGGCAGGAGCAAGAAAATGGAGGAGATATTTGAATTGATCAAAACCGTTGCCGACTCAGAGGCTGTAGTGATGATCAGGGGAGAAAGCGGGACCGGAAAAGAATTGATTGCCAGGGCCATTCATGCAAACAGCAAACGAAAATACGGTCCTCTGGTTGCATTAAGCTGCGGTGCCTTACCCGAAACTCTCCTTGAGAGTGAATTGTTTGGCTATGAAAAAGGTGCGTTTACCGGTGCCGAGCACAGTCGAAAGGGTCGGATTGAGATGGCCAGCGGGGGAACCCTGTTCCTGGATGAAATCGGGGATATCAGTCCCAAGACCCAGGTCGCTCTATTGAGGGTTTTGCAAGAAAAACATATCTACCGTCTGGGCAGTACCCAACCCATCAAAGTGGATATCAGAATTATATCTGCAACCCACCGGAATCTTGAGGAAGATGCCCGGGAGGGCAAGTTTCGTGAGGATTTATATTATCGTCTGAATGTGGTGCCCATCAATGTCCCTCCCTTGAGAGAAAGAAGAGAAGATATACCGCTGCTGGCCAATCATTTTTTGCATAAATATACCATGGCCAATTCGAAAAAAATCAATGGAATCTCCGGTGAGGCCATGAAGGTGTTGATCGGTTATCATTGGCCGGGAAATATCCGGGAGCTGGAGAATGTGATTGAACGAGCGGTGGTGGTCAGCAAGACAGATGAAATCATATCCAATGATTTGACCGAAGTTGTCCAAAAGGGCAAGGAAGAATCGACTCCCCGAACCCTGGATGAATCTGAAAAAAGCCACATCTCCCGGATTTTAGAGGATAATGGCTGGAATATTTCAAAATCCGCAGCAGAACTGGGTATTGACCGGGCCACCCTGTATAACAAAATAAAAAAATATAAAATTAAAAAATGAATGATAGAAAAAAAAATCACCCTGGTTCCGATTGGTGATATAGATGATTCGCTTTTGGATTATATCAGCCAGTCCATAAAAACCACATTTAACCTCAATACTCACCTGATCCCCTGTCAGGATTTAATCGGCTGCGTACCCGAACCGGTCTTTGGGGGAAAATACAATTCCACAAAACTGCTTAAGCAATTATATGAATGCCTGCCCGGGAAAATATTCAAGTTAGTGGCCATTGCCGAATTGGATCTCTACTCACCCATCTTCTCCTGTTTTTTTGGAGAGGCTCAGTTGGGGGGGTGTTGTGCGCTCATTTCATTGCATCGCCTTGGTCAGGAATATTACGGTCTGGCAGAGGATGAAACCCTGTTTCTATCGAGATGTGAAAAAGAGGTCATACATGAAATTTCACATCTGTTTGGACTGCTCCATTGCAGTGATAAAAATTGCATCATGTATCCCTCCAATAATATAATCGATACCGATGTGAAGTCCTGTTCGTTTTGTCGCAGTTGTGCCAGTTTGATCGAACGGGCTTTGGTTTACTGATAAGGGTCGATTTATTCAGCTTGACATGTATACCAAAACCAATTAAAATATTTATTTGAGGTGAAAGAAATGTTTGGATCACTTGGAATATGGGAAATATTAATAATTTTTGCCATTATTGCCTTGTTGTTCGGGGGAAAAAAGATTCCGGAGTTGGCTAAAGGTCTTGGAGAGGGTATCAAAAATTTTAGAAACTCGATCAAGAAAGATGAGCCAGAAGAAAAATCAGAGGACGAAAAAGAAGACTAATTGTTTGGCTATTCTATCACTCAATAACCTGAAGGTGATATTCATCCGGGGTTGACAATTCTGACCACTTCCGGCATAAAATCTCTTTTTTCCTTTAAGCGGTTGGCAATAAATCTTATGATAATATAGGATAGGGCGGCAAAAGAAATACTCAGAAAAGCAGAAAATAATTCGGGGTCAAAATTCAATCTGGGTCCTATTTCGATTCCAATCAGGGCTCCCGAAACGAGAGCGATAACCGGAATCATATAGAACAGGAGGGAAATCTTCCACAAAATTCCCGGTTTTATGGACAGATGAACCCGGTCACCCGCCTTGGCTTGAACCGTGTTGATGGCTTCGGCTTCCATATTTTTGCCTCCTCCGAGGGTATGGCAAATTCCCCGGCTTCCACAACCATCACACATCTCGCTTCTGGCCACCATAACAAAGGCCTTATGCCCCTCTACTTTGGTGACAGTTCCCTCTTCAGTATTCATTTTTATGCAAAATCCGATTGGAATAACCATATCAACATTTCGAGGCTTTGTCAATTTGATAATATTCCGGTAATACCACAAACCTGGAAAATGAAATAGGTGTTGACAAACAGATCTAATTGTACTAATATTAATATTGTAATAAGTTTAGATTGTACTTATTACAATATTGTGGTATTTATTTTACCGATGTCGGAGGTTTATGATGACGGACAGACATTATGGTGTTCATGGTGAGTTCAGGGATTTGTTGTGTTCGAAAGGCATCAAGCCGTCATACCAGAGATTGCTCATACTGGAGTACATAATGAAAAACAAAAATCATCCGTCTGCGGAAACTATTTTTAAAAATATTTCTCGAAGTATTCCTACCCTTTCACGAACAACTGTATACAATAATGTAAATATATTTGTGCGAAAAGGAATCTTGTCCAGCATTAAAACCAATAAATCGGAGACACGGTATGATATCATAGAGTTCCCCCATGCCCATCTTTATTGCCATCAATGCAATCGAATCATCGATGTCGATTTGAAGATTCCACTGTATCAAAAAAATTCCATTCAGGGACATAAGATTGAGGAAGTCCAGGTTCAATTCAGGGGCACTTGCCGAAATTGTTTAAAAAATAAGGAAAAAAAAACTAAAAATGTTTTATAATATAACAAAAGTTCAAAAGGAGAGAAAATATGAAAAAGTACGTATGCACAGCCTGTGGTTATGTTTATGATCCCGAAATCGGTGATCCGGATTCAGGTATTAAACCGGGGACTGCCTTCGAGAACATACCCGATGACTGGGTTTGCCCCTTGTGTGGAGTCGGAAAAGACATGTTTGAGGAAGAGTAATGGGTGTACAGCGGATAAAAGATAGAATTTTTTCGGTTGGCTCCAGGGATTGGGACCGAAGACTTTTTGATGAGCTGATCCCCCTGCCTGACGGAACCAGTTATAATTCATATTTGATCAGGGGGAGTGAAAAAACCGCTCTGATCGATACGGTTGATCCACCCAAGACCGAAGAACTGATCTCTACCTTGAAAAAACTGAATGTAACCAAAATTGATTACCTGGTTTCCAACCATGCCGAACAGGACCATTCCGGTTCCATACCCGATCTGTTGGAAATCTACCCGGAAGCAAAAGTGATTGCCAATGAAAAATGCAGGTTATTTTTAATGGACCTGATGGAGATCCCGGAAACCAGCTTTCAAACCGTTTCGGATGGGGATGTGCTGTCCCTGGGGGATAAAACCCTGAAATTTATTTTTACCCCCTGGGTTCACTGGCCGGAAACCATGTGTACCTTTTTACCGGAGGATAAAATTCTTTTTTCCTGTGATTTTTTCGGATCTCATCTGGCTACCAGCGATCTGTTTGTCCGGAATCCAGCCAAGGTGATTGAGGATGCCAAAAGGTATTATGCCGAAATCATGATGCCCTTTAGAGGTGTGGTGAAAAAAAACATCGAGAAAATAGAGGCTCTTGATTTTGAAATGATTGCCCCCAGCCATGGTCCGGTCTATTCGGACTCCAAGATTATACTGGATGCCTACCGGAACTGGGTATCGGATAAAGTTGAGAACCAGGTGGTTATTGCCTATGTATCCATGCACGGCAGTACGGAAAAAATGATGTTTTACCTGATGGAAAGAATCATGGAAAAGGGAATTTCAGTGAAGTTCTTTAATTTGATCAAAACCGATCTGGGACAGTTGGCCATGTCACTGGTTGACAGTGCCACTCTGATTTTAGGGACGCCCACGGTTTTGACCGGCCCACATCCGGCAGCGGTTTATGCGGCGACCCTGGTGAATGTTCTGAAACCCAAATTGAAATTTGCCACCGTTGTCGGCTCATATGGCTGGGGGGGCAGGACCCTTGAAATGATTCAAAATAGCCTGAGTAACCTGAAAGCGGAATTTCTGGATCCGGTATTGATCAAGGGACACCCCAAAGCAGCAGATTATGGGTTACTTGATAAACTGGCGGACACCATCGCTACCAAACATCAAGAAACTATATAAACAAAAGGAGTTAAAAATGGGAATTATGTTTGATGCCAGTGAAGTTTTTCAACTGGCAATTAGAATTGAAGAAAACGGTGAAAAATTTTACCGCAAAATGGTTGAAAAATTCGAGGAACCCTCGACCAAGGAATTGTTTACTTTTCTGGCCAACGAAGAAGTCGGGCATAAAAAGATTTATGAAGAAATACTCTCAACCCTTGAGAGCTATGAGCCCCACGAAAGTTACCCGGGTGAATACTTTACTTATCTTCGTAGTTATGCCGACAATATTATTTTCAGCCAGAAAGAGTTCGATCAAAAACTGGAAGAAATTTCCGATGTCGCTTCAGCCCTTGATTTTGCCATTGATGCAGAAGTGAGTTCCATACTGTATTATCAGGAGATCAAAAATATCGTCCCGGAAAACAAACACCATCGGATCGATAAAATTGTGGATGAAGAAAGAAAACACTTTGTCATGTTATCGAAATTAAAAACCAATACCAATTAAGGAGTTTGAAAATGTCAAAAACCGAACAAAACCTGAAAACCGCTTTTGCCGGCGAGTCACAAGCAAGAAATAAGTATGATTATTACGCCAAGGTGGCCCGGAAAGAGGGATATCATTATGTTGCCAAATTTTTTGAAGAAACAGCCTTGAATGAAAAGCAGCATGCTAAAGATGAGTTCAAGCTGCTGAAGGGAATCGGAGATACCCGGGCAAACCTTCTGGCCGCCATCGAGGGGGAGCATTACGAAACCATCGAGATGTATCCGACATTTGCCAGGGAGGCTGAAGAAGAAGGCCAATCCGATGCAGCCCGGTTGTTTACTCAGATCGCCAAAGTTGAGGCCCAGCACCGCGATCGCTATAAAAGATTACTGGATATGTTGGAATCGGGTACTCTCTACAAACGGGAAAAGCCGGTAAAATGGATCTGCAGCAAATGCGGATATGTCCATGAGGGAACAGAACCTCCGGAGATATGTCCGTCCTGTCAGCATCCAAAAGAATATTATGAACCCGAATATGTTTAGTAACGATAAAAAACATATCAGATATTTTGAGATCTAAGGAGGAATACAATGGCCAAACGTTTAGAGGTTTACAAATGTGAAATCTGTGGGAATATCGTTGAAGTGATTCACGGGGGAGGCGGAGAACTGGTTTGTTGCGGCCAGCCCATGACCCTGTTGAAAGAAAATACGGTTGATGCGGCAACCGAAAAACATGTGCCGGTAATTGAGAAAATCTCAGACGGTTACAAAGTCAGTGTTGGCAGTGTGGCCCATCCTATGGAAGAGGCCCATTATATCGAGTGGATTGAATTGATGGTTGATGGTCAGGCCTACCGGCAGTTTTTGAATCCCGGTGATAAGCCGGAAGCCATTTTTAAAATTGAAGCCACCAATGTAACCGCCCGTGAGTATTGTAATTTGCACGGTTTATGGAAAAGTTAGATCTCTGATTCAAGGTCACAAACATGGAAAGAATTAACAATCAGGTTTTTTTGATGATGACATAAGTAATATCATCCTGGAATTCATTATTGAACCCAAGGATTGCTTCTCGGATGGCCAAGCAAATCTCTTTGGCCGGCTGATTTTTTTTATCTTTTAATATTTTCTGGAGATGGGATGGAAAAAACGGGTCACCCTTTTTGTTTTCCATTTCAGTCAGACCATCGGTGAAGAGCACCATGATATCTCCCTTTTCCATCAATCTGATTTCGTTAATTTTATAGACCTTTTTAAGCCCCAGAATATTCTTGTATAAGGGAGCATCAATATCTTTCTGGGAGGGCATAATCCCGATGGGGGGATAATTGATAATCCGGATCTGGGAAATATCCATGAATTTGTTTTTATTGGCAGAAAAAATCAGAGGTGCCGGATGTCCCGCAGAGATAAATTTGAAATTTCCGTACTGGGAAATTTCCCCGTAAATCATGGTGAAAAAGTCATCCACGCTTGAGGAATTGTAAAACCGGGTGTTCAGCTTTTCGAACAGATTGGTGGTGATATTGCCGTATATTTTCATTTCATACAGAGCGCCGGTCAAAAAAGACTGGTGCAGCATCCCCGTCATAAAGGATCCGCTTTGGTCATGGCCCTTGACATCGGCAACCAGGACTCCTACCTTCTGGCGGTTCATTTCCACGGCACTGATGATTTTGTCTTTTTCGGCCTTTTTTTTCTGGATAAAGGGGTTCCGGTTTATTTCTTCCTGGGAATATGCTTTGATCTCTTCCAGCCAGTTTTGTTCGATTTTATTGATCCGGGCATCCAGGTTGTAGCGCTTGTTGAAGTCAATATAGATAATATGATCACCGCCGATGGTACCCTCCCGGGGTAATGTCTCCCCGAAAATATCAATCCCCTGGACCTGAGGGGTTTCACCGGGAGGAGGCTTAATATAGTTTACCCTCTTGTCCAGTTGATCCAGGGTATGCTTGATTCGATCGTAAAACTGGCATTTCTTACATTCCTGGTGGATCATTTTTCTCCCAAAGTTTCAGATAATTTTATGCTCTTTTTGAAATGGATTCCACATAAAATTTGTATCCTGCCTGTTCATTTTCTTTACCTTTCGGCAAATGGTATCATTTTGATCTGTTTTAGTCAATCACTTGTCGGTTTCCTTTTCCGACAAAACCCTGAAAATCTTGATTATATTATTGCAATCAAAGGACAATTCCCTTAATGTATATATCAGAGATTAAATGGTTATTGAAATCCAAGGGAGAAGAAATAATGAAAAGAAATATCAAAAGGATTGGTGTACTGACCAGCGGTGGTGACTGTTCGGGTATGAATGCCGTTATCCGAAGTGTGGTAAGATGTGGAATATACAGCGGATTTGAAGTTTATGGCATTTATCACGGTTATCAGGGTCTTCTGGACGGAAAAATGAAAAAAATGAGCTGCCGATCCGTGGGAAATATCATAAATCGGGGGGGGACAATTCTCAAAACGGCCAGATCTAAACGGTTTGAGACTCCGGAAGGCAGGACACAGGCAATGGATATACTGAGGGAAAAGATGATTGACGCTATGATTGTTATCGGGGGGGACGGTTCTTTAATTGGGGCCCATTTGTTGTATGAAGAACACCATATCCCGGTAATCGGGGTCCCGGCTACCATTGACAATGACCTTCACGGGACAGATTTTTCCATTGGCACGGATACTGCCGTGAATGTGGCTCTGGAAGCCATTGATAAAATCCGAGATACAGCCATAAGCATGGAGAGAATATTTGTTATTGAAGTCATGGGGCGAGATATGGGTTATATCGCTTTACAGGTGGCCTTGGCTGCCGGCGCTGAAGAGGTGCTCGTGCCTGAAATCGATTATGATGTGAAATCAATGGTCCTTGATATAAAAAAAGGCCGAGAAAAAGGTAAAATTTCCTGGGTGATTGTTGTGGCTGAAGGCGCCGCTTCAGCTGCCGAGATTGCCAAACAGATAATCGATATGACCGGTTTTGATACCAGAATAACAGTTCTGGGTTACTTGCAGCGCGGGGGTTCCCCCACGGCAATGGATAGAATCCTGGCAGCCAGTTTTGGAAAGGCAGCCATAGATGCTTTGACCGACGGATTTACCGATAAGATGGTTGCCATATCAGCAGACAAGATAAAATTAATAGACCTGGATTATGCCTGTTCTCAAAAAAATGAACTGAATATGACACACTATAAACTGATCAAAATATTAGCTACTTAATGAAATTTAAAATAAGGGGGGGATAAAATGTCACTGGTTGACTCAAAATCAATTTTGTTGGAGGCAGTAAAAGGAAAATATGCGGTGGGTGCATTCAATATCAATAATATGGAAGTACTTCAATCGGTAATAGATGCGGCTGTTGACCGGCGTTCACCGGCAATAATTCAGGTGACCGAAGGAGCGATTGAATATGCCGGTATGGATTATTTAGTGGCCATGGTTAAAACTGCAGTATCAAAATTAAAAATACCTTTTGCTTTACATCTTGATCATGGCAAGAGATTGGAAATAGTCGAGGCCTGTATTAAAGCGGGATTCACCTCTGTGATGATTGATGGGTCTTTTCTGCCTTTTGAAGAGAATGTGGCTTTGACTAAAAAAGTGGTGGATTTGTCGAGATCCAGACAGGTAAGTGTCGAGGCTGAAATTGGCAGGCTGATGGGTATTGAAGATGATATTTCTGTTGACAAAAGGGAGGCCTCGCTGACTGATCCGCAAGAGGCCAAGCGTTTTGTTGAAGAAACAGGTATTGATGCCCTTGCCGTTGCTGTGGGTACCAGTCACGGTGCCTACAAATTCAAAAGTGAGGCAAAACTGGATTATGACCGGATTGAGGCGATACAGAAATTGACCGGTATTCCCCTGGTTTTACACGGTGCCTCAAGTGTTGATCCTGAAGTGGTAGACAAAGCGACAAAATATGGGGCTGAACTTCAGGGTGCCCGGGGAGTACCTCCGGAATCGATAAAAAAAGCCATATCCAAAGGGATTTGTAAAATAAATATAGATACGGATCTCAGACTTACCTTTACTGCTGCAATTCGTAAAGTCCTGGCCATTGACCCGTCGATATTTGATCCCCGCAAAATCATTGGTCCGGCCCGGGAAGCAATGTCAGAGGTTATAAAATTCAAAATGGATCTTTTTGGGAGCAGCTATCGAGTCAGGTAAGAATAAGAGGTTTGACCCCAAGTCATGATCTGTTTTGGTCAATCACTGAATTGACATTCTCACCGAAACCATCTAAAATTTGGTATGATTCAAATGGGAGGCAAAGCCTAATGTGGTGGAGCCTTATAGATCAGGCATGAAATCATAAGCATTGTGAGGAGGAGTCAAAATGCCCATGTTGGACGATAAAGTTATTAAGGAGTTAACAGAGTCATTTAAGGGATTACAAAGTGATGTGGCAATCAAATTTTTTACCCAGGAGATGGAGTGCCAGTTCTGCAAAGAAACCAGGGAATTGCTGCAGGAATTGGAAAAAATCTCAGTCATGATAAAACTGGAAATCTTCGATTTTGTTAAAGATAAATCCGAAGCCCAAAAATACGGAATTGATAGAATCCCGGCAACAGTGGTTATGGGTGACACCGATCGCGGAATCAGATTCTATGGGATTCCGGCTGGATATGAATTCGGCACCCTGGTTGAGGCCATCAAAATGGTTTCCAATGGTAAAGTTGATCTCAACCAAGAATCAAAAACATTTCTTGATGGCCTGAAAAAAGTTGTCCACCTTCAGGTTTTCGTCACCCCGACCTGCCCCTACTGTGCCGGGGCAGTGGTGCTGGCCCATCAGATGGCATTTTACAGTGACCGGGTTAAAGCCGATATGGTGGAGGCCACTGAATTCCCCCCCCTCTCCCAGAAATATCAGGTGATGGGTGTACCCAAAACCGTTATCAATGAAAAAGCATTTCAGGAAGGGGCTGCTCCTGAGAATGTGATTATTGAAAAAATAAAATCTGTTTTATAACACTTTAATAAACAAATTTTTTTCTTATAAATTAAAAAAAAAGGATAGAATGGATATGATCAGTAAAAAGGAGATTTTTTAGATGAAATATCATCATATCGGAATTCCCACCCGGATTCCCAGAGAGGGGGAAACTTACCTGGAAAAATTCAGGTTGTTTGCCACCGACCATCGGCAAAACCCTTATGGGATTCAGTGGATGCGGTATGAATCGGATTCCCCCCTGCCGGAACTGGTCAAAACCTTTCCCCATGTGGCCTTTGAGGTGGAGAACCTGGATCAAGCCCTGGAAGGTAAGGAAGTCATCATTGAACCCAACAGCCCGTCCGAGGGGGTCAGGGTTGCCTTTGTGGTTGAAGACGGAGTGCCGGTTGAATTGCTGGAGTTTTCCAAGTGATAGAGGAGTGGCGTGGACATAGAAAAATGAAAATATGTTTTGGCAGGAGGTAAAACAATGAAACGAATGTATTTTATTTTAGCTTTTATTGGTTTTGTGGTTCCATATTATTTTATTATTCGATTTGTCTTAAATTTTGGTTTTGATCTGACGGAGATGGGAAATCAGTTGTTTGCCAGTGATATCTCCACCTGCTTTGCCGTGGAACTTATCATTGTAGCAGTGGTCTTCCTGATATTTTCCTACTTCAACAGCCGAAGAATGGGGATGAATGGATGGTGGATCTATCTGGTTACCACTCTTGTGGTAGGACCGTCTTTTTCCATCCCTTTTTACCTGGGTATCAGAGAAAAATACCAGTAGGATTCAATACAAAATTGATGAATGATTTGGTTTAATGTCATTCTCAAGGTGCTGAAGTTTAATGGGTATGATTATGCCAACTGAAAAATTGTTTTACGATGATATCAGCAAGACTGAGTTTGAAGCCAGAGTTCTTGAAGTCAAAGCGGAAAAAAAGGGCTATCGGGTGGTTCTGGACAGGACCTGCTTCTACCCGGAGGGCGGGGGACAACCGGCGGATAAAGGATGGATCAACGGGATCCCGGTTGTGGATGTGCAGACAGAGAGAGAGGTTATTTGTCATTATTTAAAAGAAGATCCCGGTACAGGAGTGGTAAAGGGGAAAATTGATCTCCAGTGGCGAACTGATTTTATTCAGCAGCATACCGGCCAGCATATTGTTTCCGGTGCTCTCTGGAAAGTGGGAAAATACAAAACCGTATCGGTTCATATGGGCAGTGATCACACGACCATTGAAATTGACAGTCAGCAGATTTCCAGTGCTGATCTGGAAAAGGTTGAGAACCTGGCCAACCGGGTGATCAACCGCAACTTGCCCATCGAATTCATTATGACCGATGAACAGGGAATTGATCGGTTTGAACTGCGAAAACCCTGCCCGGTTGACGGTGAAATCCGGCTGGTCCGGATCGGAGATTTTGATTGTGTGGGTTGCGGGGGGCTTCATTTTGAAAATACCGGACAGGTCGGATTGGTCAAGGCCACTGGAATTGAAAAAATCCGGGGCCATGCCCGACTGTCCTGGAAGATCGGACAGAGGGCAATTCAGGATTACCGGCAAAAAGATAAAATCATTGCCGAACTAAAAACAGTCCTGGAAACCCGGGAGGATCATTTTCCGGACAAGGTCAGGGAAATCCAGACTGAATCGATCCAGCATAAGAAAAAAGCCAGCCTGCTTCTGAACCGGTTGGCTGCCATGATGGCCGAGGACTTTTATGAGAAAGGAAAGAGTTTCGGGGATTCGACAGTGAGGTTGGTTGTCAAATCTTGGACCCATGAGGATAATGACCTGATCAGAAGGATCATGAAAGACCTTTTAAAACGCGACCGGTTATTGATTTGTCTGGTCAATACAGTGAATGAAACCGTTTACTGGAGCATCGGCTGCTCCGGGGAAATTAATTTTGATTTTGACCGCCATAAGTCAGGTCTCCTGGCCCTGATAAACGGGAAGGGAGGCGGCCGGCATCCGCTCTGGCAGGGAACCGGAACCAAGGCAGAGGGGATTGAAAAATTTTTAACTATGTTCTGTGATCTTCCCGAACAGCTCTGAGCTCTGGTTTTCATAATTGGGGGTGACGGTGGGTTGCATTTTTGCATTTTTATTTTATCCGCTCTTTTAGGGTGCGGGGGACGGTCTTTTGGAATTTTGTTTTTTTTAAATTTTTATTTAAAAAAATATTTTTTATGAAAAATCAAAAAAACAAAAGACCGTCCCCAAAGGTGTCCCCAAAGGTTTGAAAATCCATTCAAAAAGAAATTTTCTAAAAAGCACATTATATCAATATTTCTTTTCAATATTTTTATTGACTTGATAACTAATTTTTTTTAGACTATAACAAAATACTGCATGCGGTATAGTATTAGTCAAAAGGAAAAAATGAATAAAATACAAACTACTGATTCATTATTATCATTAATTAACATTGGTCCAGCTACTGCTGAAAGACTTCGTTCAATTGGTATTACAAATCCTGTACAATTAAAAAATTCAAATGCTGAAACAATCTACAAAAAACTAAAATCAGCTGAAGGTGGAAATTTGGATAAATGCGTCTTGTATCAGATTAGAGGGGCAATTTTTGGTAAATCTTGGTGGAAATGTAAAGATATTTAATTCAAAAATCTTTTAACAAGCGGATCGACTTAAACAAATTTTCACTGCGCTTACAGTTAGCAAGTCATCCTTATCGTTAATCACATTAATGGATTTGTTTTATGAAATTTACATGAAAAAAAAGGGGTGAGGTTCAAAATTATGGATCACTAACTTTAAAAGTGGTACAATAAATGGGGGCAGGTCAGAATAAGGTTATTGGTTTATAAATGTATTAAAGTGAGACAACTATTGAAAAAATTGAAATAATTCAACAAGAATTCTCATTTAAAATTGGGTAAAAAAATGAACAAAAGTCTCAAACCTCATGACTATGTACAACACAACAAGATCCTTATAAAAATAAAAGAAAAAATACCAAAAAAATTTCGCAAATACATAAATAAAAAATTCAAATTTCTCAACTTAAGATTCAAAAATGAGATTTGGTGTCTTGATAGTGTGGAGATAAGTAATGATTTTGTTGAAATTAAAGGATGGGCCCTGTCTCCAAAAGGGAATTGTAATGAAAATACTTTTTCTATTAATAATGAAGAATTTGATAGCGTCAAATATCCAACTGCGAGAGATGATATTGGGACATTATTCTGGTACCTTCCTTATGCAATAAACAGTGGTTTCGTATGTAAAAAATATATGAAACATAGAAATTGTTTTCCTGATGGTTATGCATCTTTTAGTTTTATTAACAAAAAGACTAAAATTCCAATAAGAGATGAACAGAATTATTATTTTAATATTTCATTGGATAAAAAATTAGCTGTTCCTGATGCAAAAAGAAGACAAAGAGTACACGGGAACAAATCTGAAAAGGGGTTTCTTTTTGAAGGTTTTTCAACTTTTATGAAACTTAAATCAGCTCTTAAAAAAACAATAAACAAAGATTTTACAGATTTTTCAAATATTCTTGATTGGGGTTGTGGATGTGGTCGAATGACTCGGTGTTTCAATTATGTAAAGGATGTTTCAATATATGGTGTGGATATCGATAATGATAACATTGAATGGTGTCAAAAACATCTACCTTTTGTGAAATTCACTTGTATCTCAGAACATCCTCCCACTTCTTTCCATAATAATTCCTTTGACCTCATAATAGGAGTTTCAATTTTTACTCATCTTCGTGAGAAAGTACAATTTGAATGGCTGAAGGAGTTGCACAGGATTGCTAAGGATGATGGCATTCTACTCATGACTGTACATGGAGAAGAAGCGGTAAAACGTGCTGTTCTTACTATAAAATATCTTATTTCACTAAAATTGAAAGGGTTCTTGGATATGGGCCACAATCCCAGTCTTGATGGAACAATCAGGGATAATACTTATTATCGAACTATTTATCATAGAAAACGATACATCCAAAATAGATGGGGAAAATATTTTCAGATCATTGATGTCATCCCTGGATGTATAGGGAATACACAGGATTTAATTATCATGAAGAAAATTAAAAATTAAGTGCAGAATACGGATACATGAGGCTGAGAGTATCATTCAGGGAAAGGCACTTGTAAGGAACAAGACAATAAATGGGGTCAGGTCTAAAGAATAAAGGTTTGTCGGTAATGTTTTCCATTCCAATACTCGATGTCGAATTTTCTTGTTCACTCTTTCTACCATTCTTTATTTTTACAACTCATCCCTTTCACCCCATCAAATAAATCATCTCAA
>CBDAFS010000056.1:0-23174 GCA_965195285.1 uncultured Aminicenantes bacterium | reverse complement strand
CATTCATATTGAATTGGATCTTAATCCCATAAATGGTAATACTTGTGACCGCTGCCGGTATTGAATAAGACCACGGTTTCATCATCTTTTATCCAATCCGTTTCCCACAATCCGGGCATAAATTCCATATTTTTTCCGCATCCTGCCGTTTATTACAGTAACTGCATTCCAGATGAGACAGAAAGTTCATTTGATGACTCCCCCCCTTTTTTTTATAAAATCCTTTACATTTAATACAACAGAACTTAAAAATGCTGCCAGGAAGAATATAAGGGTTAACATGTCAATCAGTTGGGCATTGACTTTGAAACCGGTTAATGAGTCAATAAAGAATTTCAAATAGGATGAGGGCATGTCATAAAAACCCAACTTTATTCTAACCTGCCAGTGCCATTCAGTACTGGGGCAAAACCCAAACCCATACCAGATACCCAGAATAAACCAGGAAAAGGCGGTTAATGATTGAAGAATAAGATTTAATTTACGGGTTTTTTTCCAGATCCATCCCAAAAGTATAAAAAAAATGATGAGAGTATGAAAAGCAAAAAAAAATTTATCCAAAAATTGGTACAAAAGATACCCTCCAAGTTTAATATTTTATTCTGTTTGATTTTTTTTGTACAATTTTTTTAAAGGTTATCAATCAAGAAAAAATAAGGTTCCCATCAAATCAAAAATTAACCAGCCAATTTCGGCATGTTTTTTAATGACCTGTTGATTTGGATTGGGCTATTTTAAATCAGAATTGTGGTTTTTTTTTATAACGAAATGGGATTGATCCCGGATCTTATGGATGTTGGGCAGTAAATTATTATATGGTGGATTTTTTTTTTTAGAATGATTAAAATAATTGATGGTAATATCTAAAGGAGGTTAAATGAATATACCGAGGAGCAGTGGTGTGATATTACCTGTCACTTCTCTGCCGGGCCAGTATGGTATTGGCACGCTTGGCAATGAAGCTTATGAATTCGTAGATTTGTTGGGGGTAGGAGCACAAAAATACTGGCATATACTTCCCTTTAATCCTGTTTCTTCTCGTTTTGATTATTCTCCCTATTCACCGGTCTCAATTTTTGCCGGGAATCCATTGATGATAAATCTGGAAATCATCGAGAAAGAAGAATGGATGATGGATGATATATTATCTGGACTTCCCCAAAACAAAGAGAAAAACACCATTGATTTTGGTGAGGTCATTGCCACCAAAATGCCATTTTTGCGGAAAGCATTCGAGAATTTCATCAAATATGCTGCTGAGGATGCAAAAAATTATTTTAATTATTTTTGTCAGGATCAAAAATACTGGCTCGATGATTATGCATTATTTGCCTCGCTTGCGGTCCATTATGGAAATTTCAACTGGATGAATTGGGATCCAGATATTGTGACCAGAAAAGCCAAAGTCATGAAAAAATGGCGTGAAAAGTTAAATTCTGAAATAGAATTTCAGAAGTTCCTCCAATTTATTTTTTTAAAACAATGGTTTGCCTTGAAAAAATATGCCAATAACAAAGGGATAAAAATAATCGGCGAGACCCCATTCTATGTCAATTTGTACAGTTCAGATGTCTGGTCTCACCCGGACATTTTTCTATTGGATAAAAAGAATCTTGTTCCTGTTCAGGTATCAGGTATACCGGTCAATCATCGGAACTTGAGGGCTCAAAAATGGGGAAATCCGTTGTACAAGTGGTTTGAAGGCAAAAAATTGAGTGAGAGAACCTTGAAATGGTGGGTTGATCGGTTTTCCAATCATTTACAGTTCGTTGATATGATCAAGCTTAATCACTTTATTGGGTTTGAATCCAGCTGGGCTATTCCGTTCAACGAGAAATCTGCTGAAAAGGGGAAGTGGATCAAAGGCCCGGGTATAAAATTTTTCAATAAACTGTTTGAAAAAATCAAGGATTTATCCTTAATAGCAGATGACTGGATGTATGATTCAAGTCAGGCAGAAAAGCTCAGGGATGAACTGAATATCCCCGGTATCAAAGTACTTCAGTATGCCTTTGGAACCAATAAGGAAAATCATTCCCTGCCCCATAATTTTGTCAATTCAAGGGTTGTGGTTTTTACCAGCACTCAGGATAGCCATACAGCCAATGGATGGTTTTATGGACCTGAGATGGATGATGATAAGAGAAAAGATATCATGAATTATTTAGGTACGGATAATTGGGATGAGTTTCATTGGAAGTTTATTCAGCTGGCTTCGGGTTCAATTGCATGTCTGACCTTGTTTCCGGTGCAGGATATCCTGGGATTCGAGGATGAAAGTCGATTGAATTTGCCTGGAAAGTCTAAAGGAAACTGGACCTGGAAATTGGAACCCGGAAAACTGACCACCAATGTCATGTTAAAATTAAAAAAAATTTGTGCGCTTTATGACAGGTGAGTGTTCAAGAGGGTAAAATGCTAAAAACAGTTTTTATTTGTCTATCGGTTTTTGTGCTTTTTAATATTATTAGGGCTGCGGACAGAATAACCGGTAAAATGTTTGTCACCCGGTCAGAAGTGATTTCCACCAGGGGAATGGTAGCCACCAGTCAGCCCCTGGCAGCCCAGATCGGCATTGATATATTGAAAAAAGGGGGAACGGCAGTAGATGCGGCAATTGCGGTTAATGCGGCACTTGGTCTCATGGAACCCACCGGTTCCGGAATCGGAGGCGATCTTTTTGCCATTGTATGGGACAATTCAGAAAAAAAAATCTATGGACTAAATGCCAGTGGTACCTCTCCGCAGTCACTATCACCGGGTTTTTTTAAAGAAAAGGGATATCAGCGTATTCCTCATGATGGTCCCTTACCCTGGACAGTGCCCGGTTGTGTGGATGGCTGGTTTGCCTTGCATGAAAAGTTTGGGAAACTACCCATGAAAGCTATTTTGGCACCCGCCATCTCTTATGCAAAAAAAGGATTTCCCCTTTCTGAATTAATTTCCTACTACTGGAGAAGTTCAGTTGAACGTTTCAAGGAATACGAAAATTTTCAAAAATTGTATGCTCCGGATGGCAAACTACTTCAGAAAGGTGATATTTTTAAAAATCCCGAGCTGGCAACAACCTATTCCCTAATCGCAGAAAAGGGCCGGGATGCCTTTTATAAGGGGAAAATTGCCAAAACGATTGTTGATTATTCCCGGAAAGTAGGTGGTTTTTTCGAGTTAAGAGATTTTTCAGAATTCCGCTCAGAATGGGTAAATCCGCTTAAGGTTAATTATCGTGGCTATGATGTGTGGGAACTGCCCCCCAATGGCCAGGGTATTGCCGTCTTACAGATGCTGCAAATACTGAAAGAGTTGGATTTGAAATCCATGGGGCACAATTCCGCTCAATATCTACATACCTTGATTGAAACCAAGAAAATAGTCTATGAAGACCGATCCCGGTTTTATGCCGATCCGAAATTTTTTCAAATTCCCCTGACCGAATTGTTATCAACTGAATATGCCAGAAAAAGACTGTCATTACTGAATCCAGCCAGAGCGAGTCGGAAATACCTGTCGGACAGGTTCTGTCGGAAAAGGGAGATACCGTGTTCATGACGATTGTGGATAAGGATTTTAATGCAGTTTCCTTGATTCAGAGCAACTATTATGGATTTGGTTCCGGTATGGTGCCCGATGGGCTGGGATTCTGTATCCAGGACCGGGGTGCATTATTCAGTCTTGAGGAGGGTCACCCCAATGTTTTTGCACCTGGGAAGCGGCCTTTTCATACCATAATACCTGCATTTGTTACCCGGGACAATGAGCCGGTGTTTGGTTTCGGAGTAATGGGCGGGGCCATGCAGCCCCAGGGTCATATCCAGATACTTCTGAATATTATTGACTTTGGAATGAATATTCAGGAAGCAGGTGATGCCCCTCGTTTCAGGCATTCGGGTTCCTCTCAGCCGGATTTTGGGATGATGGTAGACGGGGGAGTGGTTTATCTTGAAAAAGGTATCACCCCGCAGGTGATAAGGGAATTGCTGGCAATGAAGCATAAGATATTAAAAACCCGGGGGGGATTTGGCGGATATCAGGGCATATGGATTGATGTAAAAAAGGGGATACTGATTGGGGCCAGTGAATCCCGGAAGGACGGCTGTGCCATTGGATATTGAAAATCAGCCTGGTTTCTATTGTTGACAAGCCCGGGGAAATCGTTTATACTTTTTGCTTGGTACCGCGGGGTGGAGCAGTCTGGTAGCTCATTGGGCTCATAACCCAAAGGTCGTAGGTTCAAATCCTACCCCCGCTACCATCTTTTTTTCCTTCAACCAAAACCCATTCAATTTTGATTGATAATTCTACTTTGGGGTAGGATTTGAACCCTCATATATGGAAACAGTGGATGGCGCAGTGCGCCTCCCAAATTACACTTATTTGGTGATTGGGTAACTGTTTATAAAGTGGACGCTTTCGCGTTTCCCAAATTGCGCCTATTTTGTTATGCTTGAATGTTCACATAAGGAGGGACGCTGACGCGTCCACCCAAATTTTGACCCTAACGCTTCGCTCTGTCAAAATTCCCCCGCTACCGATTCCAACCCCAAATTCCCGATAAAAGATTTTATCTTTGCCGGAGTTTCTTTTTCTAATTAGTAATTGTTTACCGATATTTTCTATATTCTATTGTTTCATAATGTGCTGATACCTGATCCCAGCGCTTTAATACCAATTTTGCAGCATCGGGAACATAGCAGCGTGTGTAGTCTTCCCCCTGAAAGTCGATGACGTTCTGCAATGAATCAAATGTCATAATGGTGACGAACTCAACTTCATCGCCTAGATCCCGTCGGAGCAGTTCAATACTCTGATAACCTGGTATTTTCTTGGCTTCTATTCCAAGAAACACTTCATTATGAAGAAGATTTTGGTATTTATCGGCGTTTTCTGGCGTGGCCCAACCATGCCATACACGTTTGATTGCCATATGAATCCTCCTTGGTATTTCAGCATCTAACTATTAATAAACATCGGTACATATTTTATTTTGTTATCTAAGGAATTTCAAGAAAAAATCGATTTTTTGAGCAAAAAGTATTTTCAACGCAACCAAATTTTAAAAAACATATATATTCTATTATTATTAAATGGTCTTGAAAAATAATTTTACTTGGGTATTATATGATTTTAGGTGCTTTTGGCGCTTGAATTCCATTTATAAAAAGGAGGTCAAAATGAATCGCAGAACTTTTGTAAAGGCATTACCGGGTCTTACTGTTCTGGCGGGTACTGTTTATGGATCCTCTGAAGAATTACAGCCTATCATTTTACCGAAGCCTGAAAAGGAGGGCGGCAAGTCTGTGTTGGAAGCCCTGCAGGAGAGATGGACGAACCGCAATATCAGTACCCGAAAAATTCCTGCCCAGGTACTCTCCAACCTTCTCTGGGCGGCTTTCGGTGTGAATCGGGAGAGAGCCTCTTTTGGCAAAACGGGAAGGACAGCTCCTTCGGCCAGCAATTCCCAAGAGATAGATCTGTATGTGGCCATGGCCAAGGGAATCTATTTATACGAAGCGGTTCCTCACCAGCTCACTCCAGTAGTGCAGGGGGATTTTCGGGCTAGGGCCGGCCGGCGTGGTGCAGCCAAAGCTCCACTGAATATTTTCTACGTTGCCGACCTCACTCGCTATGATTTAGGCCCTAGACAACCGGACCGGTCTATTGGGGACCCGGAAGTGCAGAAATCCTATTATTATACGGATACCGGTTTTATTGCCCAGAATGTTTACTTGTTTGCCGCTGCCCATGGTCTGGCAGCATGGTTTCACAACTGCGATAAAAGGAACACTCCCAAGGAGTTTAAGTTAAAGCCTCATCAGCGGGTACTCTTTGCTCAATCAGTAGGTTATCCCGCCTAAAGTTGAAGAAGATCAGGTATTTTAGCTCAGCTTAATGACTTTCAAATCTATCTGATTGGTGTCACAAGTCCCTAGGCCCAATTTTTCTGATAGCTTCAGCTGCTGAATACTCTGCTCAATGGGTACCATGTTCTGGGATTTTCTTTTTTCATCCATAATATTTAAAAGAATTGTATCCACAGCCACCGGGTCTGTTCCCACAACGATTCCACCGTAAGGCCAGACATACCGGGGATTCCACCAGGGTCCACCATGGTATAAACCCAGCAAACAGTCGGCAATAATCAACTTCTGTTTTTTTCTTATAACCGGAATGGCATTCAATTCAGGAATTCCAGGATTAACACAGCGGGTGGAGTGAAATTGCCCGGGATTGTCAATGGAGCCAAAATGGCTTTTTAAGCTGCCGGTAATTCCGGCCAACTGATGGTGTTTGAGTATAGGGATACTGATAAGAGTGTTACATTGATCGGTTAATATCCGACTGAGTCTTACTTTCTTGTTCCCAATGGGATAATATTTAGGGTCGAATTCCTCTGCAGTTTCATTGCTTCCTCTACTGGCTTTAACCCCAATGACTCGAACCTTCTCTGGACTTTTCTGCACAGTTAAACCGGCATTTACCAGTTCCTGGTCACTACGATCCCAGATGATTAAATCTTTCTCATCAACTCCAGCCTGTTTTAAATCATCCACCAGTATTGATGTGATGGCAGAATAGTGATTAGTCAATGGGGAGTTTTTTATCCTGGACAATCCCAATGTGTTGAGTTTGATTCCAATCGGTCGGCCATAAGAAATAAATTTACTCCAGGCCTCTTTTAAATTGGTTTTCTCTGTAAATTCAATGATTGCCCTGGTGAGCATTTCTTTTAAAATGGGATATTGGACTTTTCCACTGGCATCAATTACCTGAGGATGTTGCACCAGAATGACTTTGCTTTTTTTCTTTATTTGCTGACTGAACAATCGGTTGTTCAATAAAGGGTGGGTTATTGCTATTCCCAGGGTGCTGATTGTTGCCTGTTTCAGGAATTTTCTTCTGGGAATGGTTTGATTTAGAATATGCTTGTTTGCTTTTCGGTTCATTTCTAAAATCCTCCTTTTTTTAATCAACTTAATCGTAAGACCCTTCTTAAATGCTAACCTTAACATTTTACATAACCAAGATTTTTATTCAACCCGGTATATTTTCAGAAAGGCAATTGGAGTCAGGTCTAAAGAAAAAAGAAATAGATTCTACTTCAATTTTTTAGCTTCTATCAGACAGTCCATCTTTTCCCCTGTCATTAAGGTTTCTACTTTTTCAAAACCGGCCATTTCCAGACTATCTTTAATCTCATCGAAAGTATACGTATCACCGGCTGATGTGCTGACCAGCATATTCAGGGCAAAAATCGCCCCCATAGGTGGTTTTGTCCGGGTCGTATCCATAACATGATCACGGATTAAAAGCGCACCGCCCAATTCGAGGGCACGATATACTTTCTGAAAAAGACTGAGATTCTGTTCAAGGTTGTTCTGGTGTATGACAGCTGACAACAGAGCGAGGTCACATCCACCAGGAAGTTCATCCCTATTATAATCTCCTGCGACAAAACTGACTCGATTTTGAAGTTGTACTTCCCTGATCTTTTCTTCCGCAATGGGAATGACACCTTCCAAATCATAAATGATAGCTTGCAATTGTGGGTTTTTTTGAAGGAAAGCAATTGTGTAAGCACCGGAACCACCACCAATATCAAGCAACTTTTTGAATGGACGTGAATCATATGCATCGCTTATCTTGCTCAAGTGTTTCCTGGCTCCAATATGCATGGAGCCGATAAAAGCTTTCCTTTCTTCGTCAGATACAGTTTTACTGCTCCAGGGCTGCAGGTGCGGATTAGTGCCTTCTCTTATGGCTACAGTAAGATGGTTCCAGTTGTTCCAGAGTCTAATGGAATGTTTCAACGAAGGAAGAATCGAATGCGGGTGCATGGACGAAAGGGTTGACCCCTTATCCGTAGTCCGATAACAGTTGTTTTGCTTTTCAAGGAGCTCGAAAGTAATCAAGCAATCGAGTATTCTTGTCGTAGCCCTTTCATTCAGGTCAAGCATTGCAGCCAGGTCTTTGGCAGAAATAGAATGTTGATCTAATGTGGTAAACAAATCTAACTCGGCGGCTGTGAGGATAATCCTGCTTTTCATAAAACTCCGTACATCTGAAATCATATTGTTTTGTGTTGGCATGGTTTCAACTCAATTTTAATCTTCCCTGAATCAAGAATAAATAAAGTTTATTTTATATTATTGATGTGGAGTTCCCACTCTTCCTCATCGATGTTTTCTATTAGTTGGTAAATTTTTCCGTCTGCAATTGTGTAGGGATAAATTAGGATAGGGTTCTGTTCTTTCACTGGGAGCAATAGTTTTTTTAATAATTTTCCTTTAAGATCAAGTATATAGAATTCAGCAATGTTGTCTTTTTGTTTGAAAGTCTGGATATAAATTTTTTGATCAACAATAATCATGTTGCGAATAGCAGGAAAAAGTTTGGGAAAATACATCTGGTCCTTCAGGGCTTCGTAGATCAGTTTGGTATTGGGGTCAGTTTTATAGTATTCCAATATCTTTTTTTTATGGTTTTCCGTAACTGGAAAACGTCTGTATTTTTGATTAATGGTATTGAGTTTTGTTCCTTTCTCATTAAATAGGTGAATAACAAACTCGTTTTCCCAGCCAATGAATAATTTGTTTTGATAAGTCTGGAAAGCATAGGGATTGGTAACCACTTTAAATCCTTTTCCCTGTTGAAAGTCATGTTCAATACGGTATACATCTTTGACTTTACCCATTTTCTCATCGGTTAAATGGATAGTTCTATATAAGGTTTTGTTTTCTTGAGTGAATCCGATACCGGCAAATCCGCTCCCCAAAGGCTGATGAGCACCGCTAAAAACTCCCACAGCCACCTTCATTTCTCTCTGGTATTCACCCTTTTTGCTAAAAAAGGAGATTTTGGACAAACTGTTCACAATGATATTGCCTGTCTGCACATCGATTATGAGAGGAAATCCCCCGGGCTGGAGCAGTTTGAATTCTTTGGGCCCCTCTCCCTCTTTGCCAAATTTCTTTATCAGGCTGAAATCCTTTTTTGAATAGATGTAAATGTGAATACCCTCGGTGATATATATTTGATCTTTATCCAAACTTATGGATGTAGGATTTAATAAATCCGGCAAAGGTATTACTTTGGCGCCAAACATTAAACTGTTTAGAAAAACAAGGACAATTGATATTAAAATAATTTTTTTCATAATTTACTCCCTCTTCCCTTCTTGGTACGATAATCACTTCTTTTTTGTTTTAGCGTTTTGATCCCCTATTGGCATATAATATGAAATAAAAAGGATGTCGTTCCTGTTTTTAAGATTTATTCCTGTTAATGAAAAAGTATGTGGTATGTTTATGCCGATTCAAGTTCTGTCATGAGTTCATCAATGATTTCTTTTACGGGTTGGATTTTATTGACCCGATAGGCGTTTTTTCCGGCAAAGATCAGACCCTGATCAACATTCCCGAAATAAGAATTTAAAAGAGCATCGGCAATACAGTATCTGGCCACTTCGATTTTGCAAGTTGAGAGGCAACGCCAGGGGCATTTGATCTTCAGTTTTCCCTTGATTTCGAGATCTTTTAGAAATTTGTTGTAGATGGCCCGCCCGGGTAATCCGGCCGGGCTTTTGATGATAACAGTATCCTCTTCTCCGGCATCAAGATAGGCCTGTTTGAATTCCGGGGATACACCACATTCCGGGGTGCAAACGAATCTCGTGGCCATTTGAACACCGGAAGCACCCATGTTCAACATGCGGGCGATGTCTTTGCCGGTGAATATACCGCCGGCGGTAATAACGGGGATCTTTTTTCCGGATTTATCTTCGTATTCTTTTATGGTTTCGAGTACTTGAGGAAGCAGAATATCCAGAGAATATTTGTCCGGTTCCCTGAGCTGATCTTCTGAAAAACCGAGATGTCCGCCTGCCAGCGGACCTTCGAGGATAAATGCATCAGGGATTTTCTGGTAACGTTTATCCCAGACCCTCAGAATTAATGAGGCAGCCCGGGCAGAACTGACAATAAGAACAAGATTTACGGAATCGTCATCCACTGTTTCAGGAAGTTTTCCGGGTAGACCGGCACCAAACACGATGATCTTGATTCCTGCTCTCACTGAGGCTTTTACCAGATCCTCCGAATTACTGAGTACGCCCATGACATTGACTGCCAGATGTCCGTCTGTCATGCTTTGTGCCTTGAAAATTTCTTCTTCCAGTGCTTCCCGGCATTGTTTTTCAAAATCCTGTTTTGCTTTTTCGGCATCTCCCAGGCCTACGCTGGCAATGGTTCCGATTCCGCCCTGATTGGCCACTGAAGAAGCCAGGGAGGCGAGTGAAACCCGGACGCCCATTCCGCCCTGAACAATCGGTATCTCAGCAGTCAAGTTTCCAATTTTAAGTTTTGGTATTTTCATGTTTTACCTCGATATTTATTTACAACCAGACAGGCGTTTCCCCCGCCAAATCCAAAGGAATTACTGATGGCAATTTCAAGATTACCGGCATCGGTACTTTCAGTAATGATATTCAGGGAACATTCCGGGTCCGGTTCCTCATGATTAATGGTCGGGGGCAATATCCCCGTATGGATACTCAGAACGGTTGACACAAATTCAACGGCACCTGCGGCTGCCAGGAGATGTCCGATCATTGATTTTATTGAACTGATCTTCAGGTTTGTTGCGTACTGGCCAAAGAGTTTTAAAATAGCTGTATTTTCGATTTTGTCGTTTAATACGGTTGAGGTACCGTGGGCATTGATATAGTCTACTTGATGCACGTCAATACCGGCATCCCGGATGGCTTGTTTCATGACCCTGACCATACCATCACCGGAAGGATCGGGAGCGGTAAAATGATAAGCGTCAGCAGTATTTCCATAACCGGCGAGTTCGGCATAAATTCGGGCATTGCGCTTTAGGGCATGCTCGAGTTCCTCCAGAACCACGATGCCGGAACCTTCTCCCATGATAAAACCATCCCGGTTCTTGTCAAATGGCCGGCTGGCTTTTTCGGGAAAATCATTTCTCCTGGACATGGAGCGGGTTGCACAAAAGCCGGCATAAGCCAGAGGGGTAATACTGGCTTCCGAACCGCCTGCCAGCATGATATCGGCATCTCCCCTCTGAATGATTCGAAATGCATCTCCGATGGCATTTGCACCGGTTGAACAGGCAACAGACGGAGCAGAAAGCGGGCCTTTCAGGCCATATATGATAGAGACCATGCAGGCCGCCATATTGATAAGCAACTTCGATACGAAGAAAGGACTCAGGGATTTGGGTCCATTCTTATTAAGCAGGGAATAACCATTCCCAATGGTGTCGGAGCCTCCGATTCCGGAACCGATGATAACTCCGGCCCTTTTTCCATCAAATCCGGAATTGACGAGGCCTGCATCTTTAAATGCCATATCTGCTGAAGCCACACCAAAGTGGGTGAAGCGGTCCATGCGTTTGGATAATTTTGATTCGATAAATGCATCCGGATTAAAATCTTTTACTTCTGCCGCCATATGGGAGGGGAAATCAGTAGGATCGAAACTGGTGATTTTGGATATGCCATTACTCCCGGAATTCATTTCATTAAAGAAATTATCGATGCCTGTTCCTATAGGGGTTACTGCGCCCAATCCGGTTATAACAACCCTATGCTCTTTCATGATTTATGATTATTTCATTCATACTTTAGGAAGAATTGTTTTATGTGTCGATTAATATATAATTCTAATCGAGAATAAATTATATATTATCAGAAACGACCTGTCAATAAAAAACCGAGGTGAAAATCCGGGTTTGATTATTGCTTTTGATATTCTTTACCGTAGAGCGCCGCTTTCATAATGTGGAAAATATCGGTATTGTCAATGGCTTTTCCCAGATGATTTGAATATGGGCCCTGGCTCCAGATCATGGTATCTTCACCGGTATGACTTCCCCAGATCCATCCTGCTTCGACATACTGTCCGGGCCGGGTCAATGTTTCCCCCCAGGGACCCTTGATGGCGAAGCCTCCACAGTCATGATCGGAAACAATAACAATCAGTGTACCTTTTTTTCGCTTCCTGTCCTGATTTACCCAGTCCAGGACAACCTTGACTGCCTGGTCGAATTCAAGGGTTTCACTGATCTGGTATTCCAAATTATTGGCATGGTTGGCCCAATCGATCTGGGATCCTTCAACCAGTAAAAAGAAACCTTTTTGATGGGTTTCCAAAAATTGAAGTGCAACCCGGGTCATCTCAGCCAGGCGGGGTTCATCCTGTGAGTTTTTTACCTCGGATCTTCGATGGGCCGGGGTAAGTGAAACATGCCGAAACAATCCCAGTAATTTTTTTGCTGTTTTATGAGATCGGAACATCTCTTCTCGGGTATTCACTATTGTATAGTCTCTTTCTTTGGCCAATTCTATAAAGTCTCCATAGGTGCCACAGGGATCCGCTCCCATTTCGGATGACTGAAATATACCCTTTCCTGCGCCCAATAGAATGTCTATTCCGTTTTTGACAATATATTGCCGGGCGATCTCGTTTTCACAGTTTCGGTTACCGACATGGGCACCAAATGCAGCCGGTGTTGCATGGGTAATGGATGATGTGGCGACCAGTCCTGATTTTTTTCCCATTTCCCGGGCCAGTTCCAGAATGGTTCTGGGTGAAGTTCTGGTTTTGCAGTGGAAAGAAATTTCTCCGTTATTAAATTTTTCTCCACAGGCCCAGGCCGAGGCCGCGGCAGCCGAATCGGTGACCATGCTATTTAATGAATGGGTACTCTGGTAGCCGATCTGGTCCAGGGTTTCAAGGTAAAGTCTCTGTTTATCGGTACCAAAAGCATAAACACGGGCCGCTGTCACATTGGATATGGCCAAACCATCCGGTACCATGAAAATAATATTGGTGACAGCCTTGGTTTTTGCTAGGCCGTAAAAACTGAAGGTCAGGAATATGAATGTAAAAAAAATTATCAAGAAACCTTTTTTCAATATCATTTATAAACTCCTTTTTCCAATCCCACAATATATAACGGTTTAACCGCCGCTGATCAGATGAATGGCTTCTACCCTGTCCCCATCCTTTATAGTGGTTTGGTTATACTGATCCTTTTTAATCAAAATTCCATTTATTTTGACCACGATCATGGGAAAGTTGTATTTCATCAGGGTAAACAACTCACGGACAGTAAGGATTTCAGCCTCAAAGGTGGTTTTTCTATTGTTCAAGGTGATGATCATTTTGTAATAACAACATTATAACATGTCGACGGTAATACCATCAATTTTGTTTTGCTTAAATGCCGGTAAATGGTATAATGAATTCTTTAAATGACAACAGGAGGTTGGTAGATTTTATCATGAAGAAATATTTAAAAACCTATCCGGAACGGTGTAATGGATGCAATATATGCATAAGTGTTTGCTCCAAGCTTTATTTCAAAGAAGACAATCCTGAACTTTCCTGCATTAAAATTACCGCTCTAAATGAAGCTTTTGATATGAATGTGTGTAACCAATGCGGGACCTGTGTGGCAGAATGTCCCACCATGGCTTTAACCATCAATAAAAAAGGAGTGGTTATGCTTAACAAGAACCTGTGTATCGGCTGTTATGCTTGCGTGTCGATTTGTCCAACCGATAGCATGAGACGCTATCACGGATTAATCGTTCCTTTTAAGTGTATTGCCTGCGGATCCTGTGCAGATGAATGCCCGGAAAAAGCCTTGGAAATTGTGGAGGAGGAGTAATCATGAGTGAAACCAATAAAAAGCATGACATAACAATGCTTAAAGCCCGGCACAAAATACTCAAGGAATATAAGTATGAATTGGGGGAGATTAAAAAGGGCTATGCCAACAGAACCCTTTATATCAATATTTCAACCAATGAAATCAAAGAGAAAGCGGTCAGCGAGGAAATGAAGGAAAAGTTTACCGGAGGTAAAGGCTTTGATTTAAAACTTCTGTGGGATGCCGTAAATGATGACACCCGTTGGGATGATCCAGAGAATGAAATAAATATTGCCACCGGCCCGATTGGAGGAAATACCAGTTATCCGGGCTCTGGGAAATCAATTGTCACTTCAATTTCACCCCTCACCGGTATTCCCATTGACAGTAATGTCGGGGGTTATTTCGGTCCTTATTTAAAATTTTCCGGGTTTGACGCACTGGAGATACAGGGAAAGGCCAGTAACGATATCATTATTTATATTGATGGCAATATCGGAATGGTAAGAATCTTTGAGGCTCCAGGTGAAGCTGTGGATACCCATGTTCTGGCTGAACAAATGGTCGAGATGTTTGCGGAAAAAGAGATTGAAAAACAACATATCTCTTCGGTATCAGCCGGAACCGGATCCGAACATGCCTATATCGGCTGTCTGAATTTTTCACTTTATGATAAAAGACGAAAACTTCCCCGGGTAAAACAAGCCGGCAGAGGTGGAATCGGAACCGTTTTCAGGGATAAAAAAATTAAAGCCCTGGTTGTCAAGTATTCCGGGGTGAAGGGAAACAGCACCAATCCTGTAGATCTGGAAAAACTGCAAAAAACAGGCTTAAAACTTCACAATGAAATCCTGGAACGGGATGACCAGATGTGCAAGATGCGAAAACTGGGAACCGCCAACCTGGTGGATGTAATGAATGAATATGATTTGTTGCCCACCATGAATTACAAATTTGGAAGCCATGAAAAGGCTAAAAATTTATCAGCCAATGTGTTTTATGACGAATATCTAACCCATAACTATCCTGATGGGTGCTGGTTTGGTTGTACGATGGCCTGTTCTCATGCTGTTGACAATTTTAAACTGGAAACCGGTCCCTATGAAGGAGATTTGGTTACGGTAGACGGACCGGAATATGAAACCGTTGCCGGTGTGGGATCAAATACGGGAATATTCGATCCCAGAGCTGTATTGGAAATCAATTTTTACTGTGACACTTACGGGCTGGATACCATTTCTTTTGGAACCTCAACTGCATTCATCATGGAGTGCTGGGAGAAAGGTTATCTGGATCGGGAAAAAACCGGAGGACTGGATTTTTCCTGGGGTAATTCCGATGATGTGCTCGAATTGCTTCACCGGATTTCCAGAGGTGAGGGATTTGGACTGATTGCTGGTAAAGGTGTCCGATGGATGAAGCACTATTTTGAAAAACATTTTGGGGCTGACCGGAAAATGATGGATGATATCGGTATGGAAACCAAAGGCCTGGAATATTCCGAATATGTTTCCAAGGAATCACTGGCCCAGCAGGGTGGTTTTGGTTTTGCCCTCAAAGGTCCCCAGCATGATGAGGCCTGGTTGATTTTTATGGACATGGTAAACAACCAGATCCCGACTTTTGAGGATAAAGCGGAAGCCCTTCACTATTTTCCCATGTTTAGAACCTGGTTCGGGCTGCAGGGTTTGTGCAAATTGCCCTGGAATGATATTGAACCGGAGGGAAATGCAGAAACCGATGAACCCAACAAAGTACCGGAACATGTCCAGAATTATGTGGATATCTACAATGCTATAACCGGTCGGAAAATCGACAAGCATGAATTGATCCTTCAGTCCGAAAGGGTATATAATTTTCAGAAGATCTTCAACCTTCGAATGGGGCATGGCAAAAGAAAGGATGACGATATACCCTTCAGATCAGCTGGCCCGGTTACTGTTGAAGAGTATGAATCCCGTCAGGAGCGTTATGATCAGCAACTGAAAGAGAATTTGGGAATTGACGTCGCAGGCAAAACCAGTGAAGAAAAATTAATAAAGTTGAGAGAGTTTCGAGAAGCGGAATATGAACGCCTGAAAGATGCTGCCTATAAAAGAAAAGGCTGGACCCCGGAAGGAATCCCTACCATTGAACATCTCAATAAAATCGGAATGAATCTTCCCGACGTTATAGAAGTGATTAAAAAACATCTGTAAAGATCAGCCCCAGTTTTGCTAAAGTATATTATTTCTTCATATTCTGTTGTTTGGGCTTTTGTTTTTTTGTATAATGAAATACTAAATTTTAGGAGATGAACCAATGGAATTGAAAAGTGCTATTCTTGAGTTGATTCGCAGGGCAGCCACCGATCTTTCCCCGGATGTGGGAAAAGCACTGGAAGATGCTTTCCAAAGGGAAGATGAGGGTTCCCCGGCCAAGAGTGTGTTTAACACCATTTTGGAAAATGTTCGGTTAGCCAGAGAAAACAGTACCCCAATTTGCCAGGATACCGGATCTCTGGTTGTTTATATTGATTTCCCCGAAGGATTTTCGGAAAAAACCTATCGCGAAGCAGTAAATTGGTCTGCTGTTGAAGCCACAAACCTGCAGTATTTAAGACCAAATGCTGTGGACTCTATTAGTGGAAAAAATTCCGGCAACAACATCGGAATGAATGCCCCCTACCTCCAGTTTCATCAATGGGATAAAGATGAAGTTCGTATTCGTTTGATGTTGAAGGGCGGGGGAAGCGAGAATGTGGGCACCCAATACAAGCTTCCCAATGCCGAGTTGAAAGCGGGAAGGGACTTGCAGGGGGTCCGGAATTTGATTATTGATGCAGTCCTAAAAGCCCAGGGACTGGGTTGTGCACCCGGCGTCATCGGAGTGGGAATCGGGGGGGATCGTGTCACGTCATATGCCCTTTCCAAGCAGCAGTTTTTCAGAAAAATCGGTCAGCGGAATACTCAACCGGAATTGTCGGATTTGGAGATCAATCTTTATAAAGAGTTAAATAAACTGGGAATCGGACCCATGGGATTTGGGGGGAAAACCACTGTTTTGGATGTGTTTGCTGCCACCCAGCATCGACATCCCGCTTCCTATTTTGTCTCAGTTTCATATACCTGCTGGGCTTTCAGAAGAAAATCCATGACCATAATAAACGATGAGGTGACTTATGATTAAGCTTAAAACTCCGATTTCAGAAGATGATATTAGAAAATTAAAAGTCGGTGACGAAGTTCTGTTATCCGGTGTTATTGTTACCGCCCGAGACCAGGCCCATAAATTGATGGTGGATGAGAAACCGGATTTTATCCGCGACGATTTGAAAGAGTCGGTTATCTACCACTGCGGCCCTGTAGTAAAAAAGGATGACAGTGGAAAATGGAGTTTCGTGTCGGCAGGCCCTACCACATCCATCCGGGAGGAACCCTATCAGGCAGATGTGATCAGTGAATACGGTGTTCGAGGGGTGATCGGTAAAGGGGGAATGGGGGCTAAAACAGCTGATGGTCTGAAAAAGTGCGGGGCCGTATATTTTCATGCGATTGGCGGGGCCGGAACCCTGATTGCCTTTGCGGTAAAAAATGTAAAAACAGTTTATAAATTGGAAGAATTTGGAACTCCGGAAGCATTTTGGGTGATCGAAGTAGAGGATTTTCCTCTGGTGGTCACCATGGATTCCCATGGTGGAAGCCTGCATAAGGAAATTTTAGAAAAGTCCACTCAGATTGCCAAAGATATTTTATCACTATAATATAAGCTTAAAAATTATCGGATAAAAAAAGGGCAGCCTGAAAACAGGCTGCCCTTTTTTTTTCTGCAAGAACCTTTTATTTGATTTTAATTGGAATTGCTTTGATTTTGGCTTCTTCTTTTTTGGGAATACGAAGTTCCAGAATTCCATCCTTCATGGATGCATCGATATTTTTTTCATCAACATTTTTCGGTAAATTGAATGAACGTGAGAAAGATCCGCAACATCTTTCAGTTCTGTGATAGTCTTCCTTATTGATTTCTTTTTCCTCTTTTCTGTCGCCCTTTATGGTCAGGGTATCGTTATTGAATTCGATCTGGATATCATCCTTATTCATTCCCGGAATCTCAAGTTTAAATACGTAGTCATCCTTGGTTTTATAGATATCTGTTGAAGGCGACCATGAGTTCATGGCGAAATCGTTGGAATCATTCTCTTTCCACATGTCAGTTTTCAAGAGTTGATTGAATCGCTCTTGCAGATCAGTAAAGTCCCTGAAAGGACTCCATCTTACTAAATTCATTTTAAACCTCCTTGTTTATTTTTTTCGTTTTACATTAACAATATAGTATAAAAATTGAGTTATGTCAACAATCTAATAATATTATTATCAAATAAATATGAGTAACCTATTATCATATATAGACAATCGTATTGAAAACGAACAACTTTGACTTACTATTGGTTGTATGTTATAGGAATGCTGACTGATATAAATCTAATGGACGATCATTATTTATCCATACCTGGGTTTATAATCCGGGATTCAACGAATGCAAAAACCCAATAGTTTGCCTGATTCCGGATTCGGTTTAAACCGGCAGCTTAATCTATTTGATTCCATCATGGTTATGATGGGCATTATTATTGGATCCGGTATATTTCTCACCACCGGAATAATGGCCAAAGCCATTCCGTCTCCGGGGCTGATTCTTCTGGCCTGGTTTATCGGTGGCGTTTTAACCCTGGCCGGTGCCCTTACTTATGCTGAACTGGGGGCATCCATGCCCAGAGCCGGGGGCCAATACGTTTATCTGAAAGAGGCGTATGGGCCACTGGTGGGATTTCTGTACGGCTGGATTACTTTTCTGGTTTATATGACCGGCGGGATTGCTGCTCTGGCTATTGCCTTTGCCGAGTATTTTGGCTATCTGATTCCGGTTTTATCCACAGAAAATAGTTGCTTTGCAATTAATCTTAGGGCTATGGGTCAATCATTTTCTTATTCGTTTTCCATGGCTCAGCTGGTAGCGGTTCTGGTCATTGTCTTTTTGTCGGTTGCTAATTATTTGGGGCTAATTTTTGGAAAATCCATTCAAAACATCATAACGGTTATCAAAATTGCCACTCTGGTTGGTTTTGTTTTAATGGGTTTTCTTTTTGGCCGGGGCCATTCTGTCTCTTTCGAGTTGAATCCGGCTGGCCTGGATTTGAGTCAATTGATGGTCGGTTTTGGCCTGGCTTTGATTGCCGTTACCTGGGCTTTTGACGGGTGGAATAATGTCAATTTTGTTGCCGGAGAAATAAAAAAACCAGCATACAATATCCCTCGCGCCCTCTTCTTGGGAACCATTGGTGTCACCTCACTCTATGTTTTGGTCAATTATATTTATCTGTACAGTCTTCCCATTGAGAAAATTACCGGAGTAATCAGAGTTGCCGAAAAATCCGCAACCGCTCTTTTTGGAGGTTCCTGGGGGGTGATTGTTGCCATTGCCGTGGTCCTCTCCACTTTCGGATCACTCAACGGTTCAATTTTAACCGGTCCCCGGGTTTATTATGCCATGGCCAGGGACGGAATCTTTTTTAGTCGGGCTGCCAGGATTCACCCGCGTTTCAAAACACCTGGATTCGCCATATTCATACAGGCTCTCTGGTCTTGTGTTTTGGTACTCAGCGGATCATTTGAACAGATTATTACCTTTGCCATGTTTATCTCTATTGTTTTTTGGATTGCTGCCGCCGCCTCTGTTTTTAAATTGAGAGGAAAATATCCCAACCTTTCCAGGCCGTACAAAACCTGGGGATATCCGGTTGTACCCATTATCTTCATTTTAGCCTCCAGTGGGATTCTTTTTAATACATTGATTGAAAAGCCAGTGGAATCACTTGCAGGTATTGGATTGACAATTATCGGGATTCCGGTCTATTATATTTGGAAGAGAAAGTGAAAAACTGGAATAGTATTGCTGAAATAATCATTATTGGCGGAGGAATACTGGGTACTTCGGTTGCCTATAACCTGGCCAAAAAGTGGCCCGAATGATTGGGCTTGACCTCCCGGTTCTGCCCTATCGCCGCCAGGTTTTTGTCATCACCTGTACCAAAGACATTCCCCGGCCAGTACCAATGGTCATTGATATGGACATGCGTCATTATTTCCGGGGCGAGAATTCGATGATTCTGACCGGAATGAGTGATCTGGAAGAACCATCCAGCTTTAATCTTCAGGTTGATCAGGCCTTCATGATTAAGGTGGTGGAGGCACTGGTTCAACGGGCTCCGGTCATGGCTGATTCCAAAATGATAAGGGGATGGACCGGTAGTGGGGCAAGTTTTGAGCGAGCTCATATTGGAAGGAAAGACAGATTTTGATCTGTCGCCCTTTGCCTATGATCGATTTGGTAAAACAAACTTCCCAGGCGAAAAACGAGCGGTATAAATAATCAATTTATTTGATATTTACTCTTTATTTTAATAAAATATAAACTGATGTTTGATAATAGTTAGGCGAAGATAACGTAATTTATCTCTGTATGGGCAGGGCTGTCAAAGTTGGAAACCTTCACTGAACTAAAAGAATTAGCGGAAAATCCGTATTATCAAGTTCAAAAGCAGAAAAGCCTGTGCGGTCTCACCGATGATATGATTGATGTACCCATTATTAAGATCATCAACGGTTTTAACAAATTGCCTTGTTGTTTCACTCTGCAAAGCTGCCATGGACACTTTGTTTACAACGGCCAGAAAGATCTTCATAACCTTGAGCCCCTGCCGGTTAAAGATACAATCGCCAAAGTGGAGTACCGGATCGCCTACATTGCCTTCTGCGTTGAAAACAGTGCTTCGGGAAGAGGATTGTTTGAGGTTTTAAAAGTAATTCCGGCCATTGATCCGGAAAACGTCCAGTTTTGTTGTGCAGAGTGGTTCTGGAAAAGACAGGTCAATTCTTATGCGTTGCAAGTAGAACCGGACAGGTTTAAGCGTAAGGACAAGGCAATACTTGATTACAGGGAAGCATTGCATATAGAGAAGATTCGAAATGAGTTCTTTGTTCGGATTGAGGAATTGCTTAAAAAGCAAGGGAAAGATGAGAACGGTTAACAAGACGCTGCACCTGACCACAATTCCGCTGGCGTTCCATAGCGGCAGGTGAGTTTGGCCGTTATAGCATTTCAAAAAATACTGCATAATAAATCAACCTGAAAGGAACAGTTTTATCAGTGCAACCACTTTAGGGATAGTCGCTATTGTCCTAATAGCTGTCGGGTTTGTAACTCAATTCTCCTCCTCCCGTGTTCCTTTTATGTGTTGGGGAAATTTTCGCCAGTGGGCTTGAAAAATTTTTTTTATTATAGTAATATTATTGTACAAAACTGTTGTTTTTAGACAGTTTCGTGCAATATATTAAGTGCTGGTTGGTGATTATATGGATATTATTGATTGTATTCTGGAAAAAAAAGCAGGTGAACTGATTACAGAAAATGAAATCAAGATCATCCTGCAGGAATTCAGTGATTATCAGCGTTATGGGATTGTAAAAAGGGCTATGGCCAGTGGAAGGTTGATTCGAATCCGGAGGGGTTTGTATTGTTTAAATGAAAAATATCGCAAAAAACCGTTGAACTTATTTGAAGTAGCGGAAAAAATATATGGACCATCATATATCAGTTTTTTATCCGCCCTGTTTTATTATGGCTGGATTCCAGAGGCTGTTTATACTATCACAAGTGCATGTGTGAAACGATCAAAAACATTTAAAACTCCTGTCGGCATGTTTTCATATTTGAAGATTCCAGCAAAAGATGCTTTTTTTGATGTGAATAGGAAGAGCGAATCCAATGGATCTTTTTTTATTGCTTCTCCTGTAAAGGCTCTTTTGGATTTTATTTTTGTTTATAAAAAAGAATGGAACAGTATTGATCCATTGTTCAGTGATCTGAGAATTGAACGAAATGTAATAAGCAAAATTTCTTTCAATCAGCTTGAGATTCTAGCTTTAAAATACAAAAACAGGCGGATTGATAATTTTGTTCAAGGGATTAAGATGGAGTTGAAAAATGAGCATTAAAATTATTCAGGAAAGATTAAAAGAGTATCATTGTCAAAATATTCAAGAAGAGGAGCAGGCCATTCGGGAGATTATCCAGGAGATTGCTCTTATGAGTTTGTCAAGAAACAGGTTCTTTAATTATGCAGCATTCCATGGGGGAACCTGTTTAAGGGTACTTTACGGGATGAACAGGTTTTCAGAGGATCTTGATTTTTTATTAATCAAACCTAATTCAAATTTTAAATGGGATCCATTTATAAAAAATTTATCATTGGAATTTCAGACTTATGGGTACCGGCTGGAAGTCCTTGATAAATCCGAGCTTGAAGAACCTGTTAAAAAAGTATTTTTAAAGGATGATTCCATTGGAAAGTTAATTCAATTTCATACAGAATCCAAAACCGGGAGATTGCCTAAAGTAAAAATTCGCCTGGAAATCGATACCAATCCACCTGAAGGTTCTGTATGGGAGACAAAATTTCTTGACTTTCCCCTACCTTATTCCATCACCATCCAGGAGCCAGCCAGTGCATTTGCATTAAAAAATCATGCACTTCTTTGCCGACAATATACAAAAGGCAGGGACTGGTATGATTTTATATGGCTTATTACCCGGAAGTTTGACGTTAATTTTACTCTCTTATCCAATGCAATTAACCAGATGGGGCCCTGGAAAAATGAAAAGATCACTGTTACCAAAGAGTGGTATGAAATCCGGATGAGGGAAAAAATCAACCAGCTCAACTGGGATTTTGTAAAAGAAGATGTCCGACGTTTTTTGAAATCTCAGGACCTCATAGCTCTAGATTTGTGGAACCGACATTTTTTCCTTGATTATCTGGAAAAATTATTAACATATTTAAAATAATACATAAAACAATATTATATTCTCAACAAAAAGAATTGGTTTGTTTATTCTTTTAAAAAATCCAGCGAAAAGCGAGCGGTATAAACAATCAATTTTTTTGATATTTAGCTTTTATTTTAATAAAATATATACTGAATGTTTATTAATAGTCATGTGTCGGAAGAATAAATGCGAGATAGAATAAGGAATAAACACAATTGAATATACACAAACGTTTGCTAATATTAAAACAATGAACATATAAAAATAGCGGATCACTAACTTTAAAAGTGGTACAATAAATGGGGGCAGGTCACGTTATGCATCAAAATAAGAACAACAAAATACGTAAGGCCACAAATAGCGATCTTCATTTTCTGAAAGAAATGCTTTTTGAAGCCGCCTATTGGCGAGTATCTAAGGATAGACCGAACTTGCATGATGGTTTGCGGAGACCTGATGTTTATAAGATCATGCAAAATTGGGGTATGAGAGACGGAGATACTGCCATAATAGCTGAGAATTCTGAGAATAAATTAGGTGCTGCATGGTATCGGTTTTGGACAAAAGAGAATCATTCATTCGGTTTTGTGAACCAGGCAACTCCTGAATTGGGGATTGCAGTTGTTCCTGAT
>CBDAFS010000055.1:0-125727 GCA_965195285.1 uncultured Aminicenantes bacterium | reverse complement strand
AGAAGCCCGTCATAAGCGGGCAAACTGGGTCGTTACTGTTTTGCTGGTTCAAACGCCCCGGGCCATGGGCATGTTACTGCTGAGACGCATGGAAAGGGCCGGGAGCTACAAGGTGCCCTTCACCAATATTATGGAAAGCCTAAAACCGCTTTAAAGAAAAAAAAACCGGAATAGGGTAAACAGAGTTCTGAGGGTTTATCTTGAATCAGGATAAAACAGGTATTGAGACCATCCGGGCTTCGGTACTGTGGCTGGTTGGGGTGAATCTGGTTCCGGTGGTCGGAGTATTTTTGCTGGGCTGGGATGTCTCAACCATATTATTCCTCTACTGGGCTGAAAATCTGGTAATCGGCATGTTCAACTTGGTCAAGATGAAAAAGGCCCGGGGGCAGGAGATGAAATCCCGGTACAGCATCAATGACCGTTCCCCCCGGGAAATGAGCCGGGCTGGTGTCATGTCCTTTTTTTTGATTCACTACGGCATGTTTACCCTGGGGCACGGGGTTTTTGTGGTGGTGCTGTTTGGCATTCCCGTAGAGAACTTAAACTGGCTATTGATTCCCCTGCTGCTCATAGTTATCAGCCATGGTGTTTCCTATTTTCATAATTTTATTGGCCGGGGGGAATTTGAACGGGTATCCTATCAGGATCTCTTTATCCAGCCCTATTCGCGGGTGGTGATCATGCATATCACCATTATCATCGGTGGATTTATGGTTAAATCACTGGGATCCCCGCCAGCCGCTCTTTTGGTAATGGTCGGGTTAAAAACGGTGATTGATATCTTCTCCCACCTCAGAGAACGCAAAAAGTCGGGTAGTATTGACCCGGATTTTCCCCGGGGTAAGACATAAAAAAGAATGTGGCCTTTACAATTTTGAGATCTATTTAAATCAGCTGGTATTCAATAGATGTTTTTCAAGCCCCTTTTCTGAATATCATATTTTGTCTATCAAATTTAGAATTGAAATAAACCAGTCCCCTCAGGTTATACCTGTTCTCTGATACAAAATTAATTGCTGGTTGCTATAAAGTGATCCATCGGGTCAGGAATCATTAAAAAAGTCAAAAAGTCAAGGACCGTCCCCAATGAGTCAATGAGCATTTAAGATTTACTTAACCTTTTGGTGGTGGAACAATAATTTGAGGGTCATCGATAAAGATTATGCCACCTTTAAGAACTGCAACACTATACTTATAAGTGCCATCTTCAGCATTGGGACTAATCCATAGGGTTTTCTCTCCATTTACTGAATGTATTGCCGTTGTAATTCCTGACTCCACAGGGTAGTAAGGTGATTCATTTGAATTCTTTACTTGAACATTTGGATTCTTTTCTTGAACAGGTGATTTAGTTCTAAAGCGAATGGAAAAGGTAAGTGGGTTATTTTCTTCGTCTTTACACTTCCACACAATCTTGCTGTTTTTGTAAGCACCTACGGTGTGCTTTTCACAATCCTCTCCGTAACAAAGTTCTCCAGATGACTGTACTGTGATTTCAATTATCACGTCAGGCAGCGTTGCTGGTGCACCCACTGATCTTTTTCTTTCATCACCTAATAGAAAAATGGAAATGATGGTGACAATAAATAAAATGACCATACCTTTTTTCATTTTTTACCTCCTTAAATTTCCTGTCTTTAGGATTTCTAAAGATCTAAGGAAAATATTTTTTATTTGTAATTTAAAATATATACACTTTTATAACTGGTCATTATTTATCTCTTTTTGAATTTGATTTAAGTGGCTTTTTTCGTTTAACCAGTTTCAAGTATCGCGGATCTTTATGGAGTTCAGCCAGAAAAGGATTCCTGCTCAATTCTCCTATGGTTCCTTGACGTTTGATAAATTCTTCTAAACATAACAAAGCTCGGTTACGCTTTCCAGAAAGTTCAAAGACCACGATAGAATTCTGAATTACCTCTAAATCATTAGGATCCAGTTTTAGTGATTTGTCAATTTCAAGAATGGCCCGATTAGACTCCCCTAACTTGGATAGGTATAATCCCAAGCTGGAATGCATAGTAGCGTCGTTTTGTTTTTCTGTGAGTTTTTTTTGTACTAATTTGACCGCCTTTTGATACGCTCTTTGTGCCTCCTGTTCATATCCCCCAATAAACCGGTAACTGTCTGCCAGATTCCCCCATACCATAAATATCCATGGGCCATTTTCCCCCAATTCTATCGCTTTTACATACATATCGCGAGCTTCTGCATAACGTTTTTGTAAATACAGGTTGACTCCCATATTGGAGTAAATTTCAGCATCAGGTCCGATTTTTTTTGACTTTTCGAATATCTCTTGTGCTTTTAGGGCACTGATTTCATCGGTCCTTTTATAATAGATACCGATCAGGACTTTATAGGCCCAAATATCAGCTGGATTTAGATCAACAACCTTAAGTAATAAATCTTCAGCTTCTAGAATCCGGCTAGCCTGCCAATAAAAATAAGCTAAAAATTTATATCCCACCCAGAAATCAGTCCTTAATTTAATAGCCTTCTTCCACTCTTCTTCGGCTTTATTTTTTTCTCCTAAATAAAAATAGAATGTTTTGGCCATTTCGTGCCTAGCCTGGAAAGATTCTGGATTTATATCCAGGGCCTGTTGAAATTTTTTTATGGCATTTTCATATTTTCCGGTTTCATTTTGAATGTATCCCAAGATTATATGTACAGGATATAGTCGTTTATTGATTTCTAGAGCACGGTTACAGTTAACCTTTGCTTTTTCCAGCCAGTTTTTTTCTTTGGTTAATCTATACATGAATAAGCAGGCCTTGCCTAATGATGCATGGGCTTCGCCATAGGAGTTATCCTGATCAATGGCCTGGTTAAACATTTCTATGGATTGACCGATACTGTTTTTCTTTTCACTCTCCTGGAGAAAGCCAAGACCCTGAAGGTAGAGCTGGTAGGCCCCGGGCATTGAGGTTCCTCCGGCAAAAAGGGAGGTCTCGGCAGCCGGTGATAATCGGAGATCAAGCATTTCCGTGATATTTTTGATCATTCCATCCTGCAGGCCGGACAGGTTGGTGATGTGGTTGGTCAAACTGCTGGTTCTCAATGTTTTCCGGCTGCTGGCATCCACCAGGTTGAATTCATGTATGATGTTGTCTCCATCCAATTTTAAACTTCCGGTCAGCACCAGGCTGACATAAACGGATTTTATTACTTTTTTTACGCTGTTGATTTTATATTGGCGCAACTCGCTGATCGGAACCACCCAGAATTGCGTATGAAACTGTTCCAGTCCGGTCAACTTGTCAATGAGTCTGGCAGTGGTGCCATTTGCATAGGCCTGTTGGAGGGGATCCTTACCGGGATTGACCAGAGGGAGTACGGCCAGGTATTTATTTTCCGGTAGCTTTTTCAGAAACAGCCAGTTCTTCAAGGACTGGCGCCCTGGATTCGGTATCAGGGTGAACAGAATGACCAGAAGCAAAACGGCCAGGGGAGCAGCCATTTTGGCCAGTTTCCGGAAAACTTGTCGCCGATATGTGGCTTTTATGATTTTTCCGGACTGGGTTTGGGAGTCCAGTTTTTTCTTGATCCCCTTCAATTCCTCCAATACTTCTCCCAGGTCCGGGTAGCGTTTATGGGCGTCCTTTTCCAGGCAGCGGTTGATCAGGGTTTCCAGTTCCGGCGGGACCAGGGGACACAGATCTAAAATCGGTGCTGGCTGTTCATTCATGATGGAGAAGAACAGGGCCTGCAGATAATTTTCCATAAAAGGCACCCTGCCGGTAATCAATTCATACAGCACCGCTCCGAATGACCAGATATCGGCCCGGATGTCAATTTCACTGCCCTCTATTTGTTCGGGTGACATGTAATGGACAGTGCCCAGGGTGGAGGTGTCCCGGGTGATTTTACTGGCATCGGTCAGCTTGACCAGTCCAAAATCCATGATTTTCACCTGCTCATCAGCATTGATGAGGATATTGGCCGGCTTGATGTCGCGGTGGATGATATTGGCCTGGTGGGCATTGCCCAGACCCCGGCAGATCTGGATAGCTAATATGACCATTTCCCTGATTTTTTTCAGGTCACAGGGGATTTCCCGGGATTTTTCAATTTTCTGTTTAAGGGTTTTCCCCTCCACATATTCCATCACCATGTAGCTTCTACCCTGGTGTTCATCGATCTCGTGGATGGTAATGATGTTGGGATGGTTGAGCAGGGCCACGGCTTCGGCTTCCCGCTTGAATCTTTTTTTAGAATCCTGACTGGCAATGAGATCTTTGGGAAGAAATTTAAGGGCAACCAGGCGTTTGAGTTTGGTGTCCTGGGCCTTATAAACCACACCCATTCCCCCTTCACCAAGTTTCTCAAGGACTTTGTAATGGGAAATTGTTTTCCCGATCATTAATCCACCTTTGAATTTACCCCATTTTTTATAACAAAAAAGGAATTTTATTGCAATTTTTTTATTTTTTTATTTAAGGGCAAAATGGATTTATTCTTTGGGGCAAGACGCCCGAGACAGTAGCGGGGGGAGTTTGACAATTGAAATTTGACTGACCGGAAAGTATAATAATAGAGGAGAATCCATGACATGGATTAAGGTTACCACTACAATTTTCATTGATGAAAATGAACTGGAGGAGGCCTTTGTTCGCTCTCCGGGTCCCGGGGGGCAGAACGTGAACAAAGTAGCCACTGCGGTCCAGCTGCGATTCGATGTACGGCGCTCACCCTCCTTGCCCGATGATGTGCGTGAGCGCCTGGAAAAACTGGTCAGGTCCCGGCTGACCGAAGGCGGTGAACTGATCATAGAAGCTCACCGCTACCGGACACGGGAACGCAACCGGAGGGATGCCCGTGAGCGACTCATCGCTCTGATTCAACGGGCTGCTATTCCTCCCCCGAAACGGAAAAGGACCGGCCCCACGAAGGCAGCTAAAGCTCGTCGCCTGGAGGAGAAAAAGCACCAATCGGAAAAAAAGAAACAGCGCCGCACCCCGCATTTTTCTGAAGAGTAAAAATGTCGGGATACCGCTTCATATCATCTATACGGATTAATTTTCCTTACACTTGAAGGATGCGGGATAATTGCCCAGGACGTCCAGGTACATATCCGGCATCTCGGTTAAAAAGTTATTCTTTTTATAGATGCCAAAGATCCGTTTCACCAGTTTGGTATTCAACTGGGGGGTCAAGAGTATAAAGTCGTTTTTCAGGTTCGTTCCCCGGATGTTTTCCATATCCAGTACTCTGGCATTATGTGTGCAGTCAAAGGGAAAATCTGAAAAATTTAATGTATGGATTCCTTCTTTTCCGAAAGCTTTAAAATATATGTTGAGGTTGACGGGATCATACACAATACTCCAGCAGGTATAACTGTTACCGGCTTCACCCGGTTGCACGGACACCGTTTCCAGCCAGAAAAAGGCTTTTTCCACCGTCGGCTTTTTAGCCTTAACAGCGGCAGCCAGCTGCACGAATCGGTCCACGGAATAGATGGTCTTTCTGATCTTGCTTTTACCTCCAAATCCCCTGAACCGTTTTAGATAGACCAGGCAATCGGCATAGGAAGAGTTGGTCAGGGTGGCGGGATGTTTTTTTCCGAAGGGGTAGAAATAGGGATAAAAACCAATAAACTCAATGATTGCACCATTCCCGTCTTTGTCTGCCACCAGGAAATGCAGGGGCTGTCCCTTCTGCTGGATCCGTATCTTTTGGTCTGTCTCTATTACTTCTTTAACCGTCCCGCAGGTATCCAGGACATACTGCATCCACTGCAGTTCCATCACCGAGGGGCGGGTATCCTTCATGGGATACTGGGTATGGGAAAGCCACATGCATTCGATTACCAGGCCAGCTTCATTCATTCCACCGGTGGGAAATTCCTGCCCCACCTGGTTAAAGGTAATGCTTCCGTATTTACTGCTCCAACCGGCGGGAGATTCTCCCGGGTATACCAGAGCCTGTTTCACCATTCCCCGGGGATTGATGACCACAAAACCGGTATGGGTAAAAAAATCGTAATTGCGCCCGAACAACTTAACCTGCTTTCCTTGGGCAAAGAATGTGGAACAGGGAATCAGGTGATTTCCGTACAACAGAACAAAGAGTAGAATCAAGATCGTGGAAACTATTTTTTTCATTGTCATTTCATCCTCCCGGTGCGCATCTGTTCGCTGCACCGCTTTCATTATAATTCGATCGGAACAGCTGTAAAGGGGTTTTGTGACGGATGAACCGGTTTTGTGACAGATGACAAGGAGCGGAGAAATAGGACCTAAAGATACTTTCTGACAATGTCTCGAAACTCCGGAACATAACTTCGGGAAACCGGGATTGCCTCCGGGATCTGGTCCAGAAATAACCTGAATCCCTGGGCATTGCCGGTAACCGATTGAATTTTTCGGATATTTACAATATAACCCCGGTGACAACGGAAAAACACCGGATAATGTTGTTTTAACTGGTCTGACACCGATGAAATGGTATTCCGGATCAGGACCCTCTCATTTTTATCTTTCTTATAATGAATTGCAACATAATTCTCCCGGGCATTCATAAAAAAGAGGTCTCCCGGGTTGAATTGATAGGTATCCTTTTCATTCTGTGCTTTGATCAACAGTGTTTTCTCATTATTCTGGTTTTTAATGCTGCCGGGTAATCGCTCTTTTAATTTTTGATTGGCTAACTGCTGGGTGTTGAGATTTTGTTTGAGCCGGATATTCTGATCGATCATTTCGATAATGAATATACACAAAGCACCGATGGCCAGGGTGCCCACGATCACCGGCCTCGGTTGAAAATACTCCGGTGTGGTGAGTCCGGTTTTGACGAAAAACCAGCGGGTATAGGCAACATTGATAAGGATAATGGTGAGGGTAATCCACATTGGCCAGAGCCATACCCTTACCATTGAACCTTTATCGGAGAAATGCCTGTCCATCAAACCTCCAAAAAGAATGTGGTTGAGCAGCACCAGCAAAAACCCGATCAGGCTATATCCGAGGAAAAGGGGATTTAAAACTTCCTCCGGAACCTTTTGGAATCCAAAGGGTTTGAAAACGTTTAAAAATGCAAAAATGAATACCCCGGTCAGAGTGCTATAGTACAACAAGGGATATTTCTTGATAAAATTCTTCATCTGTAAACGGTTCAAACCTGAAAAGTGCAATCATATTGTATTACATATTCCCAGAATATTAAAGCCCTGGTACTATTTCAGGGTAGGGGATGGCGCAGTAAAGGCAGGCGGGAAACAAATCGATTTTTATTGAGAAACCATTAATATTATACTATAATAAACTACATTATAAGGCTGTGAATTAAGGAAAACGAAAGCCAAGTTTTAAGCAGTTAAATATAATAATAAGGATGAAATGATAATGAAAAAAATAATCTTAATTTTATTTGTCTTCATATTTTCCAGCCTTGTTTTTTCCACTCAAACCACGGTACTACCGGAACTTTTAAGACCTGCAAAAATTGAAGTGGGGGATGATCAAATCTATATCATCGAGGATGCATCCATTTATGTTTACAGTTTGGAAAACCTGATGTTGAAGACAAAATTCGGGAAAAAGGGTGAGGGCCCCGGAGAATTTCCCATAGGGCGTCATTTCAATATAAATATGATAAATATAATTCCCCGAAAGGACAAGGTTATCGTAAACAGCAGGAATAAAATAATATTTTTTAATAAAGACGGCCGTTTTCTTTCAGAGAAAAAAACCGTACAGGGTTTTGGATCCCGTATCCTACCCTTTGGTAACAACTATATCGGAAGCCAGTTCACCGGTTTTCGGCAAAGTGAACCGGCAATAGCCATTAACATTTATGATAAAGATTTAAACAAGCTGAAAGAAATATGCAGGGTAGCGGTAAATTTCGGTGGAATGATGCGCCGAAGCAATAGAAAAATAAACGAATTTTCTTCGGTTTTTGGCTATGACACCGGAAATAATAAAATTTACTTGTTTTATTCCCAGGACTTTTTAATTAACGTAATGAATTCCAACGGTGACAATGAAACTTCCATTAAAGTTGACTATAAGCCTATTCATATCTCTTCAGAGTTAAAGGCAAAAATCATGAATTATTATGAAAATGTAAGGTATAAAAACAACTGGGAACGGTTTAAAAACCGCATTGAGCTCCCTGACAGATTCCCGGCCATTCAGTCTATAAGGGTAAGGGACGGAAAAATTTATATCCAGACCTATAAAAACAAAAATGGGAAATGTGAATTTTATATTTTTAACAAGACCCATGAACTGGAAAAAAGAGTTATGGTTCCCCTGAAACAGGTCAATGTTCGTGAATATTTTCCTTATTGCATAAAAAACTCGAAGATATACCAGGTAGTGGAGGACGAAGAGGGAGAGGATTGGCACCTCCTGATTACCGATATATAAACTTAGAAGTTACCTCTGATTTTTTTTCTTAGAATTTTTATGTAAAAAATTTCGAAAGCTGACTCTTTAGGCTGTTTGCTTTATTAAAATAGTCCATATACTCTTTTTTTAGATTATTGATTTTCATCAGTATATTTCCATATTCTTCTCTTAAGGTTTCACTGCCTTTTTCCAGCACTTTTACATATTCATCCTTAAAAATTCGAATATTCTTATCAACAGTTTTTGCATATTCATCCTTCAGAGTATTGAGTTTTTCCAGAGCAACTGTTAATTCATTTAACAAACTGATTGTTCCCTTTTCCGCTGCTGCGAGATATTCTTTAGTAAGGTCTTTAAGAAGTTCTTTAACGGAAATTATTCTGTTAATTTTATAAGCATTGGATCCTGCAAATGCAAATCCGGTTCTAAACTTACCCTTCCTTGCATTATTCAAAGCAATCGAAATACAGTACCTGGCATTCCGTGCATCACAGCTATTAAGGCATCTCCAGGGACAGGTGAAAAATTGTTTTTTGCCTGAATCGATATTCTCGATGAAATTGTTCTTTATCACCCTTCCCGGAAGACCCACCGGGCTTTTTATTATAACAATATCTTTCTGGCTGCACTCGAGATATGATTTCTTGAATCTTATATCCGCATCACATTCATGAGTAGCAACAAATCTTGTTCCCATCTGAACGCCCGCTGCTCCTAAATTGAGAAACTTGTAGATATCTTCACCTGTAAAAATACCACCTGCAGCAATCACAGGTATCTTTCGATTGAAGATTTTTTCAAATGCTTTTGTCTCAGATATTACTTCAGGCAAAATCTTTTCGAGTTTATGATCCGGATGGTCTATTTGTTCCTTCTTAAATCCCAGATGGCCACCCGCGTCAGGACCTTCAACAACAAGTCCGTCGGGAATGTCATTATAATTCTTCTCCCAGTATCTACATATGAGTTTGGCAGCCCTTGCAGAACTCACAATAGGAACAAACTTCACATTTGAATCTCTTAATTCCTTTACCGGTATATCTTTAATTGGTAGTCCTGCACCCACAAAAACCACATCGACCTTCTCTTCTATGGAAACCCGCAAAAGATCTCCAAAATCCTTGACAGCCACCATTATATTCACACCAATAATGCCACTGCTTTTTTCCCTTGCCTTCCTTATCTCTTTTCTCAGAGCTCTTTTGTTTGCATTCCTTCCGTTTTTAAAATAATCGGGTTCCAGCATTCCGATGGCATTGGCGGCGATTACACCAACTCCTCCCTCTCTGGCCACAGCAGAAGCAAGACCGGATAGAGAAATCCCTACTCCCATTCCGCCCTGTATGATAGGAATATCAGATATTAAATCGCCTATCTTCAACTTCGGGACTTTTACCTTTGGCAGCTGAAATTTCTGTAAAAGCCAGTCTGGTGTCTCTATTTTTGGTAACTTAAACATGTATGCCTACAAGCATAATACTCGTATAATCCTTCAAACCATTCTCCTATTATGAAAAATTAAGTATAACATAAAAAATAAATTCTTCCAATAAGATATTGTCATCTTTCATTCAGTTTATTGCCCCATTCTCTTCAATATTATTCAGTATATGATTTTTTAATATATACTGATGTCATGATTCTTAATAATGCAGAGTAGTTTGGAATGAATTCCAATTTATCTCCCACAAGGATTTTAGAATCACATTTGACTATTAAATGGTCGCTGCTGGCTCCTAATATTTTTATGTTTTTTTTAATAGGTGTCAGACCATCAGGGTCTACATCCTGCCTTCCCACATCGAGTATTGCCCTGGATATCATACCTTCATCTGTGAATTCTGGAACTTTACCGAAAGCATCTTGTGAGATTTTACCATCAGGAATTGAGTCTTTTTTTTCGAACTCTATTACTTCAGCACTCAGTACAAAAGAGTCGAGATATAACCCTGGTATATGTTTTCTTGACAGGGTTTCGAGGCCTAACATTATAGATTCTCCTAACCTTAGGTGGTTTATTTTATACATGTTATTGGAATTTCTCATCCAACAGATATTGGCAGAATTCCCCCCTGAAATCCATTCGATTCCAGGAAAATTTTCTGCAATCTCACTCAGAGTACGCATTTTATTATCCGACGGCTCGACACCCCCATAACAGGCAAAATTTGAACCTATTCCTTTCAGGTATATATTATCCATTTTGTATATTCTTTTGGAAATTTCCAAAGCCTTTTTTAAACAAACACCTTCACGCAGATCACCCATCTCAATCATTAATACTATTCCATGTTGTTTTTTTTGCATCTTTGCTTCTTTATCAATCATTGAAATAGTGTCTGCACTTGAGTTAAGACTATAGTCAGAATATTTTACAACCTCGCTGATTTCACCTTTAGCCGGGAGTCTTAAAAGAAGATATTTTGAGTTTATACCGGCTTTTTTAAATTTTCGTATATTGTATATCCTGGAGTCACCAATAATTTCTGCACCATTCGCTTCTAGTCTCCGAACAATATTTATGTTTCCGGCAACAACCTTTACCACCGGCGTGATAATTATATCTTTTCTTTTTGTGTATTCTTTTAAAGAGAGATAGTTCCCGACTATTTTTTTTAGGTTTATTTTTATTTCACTCAACGTAATATTTTTTTATAGAATTCAACCTCTTTCCGTGCGATATCAAGCTCAGGATTGGCTTCTAACAGGGCCCAGCCTGGAAAGCTGTTGATTTCGATGATGTACGGTTTATAATCCTTACCTGAAAGCATTATGTCTACTCCGGAAACATCCAAACCTAAGATTTGGGTTGCCTTTATTCCGATCAATTTTGATTCTTCCAAGGCTTCTTTAAGTTTAAGATTTTTTTCTGCAATGGACTCTATCGACTTAATCTCTTCAGTTTTTGTTTCCGGGTTGTAGAAAAAAGCTGCAGTTCCGACAACTTCTCCGCCTATTGTATGTATCCTTAAGTCAAAATCACAGTCCCCAAAAACTTTTGAAAATTCAATTTTTTGTTGGACTACATAACCTGGTGAATGTAATTTCTTCAAAGTCTCTTCTAATGAATGGCTGATGTCTTTTATATTTCTACTTTCTTTTATGTCTGATTTTAGCAGATATCTGTTTTGTTCTTTCTTGATTATGTAAATTCCCTTACTCTCCGCACCACTTATTGGTTTGAACACCACACCTTTAAATTCTTCAAGCATATCTAATATTTTTTTATGATCTTTTTCTTCTGAGAGATATACTGTAAATGGAAGATTGTTGAGCTCTTTTTCAAGTTTTTTATACTGTTTTTGCTTATTTCTCTGAAAAATCACAGCCTCAAGAGGATTGACCTCCCTTATCGGCGTATTAACAGAATTTATGAATTTTTTCCAGCCATTAACATACTCTTCAAATATTTGCAACTTTGCCAGGCTTTCTTCTGTTCCGGTATCAATCAGGTTTTGCATCTTTTGGTTGAATGTAATAAAGTTAAATGGGAATATGAACCTGAAAAGAACTTCTCTGTCCTGCATCTTTAAGAATTCTTTTAACTTTTTTGATGCATATTCGTGTTCGTAGTCGAATGCGCAGACTTCTATATACTTGAAACCTTCTCTCGAAGCTTCAACTTCCAGGGGAGTAATTCGTTCATTAGGCCCAACAAAAACAATCAGTTCATTCATTTAAATTTCTCACTTTAAAAATAATTTTAACTGAGCATTATAAATTAAATTGGTATACATTTCAACTTTTCACATGTTGTCCGTTATTCTTTGCCGAGCAGGGCCTTAACATATTGCAGCCTTTCGTATTGCTCGGGGTTTTCGCTTTGCTCCTGGCACAGTTTGCCTTTAAAGTCGTCGATTTTCTGAAACCGGTGCCTGGCCATCCAGGCCTCCATTTCCTTCCGTATTTTCTGAAGGTGCTCAATTCCGTTCTGATAAAGCGTGGAGCAGACCTGCACGGCTGCAGCGCCGGCCAGCAGCATTTTGACGGCGCTGGCGCCGGTATGCACTCCCGTGGAAGCCGCCATATCAATGTCAAGCTGTCCGTAAAGCAGGGAAATCCAGCGCAGAGAACGGGCCATTTCAACCGGAGTGCTGAATGGAATGGCGCGTTTAAGTGACATCTTCTCGATGTTCATGTCTAACCGGTAAAAGCGGTTGAAGAGCACAAGGGCCTGTGCGCCGGCATTGGCCAGGCGGAAAGCCATGTTGGGAATGGAGGTAAAATGATTCCCTATCTTCACCGACAGGGGAAGGCTGGTTTCGCTCTTAACGGATTTCAGCACTTCAACATAGGTATGTTCGTATTCAGCAGGATTCTTGCGCATGTCTGTGGGAAGGAGTGATATATTCAGCTCCAGGCCATCGGCGCCCGCATTTTCTATTTGCTTGAGACAGCTTACCCACCACTTGGGTGATACCGCATTCAGGCTGGCAATGACCGGAATAGAGCAGGCGCGCTTGGCGCCTTGGATGAGTTTCAGGTATTCTCCCTGGCTGTGCCAGGTCTTCATCTGTCTCATGTAATCAACGGCCTCGGGATGGGGATAGGCAGCGCCTTCGCCTTCCAGTTTCTGGATATCCGACTCAACCTGTTCTTCGAATAATGATTTTAAAACGACAGCCCCGGCACCGTTGGCTTCGCATTTTTTAATATTTTCTATAGAATTGGTAAGCCCGGAGCTGGATACAACCAGGGGATTCTGGAGATCGATTCCCATGTATTTAACCGAGAGATCCATAAGCTCACTCCTTTTTCTTATTAAATTTATTTTCTTTCATAAAATAACAAACCTGGAGAAGAGAACACCATAGGAAATTTCTTTTTTCTTCTCAATGAAATATTAGGAGCATTATTGTTCATTGTCAATAGAGTAATGACAAAATGAGATTTGGTTTAGATAATTATCAATCGCTTGCTGGAGTGGTGGAATTGGCAGACGCATCAGACTCAAAATCCGGTCATGGAGAAATTTAAGACTTTTCTAAAAAGATAAATATACCATTATATTCAATTATAATGTGGTTTTTCGCATACGGGCCATTTCAGACTCTAACAGAGGGCCGAGCCCCTGTACCCCGCTTTTATAGCCGGGGTCATAGCCGGGGTCAGGTCTAAAGAATGAAGATATAAATTGTTCCCAACATTTTTGAGGATTCCCATATAATTGGGATATTTGATTTGATGAGGGGTGAAAGGGATGGGTTATAAAAAAATGGTCCCATTATCTTAATATTAAATGTTATAATGAAAGAACTGACCCCAGTCTTCATTTAATCGAGTGTCAGGATTTTCATTTTTTTTTGTTTCCGGAGAAGTATTCAAGACAGCTAAAAATCTCGAAGTGATCGGTCTGGGGAAAGTTGTCGACAAGGGTTATACTTTTCGGCCGGTATCCGTTGGCCCGGAAACGGGATATATCCCGGCAAAATGTAGCCGAATCACAGGAGAAGTAGAAAATCCGCTTTCCCGGACCCCGGGACATATTACGTATGGTATTCGGCTTCAGGCCGGTCCTGGGCGGGTCAGCCAGATATAGATCCGCATCGGGCAGTGAAGACCGGTTTATGTCGGCTTTTATCACGGTCACATTTCTGATTCCGTTGGCCTGAAGGTTTTTTTCCAATGAACGGAGGTTTCCCGATTCAATATCGAAGGCAATGACCTTTTCGCATCCCCGCGACAGAGGGATGGTAAAAAAGCCGGCCCCGCAATACAGGTCAATGGCATGGTGCCATGGATTTGATTTCATCTGACTCTCGACCAATTCAATCATAACATCCAGGGTGAACCGGTTGGCCTGGATGAAATTATCCGGTGTGAACCGGTAAGAAAAACCTCTCACATCAAATGTGATTTCCTTTTCTGGAGTCAGGAAATATAGGGTTTGCCCTTCTTTGGCCAGGGCTGAAAACTCCCGGTCATTGCACAGGACCATGATCTCGCCATTCATGACCTTTTTTGTCCGGGGATTTCTTCTGATGTCGGTTATCACTTTTTCCCCGCCTCCCGGCAAGAGCAGGCAGCGGTCGATCTCGACCAGCCGGTGGCTCTCTCTCTGCAGGAATCCGACTTTGCCGTTCCTGACTTTTAAAACGACCTTGGTCCGGTATCCGAAAGCCGGAGAAGTGAAAATGTTGACCGGGGGAACCTGCCGTATCCCGGAAATTTTTTTCAGGTTGTCTGTAAGGATATTTTTTTTAAGCGTGACCTGCCTCGGGTAGGCGATATGCTGGAAATTGCAGCCTCCGCAACGGGAATAATAAGGACAGGGTGGCGCAATCCGGTCTTCCGAAGCTCCGATTATTTTTGTCAGCGAACCGAACCATACCGAATGCCTCTTCCCAGTAATGGTGAATTCAACCGTTTCTCCGGCCAGAACCCGGTCTATAAAAACCGGTTTCTCCTCAAAAAGAACGATTCCCCGTCCTCCCTTGCCAATGGTTTTGACCTCTCCGATCATCTGGTTTTCCTTCGACATACAGTATGTCATTCTAACATAAAAAGGATGAATATAGAGGGGACGTTGCTTGATAAAAAATAGGGTGACGTAAAAAATAGGGTGACGGTGCATGACTTCTTGACTTCTTCACTTTTTGTGATTTTTCATTCTTGCTCTGTTGAATAATTTTCCAAGAATGATCGGGGTCAGGTCTAAAGAATAAAGATATCAATTGTTCCCAACATTTTTGAGGATTCATATTTAATTGGGATGTTATATTTGATGGGGGTGAAAGGAATGAGTTATAAAAATAATATAATGTAACAATTGATTTCACTGAAAATGCTGCAATGCAAGACCTGACCCCATCATTTTTATGACCCCATCATTTTTAGTAGTTTTGCGAAACGGGCAATATAGCTCTATAATCAGTGATAATGCATGTTTTCGGGATTTACAGCAGTTTTGTAGTATTCCAATTAAACGTATTATCTGTATTAAACTGTACCATCAGGTGACACAGTTAGTGACACAGTTTTGAAATCAGAATTGTTATTAGTATGTCAGTAAAAAAAAATAATTACAAAATAGAGGGCAATTTCAAATACATTAAAAAGGGATATCGAATGTGCCTTTTCTGTAGGGGCTAAAATTATTTCATTAGCATCCGGTGAATATTCATATGAGACCTTAAAAAAGTATAGTCCTCATTATATTTTTAAAGATGCATCTGATTATAAAAGCATAGTAAATATTATTAGTACTGATTGAACTTGACCTGCTCCCATTTATTGCACCACTTTTTAATTAAGTAAGAAATCTTTGTCATATATTACCGGAGTTGGGTGTTAAAGAGGGTACGGTGCGTATAAATGTAGAAGTGTTGAATAGCAGGTATTGGATCTATCAATACAAATTTGTTTTTAGCAACTTTGATGTAGGAGCCTTTCTTTCACAACTTTTTCCAAGAGATTCTCCGCAACGGCCCAGTTGTAATTTTTCAGAAGTTTCGAAAGTTTGGTAGTGTTAAGAATTTTACACACTTTTTAACAGATTGAGTCCCTCAGTTCATTTTTTATCAGGAAAAAAATGGATTTTCAAATAGTTTGAGATTTGAATGTAAATGTGAGTACTATTTTGTCATTAATAATGGGAAGGCTCGTGTATAGAAGTCATTCAAGAACTTTTCCAAGTACTCTTTTTCATTGGGAACTCCAGGGAGAACAAAATATATTTTACCATTTTGACCAACCCCAATGATTGTTGGGGTATAATTTGGCGAGAACTTTGTTAATTTGCTAAAAGAAGTTTTTAGTTGGAAATTAGCCCCAATTATAGTTCTGAACTCATTTTCATCCTTCATTTCTTCCTTATTAACAATTCCACAAACAATAAAATTAGAGGGAAGATTATTCAATACATCTATAATACCTAAACAATCACTGCAATTATCCTTTGAAAAAACAATAAAAATATATAAGATTGGATGTTCAGATTGAGCAATTAAGCTTTTTGGTATTGGAAAACATTCAAAATTTGATTGGTTGTTATTCTTGTAAAATAAACTACATAAGAATAAAACAAATACTATAAGTATTCCAATAATATAATTTTTCATTTCTCTATTTTGTATACACTAATTACATGAAATTGCTCAAAATCATCGTCAGTTTTTGTTTCCAATACATGCAATAGATTTTTGTTTTTTTTATAATAAAAAAATAACTCATCTCTACCAAATGCTTTAGTGTTCATAAATAAAAATTCTTTAATAAAAGTTCCTGATGAATCATAAACCTGCAAAAAAAGATCAATAGTATCATCATTCTTTTTAAATCTTGAATATATAAGTCCTATTTCCTTATTGTTTATAGCAAACAAATCCAAAACAAAGGACATGGTTCTTCTTATTTTTTCTCTATAAGTATTATTTCTATCAAATCTATTATATGCTTTTATTAACTCCGGGCTTACATATGGCTTTGTGTAATTTGAGGTTTTTTTCCCAAAAAAAGAGATCTTTTTGGAAGTTCTGTTTAATTTTAAAATGTTCAGAGCCCCTGTATATACAAAAAAAATATCGCTCTCCGTAACACATAAATAACTTGGTATACCAATATAGATCATTTTTGAGGTGAATGCCTTATTGAACTCATTTTGAGTCTTATACCCGTAACAGACGTGTGAGGGTATTAGGTAATGATATTTATTTGTTTCAAAGTTATATTTAAATAAACCGTAGTTCTCTGTCTCGGAGTTATCTGCATTTATGATTCTTCCAGACATCAATAATTCGTGAGAGTTTAGAAAATGAAAGTCTGTTGCTAATGTTATGAAGAATACTTTATCCTTTAATTCTAATATGTTTTTCGGCTCTCTATTAAATACATATAAAGAATTCCCTTGAAAGTCTGTCACTAATATTTGGGTTTGATAATCCGTCATCAAATGAGGACTTACAAACTCGTTTGGACCTCGTCCCTTTCTCCATAAGGATTTAATAAAATTTCCTTTAATATCAAATATTTTTAGATTTCCTTCCTTTCTATCTGTTAAATATATGTAATTATCATCGGTTACAATAAAAGAGCCAGGAATGTGAATATAATGTTCTTTTTTATGTTCAAGAATAAAAGAATTTATCTTTTTTATATTTAGTGAAAATAAATAATTGACACATAACAAAAATACTGTATAAAATAAGACCAATTTCTTCATAATGAATGCACTCCTTTTATTCCCTGTCTAAATTTTAATCAATATATGTAATCTATATGGAACAGATAACATTGCTCCATCTTGATTACTATTATTCAATGCTGTTTTAGAAATAATATTTTATAAGTTATGATATCTACCTCTTTATATCTTGTGTATAATTACGCAATTGGATTTAGGTAAGTAGCAATTATTCAACCAATGAACATAAGTCATATTGACAATAACAGCTTCTGTCTCAAATGACGTAACATTCAAAATAGATAAACCTAAAACAAATAACATTAAAGTTACAAAAAACATTTTTAAAATCTTTTTAATCATCTTATCCTCCCTTTTTATATTAAATATTTATCAATAAAAATAATATTGATATTCAATTTATTAATAAAGTTGCAATCATTTTTATTCTTCATTAGAAATTATTTAAAAAAGACAATGAGAATACAACCCCCCAAAATGTTAATTTTGATGGTATCTCCTGTATTTACTCGGATTCAGGCCTGTTCTAGCTCTAAAATATTGCCTGAATTGCTCAATTTTTATAAATCCTACTTGTTTGGAAATATTCCTGATATTTAGATCTGATCTTATTTTTAGCAAATCTTCTGCTCTATTAATTTTTACAACCAGAATAAATTTAGAAAGTAACATTTGGGTATCATTTTTAAATTTTCTTGATAAATAGCTTTCATTAATTCCAAATTTTATTGCGATTTTATATCTTGTTAGTTGTGATAATTCTTCCAAGTTTAGTGACCAAACATATTCGATAATCTTTTTGCATAGATTCTTATGTTTCATATATTGTAATATTCCTTCTTTTCAAAAATTCTATCCTCTGCTATTGCTCAATATTTGAATCTATATATCAGCAATTTTGTTTCCAGATCTAAAACAAGTCTAAAACCTTGAAATAATACAGATTTTAGGTATTCCCCCGAATAAAAATCTGTTTCATTTTAGATCAGTTTTTCAAGAGATATTATATAAAGATAATAATATCAGGTATATTGAGTTGTTTTCGGAATGTATTGTTTTGAGACAATCCTGTTTTGATATATGGATAAATTGTATTATCTTATTACATAGAAAAAAAGCGAAAAAGCGGGGACGGGGTTTTAATTTTTTAATTTTTGTTAATTTCAAAGGATAGCTTTGAACGATTGGGAGTGGTGCCAATAAATCTATGATTGTTGATAATTGGAATCGGAACTGAAGCATAAAGATGTTTTTGCTTTAATTCTGGGATTTTGTTGATGATTTTAATTGACAAAAAAAGCCTGAGTTACTATAATATGGCATCGCCTGCCGGAGTGGCGGAATTGGCAGACGCATCAGACTCAAAATCTGACGGGGCCTAGCCCTGTGGGGGTTCGATTCCCCCCTCCGGCAGTAATCAAAAAGAAGAGAAAAACGTTGAAAACACGAACATTTAAACAAGGTATTCATCCTGAAGAATTCAAAGAGTTGTCAGAAAATCTGGCTATTCAGGAAGCACCCCTGCCTCCCCGGGTGATCATCCCGCTTCGGCAGCATATCGGTGCCCCCCTGCAACCACTGGTGACTAAGGGAGATCGGGTCAAAACCGGCCAGGTCATTGCCCGAGCCGATGCCTTTGTCTCGGCCCCGGTTCACTCCAGCGTGACCGGTGTGGTCAAAAACGTGGGCAATGCACCCAGCCCATTAGCGGCTTCCGACACCTGCATCGAAATCCAGACCGAGGAAGCCGAAGAACTGGATTTCGATCCTGCAGTTGTGGTTGATTATCAATCTTTATCCGCAAAACAGATCGTGGATTCCATCCGCCAGGCCGGTATAGTGGGCATGGGGGGTGCGGCTTTTCCAACTGCGGTTAAATTCATTCCGCCCGAGGGTGTAAAAATTCACACCGTGGTATTGAACGGGTGTGAATGCGAACCCTTCCTGACCGCTGACCACCGCCTGATGCTGGAAGCCGGTGAAAAGATCGTTTTTGGTTTGAAAATCATCATGAAAGCAGTGGCTGCGGAAAAAGCCATTATCGGTATCGAGACCAACAAGCCCGATGCTATTGTGAAACTGACCGAGCTGTGTAAGGATGAACCTTCCATCCGGGTCAAGGCGGTTAAAACCAAATACCCCCAGGGCGCTGAAAAGATGCTCATCGATGCGGTACTGGGTATCCGGGTTCCTCCCGGTAAACTTCCCCTGCACGTGGGGGTGGTGGTATCCAATGTGGGTACGGCCGCAGCTGTATTCGATGCCGTGGTGAAAAAAATACCGCTGTATAAACGGGTGGTGACCCTGAGCGGGGATGCCCTTACCCGGCCGGCCAACCTGATGGTCCGGATCGGTACCCCCTTTTCTTTTTTATTCGAGTATCTGGGCGGATTTTCCCAGGAGGTGGGAAAGATTCTGCTGGGCGGCCCCATGATGGGAGTGGCCCAGTTCAATCCCGATGTAGGGGTGACCAAGGCCACTTCGGGAATATTAGTGACGGGCAAGGCCAAACCCAGAAAAGAGTATAATTGCATTAACTGTGCGGAATGTGTCCATAACTGTCCCATGTTTCTGGTGCCTACCAAGATTTCCCGCTATGCCCGGAACGATATCTGGGACAAGGCCGAGGACTATGGCGCTCTCAACTGCATCGAATGCGGTTGCTGTTCCTTTGTATGCCCCTCCAATATCCCCCTGGTTCACTGGATCCGTGTGGCTAAAAACCGGATCATCGAAATCAAAAAGGAAGTCAAGGATAAAAAATGACCGATCAATTATATCCTGTCCTGGAGTCTTCACCGCATTTAAAGGGTAAAAAAAGCACTCCTCAAGTCATGTATACGGTGGTGGCCCTGCTCATGCCCATGTGCGTTGCCGGGGTTTATTTTTTCGGTACTCATGCCCTGGTACGTATTCTGCTGAGCACGGCAGTGGCCCTGATCACTGAATTTGTTTTTTTAAAACTGCGAAAAAAAGATATTTCTGCAATCTGGGACGGGTCAGCCGTGATTACCGGAATTTTGTTAGCACTCACCCTGCCCCCCACCTTGCCCTTATTTGAAGTGGCCCTGGGTTCTATGGTGGCCGTTGCTATCGGCAAGCAGGTTTTCGGTGGAATAGGGTTCAATATCTTCAACCCGGCCCTGGTGGGGCGGGCCTTTCTCCAGGCCTCATTTCCCCTGGATATGACCACCTGGGTCAAACCTTTCTTTTTCAGACTGGATTCCATCACCACGGCCACACCCCTGGGAGGCCTGAAGTTCTCCAATGACCTGACCCCCCTGAAAAAGGTGTTTTTAGGTAATGTCGGCGGCAGTATTGGAGAAACCTCGGCAATACTGATCATTATCACCGGGGTGATTCTGCTGCTGCTGAAAATGGCGGATTGGAGAATCCCGGTTTCCCTATTTTCAACGGTCCTTGTGTTTTCCGGAATACTGCACCTGATCGATCCCCAGAAATATGCGGATCCGCTGTTTTATCTATTCTCAGGCAGTTTGATGTTAGGCGGTTTTTACATGGCCGCTGACATGGTGACCTCGCCGATCACCCCGCTGGGAAGTGTTATCTTCGGAATCGGAATCGGGCTGGTGGTCATGATTATCCGGATATTCGGCGGTTTGCCGGAAGGGGTCATGTTTGCCATTCTATTTATGAACAGTTTTGTACCCCTAATGAACCGCTATACCAGGCCCAGGGTTTTCGGGGAGGTTAAAAATGAATGAATCCTTGAGAATGGTGATGGTATTGTCACTGATCACGGTCATTTCCGGCGGTTCATTAGCGGTGGTGGACAGCTTCACCAAGCCCAAAATTGAGATTAACAAGGCCAGGGCCATCAAAACCGGATTGAAAAAGTTGATTCCCGGGGCAGCAGATTTCCAAAAAATGGAAATCCAGGAGAAAGGGGACAAATTCGTGGTCTACCGGGGATTGAAGGGCCAGCAGCTGATGGGCTGGGGATTCATCCTGTCCGGTTCGGGTTTTCAGGACAAGATATCCATCATTGCTGCCACGGATCCGGCCATTTCAAAATTGTTAGGAATCGAGGTCCTGGAACAGAAGGAAACCCCGGGACTGGGGGACAACATCAAAAAAGAGGGTTTCCGGGCCCAGTTCAAAGGACTCTCGGTTCTCAAGACGATCGGATTTGTCAAAAACAAGAAACCAATGCCTGGCAGTAACATGATCCAGGCCATATCAGCGGCAACCATTTCTACCCAAAAGTTGCTGTCCATTATCAATGACAACCTCAAAAAGCTTCGAGGACATCAAAAAATCAAACAAAATAGGGTGAAATAAAGTGAAAAAAGGAACGCCGGCTTTTGAATTTGCCAAGGGATTGTGGAATGATAACCCGGTCCTAGTCCAACTGTTAGGTATGTGTCCCACCCTGGCCGTGACCACTACGGTGGTGAACGGCCTGGCCATGGCGCTGGCCACTTCATTCGTGCTGATCATGTCTTCTTTGATGGTATCGACTTTCAGGAAGTGGATACCGGGATCGGTGAGGATTGCCTCCTATATTGTGATTATTGCCTCTTTTGTCACCCTGGCCGACCGGTTCCTGGCTGCATATTTTTACGATATCTCCAAGGCATTAGGGCCTTTTATTCCCCTGATCATTGTGAACTGCATTATCCTGGGCCGGCAGGAGGCCTTTTCCTCCAAGAACACGGTAAAAATGTCCCTGGTGGATGCCCTGGGAATGTCCCTGGGTTTTTTAATCGCCCTGGTGCTGCTGTCATCCTTCCGGGAAATTTTAGGCTATGGGACCTGGTTCGGCATCAAACTCATGCCCGCGTTTTTCAAACCCTGGGTAATCATGATCATGCCCCCGGGCGCCTTTTTTATGCTGGGTATTATCCTGGGCGTGTCCGGGGTAATCAAAAACAGGTCCAGTAAAGGAACGGTGTGAAAATGGAATTGATACTGCTTTTCATATCGGCGGCCATCATCAACAATTTTGTACTGAGTTATTTCTTAGGAATCTGTCCCTTTTTAGGCGTATCCAAGAAAATCGATGCCGCTTTTTCCATGGGGCTGGCCGTCATTTTTGTGATGTCCATCACCGCGGTGATCACCTGGCTGATTAACCATTTAATCCTGATTCCCTTTCACCTGGAGATCCTGCAATATGTAGTGTTTATCCTGGTGATTGCCTCCCAGGTGCAGTTTGTGGAAATGGTTATCAAGAAGATCAGTCCGCCGTTGTACCGGGCCCTGGGGATTTTCCTTCCCCTGATCACCACCAACTGCGCCATTTTGGGGCTGGCCCTGTTTATTTCTCTACGGGAATACAGCTTTATCCAGGGCCTGGTTTTCGGCCTGGGAGCAGGTGTGGGATTCACCCTTGCCCTGGTGATTATGGCCGGGATAAGGGAAGAACTGGAGACCGCTGATATACCGGAATCTTTGAAGGGAGCGGGCATCACCCTGATCGTGGCCGGAATTTTATCTCTGGCCTTCATGGGATTTGCCGGGTTAATCTGATGATCATGCCGAGTCTGAAACCGGAATGAGGAAGACAACATGTTCAATATAGCCATATCCATCCTGACCATGGGAATACTGGGTGCGTTTTTTGCCTTTGGCCTGTCCATTGCAAGGAATAAATTTAAAGTAGAGGAAGATCCTAAAATCGATCAAGTTGAAGAAGTTTTGCCAGGGGCCAATTGCGGGGCCTGCGGGTATCCGGGATGCCGGGCCCTGGCCGAAGCCATAACCAGCGGCCAGGTCGATGCCAGCAGCTGTCCGGTAGGAGGTTCTGAAACAGCCCGGGAAATCGCCCGGGTTCTGGGAGTGGAAATCATTGAAACCGAAAGACAGGTGGCGGTGCTGCTCTGCCGCGGGACCGAAACAGCGGCCCGAAGAAAGGCCGACTACCGGGGCATCCGGCAGTGTTATGCCGCCTCCCTGGTCCAGAGTGGGGATAAGTTTTGCAGCTACGGGTGCCTGGGCTATGGCGATTGTGTGGACGCCTGTAATTTTGATGCCCTGTACATAGACAAAGAGGGGCTTCCGGTAGTGGACAGGGAGAAGTGTACGGCCTGCGGCTTGTGTGTGAAAGCCTGCCCTAAAAATTTATTAGAACTCCACCCGATTTCCCGAAAATTCTTCGTGTTCTGCAAGTCCCTGGACAATCCCAAGAATTCCCGGAAGAATTGTAAAAATGCTTGCACCGGCTGCATGATCTGTACCAAAGGGGTCCAGAACAGCGAGATCGTGGTGGAAAACAATCTCTCCATGATTAACAACTTTGATGTCCTGGAGAATGAAGAAGCCATGCAGTGGGTGGGCAAGTGTCCCACCAAAGCCATCGGATTTCTTGAAGAAGAAGACCGGAACTGATTTTGTTCTATCGGTAAATCCGAAATCCCATTTAAAAAAATTCTAAAAAATTAAAAAAAAGTTGACAGGAATAAAAAATTGTTCTATACTGTTGTTAATGATATGACCAGCAGTCAAAAATTAAATCCTTGTCTAATAAAAGACCGCAGGTCAGATTTGTGAACTGGAGGAATATATGGGTATAACCGAACGACGTGAAAGAGAGAAGGAACAGCGAAAGAAAACCATTATTGATGCGGCCGAGAGAATATTTTTCTCGGAGGGAGTTGAAAATTCAAGCATGGATGAAGTGGCAGCAGCCGCTGAATTGAGCAAGGGTACCCTTTATCTTTACTTCCAGAATAAGGATGATTTATACCATGCCATTATTCATCGAGGACTCAATCTTCTTTATTCTTCATTTGAAAAAGTAGTAGCCAAAGAGGAGAAAGGAATCGATAAGTTGAATGCTATCGGAAAAGCCTACTATGATTTTTACAAACAATACCCGGAATATGCAAATGCCATGCTGCACCACGAAGGACATAAGATTGAAATCAAATGCAATGAGAAAAATCCTTATGTTGCTCGTTGTAATGAAACCGGAAACAAGTTGTTTGGATTTATGCAGGAGGCTGTTAAAACCGGAATCCAGGATGGAAGTCTTCAGCCTGACCTTGATCCATTATTGATATCCATTGTATTGTGGGCCCATTCCAACGGTGTCATGCAGATTATAGAATCCAAGGGAGAATTCTTTGAAAAAATGATGGGGATCAAGACCGGGGATATCATGGATTATTCCTTTCAGTTGATGAGATGTTATCTGGGCAGTCGACCCTGATCAGCAGGAGGTCATCATGAAATTATTCCTGTTTATGGTTATGGGGCTGGTTTTACTGCCGGTTATGGTTCGAGCAATACCGGCTGAAACCGCGATTTTGCAAAAATACATTAAAATGGGACTCAGGGACAATCTGGTGTTGAAGCAGGAAAACTTTTCCCTGGATCAGAGCCTCTCGGCCTTGAAAGAGGCCAGGGGAATGTTCCTGCCTAAAATTTCCCTGGAAGCCCGCTATTCACTGGCCGGGGGAGGTAGAATTATTGAATTTCCCGTTGGTGAGCTGATGAATCCTGTTTATGAAACCTTAAATCAATTACTGGGTATTCATAACCAGCCTGCGCCATTTCCCACCGATATTGAGGATGAGATGATTCCATTCCTGCGTCCCCGGGAGCACGAAACCAAAATACGGTTGGTTCAGCCGATTTTTCAACCCCGGATCTATCATTATGTCAAAATTAAATCCCGGATCAGCAGGATTCAAGGAGCCCGGGTGGATGCCTTCAGAAGCCAACTGGTTGGGGATATCAAGACTGCCTATTTTACTCATTTGAAAACCCTGAAAATCAGAGGCCTCCTGGCTAACACCCGGGTACTGCTGGAGGAAAACCTCAGGGTCAGTAAAAGCCTGTTTAAAAACCATAAGGTCACCGAAGAGATTGTTTTTCGGTCCCGGGCCGAACTCAGTAAACTGGACCGCAATCTGGCCGAAGCGAAAAAGAACATCAACCTGTCAACCGCTTATTTTAACTTTTTGCTCAACCGTTCCCTGGATGAAAAGATCAGCGGGTCAGTGGATGCCGATCCGCTGTTAAGTAATATCCCGGATCTTGATCGACTGGAAGCCCGTGCCCTGGATCACCGGGCCGAGTTTGCCCAGGTTCAGGCCTCCATCGAGGCTGCCCAACACAATATCCGGCTTCAGGGGGCACAGTTTTTACCAGCGGTGACCGTTGTACTGGATTACGGTTTCCAGGGGGAGCAGTATCGTTTCGGTGGAGAGGATGATTTCTGGATGGCCTCGCTGGTTCTCAGCTGGAACCTGTTCAACGGTTTTAAGGATTCGGAAAAAAAGTTTCAGGCCCGGGTGGAAAAGAAAAAGCTTCACGCCCGGCAGCTGGAGCTGGAGCAGCAAGTCAGAATGCAGGTCCGGGAGGCCTATCACAACCTGGAGGTGGCCCGGGAAACCATCCGTTCCGCACAGGACCTTCTGCATAGCCGCCGGGAAGCCTTTCATATCGTGGCTAAAAAATATGAACAGGGAATGGTTCCTCAGATTGAGCATATCCAGGCCCGGAATGAATATACCCGGGCCGGTATCAATCGCATCATTGCCGTATTTGATTGTTATATTATGGAGGCCCGGCTGGAACATGCCTCGGCTTCCTTCCCATTGACAAATAAGGAGACAGAGAGATGAAAAAAACAGGTTTTTTCCTATGGTTGGCATTGATTATTCTGGTTTTCATGTTGTTTGGATGCCAGCCTAAAAATAACGGTCAGAACCAGCCGGTGGTCATCCCGGTGAAAATTGAAGAAGCGGTGGTGAAGGAAATATCAATTCCCATTCGTACCAGCGGCCGGCTGGTACCCAAAACCCAGATCAAGCTGAGTTTCAAGACCGGTGGTATCATTGAAAAGATTTCTGCTGATGAAGGGGATTCGGTAATAAAGGGACAGGTCCTGGCCAGCCTGAACCTGGCTGAAATAAGGGCCGGATTTAACAATGCCCGGAATGGATTCCTGAAAACCAAACGGGATCTGGAACGGGTAACAAATCTCTACCGGGACCGGGCGGCAACACTGGAACAACACCAGAATGCCGAAACCGCCTGTGAAATTGCCCGGTCTAATATGGAGATTGCCCGGTTTAACCTGGACCACTCCGTGATCAGAGCTCCCTTCCGGGGTAAAATACTGAAACGACTGGTCGAAGTCAATGAGGTGATCAGTTCCGGTTATCCGGTTTTTATATTCGGGTCCACCGAAAATCAGTGGGTGGTGAAGGCGGGCGTCTCGGCCCGGGATGCGGTGCTGATCGAAATGAATGATCCGGCCCGCGTGAGATTTGATGCCTATCCGGCCGAGATTTTTTCAGCCCGGATCACTGAAATTTCTCAGGCGGTTGACCCGGCCAGCGGTACCATAGAAGTGGAACTGGGTATCCGGGATAAAGGCTTAACGCTGATGTCCGGTTTTGTGGCCCAGGTGGATGTAGTACCGGAAAAGAAGAATCGCTACACCCTGATTCCGGTCGATGCCCTGGTGGACAGTGAGGGAAGCACGGCTTATGTTTTCATCCCCCTGAAGAACCGGGCCCGGAAAATAAAAATTCGGATTGTGCATTTGTTCCGGGATAAAGTGGCTGTGGATCCGGGCTCCGAGAGCCTGGGCAGGGTTATTACCGATGGCGCCGCCTATTTGACTGATGGGATGGCCATTAAAATTGTCGATTGACAGAGCGAGGTTAAAATGAAATTACCTAAAATTGCAATCGACAATTTCCAGTTTACCCTGACCCTGGTGGTGTTGCTGGTACTGGCCGGTCTGGTCTCTTTCATGACCATGCCCCGAACCGAGGATCCTCCGGTATCCAAACCCGGTTCAAGCATCATTGTACTTTATCCGGGGGCCACTCCGGCCGATATGGAACAGCTGGTGATCACACCTCTGGAAGAGGCGGTCAATGAGCTGGAGGATATCAAGAAAATTGAAAGCAATTGTGAGGACGGCCTGGCCGTGATTCGTGTGGAGTTCTTTTTCGGCGGGGATCCTGATGATAAATTTGCCGATGTCAATGAAAAAGTCAACAGCATCCGGGATAAATTACCGGATGACCTGCTCAGCCTGCAGACGGTTAAATGGACCATTGAGGATACCAATTTTCTTCAACTGGCTCTGGTATCTGATGATACGGATTACCGCCAGATGGAATATCAGGCCGAAAACCTGAAAAAACAACTGGAAAAGATCAGCGGGGTCAGGCGGGTAAAGATGTGGGCCTACCCGAAACAGGAGGTCCGCATCGCTCTGAATCTGGAAAAAATCGCTCAGTTAAAAATTCCACTGAACCGGATCATTGGTTCCATCCAGAGCGCCAATATAAACATCCCGGGTGGTAATATTGATTCCGGATCCAAGCGGTTCAACATCCAGACCAGTGGTTCTTTCGGTTCTGTTGATGAAATCCGGAATATTGTCATTCATAGCAGCGGAACCAAAATTGTGTTTTTAAAAGAAGTGGCCGATGTTTACCTGGGTTATGAAGATATTCATTATTTTGCCCGCTTCAATGGACAGAAGGCGGTATTTGTAACTGCCAATCAAAAAAAGGACACCAATATTTTTGATATCATTGGACGAGTAAAAACCATGGTGGCTGATTTTGAAGCCCATCTGCCACCTTCCCTGTCACTTTACTATGTATATGACCAGTCCGGAAGTGTGGAGGCCCGGCTGAATGGATTCTTTTCCAACCTCCTGCAGGGAATCCTGCTGGTGGGGGTGGTGATATTGATTACCATTGGTCTCCGTGGGTCTTTTATTGTCATGCTGGCCATCCCCTTTTCCTTATTTATTGCCATCGGATTTGTGGATATCAGCGGTTATGGAATTCAACAGATGACCATTGCAGGCCTGATCATTACTCTGGGACTCCTGGTTGATAATGCCATCGTCATGACCGAGAACATATCCCGATTTATTCAGCTTGGGGAGAACAACCGGCTGGCTGCCATAAAGGGCAGCCGCCAGATTGGCTGGGCCATTGTTTCGGCAACCGCCACTACGGTCCTGGCCTTTATTCCCCTCATCATGATGCGGAATGTGTCGGGTGAATTTATCCGCAGTATGCCGGTGACAGTCATCTACACCCTGCTGGCATCCCTGTTCATTGCCCTGACTTTCACCCCCTTTATCTCCATCCGGTTGCTGAAAAATGGTCAAAGGAAAACCCGGTTTCAGCAGATCATTGCCCGCTTTATCGAGAACAAATACCGTAAATGGCTGCGGTTATGCCTGTCCCGGCCTAAAATCATTATCGGTCTGGCCCTGGCGATATTTGTGGCGAGCCTGTCCCTGTTTCCCCTGATTGGGATCAGCTTCTTTCCCAAGGCGGAGAAGAACCAATTTTTTATTGATATTTCCACTCCCGAAGGCACGGCCATTGACCGGACCGACCGGGTGGCCAGGCAAGTTGAGTCTTATCTGGAATCACTCGAACCGGTTCAGGATTACACCACCAGTGTGGGCCGGACCAATCCCCAGATTTATTACAATATCATGGATAGGCAGGGAAAGAGCACCATTTCCCATATTTTTGTCCAACTGAAAAAGGATACAGGACTGCGGGAGATGTCAAATTTGATCGAACGGTTCAGAGAAAAATTCAAAACATTTCCAGGGGCAAAAATTGAAATCAAGGAACTGGAACAGGGCCCTCCTGTACAGGCGCCGGTGGAGATCAAGGTATTAGGAAGAAAAGTGGAGGTATTGAAAAAAATCGCTGCTGATATCCAGTCCATTTTTGAATCGATTGAGGGCCTGGTGAATATCAACAACCCCTTGCTGACCTCAAAGACCGATATACAGTTGAAGATCAACCGTGACAAAGCCGGTATGCTGGGTATTCCGCTGGTCGAAATTGACCGGACCGTCAGGCTCAGCGTGGCTGGCATGACCGTCTCCAAATACCGGGATAAGGAGGGAAAAGAGTATAATATTGTTCTACGGCTATCCTCCGGCCAGAGGCCTGATCTGAATATTTTTGACCGGATTTATTTGAGCTCGGCCAGCGGGGTCCATATTCCCCTGAGGCAAATCGCCAGCCTGGAATTAAAATCAAGTCCTGCCAAAATCAGCCATTTCAACCTGGAGCGGAGCGCGACTCTGACTGCCGATGTGCTGCCAGGATTTTCGGTGAACCGCCTGACGGGCCAGATTATTTCCCGGCTCAACCGTTACCAGTGGCCGGACGGCTATAATTATCATGTGGGCGGTGAACAGGAAAGCCAGGAGCAGTCTTTCGGCGGGATGAGTAAGGCCATTATCATTGCCATTATCGCCATTTTTGCGGTGCTGGTCCTGCAGTTCAAATCCTTTACCCAGCCATTGATTGTTTTTTCAGCCCTGCCCCTGGCCATTATCGGCTCCGTCCTGGCTCTGTTAGCAACCGGCAATACCTTTTCTTTTACCGCCTTTATCGGCTTGATTAGCCTGGTGGGTATCGTGGTCAATAATTCCATTATTTTAGTGGATTACGGCAACCAGTTGAGGGCAGAAGGAAAAGACCTGATAACTGCCATCCAGGAAGCGGCCGAGACCCGGTTTATCCCCATTATATTAACCACTGCTACCACTATCGGAGGCTTGTTACCGCTGACCCTTCGGGGGGGAACCCTCTGGGCCCCCATGGGCTGGACCATTATCGGCGGTTTACTGACCTCAACGGTTCTGACCCTGATTGTGGTGCCGGTACTGTACCGGATGTTTACGGTAAAGAAGAAGGTGGTTGAAAAAACAGCGTGATTTCAGTTCCAGCCGAGCAGGTGGCATCAAATTTCTCTATTCCGTGTATAAAGAATACAGGTTACGGGGATGATCGAGTTTTTTTTGCATTGATTTGATCCGTTTTTGGTCCTTTCCCGCCCAGATGGCCAGTCCCAGGGGGTGGGTGAGGTTGAGTAAAAAAAAATCGGTTTCACTGTCACCTCCGGTGATCAGGGGGGGGACCTGGCCGGCATGCCGGGTATAGACCTCGGCCTTGCCTTGGGCCCAGGGTATGGGTTTCTGAAGAATTCCGCTCAGGACGGCGATTCTTTTTTGGCTCGGTTCCGGCTTGATATATTTCAGCAAGGACCGGATACCAAAGGCCTGGGATCTGGGTAGCTGAAGGAGTTCTCCGGCCACCACCCGGACCGAAAAGTGATTGCTGGCGGAAATGACCATGATCCGGTATTTCAGTTTTCGGAGAAGCTGGAGAAATCCAAACATGGTCGGGTTGATCCGGGGGATGGGTACGGTCTCTCCCTCGATTTTGATATAGCGGTGGGGTGAGCAAAGGATTTTTCGGGTGGTTTCACTGAGAACATCCAATGGGACTCCGGCCATGCAGGTGACCACCCTCAGATAGGCTTCCTGCTTTTTCCCGGTTTTAATCAAATTTCGATATTCTCTCCAGCCCAGGGGCAGGGATTTCTGCTGAACGGTTAAATAACGTTTGGATTCATCCCGCTTCAATTGGGCAAAGACCGTATCCCCGATATCACCCTCCAGCAGGGTGTCGTCCAGGTCAAATACCGCTGTCTTCGGTATGGCTTGAATCCTTCTGTCTGCAATGAATTGTTCGATATCCAGGACTTTCCGGTGCAGGGGATCGGGCAGAGTTCTGGATATAAGAGATGAAAATCGCTTTGAAATGGCCATCAGGGTAATCAGGAGATGCGGGTTATTTTTTCCTTCTCTCCGATCAGGATCAGGATATCATAGGGGGCCAGCACCAGATTGGCTTCCGGATTGAAAAACAGTTTTTCAGCCCGCTTGACCGCTACCACCATGGCATTGAACCGCTCCTTAATCCCGGAATTCCGGATGGTCTTGCCAATGAATTCGGATTCCGCTCCAATGGTGATTTCTTCCAGTGAAAGGGACAGGTCCTGTGACTGGGAAACCAGGTCAATCAGGTTGACCACATTGGGTTTCAGTACGGTATTGACAATTCGGCGGGAAGATAATTGATGGGGGGTTACCACCCGGTGGGCCCCTGATTTGGTCAGTTTTTTCTCGTTCTGGGGTTCAAAACACCGGGCAATGATAAAGAGTGAGGGATTCAATTCCTTGGCGGTCAGAACCGTGAACAGGTTCCGGGCATCCGAACTCAGCAGGGCAATGTATGTTTTTGCATTCTTTATACCGGTCAGTTCAAGGGTCTCTTCCGAAGTGGCATCAGCCAGGAGAACGTGATATCCCAGTTCATCCGCCATGGCAAATCGTTCCGGATTATTTTCAATGATGACAAATTTGATGTTCTTTGACTGGAGGTCGCAGGCAACCAGTTTTCCCATCCGGCCGAAACCGGCAATGATCATGTGATCTTTCATTTTTGCCAAAGTCCTCATCTTTCTTCTCCCTAAAATTTTTCTGACTCTCTCCTCGATAGTGTTTTCGGCAACTGACATGGCGATATAGAAAAAAAATCCGATTCCGGTCACAATCACCACCATGGTGAAAATTCTGCCTGGGAGGCTGAGGGGAAAGACTTCATTAAATCCCACCGTGGTAATACTGATAATGGTCATGTATAGCGCATCCAGCACTCCCACCTGCTCGATGATGATATAGCCGATGATATCGAATATCAACAGGCCGATCAAAAGAAAAAGCAACATTTTGAAACGGGTTTTATTTCTCATTTGCTCTCTCCAATTGTAGCAGGTTTTGCAAATAACTGCGATAAAAATCCCAAAAAAAACCTGAAAACCAAAATCGCAGAAGAAATCAATTCGACAATTGTTTTGAAAAATACGGGTAATGGCTTATAATATTATCTGCAGGAAAAGAAAAACATCCCCTGCAGTGGAAGCCAAATGAGCAGGGCAAGCCATAATGTTTCCGGAGATACCGGAACCCAGTCCAGACATCCGTCATCTCCTTCCGGCCTGGTTTTTGATATCAAACATTATGCCATTCATGATGGTCCCGGGATCCGACTTACGGTTTTTTTCAAGGGTTGTCCGCTCAATTGCTGGTGGTGTCATAACCCGGAGGGAATTACCCCTGAGGTTCAGAGAGTGGCAAAGGACGCAGAAAATGCTGACAGCGGATTTGATCTGATCGGGGAAGTCAAAACCGTTAACCAGATTATGGATGAAATTTACCGGGACGTGTTGTTTTTTGATGAATCCGGAGGAGGGGTAACCTTTTCCGGGGGCGAGCCGCTGATGCAGCCCGAATTTCTGTCAGCGCTTCTTGATCAATGCCGGTCACGGGCGATCCATACCGCGCTGGATACCTGCGGTTATGCACCGGAAGCTGTTTTTAAATCGGTTTGTCAACGGGTTGACCTTTTTTTGTACGATCTGAAATTTATTGATCCGGTCCTTCACCGGAAATATACCGGAGTCGACAATCAATTGATCCTGGACAATTTGAAAACTGTAGACCGCCTGGCCAGACCGGTGATCGTCCGTTTTCCGGTCATTCCGGGAATCAACAGTAGCGAAGCCAATGTAGAAGAAATATCCGCATTTCTTTCAGACCTGGAGAATGTGAATATCATAGATCTCCTGCCCTTTCATCGTTTTGCCGAACGTAAATATTGCCGGTTAAAAATCCCCAACCGCATAAAAAATCGACTTTCCTCTTCGGAAAAGGAATTTTCACTCGGCAGTTCTGATTCCGATAGGAAAATATTAGAGTCAATCCGGAAAAACCTTGAATTCCGGGGATTCACAGTCAGGATAGGAGGATAATATGAACGAGCGTATCCGGTCTTTGAGGCAGCAGAGCCTGGAAGCCAGGCCCAGTATATCGATTGAGCGGGCCTTGTTATTGACCGAATTTTATAAAGAGCAGCAGGATGAAAATTTTTCCATTCCGGTTCAACGGGCTCTGGCTTTTAAATATATTCTGGAGCATAAAGAGATCTGCATCAATCCCGGAGAACTGATTGTGGGCGAGAGGGGGCCCCGACCTAAAGCCACCTCCACCTACCCTGAAATTTGCACTCACACCCTGAAGGATCTGGATATCCTGAATTCCAGGGAGAAAATTTCATTTGGGGTTGATCCTGAAACCCGCCGGGCATATGAAAAAGTAATCATTCCCTTCTGGTCGAGCCGTTCCATGAGAGAGAAGATTTTCAGTGAAATGGAAGCCAGCTGGATGAGTGCCTACCGGTCCGGGGTATTTACCGAGTTCCAGGAACAGCGGGCCCCCGGCCACACCGTTTTAGGCGATAAAATTTACAGCAGCGGATTTGCTGATTTTAGAACTGATATTGCTCTCAGCCTGGATCAGCTGGATATTGAAAATGATCCTCTGGCCCTGGATAAGCGAGAAACACTCAGGGCCATGGATGTGGCAGCCGATGCCCTGATGATTTTTGCCGGCCGTCATGCCCAGGCCTTGAAACCCCTGGCTTTCAAAGAAAAGGACCCGCAGCGGAAAAAGGAATTGAACCAGATAGTAGAAATCTGTCAGCGGGTTCCTGCCCAATCCCCCCGAACTTTCTGGGAAGCTTTGCAGTACTACTGGTTTACCCACCTGGGGGTTATTACCGAGTTGAATCCCTGGGATTCCTTTAATCCGGGAAGACTGGACCAGAATCTGTATCCCTTTTACCGGAGAGATATTGAACAAGGCGTGCTGACCCGGGAACAGGCCAGGGAATTGCTGCAGGCCTTCTGGATAAAATTCAACAATCATCCTGCCCCACCCAAAGTGGGGGTGACCGCTCAGGAGAGCAATACATATACGGATTTTTGCCTGATTAACCTGGGTGGATTGACCAAGGACGGTTCCGACGGGGTCAATGAATTGACCTATCTTATCCTGGAGGTCATTGGCGAAATGAGGATCCTTCAGCCCGGTTCCATGATCCAGGTGAGCAAGAAAAATCCGGATTTATTGATCCGGAAAGCGCTGGACATCATCAAGACCGGGTTCGGGCAACCCTCGATATTCAATACCGATATCATAATCCAGGAACTGGTCAGGCAGGGCAAGTCCATTGAGGATGCCCGCAGCGGGGGATCCAGCGGTTGTGTGGAGACCGGTGCCTTCGGTCATGAATGTTATATTTTAACCGGGTATTTCAATTTACCCAAGCTGGTGGAGTTAACCCTGAACAACGGGGTTGATCCCCGAACCGGGGAACAGGTGGGATTGGAGACCGGGAATCCGGAATCCTTTCCCGATTACCAGGAATTTTTCAAGGCCTTTCAAAAGCAGGTAAAATATTTCGTGGATATAAAGATCAGGGGCAACAATATCATTGAGCGCCTGTATGCCAAATACATGCCGGTTCCCTTTTTGTCACTGCTGATCGATGACTGTATGGACCGGGGTATTGACTACAATGCCGGCGGTGCCCGTTACAACAGTTCCTATATTCAGGGGGTGGGATTGGGAACGGTTACCGATGCCCTGGCTTCATTGAAATACAACGTGTTTGATCAAAAAAAGATCTCAATGAAAAACATGCTGAAGGCCCTGGCCGATAATTTTTCCGGTCATGAAAAACTCCGGCAGAGCCTGCTGAAGGAAACACCAAAATACGGCAATGACAATGATTATGCCGATGGGGTGATGAAGGATGTTTTTGAGGTGTATTTTCAATCTATTGATGGTCGACCCAATACCAAAAACGGAACCTTCCGAATCAATCTGCTACCCACCACTGTCCATATTTACTTTGGCAGTGTCACCGGGGCTCTGCCGGATGGCAGAAATGCCGCAGAGCCACTTTCAGAGGGTGTTTCACCGGTTCAGGGAGTCGATCGGAAAGGGCCCACAGCGGTCATGAAATCGGCTGGAAAAATTGACCATATCCGCACCGGCGGCACCCTGTTAAACATGAAGTTTACTCCCCAGCTGCTGTCCGATGACAGCGGAATCGTAAAGGTCACTCACCTGATACGAAGTTACTTCAGAATGGACGGGCACCACATTCAGTTTAATGTGGTTAATACTCAAACCCTGAGGGAGGCCCAGAAATTTCCCGATAAGTATCGTCATCTGATTGTCCGGGTGGCCGGGTACAGTGACTATTTTATTGATTTAAGTACAGAACTCCAGAATGAGATCATCCGAAGAACCGAACACCAGGATTTTTGACTCCCAGAGGTTACCGGTTCCGTTCTGCAATTGACATTTTGTTTTTCCTTTTTTAAAATGGAATAGAGTTCGATCAAAGAACAAGGAGTATCGGGTCATGTCAAAAACCATCCGTAGAGTATTTTCCCTGTTGTTTTTACTGGTGTTTTGGGCTGCCTGCGGTCAGTCCGGAGATAAAGACCGGACCGATAGTCTGCTTGACAAAACCCGGCGCGGAGTTGAATTGATCCAACCCGGGGGTTCAGAACGTTATGCCCTGGTGATTGGCAACGGTGACTACAAGACCGCTTTACTGAAAAACCCGGTTCATGATGCCAGTGATATGGCTGATCTGCTCGAGGATTGTGGTTTTGAAGTCAGTGTATATAAAAATGCAGGCCACCAGCTGATGGAAACAGCCATCCGTAGGTTCGGGAAGAAAATCAGCCGGGGCGGTATCGGGCTTTTTTATTATGCCGGTCACGGGATGCAGGTCGACGGCGTGAACTACCTGATACCGGTGGATTCAAAAATTCTGGCAGAAGATGAGATCAAGTTCAAGGCAGTTGATGCCAATTTTATTCTGAGCAAGATGGAGGCGGCAGGGAATAAATTGAACATACTGATCCTGGATGCTTGCCGGGATAATCCCTTTGCCCGTAGCTTCCGTTCCGGAACCCGGGGTTTAGCCCGGATGGATGCCCCCCGGGGCAGTCTGATCGTTTATTCAACTAGTCCGGGAAAAACTGCAGCGGATGGACAGGGCCGCAATGGCATTTTTACCAAACATCTCATCCGGGTGATCCGGGAGAGCGAACTTGAGATTGCCCATCTGCTGCGCCAGGTGAGAAGGGGGGTATCGGCTGAGACCCGGGGTGCCCAGATACCCTGGGAATCATCGTCCTTGATGGGGAACTTTTATTTTTATGATAAAAAACCGACTCTGCCGGCCGATCCCCCTGAGCTTGACCTGGAAAAACTGAAACGGGAAGCCGCCTGGAGGAACTGGCAGGAAAAAATGGTTCAGAATGTTGAGACGATGAAGAAAATTGATGGGGATGCGGTGATTTCCTCAGAAACCAAGAAGAAGGCCTGGGAAAAAATATTGAAAAATTTCAATCAAAACAATCCCTATAGCGAACAGGATGAGCAGTTACGGGCCTATTCGGAAACCAGAATTCGCTACTGGCAGTCCGTACCCGGGCCGGGTAAAAGCGAACCGACCCCGATCAAAAAGAAAACTGCCCGAAAAACAGCCGTGGAAAAGCAGCCAAAACCCAGGACGCCCTCCTGGCCGGGACGCCGTTTTCGTTCACGTTATCAGACGGTATCCAAAAAAGCTGCCCGGTCCGTATTGAAAAAGTACGGTTTTTATGATAGCGCTGCCAATAAAACCGGCCAGTTTAAAAACAAATTTCAGTTGAGGAAGATCGGGAATGACCGGGTGGTGGTTGATCTGGCTACCGGTTTGATGTGGCATCAGGCCGGATCCCCGGATAGCATGGTTTTTGAGAATGCCGGCAAGTGGTTACGAAACTTTAACCAGAAGGGATATGCGGGTTTTCATGACTGGAGGCTCCCCACACTGGAGGAGGGAGCCAGCCTGGTTGAGAACCGGAAGAGCAATGGCGATCTGTATATTGACCCGATATTTTCACCCAACCAGCGGCATCTCTGGACCGGAGATATACAGCAAGACCAGCGTTACTATGTGATTCTTTTTAATTACAAGGGACAGGCGGGTTTGTTCACCTATCCCCCCTGGCTTCATGTTTCAGTCCGCCCGGTAAGATCCATCCGATGATGATCTCTCTTTCCTTTTCCATTGTTAGCAACAGGTGAATGATGAGACAGGTCAATTGGGGAATGATCGGTTGCGGCAGTGTGACCGAGAAGAAAAGCGGTCCGGCCTTCAACCGGGTCAGGGATTCCAGGCTGGTGGCGGTTATGAGTCGGAATGCGGCCCGGGCCCGTGATTATGCTCGCTGCCATGGAGTGCCGTCCTGGTATGATGATGCAGAAAAATTAATTGCCGATCCCGAAGTTGATACCATATATATCGCCACTCCACCTTCATCTCATGCCAAATATGCTATTATGGCCGCCAATGCGGGGAAACATGTCTATGTGGAAAAGCCCATGGCCTTGAATTACCGGGAATGCCGGGAAATGATTCGGGCCGCGGAACGGTCCGGGGTCAAACTTTTTGTAGCCTACTATCGTCGCTGCCTTCCCTATTTCCAGAAAGTCAATTCCCTCTTGCTCCAGGGTGCTATCGGGGATATTCGATTGGTGCAGCTGAAATTATGGCGTGCCCTGCCCGAAAAAAAGCCGGACCCTGAACATCTGCCCTGGCGGTATATTCCGGAGATATCCGGAGGGGGCCTGTTTGTGGATCTGGGTTCCCATCAACTGGATTTGCTGGATCATTTGCTGGGACCGATTGCTACGGTCAAATCCATGGTTTCCAATCAGGCAGGCTGGTATCGGGCCGAGGATACGGTCAATGCCAGTTTTTGTTTTAGATCGGGTATCTCTGGCTGTGGAAGCTGGTGTTTTGCCGCACCCCGGGCCAATGAAACCGATCGGATTGAAATTGTCGGCAGTGAGGGGAAAATTGTATTCTCGACTTTTGATTTTTCCCCGGTTCTGTGGAAACGGGGGAAGGTCAGTCAGCGGTACCGACGGATCAATCCCAGGCATATTCAGCAACCGTTAATCACTTCGGTGGTGGATGAACTGATGGGCCGGGGATCGTGTCCCAGCACCGGGATTTCTGCGGCCCGAACCAACCGGGTGATGGATGAGATACTTAAAGAATATTATAAATGATAAAAATAAAAAGGAGGGTTATATGAATTATCATAAGACTTTTCAGAGATTGACGGGTCATATTTTTATTATGACCGCTATTTTCATTTTGTTTTTTGGCCTGGGTTATTCTCAGAAAAATAAAAATGAAAAAGAGATTGCACCGCCGATAGTCAAAAAAATCAAGAAAGAATTGACTATCCACGGGCATACCCGGATTGATTATTATTACTGGTTGAATCAAAGGGAGAATCCTGAAGTTATCAAACACCTGCAAGCGGAGAATTGGTATAAAGATTCGGTTTTAAAACCTGCCGAAGCGCTGCAAACGAAACTCTATGATGAGATCGTGGGAAGGATTAAGAAAACCGACATGTCCGTACCCTATAAATACCAGGGATATTATTATTATCAACGCTATAAAGGAGAAGAGGAGTATCCCATTTACTGCCGAAAGAAGGGAAATTTAAAGAATAAGGAAGAAATACTTCTGGATGTGAATGAGATGGCCAGGGATTATGATTTCTTTCATGTAGCCGGGCATTCAGTCAGCCCCGACAATAATATGCTGGCCTTTGGGGTTGATACGGTAAGCAGGCGGAAATATAAGATTTATTTTAAGAATCTTAAATCCGGTGAAATATTGAAGGATGAACTGATCAATACCACCGGGAGAGCCGCCTGGGCCAATGACAACAAAACGGTTTTTTATTCCATGAAGGATAATACCTTAAGATCTTACAAAATTATTAAGCATGTTATAGGAACCGATGTTTCACATGACAGGGAGATATTTCATGAAAAGGATCCCACTTTCGCCACTTATGTATTTAAGTCCAAATCCAGAAAATACATTTTTATCGGCTCATTCCATACTTTATCATCTGAATATCGGTTTATCAATGCAGATTACCCCGATGATCAATTCAAGGTTATTCAAAGGCGTGAAAAAAACCTGGAATATGATGTCGACCAGTATGGGGATTATTTTTATATCTGTACCAATTACCGGGCCAAAAACTTCAAATTGATCAAGGCACCCATTGCCTCACCATCAAAGGAGAACTGGCTGGATGTCATTTCCCATCGTGATGATGTCCAGTTAATGAATTTTGAAATATTCAAGAACTTTCTGGTTTTAGGTGAGAGAAAAGAGGGATTGCGGCAGTTAAGAGTAAAGAAATGGGATGGAAAAGGAGATCACTATATCAGGTTTGGAGAAGATGCTTACATGTCATATATCTCCACAAATCCCGAATTCGAGACCGATGTGTTAAGGTATGGCTATACATCTCTTACCACACCGAAATCCATTTTTGATTATAATATGAATACCCGAAAGCAAAAACTCCTTAAACAAGAGGAGATTGTTGGAGATTTTGATCCTGGAAATTATCATGGCGAGAGGTTCAATGTAGCGGTCAGGGATAACACCCGGGTTCCTGTCTCACTGGTATATAAAAAGGGAATGACAAGAAATGGAAAAAATCCTCTGTTACTTTACGGTTACGGGTCATATGGAGCAAGCATGGATCCCTATTTCAGTTCGGTTCGGTTGAGTCTTTTGGACCGGGGATTTATTTTTGCCATTGCCCATATCCGGGGTGGGCAGGAAATGGGCAGGCAGTGGTATGAAGATGGAAAGCTGTTAAAAAAGAAAAACACCTTTTATGATTTTATTGATTGTGCTAAATATTTAATTCAAGAAAAATATACGTGTTCAGAGAAATTGTTTGCCATGGGGGGAAGTGCCGGAGGTTTGTTGATGGGAGCCGTGGTTAATATGGAGCCTGAGCTATTCAGAGGAATTATTGCCGGTGTTCCGTGGGTGGATGTGGTGACCACCATGCTGGATGATAGTATCCCCCTGACAACAGCCGAATTCGATGAATGGGGTGATCCGAGACAGAAAGATTATTATGAATATATGTTATCCTATTCTCCATATGACAACGTGGAAGCCAAACCCTATCCTGCTATGCTGGTAACCACCGGTTTGCATGATTCCCAGGTCCAGTACTTTGAGCCGGTCAAATGGATTCAAAAATTACGTGAAATGAACACCAGCCGGAATAAAATACTATTACAAATTAATATGGAAGCCGGTCATGGCGGAGTCTCGGGCAGATTCAGACGGTATAAAGAAACTGCCATGGAATACGTTTTTATGCTGGATTTGCTGGGCATTAATCGATAGAATAAAATGTCCTTTTGGGCAGCTTATTGCTCAGGAGGGGTATTATTGATTTAATTTTTTTTGAAATTTTTCAATGTCTTCCGTGCTGCCGAGCACAATAAGAATATCACTTTCCTTAACCAGAAAATCTCCGCCCGGATTGGGAATGGTTTTTTCCGGGATAATGGATTTGATGGCTACCACTGTTATGTTGTGTTTCTTCCGGAGGTGAATTTCTGCCAGGGTTTTTCCGATAAATGAATCCGGTGGTGCAATTTCCTGTATAACAAAGCCGGATTCAAGGGGCAGATAATCAAGAAGGTTGCTGAAGGTCAGCCGGTTTCCGATTTTGATGGCCACATCCCTTTCCGGGAAAGAGACTTCGGTGGCGCCGACCAGGTTGAGAATTTTTTCATGGTCTTCGGACAGGGCCTTGGCAATGATCTTCTTCACACCCAGTTCTTTGAGAATATGAACTGTCAGTATACTCGGTTCCAGGGAGGGGCCGGTGCTCACGATTACAAAATCCATTTCCGTAATACCGACCGAAGAGAGGTTTTCCTTGTTGGAGGCATCCATGGTAATGGCCTGATTAACGATATCCTTTATTTCCTTCACCTTGTTCTCATCCTTGTCGATGGCCAGGATTTCCACGTTCTTCTGAGCCAGGGTTTTTACGATGTTGAGGCCGAAACTACTCAATCCGATGATCGCAAATTTTTTCATACATCCTCCTCTTTGCTCAAATTTATGGATTTACACTATCCGATCATAATATTTTCTTCCGGATATTGATAGTCTGCTTTGGATTCTCTTCGGCTCAGGGCCACCAGAATTGTAAGCGGCCCGATCCTTCCGATGAACATGGTGATGATGATGATAATTTTGGAAGCCAGGGACAGCTTGGCGGTAACCCCCATGCTCAATCCCACGGTACCGAAAGCCGATATGGTTTCAAACAGCAGTTCAATCACCTTAAATTCTTTTTCGAAACTGAGCAGCAACACAAATGACAGACAGATAAGTGACAGGGCCAGGAATATGACCATGAACGATTTTTCAATGGTCTTGGAGGGGATATGGCGGTAAAAGAGGTCAATGTTCTCCCGGTTGCGTATCCGTGAACGCAGATAGGCAAAAACCATTCCCAGGGAGGAGGTTTTGACTCCCCCTCCGGTTGATCCCGGAGAGGCACCGATAAACATCAGTGTTAATAGGATAAATACCGAGGCTGAGGCATACAGGTTTAGATTGACGGTGTTGAAACCGGCAGTCCTGGCGGTAACAGACTGAAAAAGCGAAGTAAGAATTTTGGTTTTCAGGGGCAGGGTATTGCTTTTGTTCAAAAGTTCTTCGATTAATATGAGTCCAAAACCAATAACGATCAACAGCAGGCTGGTAATGATGACCAGTTTGGAATGAAGGGAGAGCCTGGATATTTTCTTTATTTTGCCCCGGCCCAGTAAATATATTTCATTTAGCACCAGAAAGCCAATTCCACCGGCAATGATCAATACCATCAGGGTGACATTTATACCGGTTCGGGAGTGATAAGATTCGAAACTGTTTCCGAAAACCGAAAAACCGGCATTGCAGAATGCTGAAATCGAATGAAAGACCGAACTGAAGATTCGCTCTTTCAAGGCCAGTTCCGAAAACTGGAAAAATAGAATCATGGAGCCGGCAGCCTCAAAGATGACGGTCATGAAAAAGATTTTTTTGACCAATTCGGCGATATTCTTGTAATGACCGGATGTGAATTCATTTTCAATCCGAAATTTATCGGACAGCGAAATGCTTTTCCCCACCAGCAGGATGATGAGGGTTGAAACCGTCATGAATCCCAGCCCCCCGAATTGCATCAGGATCAGGATGACCAGTTTTCCGAAAAAGGTAAAATAACTCGATGTATCCACCACAATCAGGCCGGTGACAGTAACTGCAGAGGCGGAAGTGAACAGGGCATTTTCGAGGCTTATGGAACGGCCCTGAGTGGAAAACGGCAACATGAGCAGCAGGGTGCCGATGAGAATGGCGGATAGAAAAGTGCTTATTAAAAACAGTGAGCCTGATTTTCTCATGAAATTTTGCCGAATCGTGAAAAGGGCCAGTAGCGCAGGATGGCCTTCCCGATTATATTGGTTCTGGGAATCAATCCGAATTCCCGGGAATCCTGGCTCATGCAGGGGTTATCTCCGATGACAAAATAGTGATTCTCCGGTATCCGAATCGGTTTCATGGAGATTGAACCCGCACTCGTGTTGGTGGAAACAGAGCTGACGGTCTGTTTCAGTACCCGGTTATTGATATAGATTTCCCCTGTCTTGATTTCTATATGTTCATTGGGAAGGCCGATCACCCTTTTGATCAACTTTTTGTGGGTTATATCCGGGATGGAAAAAACAATGATATCGAATCGATCAATATGGTTTTTTGCCAGGCCCAGTTTTAAAATGATAATTCTCTCCTGGTCCTGGAGAATGGGTTGCATCGATGAACCCTTGATTTTTACAGTGGTGGCAATAAAATTCACCAGTAAAAAAAGGATCACAATGGCTGCCAGAATATGCAGAAAAATGGATTTGAAATATGGCTTGAAACCGGTGGCAACCATGGTCTGAATTGTATAAGAATAGTCCAATCCTGTCAAGGATTGGACCCGGATGTCAATCTGATTTTAAGTATTCATGTGACAGTGAATTTTGTCCAGACCACTTTGGAACCGGCCGGTTCAAACCAGTCAACTCCCTCTGAAACCATATCGAATTTCAACCAGAATTCTCCGGTCCGGTTCAATGGCGGCAATTCGATATTGAGTACCACCGATTTATGAGCAACCAGCGGGTGGGGAAGAAAAGCCCGGGCATAATTCAATTCGATCATCTTCCGGTCAGGATCAAATAACTGGGCACCCAGCCGAATGAGGCGCCTTCCCGAATGGGTGCGGTCCGGCCAGAGTGCACCGCCGATATTTTTTACCTTGACTCGCACCGGTGTGGATTGGGCAGCCTGGGCCCGGATCGGGGATGACAATACCCTGATCCTGGCTGAAAAACCTTTGTTTTTTATGGCATTGCTGATACCGCTGGTATCCCAAATTTCGTAGAAAATTTCCTTCCAATGCCGGGTTCCGATCTGATATTTAGCGGAAATACCCTCTTTGGGATGATCGGTGATCTCCCAGGTAAACCGGTCTACCCCGGTTTGTTCGGCCAATTTCTTGATTTTTTTCATATGCTGTCTGGAATCGTTCCATTTGAACAGAATGCAGCGCCAGTTGATGTGGGGAACTTCCCTGCCGGATTTGTTCCTTTCTTCAACAAATATCCGCATGTTACGGAGCACCTGGTTGAAATTACCGCGGCAGCGGTACTTTTCGTAGGTTTCCTGGTCAGCGCCATCAACCGAAAAGGTAAATTCATCCACTCCGGCTCGGACAATCCTCTGGATTTTATTCCGGTTCAGTATCAGGCCATTGGTACTGATATACAGATAGACTCCGGGGTATTTTTCTTTGACATATTCAATCATGTTCAGGACCTGAGGATTCAGAAAGGGTTCTCCGTAATTGAACAGATCCAGTCTGACCAGGGTAGGTCCGATCTCATCGATTATCCGGATAAATGTATCCAAGGGTAAATGCATCCGGGACCGGGTATCGATGATTCCCGATTCTTTTGAGCATACGGACCCGAAGCAGGACAGGTTGCACAAAACCGTGGGTTCGATGAAAACCCTGGGGATGGTCTCCGGTTGAACCGGTCTCTGGGGAATGGTCTCACCCGGTTCCAGGAATCTTTTCAGTCCGCAATCCAGGCAAAAGGGTGCATATCCCCGGTTTAATCCTTGGCGGATGTTTTGAACCCGGTCTGATTTCCAGATGGACTGAAGGCTTTCATCTTTGAGATCGCCTAATGGGCGTTCACCGTTTGGATCGGCACAGCCGCAGACCACCTTACCGTCGCACAGCACCACCAGGGTATTGAAAATCCAGTCACAGGTGAATTGCTTTTTGTCATCCATGTCGCAGTCAATAAAATTGATTTTAAGAATAGATATTATGTTGAAACTGGTTTTCTGTCAAGTTCCTAACTTCCATCTGAATTCTGACATAGGTTAAGGCAAAGGTTAAGGTTAAGAAATAAATCAATACCTGAAAAATTTTTAAACTTCACCTTTACCTCAGCTTAAGATAGTTTAATTATCATCTATGCTCAACTTATTGTTGGATTTGGATTTGAAAAACTCAAAAACCCAATGTCTTGACGTCAAATGAATTGTGATTTATAATGAACTTACGGGCGATTAACTCAGTGGCTAGAGTGCTACCTTCACACGGTAGAAGTCGCAGGTTCAAATCCTGCATCGCCCATTCCTTTATTATCAACAGTTTCCGTAATTTGAAAAAAGTCCCCAGCTTCAACACTTGGCTTCGGCTTTTTTTACCAAACGTCAAACACAGATTTGACCCCTTATCTGACCCCTTATTTATGTGTTAATCTTTTCCAGTTATTTTCTTCAAAGCTTCTTTAGCTTTCTGCCGCACAGTTACGTATCCATCTTCCAGTAGAGGAATCAAATATTTCACTGCCCGGGAATCTTTGATTTCTCCCAGAGCCCAGGCTGCCGTAAAACGTACTTCGGCTTTTTTATCGTTTAAAGCAATAATAAGAGGCTCAACACCGCGCTTATCTTTTATCATCCCGGTAGCCAGGGCAGCCTTCCATCTGGTTGCCCAATCTTTATGCTTCAATGCAGCAATCAGGGCTACAACAGCCCGGGGATCTTCTATCTTTCCCAGGGCCATCCCAGTCTTTTCACGAATGATTCTCTTCTTATCCTTCAGAAATTTAAGTAAAGGAATTGTAGCTCTGGTACTTTTTATTTTACCCAAGGCCTCAATGACATAGCCTCGAACTAGAGTTTTCTTATCATCAAGGGATTTGATTAAGTGTTCTACTGAAGACTGAATTTTTAGCTCTCCTAATGCCCAGGCCGCACCGGCTCGAACTTGAGCTTGTTTGTGCTTTAAAGTATTAATAAGCGCTTTTGGATCAATTTTCCCCAATGCCTCTGCTGCCAATTTTCTTACTATGGAATTCTTATCACTCATGCTTGTAATCAATGGTTGTGACGCCTGGTGATCTTTTAAATTTCCCAGTATTTCAGCAGCCCATGATCGAATAACCCAGTCATCGTGTTTTAATGCTGCAATAAGTGGTTTAACTGCAGGTTTACCAATTTTTATTAGTGCTTTATTTGCTTCACTGGCAGGGGAGGTTGGTTGAGAACTGGATTGCAACCGGACTTCTACGGTATCATTTAGCATTTCAATGAGAAATGGGATTGCTGGGATTGCCCGGGCTCCAATATTTCCTAATCTAGTGGCCGATTTTACCCGGGTGATGGCTTCAGTAGAAAACAATCCTTCGATTGCCAGTCTTACATCAGCGGGTGTATCAGGGGAAATCTCAACTTCAGAAAAGTTGGAGGCTGAAAGCCCGGATAAAGTAAAGAATAATAAACTGATAAGAACCCATTGATAAAAATGTATTTTTATTGATTTCATCACATTTCTCCTTTTTTAACGGAAATTCTATGTTCAATTATGTCGGAAAAATTAAAATTATTCTACCATTGTAGAAAAGAAGGAATGACGGTACTAACAAAAAGGGGTGATTGGGGACGGTGCTTGACTTCTCGACATAATTTTTCCGTTTGATAGGAAAACGGTGACGGTGTCCCCAAGCGGGATAAGACATGCAAATCTGTAAATTTTTAGTTTGAAGATATACACACAAGTGGGGCATGTCCTTTACAGTCATCCAAAAAGTAATAAAGTAAGGCACCGTCCCCATTCATGCCGTTCCCGCCATTTTATTCTATTTAGAGAAATTCCCCTAAAATAGGGACACATCCCATTAAAATAGGGACACATCCCATTAAATAAAAGTGATGTGTTCCTATTTTTTTAGATGATGCAGGTTAATACCTTGAGTATTGGGATGAAAAACATTATTGACAAATCTTTATTCTTTAGACCCCATGTTCTTGAGAATATTCGATCAAAATTCCAAATATTTTTGGCTTGTTTTAACCTGACAAATCCTCAAGAAGCGCCTTGGCCTCTTTGAGATCCAGGGTATCAAAGCCTTCAGTAAACCAGCCGTATATCTCGGCCAGAATTTTTCGCGCTTCTGCTTTCTTTCCCTTTTTCTGTAACAAACGGCTTAGGCTCATCACAGCTCGAAGCTCCCAGGACTTAGCCTTCTGATGTCGGGCAACATTGATGGCCTTCTGAAAACAGACCCTAACCTCCGCCTCATCCTTCCCCTGCGCCTTCATCAACAACAACTCCCCCTTTAAACGATACAGCTCAGCTTCAATGTAAATCTCATCTTTATTTCGCATTACCTCCATAGCCTTTGTTATTGCAGTCAGTCCATCCTCTATCTGACCCACTTCCAGACACACACTGGCCATCCAGGCGTAAAGACGGGTGAAACATGTTTCGGTATTTGTAGCCAGCATCATTCTTAGTCCATGATTCATTTGTCCTATACCTTCTTTAGTGTGACCCTTTAAAGTTTGTAGCCAGCCCCGATAAAAAATTACATGAGCCTCCAAATACCCAAAGCCTTTTTCTATGGCGATTGGAGCCATCTTCTCGGCATACTTCTTAACCATCTGAGCTTGCTTAAGAAACAGGTAGGTTTCAGAGGCTTGAAGATAGGCAAAAGCTAAATTATAAGGTTCAGCCAGCTCCCGGGCCAGAGCCATTGCTTTTTTACACCACTCCCGGGCTCGATCCGGATGGCCTTGAATCCAAAAACCCCAGGCTCCGAATCCGTAAGAGATTATTGCCATATCAATCCCGGTCGTGAATAACAAAGATCCATGTTTCTTAGGATCATAGAATGAAATTACCTGCTGTGCGCAGGTTAGAGATTGATTTAAATCTGCCACATTAAGCAATGGCCACACGTGTATTACATTAGAAAAAGCAGTAAAAACTGGATCATCACCTTGCTCTGTCATTCTTTTTACCTGTTTTCCATACTCTAGCGCCTTACGGTAATCTCCTCTTACAGCATGAAAAAATGAAAGTTGAACAAGTGCTATTAAAAGTTGAGGCGTTTCCCCTAACTGCTGGCAAAGCTCCTTAGCCCGGGCGAGTGTCTGTTCCAGTTCTGCAGCCCCTAAGCCCCTGGTGAATTGTAATGCAGGAGTTAAGGCAAGTTGTAAAGTAAGTTCCAACTGGGTACGCTCTGGTGAATCCGGTAAAGTTTTAAGTAGCTCCAGACCTTTAGTAAAATGCAAAATCGCCTCCTCATTGGCATACAACCCCAAGGATCTATCTCCTGCTTTTTTAAGATACTCTATCGCCTTTTCAGTTATTCCCGCTTTTTGAAAGTGATAAGCCAATTGAACAGATATCTTTTCTGCTCGCTCTCCATAAAGCGTCTCTAACATTTTTCCCACATCTTCGTGAAGAAAAACCTGCTCAGTCTCATCAAGACTGTTATAAAGATACCTCTGAAAGAGGATGTGCCGGAAACGGTACAAGGATAAGCGCAATTTTTGAATCCGGCGGATACCCTGGCTGCTCACCAGGTGATGGTGCCTGTCCAGGTCACTGCTTAAAAGTCTGACCAATTCCCGGACTTCAGTATCCTTTAACCTGGCAACCACTTCCGCTGTAAATTCTTCACCCTCCACACAAGCAATGGTCAATATTTCACGAAGCGTATCAGAAAGCCGGTTGATACGTTCTCCAATCACTGCATCCACCCGTGCGGGCATTGTCTCCCAGTTTAACTCCGGCCCTTCAATCCAGTTTCCATCTTTGTCCTTGACCAGCATTTCACTTTCCTGCATGCTCCGCAGCAATTCAACGGTAAAGAGGGAGTGCCCTTTGGTTTGCTTGTAGAGAGTATCCTTAAAATTTTGGCTTAATTCATTTGGTTCTGTATCAAGAAATGAGTTTAGGAATTCCCTGTCTTCTGTTTTTCCCAGGTCAATTTCAAATTCACCGAAGTTCCGTTTGAATTCATTAATTAAAGGCTCAAGGGGATGTGGTTTGTTTTCCCTTCCCATGGCTACTTCTGCTCCACGGTAAGTTCCTGTTAACAGGATACGGCTGCCCTCTACACTCTGGCCCAGCTTAAGAAGCAGGTTAATGGAACCTGAATCTGCCCAGTGCAGGTCGTCAAGTATTAAAAGCAATGGCTGCTCTCGTGAAAGTGCGATGAGCACTCTGGTGAATTGCCTTAAAAGGTAGCTTTGTTGCAGGTTTGGGTCCGGGGGAAGGGCTGCCTTATGTTCCACAAGTTTCTTCAACTTGACTTTCCAGGATGTCCTGCCTGGTGAAAAAACTTCTAGGCGTTTCAGCAGATTACCTCCTTGCACAAATATATTTATCAGGTCAGGCCCATTATCCACCAGTGCCTGAATAGAAAGAGGAAGAAGATTCCATAACCCGATGACATGCTCCCTGGTTATTTTTCCAGTTATCCACTTCTCTTTTACATCACCAGTGAGCATATTCATTATCTCTAAAAAAGGTAAATAGGGGTCAACAACCCCGGTAGTGGCATTACATTTCCCGGTGGCAACTATAAGATCAGAATGAATCTCTTGAGCACGCCGGGCAAATTCATGCACCAGGGCGGTCTTTCCGCTACCGGCTTCTCCTTTCACAAAAACAACCTGACCTTTTCCTTCAATTGTCCGGTCGAGGAATTTATTAAGCTTCTCAAGTTCTTGCTCCCGGGCTACAAAGACGGGAGGCTCAATATCCTCATGATCCTCTGCCTCAAGAAACGGGGGCGGTTGGAATTGTTCTTCTATCGAGATTGCAGAATCAACACCTTTTGCCAAGGATCGTAAGTCTGTAAATAGTTCTTTTACGTTCTGGTACCGATTATTTTGTTCTTTTTCAAGAGCCTTAAATATAATCTGTTCCAGTTTTTCAGGTACTTCAGGCCTGATCCCAGCAATCTGTTCCGGCTCTTCATTTATAATAGAGTACATTACTGCCTGCTCATGTTCTCCTTTAAAAGGAAACTGGCCTATAGTCATTTCATAAAGCACTACTCCTAATGACCATACGTCAGTCTGATGGTTAACCTCTTCTCCCAGGACCTGTTCCGGTGACATATATGAAACAGTTCCCAGGGTAGATCCCTCCTTGGTCAGCTTGGTTTGACCTTTCAGTTTGGCCAGACCGAAGTCTACTATTTTGGCAATTCCATCACTGGTAATAATGATGTTGGCTGCTTTTATATCTCTGTGAATAATATTTTTTGTATGTGCTTTATTTAATCCTTCAGTAACCTGGATTGTGATATTAATAGCCTCGGCGATGGGCAAGGGGCCAGAGGTAATTTTATCTTTTAAGGTTTCCCCATCATAGTAGGCCATGACAATGAACATCTGCCCGTCTTCAGTTTCATCAATTTCATAGATTGCACAGATATTAGTGTGATCTAATGCAGCCGCAGCTTTTGCCTCATGTATGAACCTCTGTTTTTCTTCTTTGTTTATACTGTATTGCCTGGGAAGAAATTTGAGTGCAACAAGACGATCAAGTTTGGTATCCTCAGCCTTAAAGACTACTCCCATCCCCCCTTCACCGATTTTTTCGAGGATCTTATAATGAGAAATTGTTTTTCCTATCATTGAAATACTCAATAATGTCAATTCACAACAGGCCTTTCATATCATATATAACAAAAGGAAATTTTTTATGCAAACTATTTTTTTTTAGAATGGCAACCAAAAAAGTATATAATCGACCAGAGGATCCCATTGAACTGAAAGGTACGGTTTGGTGTTCCGATAGTATTAGCGAAAAAAACAATTCTCTTCTTTTTTATAGAATATTTTTTTATGTCACTAGTAAGAAGACCTTTAAACCCCATTTTATATTGATTGGTGCTTGACTTCTTGACATGATTTTTCCGTTCGATAGGAAAACGGTAACGGTGTACCCCAAGCGGGATAGGACATGCAAATCTGTAAATTTATAGTTTGAAGATGTACACACAAGTAGGGCATGTCCTTTACAGTCATCCAAAAAGTAATAAAGTAAGGCACCGTCCCCCTTTGTTTCACACGGTAGAAGTCGCAGGTTCAAATCCTGCATCGCCCAGTCCTTTATCATCAACAGTTTTAAAAAATAGGGACATCGACCATTTTTCTTACATATCTTTCCCACAAAAGTTCCAACAAGAAGTGACTTTTTTGTAACTTACTGTCACACTGTCAAGCAACGTCCCCATTTTTTTACATTTTTACATTTTTATAAAAATAAACTCAATATTGAATATTTCTTGATTATTAAAAAATTTTAGAATAAAACCTACTATAATATAAATATAAATGATGGAGGATATAGTTTGTACCTGTTTCTAGATAAATTCTTTTTTGTTTTTCATACAGGCATCATTTTTTTTAACCTTTTTGGGTGGATATGGAAAAAAACCAGAAAATTAAATCTCATACTACTTTTGTTGACTGCCTTTTCCTGGTTTATTCTGGGTATTTGGTATGGATTTGGATTTTGTCCCAGTACCGAATGGCACTGGAAAGTAAGGGTGAAACTGGAACTATATGATATGCCTTTATCTTATATTAAATTTCTCATTGACTCAATTACTGACTGGAATGTAAATGCCAGAATGGTTGATATGATTACTCTTCTACTATTTTTAACCGCATTAATATTATCAATAATCTTTAATGTAAAAGACAGAGAGCTTAAAGACAAATAAAAAACTGAAATAAAAAAAAGGGGGTGAAAAGGGGTGATGTCCATTAGAAGTTGCAGGTTCCCATGATTCGCCTTAAGCGAATCAGCACGACTGACTGAAAGGAAGGAGCCGCAGGCAAGTGTACGATGAGTCACACTTGTAAATCCTGCATCGCCCAGTCCTTTCATTCCAACCGTTTTCTAAATTTGAAAAAAGTTCCCCGGCTCCTCCCCAGGCACCGACTTTTTCCCTTAAGCTTTAATGTAAACTTGTTCCCAGGTATTTTATCTATGGTATTTTTATTACACAATAAAAAAAAATAAGTTATAATTAAGGGCCAAGAAGGAGATAAAATGAAGAAAAATATCATTCCGATTGTCCTGCTGATCGTGCTGTTAATCCCCGGATTTTTGTACACTCAGATTCGGAGAGAGATCAGAATTCCCGATATTAAAGGGTATAAAACCCTGATCGGGGATTTTCATATTCATACACTCTTTTCGGATGGTGATGTCTGGCCCACCATACGGGTTGAAGAAGCCTATAGAGAAGGACTGGATGTGATTGCCATAACCGATCATGTTGAAACTGATTATAAATCCTCCAGGGAGGATGTTCCAATCAAATACAACCGGGCTTATGAGTTGGCTCTTCCCCGTGCACAGGAACTGGGAATACTCTTAATCAAAGCCACTGAGATTACCCGGGATATGCCCCCCGGACATTTTAACGCTCTTTTTATCCAAGATGAAACACCCATGACGGAAAAGAATCCATTTAAAGCGATTGAGCTGGCAATAAAGCAGGGAGCTTTTATCATATGGAATCATCCGGGCTGGGGTTCTCAGTTAAAAGAGGATAAGGAGGTGCGCTGGTACAAGGAGCATACCACGCTGCTCAACAAGGGATGGTTAAAGGGGATTGAAGTGGTAAATTGGGATGAGTACTATCCCGAGGTATTTGACTGGGCTCTGGAAAAAAACTTGACCCTCTTTGGGAATTCTGATATTCATACCAGAATAGATTTTAAATTTGAACCTCTACGAGGCCAGCACAGGCCCTATACCCTGGTTTTTTCCAAAGAATGGACCCTGGATGGTGTCAGGGATGCGCTTGAGAACCGGCGGACCTTAATTTATGACCGACATTTTATTATGGGCAGGGAGGAGTGGTTAAAACCTCTATTTATGAGTTGTATCGATCTTATTACTAAAGAATTATCCAGCAATGAATCAGGCAAAGCATTGATACGGATTACCAATAATTCAGATATTCCGATAATGATAAATACCAATAACAGTTCAGATGCCTATACCCTGACTGAAAAGGTCAACATTCTGCCTCAGACCACTGATATTCTGACTCTTAGATTTAAGAAGGATGCAGAACCTGGTGTTTATGATCTGACTATTCCCATAACAGTAACAAACTTCTTAAAAAACCCCAGAAAAGGTATAAACAGCACCCTCAAATTAAAGGTCGTGAACAACAGAATTAAATAAAAATAAAAAACCGGTTGACGTGACCCAATTATTGTACTGAATAAAAATGCAACCTTTCCATGTTTCATTCCGTTTCTATATATTGACATGAACCTAAAAAAAAGTAAGGAGATTTTTATGGTGTGTGTTAAAAAACAAAAGAAACGGGTCATCTTTCTGACTATTATTTCATCTCTGGTGATTGCCGGATTCGGTGGAACTCAGGCTGAAATTATTGATTTGAAGTTCGAACAGCCTCCTGATTCGGATTCGGATGTATCCCGAACCCTGCAGAGCCTGGTAAAAGTAAGAGAGATAAGCGAGACATATTCTACAGGAGGCCTTTATCTAATGACTCACGTTGGCGATCGTGAGGATGTCTTTAAAAAAGAAAACCAACATGCAATTGACAATCCGATGATCGATCAAACCTGGCGCTATTGCAGTGTGTTCTCCACAACCACTGAGAATTCTGTCATTATGGGTAGAAACTGGGATAATCAAAATGTGGGTTCCATAATCATCAGTCTCTATCATTCCCCCGGGGGATACACTTCGATTTCCTTTTCCAGAGCCATTGATATGGGTTTTCCGTTAAACATCGATCTGGAGCAACTCAAATCGAGTGAACTGGGAAAAAAGCTGTTGTTGGCTCCTTTTTATGCAATGGACGGGATCAATGAACACGGCCTGGCCGTGGCCGTAGCCGGTGTAAAGCAAACCACACACAAACCAAAGAGCGATAAGGAACTTGTGTTCGTTACTTTCTTAGTACGTAAAATTCTTGATCAAACCAAGAACATCGAAGAAGCGGTGACCCTGGTTGAAAAGTTCATCCCCTTTGATTTGGATATCAATTCCTTGAACACACATTTGCTGGTTGTCGATGCCTCCGGACAGTCTGTGATTCTGGAATACAGTCAGGATCAATGGAGAAAAATATATTCTGATAAAACCAGTCAAGTGCTCACAAATAAGTCCATTCATAATGTTCCGGATGCCAAGCTGAGAGAAAAATGCTGGCGTTATCGAAGCATATCCGAAACTCTCGAAAAATCAAAAGGAGCTATAGACTGGAAGGCCGGTCTGAAAATCCTGCAGGATGTCTCCCAGAAAGGCACCACCTGGTCGGTTATCTATTTCCCCACAACAAGAGAGCTATACTTCTCCGTATATCAAAAGTGGAACTGTATTTACCGTCTGAAACCATTCTAAATCGGCCGTACCCGGTAACCGCATAACCGAGAATAACCGGGGTCAGGTCTAAAGAATAACCGGGGTCAGGTCTAAAGAATAAAGAAATCAAATGTTTCCAATAGCCCTTTGTTAGCCTTATTGGCAGCAGCCATTTTGCAAGATTGGAAAAGTGTTGTATAATTTGCACTCTTTTCAATGACAGACATACTGTTTTCCCCAAAAAAAATCAATGTCCCCGATACCCTGGTATTGATTCCCCACTTTTACGACCGGGCCGTTTTTAAGAAGTTACAAATCCGGGCCAGAAAGATCGTTCACCTGCTGGGAAGTGACGTGCTGGTGTTTCAGGCCTATGCCCTGGTGACTGGTTTCCTGGGGTATCCTTTCCTGCTCACTCTGCTGGAATTCATTGCCGGGGTGAAACAAAAGGAGATCTTTTTCCTGGGAACTGCTGGCAGCATTAACCCAAGATGGGATCATCCCTGCGCCCTCAATGTCACCCGGATCCATGCCAGCTCGGTTTTTACCCATTTTTCCACTCGCCGGGACTTTGGGCTTAAAGATTTGGAAAATGATCAGTTTGAAAGGGTCAGCGCGGTCAGTGTGGATATCCTGCAGCGTGAAACCCGGAGCTGGTTGAAAAGTCAGGAAAGTCGGGGAATCGATGCGGTGGAAATGGAGTTATTTCCACTAAGATTATTTCTGGAAAAGCCATTTGTGGCCCTGGTGGTGTTATCGGACCGGGTTACCGGGAATGGGATCCGGCCTTTTTCGGATGTAGAGCGGTTAAAAAAGGTATTTGCCGGGACCTTTGGATTCATTGAAAGCCTTATTCAGGGGGAAAAACCAATAGAGGATCGGTAATGGCCTGAAAAAATGGAGGAATGCTAAGCTCATGAAAAAAAAAGTCATATTGACCCAGATTTACCAGGATGAAGCCATAGAAAAATTAAAAGAGGACTATCAGTTGATTATCGCTGATCAGGATTCGCGGAACCTTTTGGAGATCCTGAAAGCGAATACAGATACCCAAGCCCTGATCAGTTTTCTGTCTGATGATATCAATGGGGAAATTATTGCAGGCGGCCCGAACCTGAAGATTATTGCCAATTATGCTGTCGGCTATAACAACATTGATTTTCAATATGCCATGGGCCAAGGTATTTATGTCACCCACACACCGGATATTCTCACCAATGCCACCGCTGATCTGACCATGGCCTTAATTCTGGCGGTGTCCAGGAGGATTGTTGAAGCTGATGCCTTCCTGAGAAAAGGGGAGTTCAACGGCTGGGGGGCCAATCTGATGCTGGGTAAGGAATTGAACGGGGCCATCCTGGGAATCGTGGGCCTGGGCAGGATCGGACTGGCAACCGCTATCAGAGCTAAAAGTTTCGGCATGAAGGTGGTCTATTATGACCGAAACCCGAAAAAAGAACTTGAAGCCCGGCATGGTTTTGAATACAGGCGGTTTGTGGACCTGATAAAAATATCCGATGTGGTGTCGCTCCACATACCCTACAGTCCCGATGTGCATCACTTGTTTAACCGGGATGTGTTTGACCTGATGAAAAGGGATGCCATATTCATCAATGCCTCCAGGGGGTCGCTCATGGACGAGAAATACCTGGCTGAAAAACTGGAAAACCAAACCCTGTTAGGTGCCGGCCTGGATGTCTATGAACATGAACCCCGGGTCACCGAAAAACTGAAAAAGCTGAACAATGCAGTACTGGTCCCGCATATCGGAAGTGCCACCACCAAAGCCCGTCTGGAGATGGCCATGATGACGGTCAGAAGTGTGGATAGAGCCCTGACCGGGCAAGTGCCTGACCATTTGATCCCGGAGTGGAAACGGTATTGAAATAATACCTGAATGTATGAATTAGAATCCCGTTATGAAATCACCCTGGCCCAGAAGCAGGCTGTCGATCTGGTGAGCCAGCGGTTCCAAGAGCAGAAAAAAAGACAGGTACTGCTGGGGGTGACCGGATCGGGAAAAACCTTTGCCATGGCCCACATCATCAGGAAGCTTGACCGCCCGGCCCTGATCCTGGCGCCCAATAAAACCCTGGCTGCCCAGCTGTATCAGGAGTTCAGGGGTTTTTTCCCCGTAAACCGGGTGGGGTATTTTGTCAGTTACTATGATTATTATTTTCCAGAGGCCTATATACCCCAGAAAAATCTGTACATTGCCAAAGAGGTATCCATCAATCCGGAACTGGAGCGGCTTCGCATCGATGCGGCCAGAAATATCCTGGAATCCAAAAATACTGTGATCATCGCCTCGGTATCGGCCATATACGGCATCGGATCACCGGATGATTTCTTTTCTCAAAAAATCACTTTTTCGATGGCAGAAAAGCTGGACCGGGATCATCTGATGCGCCAGTTCATCAGCCTGGGATATAATCGAACCGAGGATTTCATTGAAAGCGGCCAGTTTCGGGTCCGTGGCGATTTTATTGAAATTTTTTCCACCAGTGAGGAAAATCCGGTACGCCTGGTCCTGGAAAGAGATGAATTGAAAGGCATTGAAGTATTTGATGCCATTACGGCAATTGCCTCGGAATCACTGGATCGGGTTACCATTTACCCGGTCTCTTACTTTCACTACCACCGGAATCGAATCAACGATTCCATCCGCGAAATTAAACTTGAACTGGAAGAACGGATTGATTTTTTCAGAAAATCAGGCCACCCCGAGTTTGCCGAACGCCTGACGGAAAGAACCCTGTTCGATATGGAGTTGCTGGAACAATACGGCCATTGCCCTGGCATTGAAAACTATTCTCTTTATCTGACCGGTAGAAAAAAAGGTGAACCTCCCTATACCCTGCTGGATTTTTTTGGTGAAGATTTTTTACTGATCATTGATGAGTCCCATATTACCGTACCTCAGCTGAGGGGAATGTATGAAGGTGATCGGTCCCGGAAGAAAAAACTGGTGGGATTCGGCTTCCGTTTGCCCACTGCCATGGATAACCGTCCACTGAATTTTGATGAAATCAATGCCAAGCTGGACAAGGTCCTTTATGTGTCGGCAACCCCTTCTGAATATGAAATCATGGAGTCCGGTAATCAGGTGACGGAACTGATGGTCAGGCCAACGGGTTTGCTGGACCCGGAAATAACCATAAAAAAAACAGAGTCTCCGGTAGAAGATATGATCGGAGAAATAGAATCCGAATTAAGGCAACATGACCGGATACTGATCACGACCCTGACCAAAAAGATGTCTGAAAAATTGACCGATTTCCTGATGACGAATGGTTTCAAGTGTACCTATCTCCATTCTGATATCAAACCCCTGGACCGGATAAAGGTGATAAAAAAACTGAGAACCGGAGAAATTGATATACTGGTGGGGATTAATCTGTTGAGAGAAGGCCTGGACCTGCCTGAAGTATCCCTGGTCATTATTCTGGATGCGGACCGGGAGGGTTTTTTACGTTCGGAAACATCCCTGATTCAGACGTTCGGCCGGGCGTCCCGTAATGTGAAGGGTCGGGTTATCCTGTATGTCCGGGACCTGAATGATTCACTGGAAAAGGCCATAAGTGAATCCAGGAGAAGAAGGCAATACCAGATGGAATATAACCGGAAACAGGGTATTAAACCCCGGTCGATCTCCAAGGGTATCAAGGATTTTTACGATGATGACTACTGGATCCAGAAAAGCGAGGAAAAGATCGATGTTCAGTTCAAAAACAGGGAATCGCTGGTTGAGGAGATCGACAACCTAACTTTGCTGATGAAACAAAAGGCCGCGGAACTTGATTTTAAAGTAGCTGCGTTATTGAGAGATCGGATCAAATACCTGAAAAACGTATTGATTGAACTATTTTAAAAAAGGAGATTAGGGTTATGGGAAATTATGCTGAGTTTGTTAGATTTCACCATCAGATTTTTATCTTCTGACTTCTGTCTCCAGGCTTCTAAGGTTGTGGTTGAAAATATATATCTATCTGAAAATCATTTTGCCTAAAAACGGAGTTTTTACCGATATGGCTTTTTCCGGGCAGATTTCCTGGCAGCAGTAACAGCGTATACACCGGCTGTAATCGTAGCGCGGTTTTTCCTTTTTTTTTCCTGTTTTCCAGTTGACTGCTTTTTCCGGTATCGGACACTGGAGTACACAGGAGCCGCAATTGGTGCAGAGCCGGTAATCGATAATTGGTTTGGATATGATGATGTTCTTGATAAAATGGGGGAGGTTCTGGGCCAGAGTCAGTTTCTGGATCGGGCGCCTCTTGATTTTAAAATCGGTCCGGATAAACTTTTTCAAGTTATCACCGCTGACCTCGATCTCAGCCGGGTTGCAGGTCCCCAGCCCTGATTCCTGGCCAATTTTCAAATAGGGGACATAGAGGGGATTGAAATCGATCATTTGACAGAATATCGAATCCAGGGCCACCGGGTCGGTGGAGAATAGCAGAACATTCATGTTCTTGGGATCACCGCTGCGGGGTCCGTTTCCTTCCATGGCTACAATCCCGTCCATGATATGCAATCGGGGTCTGAGATAGGCGGTAATGTCCACCAGCAGGGAGCAGAACAGGTTGATATCCTTCATCTTCAGATGGAATTCCTCTTTCAGGAAGCCGGGTACACATCCGAAGCTATTTTTGACAGCCCCGGTGATTCCGGTCAATGCATGGGTTTTCATCTTACTGATACTGATGATACCGTGGGCATCCAGGGCTGCCCTGGCCAGGGTTAGATGCCTGGCCACCAGTGCCTGAGTATAGGTTATTTTACGGCCAGTTTTGAAGTCGGTCAGGGGAATATTCAACTCATCAGCCATTGTTTTCAGGCCTGATTTCCGGGCGACCTTTTCTGGATTTCCAATACCCGGAGAGTCTCCATAGACCAGACGGATACCCTGATTTTTGAAAACCTCTCCCACTGCTCTGAATACGGCCGGGTGGGTGGTGACTGATTTTTCCGGAGGTTCCCCGGCCAGGAGGTTAGGTTTCAGGAGCAGGGTCTCATTTTTGCGGGCAAATTGTCCCACCCCCCCCAAGAGATCAATTCCCTTTTGAACGGCCCGGGATACGGTTTCCTGCCTGTATTCGGGGCACTCGACCAGCACTACCCGTGATTTCATGTTTTTATTGGAACCAGGGGGATATTTCCTTATCATCTGGAGTGGGGAAAATTAAAATGTTTGCCGTTTGAGCGGCTGATTACAAATCCTCTTGCACGACATTTGAGACCTGGCTTTCATTTCCCTTGTGGTCCACAGCGGAAACCGCATAAATATATGTCTTACCCTGCTTTAGCCCGGTGTCTTTATAAAAGTTCTGATTCAGCTGGTCGGCTATCAATTTAAATTCTGCCTCCGGATCAGATCTTCGGAAGACCTTGTAAAAGGCAAGGTCCTTATCCTCGACCGGGCTCCAGGTCAGAAAGATGTGGTCTTCGGTTTTAAAGCTGATTAAATTGGCAGGAGGATCCGGCGGGAATATGTCCTTTACCTTGACCGAGACGGTATTGGAAATATCGCTCTCAATTTCCTTGGACATGACAGCAGATACCCGGTAAAAATATTCCCCGTCCTTTCCTGTATCCATATCTTCATAAAATTCCTGGAGCACACTTTCCTTATTGGCCAGTAGAAATGGGCCTTTTTGGATTTTTTTATAAACCCGGTACCCAGTAATATATTGAATGGGCTTATTGGACAGGTTAAGGACAGGACGGGTCCACTTCAGTTTAACAACTTTGTTTTCTTTTTTGATGGTTAAATCGATAATGGGCTTGGCGGGCATGATGGTCTGAATCGTGGCGATGATGCTGAGGGGGGATTTTTTCCTTTCATATGAATATTTAATGGCAAAGCCATGCAGTTTTCGGTCCAGGTTTTTGGTTTTGAATGGGATGGATACGGTAAACATTTTGTTTTCCGTCTTTATTTTTTTATGATCCAGCTTCATGAGTAGGGTTGATTTTTTTTTGAATTTTTTTGGGGATAACTGCTTGCTGGTATAATATATCCGAATTTTACTGACTTCTTTTTTTTCCATCCGGGTTTTTTTGTCTGACAGCAGAGTAGGGTAATTCCACATGAGCTTGATATTGTTACCGATTTGCTTGATCTGTAAATCCCTGATTTTAACCGGCAGCTTTCTGGGTTCCAGCTTCAAGGGTCCCTTTTTCCCGCAACTAATGAAACTGAATATTAAAAAAAGGTAAACAAAAAATTTAAATGAAAAATTTGTGGATTGTTTTGATGTATAAGAGGAAATATGATTTGTTACTGACTCCAGTTTTTTTCTTTTCATCACAGTATATATTTGCTCAGATCACTGTCTTTGGCAATCCCCTCTACTTTTTTAAGCACATATTCCCGATCGATTTTAACCTGGCTCTGGTCGATATCCGAGGCTTCGAAAGAGATTTCCTCCATGATTTTTTCCATAATGGTGTGCAATCGGCGAGCCCCGATATTTTCAGAGGTTGAATTGACCTCTTCTGCGATTTTGGCGATTTCGGTAATGGCGTTCTCGCTGATCTGGATATCCAATCCTTCGGTGCTCATCAGGGCCTGGTACTGCTTAACCAGGGCATTCTTGGGTTCGGTAAGAATTTTGATGAAATCCTGTTGACTCAGTGAAAGCAATTCAACCCGGATGGGAAACCGGCCCTGCAATTCAGGAATCAGGTCAGAGGGTTTGGTGACATGAAAAGCACCGGTACCAATAAACAAAATATGATCTGTCTTGACCATCCCGTACTTGGTATTTACGGTTGTGCCTTCGATGATGGGCAGCAGGTCTCTCTGTACCCCTTCCCGGGAAACCATGGGGCCCTGGCTACCGCTTTCCCGCCCGGCAATCTTATCGATTTCATCCAGAAACACGATTCCCATTTGTTCTGCCTTCTGAATGGCAATCTTTGAAATTTCATCCATGTCCAGCAGCCGGTTCTGTTCATCCTTTAGCAGGTATTCGCGGGCCTCACCGACGGTCATTTTTCTTTTTTTTGATTTTCCGCCACCGAACATATTGGGCATCATCTCGCTGATGGTAATACCGATTTCTTCCACGCCCGAAGCGGAAAAAATTTCGAATGGAGTGGTTCTGGAAGCATTGGTCTCCACTTCGATGGTTTTATTATCGAGATTCCCGTTCCTCAGTAATTTCCTCAATTTTTCTTTGGTTTCATTGAAACTTTTGTTTTCAAGATCCAGTTCAGCTGCCGGCCCCCTGACCTTCTTTTGCTCGGGCAGGAGCAGAGAGAGTATTTTTTCCTCAGCATTCTGATGGGCCTTTTCCAGATTGATTTCCATTTCTTCAACTTTGACCAGGTCCACGGCTATCCGGATCAGGTCTCTGATAATGGATTCCACATCCCTTCCAACATAGCCCACTTCGGTGAATTTGGATGCTTCTATCTTGATAAATGGGGACTGGGTTAACTTGGCCAGCCTCCGGGCGATTTCAGTCTTTCCCACCCCGGTGGGACCGATCATCAAAATATTCTTGGGAATAATATCATCGGCAATTTCTTTGGGAAGTTTCTGTCTCCGAAACCGGTTGCGCAGGGCAATGGCCACTGCTTTTTTGGCATCATTCTGACTGACAATATATTTATCAAGTTCCCGGACAATTTCCTTCGGGGTCAAGTCATCATCCTTTTTTAGCTCTTTTTTATTTATGGTTTCCATTAAAGTTCCTCAATAGTAAATTTCTCGTTGGTATAGATGCAAATGTTTGAGGCAATTTCCAGTGATTTTTCGACCAGTTCCCGGGCACCCAGGTTCGAGAACCGTTTCAGAGCCAGTGCCGCTGCCTGGGCATAGGGGCCTCCGCTTCCAATGGCAAGCACATCTTCATCCGGTTCAATCACGTCTCCGGAACCGGAAAGGATGTACAGATTATCGTTGTTGGCTACAATGAGCATGGCTTCCAGTCTTCTAAGTATCTTATCCGTCCTCCATTCTTTGGAGAGTTCGATGGCGGCCCGGGATAAATTTCCGTTGTATTCTTCTAGCTTGCCTTCGAATCGTTGAAACAGGGAAAAGGCATCTGAGGTGGAGCCGGCAAAACCGGCCAGTACCTCGTTATTGTAGAGCCGGCGTACTTTTTTGGCTTTGTGTTTTAAAACCGTATTCTGAAAGGAAACCTGTCCGTCAGCACCGATGACAATCTTTCCCTTGTGTTTAACACAGAGCACAGTGGTATGTTTGAGTTGGTTATTCATTCGGTTATTGTATTATTTTTTACCTCAATAGTCAAATGGGATTGCCTTTTCGATGTGATATTTTCGGTGATATTTTCGGCTGATATTTGACAAATCGGACCTTTCCTGATAAATTGATATTCTGTTGCCGATTATATCAAAAGAGGTACGGATTCTCCGAGTTCAAGGGGCTACCGTTTTTATCTATGTCCTTTGAACCGACAGGGTAAATTTGGAAACGGATTTGCCTCCCGTGCTTGGAAAGGAGAATTTTCAGTGAAAAAATTCCCTTTCAGTTTCTGGAGAAATGCAATGAAGCGGTATGGTTATATTCTACTATTTCTGGCTATCATTTTAGCCTGGTCCTGCGGTCAATCTCGAAAAAGTGAACTGCTGGTTCTGCATGCGGGTTCACTTTCGGTTCCGTTCAAGCAGATGGCTGCCCGGTTCATGAATAAATTTCCCCAGATCCAGGTGAGACTGGAAGCCCATGGCAGCCGCACCGCTGCCCGCCAGATCAGTGATCTGAAACGGTTGGCCGATGTCATGGCTGCGGCGGATTCTGCAGTTATTAGAAACATGCTCATACCGGAATATGCCAGTTATTGCATTGATTTTTCTACCAACGAGATGGTATTGATGTACAGCGAATCCAGCCGGTTTGCCGGAGAGATCAACTCCAATAACTGGGTTGACATTTTGCTCAGGCCCGGGGTGCAATTTGGACATTCCGATCCAAATTCAGATCCCTGCGGGTACCGGGCGGTGTTAACCTGGAAACTGGCTGAAAAATTTTACCGTCTCCCGGGCTTGTTTTCCCAACTACGCTCCAAAATGCCCCGGAAAAATATCCGTCCCAAGGAAACGGACCTGATTGCCCTGTTAGAGGTTTCCGAACTCGATTATGTGTTTATATACAGAAGTGTTGCCCGGCAACACAGGATGAAGTATGTAGTTCTGCCGGATGAAATCAATTTGAAATCTTCCGCATTTTCCCGCTTCTACCAGCAGGTTTCGGTAAAAATCACCGGAAAAAAACCGGGTGAATGGATGATCAAAAAGGGATTTCCCATGGTCTATGGCATTACCGTGCCCCGAAATGCCCGGAATCCACTCTGGGGGGGGCGCTTTGTGGCCTTTGTGCTGGGGGTGGAAGGCCGGAAAATCATGAAGCAAAACGGCCAGCCTGAAATGGTGCCACCGGCCGTTGATTACCCGGACCGATTGCCCGGGATATTGAAACCTTTTTTTGAAATCAAATGAAATTTAAAATTGTTTTCTCGTTCCTGGGATTCCTGCTGGTCTTATTAATCGGCTTACCGATCCTGAAAATTTTACTTTCAACCGATGTCTCTGACCTGATAAATACCACACTTCAGCCCGAGGTCTATCAATCGATCGGTTTGACTCTCCGGGCCTCGCTCTGGGCCACCCTGACAGCTTTGTTGGTTGGCATCCCGCTGGCCTATATTCTGGCCAGGGGCCGGTTTAAAGGTAAAAAATTGATCGAAGGCCTGATCGATCTCCCGGTGATTATTCCGCATACAGCTGCGGGCATAGCCCTGCTGGCTGTATGGGGAAGAAACTCCTTTTTATCCGAAATAAGCGGACTCCGGATCATCGGGACCGAAGCAGCCATTTCCATGGGCATGTTCTTTGTTTCGGTTCCCTTTCTGGTCAATGCGGTGAAAACAGGTTTTAAATTGATCGATGAACGGTATGAAAAAACAGCCCTAACCCTGGGTGCCAGTCGCTGGAAAGCCTTTCAAACCATCAGCCTTCCCCTGGTGAAGAAATCCATTTTTTCCGGTTCCATCATGATGTGGGGCCGGGGAATATCAGAATTTGGAGCCGTAGTCATTCTGGCCTATCACCCCATGACCGCGTCGGTTTTGATTTTTGAACGCTTTCAGAATTTCGGACTTAAATATGCCCTCCCGGTCACGGTTCTGCTGGTGTTGATCAGCCTGGCGGTCTTTGTGGTGATCAGAATCTTTGAAGAAAGATGAATATTGAATTAAAAAATATAAATAAAAGATATCAGGATTTTGCTCTGTTCGATCTTGATTTTCAAGTCTGGCCCGGGGAGTTTTTTGTGATTCTGGGTCCGAGTGGAGCCGGAAAAACACTCATCCTGGAACTAATCGCCGGTCTGATCAAACCGGATTCCGGGATTGTAACCGGGGTTGACCGGAAAAAAATCGGTTTTATCTATCAGGATTACTGGCTTTTTCCCCATTTGAATGTGTTTGATAACATTGCCTACGGGTTGAAGGTCAGAAAGCAGGCCAAACAAAAAATAATCCTGACCGTAAAAGAGGTGGCCGGTCAATTGGAGATTGGCCATTTACTGGATCGCTGGACTGACCATCTCTCAGGTGGAGAAAAGCAGAGGGTGGCCATTGCCAGGGCCATGGCGATTTCACCTGATGTTTACCTTTTCGATGAGCCCACCTCTTCACTGGATCGGAATCTGCGCTTGAAAACCCGGAAACTATTTATGAACCTGCATCAGGATCCTTCCCGCACCTTTATCCATGTCACCCATGATTTTGAAGAGGCCCTGTCCCTGGCTGATCGATTGGCTATTTTAATGGATGGCAGGATTGTCCAGTGCGGCAAACCGGATGAGATTTTCAACCATCCGAAAACCAAGGATGTTGCTGATTTTCTAGGTTACCGCAATGTTTTTAGCGGTGTGGTCAGGGACTACTTCCTGCAATTGGAGGGGATTGCCTTTCATGTTCCACTTCAGAGTGCAGGGTTTGCCTATATTGCCATCCGGTCCGATGATATTATTATTTCCAGAAAACCATTGTTGTCGTCTGCCCGGAATTCATTTCACGGACGGGTTGAACATATTTTCAACCGGTCTACGTTGGTTGAGGTGGTTCTGAATATCGGTGTGGTGCTGATTATTGAAATCACCCGAAAGTCATTTGAAGAAATGCAAATAAAACTGGGAGACCAGCTGTGGGCTACTTTCAAGGTGTCGGCCATAAAGATTTTCAAACATGATTGAGGTGTTTTTGATATAATAGAGTCCAATATGAAAAAGAATTCAAACATGATCGGTCTGGATGAGGCCTGTTTGATACTGGCTCGCCACGGGGCCCGGCCTGAAACCGAAACCGTGAGGTTAATCGATGCCCGGAACCGGGTTCTGGCCCAGGATGTGGTCTCGAAAATCAATATGCCCCCCTTTGATAAGTCAGCCATGGATGGTTATGCCATTGCTTCCGGGGATGATTCCAGCAGCTTCCGTATCATGGAGGTCATACCGGCTGGTTCGGTTCCCCGGAAAAAAATAAAAACGGGAGAATGTTCAAAAATAATGACCGGGGCCATGCTTCCCTCCGGAGCAGACCGGGTGGTAAAAAGGGAAATTACCCGGACTGAAAATGACCTGATGTTTATCACGGGCCAGGATAGTGAATTTAATGTATGCCATCGCGGAGAGGACGTAAAAATCGGGGACAAAGTGCTACTTTCCGGGAAATTGATGACATCAGCGGATATCGGGGCTATTGCTTCGATGGGATTGGATACGGTAAAAACCTTTTGCCGGCCAATGGTGGGAGTTTTAACCACCGGTGCAGAGATTGTTGAACCGGGAGAGCATATAAAGAGGGGACAGATATTTAACAGCAATGCCTTTTCTCTGGCTGCCCAGATTGGATCAATGGGCCTGGAGGTGATCTATAATGGCATTGTACGTGACAACCCTGAGTGCATCAATGCCGAAGCAGAACGGTTGATGAACCAGGCAGATGTGGTTCTGGTATCCGGTGGCGTTTCCATGGGGGATTTTGATTTTGTGCCCCAGGTCCTGGAAGAAATCGGGGTTGAAATTTATTTTAAGAAAATTGCCATCAAGCCGGGGAAACCAACGGTTTTCGGAAGACGGGGGAACCATTTCGTCTTCGGACTTCCGGGTAATCCGGTTTCCACTTTTATCATTTTTGAGGTTTTGGTCAAGCCTTTTCTATTCCGGATGATGGGCCACACTTATTCTCCCCCAAGGATAACCGGGATCATGAAACAGGATTTCAATCGGTGCAAAGCCAGCCGCCATGAACTGATTCCGGTTGTTTACAGCCAGGGAACCGTCAGGGTTGTCGAATATCATGGCTCGGCCCATATCCTTTCGCTGTCCAGGGCCAACGGACTGCTGGAAATACCGGTGGGAGTAAAACAGATCAAAAAGGGGGCAGAGGTAGATGTTAGACCGGTTTAATCGAAAGATATATTATTTGAGAATATCGGTTACCGATCGCTGCAATCTGAGGTGCACCTACTGTATGCCAGAGACCGGAATTCAGCTCAAGAATCACAGTGATATTCTTTCCTTTGAACAGATTGTGTCCATTGTCCGGGAAGCGGTAAAACTGGGTATTACCAAAGTGAGGCTGACCGGAGGGGAACCCCTGATCCGGAAAGACATCAGTTTCTTGGTTGAACAGTTGAGAGCAGTGAAAGGAATCAGGGAAATTACCCTGACCACCAATGGTGTGTTGCTGGAAAAAATGGCCGAAGGGCTGAAAAAAGCCGGGCTGGACCGTTTGAATATTTCCCTGGATACCCTGGATCCCGAAAAATATCGTTGTTTGACCCGGATCGGAAACCTGGACCGGGTCTTTAGGGGGATTGATGCGGCCTTTGAAGTCGGATTCAGGAATACCAAGCTGAATATGGTATTGATCCCGGGAGTCAATACCGATGAAGTGGAGGTCCTGAAGGGGTTTTGTCTGGAAAAGGGACTGAGGCTGCAGCGGATCAACCAGTATTCATTGAGTACCATTACCAGTATCGATCGCCAGTTTACTACCGAAAGGCCCCTGAATTGCAGTATCTGCAACCGGATTCGGTTGACTGCAGACGGGTTCATCAAACCCTGCCTTTTTTCCAATATTGAGATACCGGTCAACCTGGATCATATCGGTGATAGCCTGCGGCAGGCCATTGTGAACAAACCCGAATGCGGCACTTTTTGTTCCAGCCGGGAAAACTGGCAAATCGGGGGATAATTCTTCAGGAGGAAAACATGGAACTTTCTCATGTGGATCAAAAAGGCGAAGCTAGGATGGTGGATATCAGTAACAAAAGAATCCTTCATCGGGAGGCCATGGCTTCCGGAAAAATTTATCTAAATAAAGCAACTCTGGATCGGATAGGCAAGCATCTACTTCAGAAAGGGGATGTACTGGCGGTGGCCAGAATCGCCGGCATCAATGCGGCCAAAAAAACTTCCGAACTGATTCCGCTCTGTCACCAGATCCCGGTAAATACCGTTAATATTTCCTTTGCTTTGAAGGACAACCGGATTGATATCAATGCCCACGTGGTCTGTGATTATAAAACTGGTATTGAGATGGAAGCACTGACATCGGTTTCGGTTGCGGCTCTAACCATTTATGACATGTGCAAAGCCGTGGATAAAACCATGGTTATCTCGGATATCAAGCTGGAGAAAAAGGTGAAAAATGAAATTTAAAGTCGAATCGGTGAATGTTTCCGAGCAAAAGAGTGTTCAAAAGCATTCGGTAGAAGAAATTGAACTGGTGGAGAATCATGGGATCAAGGGGGATGCCCACACTGGGAATTGGCATCGCCAGGTTTCATTGCTTGCTGCTGAAGCTGTAGATCTGCTCATGGAAAAGAATCCTGGAATGGAATTGAAGCCCGGCGCCTTCGGTGAGAATATTCTCACCCGGGGAATTGACTGGACCCGTGTGAAAAAAGGGGGTAGGGTGGTGATCAACGGAGTAGTGATGGAAGTTACCCAGATCGGTAAAGTCTGTCATGACCGCTGCGCCATTTATGATCAGGCCGGGGAGTGTATCATGCCCAGCCATGGCATTTTTACCCGGGTGCTGAAAGGAGGTAAAATCAGTGCTGAAGATAGTGGTTATTACCGTTTCGGATAGGGCTTTCCGGAGTGAATACCCGGATCAGTCCGGCCCTGAAATAAAAAAATTGATTGATAACAGTGAAGTGGAGACAGAGGTTTCCCTGATTCTGGTTCCGGATGAGGGACCGGATATCAGAAAAGCCATTACCCAGAACATCGGTGTCGACTATATATTGACAACAGGAGGGACCGGATTGTCTTCCCGTGATATCACGCCCCAGATCAGCCGTGAAATCTGTGATCTGGAAATTCCGGGAATTTCGGAAATGCTCAGATGGGAATCTTACCGGGAAACCCGGTTTGCGGTTTTTTCCCGGGGATTCAGCGGGATCAAAGATAAAACCATTGTGATCAATTTTCCCGGTTCCCTGAAGGCCGTTCAGCTTGCCACTCGCCTGATGCTTCCGCTTTTTGAGCACGGGATTAAAATGGCGCATGGCGAAGGGCATTAGAATAGTTGAAATTTATTTTCCAACATGATAAACATATAGTGATTCAGTTTGATCCGGTTCCGTTGCATTCAGGACATTGACCATGGAGAAAGAAATCGATATTTTTAACCGGCTTTTGTATGAGGAGGCCAGTGATGTGTTGATATTCCGGCCTCATGAATACAAGTTCGACGGGGCCCTGGATCTGGAAAAGGGAGAACTATTAAGGGATATTGTCAGTGCGGCCAATGCCTGGAGAAGAACAGACACCTACATACTGGTCGGAGTGGAAGGGGTAAAAGAGGGGAGAAACAGGATCCTGGGTGTCATCACCCATCTTGATGAAAAAAAAATTCAGGAATTTGTGAATGCAAAACTCCATAAACCCATTCGATTTTATTATAAAACCTTGACCGTTGAGCGGAAAAAAATCGCCATGATTCACATTCCTCTTCAGCAGAGGCCATTCTATTTAAAGGAAGATTTCGCCAACTTTAAAAAGTATGTTATTTATGTTCGTCGGGGGAATGCCATAGGTGAGGCCGATACCGATGAGGCTGCCCGGATAAAGGAGTGTGACCTGGATCAAGGGAAGTCCGATATTTCTTTCCAGGTTGAATTTGCTCATGCTGAAAAGGGAAAGACGCTGGGTGATTATCTGAATTTGAAAACCTTTTCGATCGGAATCCCGCCCCTGGATTCGCTTCCTGATTTTGATTTCAAGACCGATGTCGCTCCGACTGATCACGGATATGCTTTCGGAATCCCTCCAAGATCCAACCGTCATTTCTACCGGGAGCTGGCTGTCCACTTGCAGAGAATCGGAGCGGTCAGTCAGATTGATTTCTGTATCACCAATACGGGTTCGGAAACAGCCCGGAATGTTCAGCTGGAGATCAACATTGAGGATCCTGAAAAAGAATTTTTTTGTCTGGAGGAATTCGAAATTCCTTACCGTCCGGATAAAAATGCGGGTCAATCCAGGATTAAACCCCTCTTTCATCCTATCAGCGACAGCATACGGGTCAAATGGAGGTCTCCCTTCTGGATGATTCAGCTGCGATTCGGAGATATTCCGGCCGGGAAAACGGTTTTTTCAAACAGCGGCCTTTATATTGGGGGAACCAGCAATGTGAAAGTAGATATGGTGGTATTACTCAAAGCCCGGGACCTCTCCCGGCCGCTGCATTTTACCTTAATCATTGATATCGAAACCCAGAAAAGACAACTGGATAAGGATATTATTTGTGAATCTATTTAGAGGTTATATGACAAATGTAACATGTAAAATGCAACATGTAAAATGATATATTCGCTTAAACGGAGGCAAAATGGATTTGGGCATAAAAGGTAAAGTGGCTGTGGTGGCGGCTTCCAGCAGCGGTCTGGGACTGGCAACTGCCGAAGCCCTGGCGCGGGAAGGGGTTCATCTGGCAATATGTTCCCGGGATAAAAACCGGATTCAGGAGGCAGGCAAACATTTGAAGTCCACTTATGGTGTGGATGTCCTGGATTGGGTTTGTGATGTAACCGATACGAAATCGGTAAAGACCTTTCAGGAACGGGTCATGGACCATTTTGGAAACTACCACATTTTGTTTACCAACGCTGGCGGACCACCTGCCGGTGCTATTGAAACCTTTAGTCTCAGTGATATCCGGGGTGCGGTCGAATTAAATCTTTTCAGTACCATTAATCTGGTGGAACGTTTTTTGCCGGTCTTGAAATCCCAGCAGTGGGGGCGAATTATTGCCCTGGCCTCCATATCGGTCAAACAGCCGCTCCCCACACTGGCGTTGTCCAACATCTCCAGAGTCGGTGTGGTGGCCTATATCAAAACCCTTTCACAGGCTGTTGCCAGTCTGAATATCACCGCCAATGTGGTGGCCCCCGGATATTTTATGACCGATCGGGTGAAGGAATTGATAAAAAAAAGGGCCGGGGAGAGCGGAATGGAATATGACCAGGCCCTGTCAAATCTGCTGACTTCCATTCCGGCTAAAAAAACCGGAAACCCGGCGGATTTCGGCTCGCTGGTGACTTTCCTGGCCTCTGAACCGGCATCCTATATTACCGGGGATACCATTTTGATCGACGGGGGCATGTACCAGGGATTGATGTGAGCAAATTGACAATTCTGGTAATTTTGCATATATTGGTTAACAGAATTCAGATGGTTCCATGATCGGTGATAAATTAATCATAAAAAAAGAACATGCCGGTGCTGCTGTCCGGATCGCAGATATTCTGATCCCCCGGATAAAGAACTCTCAAAAAAAATTCATCATTTCCATTGCCGGTGAGTCCGGGGCCGGGAAATCCGAAATTGCCTATTCACTCTATCAGAATCTGGAAAATTCAGGATTTAAGAGCGTAATTCTTCAACAGGATGATTATTTTGTTTACCCCCCAAAAACCAATGCCGAGATGAGAAAAGAGAATATCGAGCATGTGGGTACTTCGGAAGTTCACCTGGAATTGATTGATCAACATATCCAGGATATAATGGCTGGCAAAAAGCAGCTAACTAAACCTCTGGTTCTCTATGACGAGGATCGGATCACCACGGAAACCATACCGTTATCTGAAATTTCGGTTGTGATTGTGGAGGGGACCTATACGACCTTGTTGAAAAATATCGATTGCCATGTTTTTATTGACCGGGATTTGCATGATACCCGGGAAGCACGAGGACAGCGGTCACGGGAGGTCCAGGATGCCTATCTGGAAAAGATACTCGAGATCGAGCACCGGATCATCTCCAGCCACAGGATGTACAGCAATTTGATCATTACTCGGGATTATGGAGTGGAACGGAATGAATGATCCCGGACTGTCCGGAATCCGACACATCGGGATGCTGAGTACCCACGGGTATTTTGACCCGGTTCCGGAGCTGGGCAAAATCGATACCGGCGGCCAGGTATTGTATGTGCTGCAGCTGGCCCGGGCGCTTTCACAATTGGGATATCAAACCGATATCTTTACCCGCTGGTTTGACCGGTCAAAAAAACAGATAGACCCCCTGCCGGATTGTCCCGAAGTCCGGGTGATCCGTATTCCGGCCGGCGGATGGAAATTTATTGCCAAGGAGTTTATTTACCCGGTACTGGATGAACTGGCAGACAATCTGAGCAAATGGATTTCCAGCCGGAACTGTCAGTATGATATTTTTCACGGGCACTATGTGGATGCGGGCATTGTCGCTTTAGAGGTGGCCCGGGCATTTTCCAGACCCTGTTTTTTTACCGCCCATTCACTGGGGGCCTGGAAGAGGCAACGGGTGGATGGTAATGAAAGGGAGAAGGAAGCTGTTTTCAATTTCACCCGCCGTATACGCGAAGAGCGGCGTATATTCGATCAGGTTACGGCCCAGACCATCACCAGTAAAGAAGAAGGGGATAAAATAAAGGAATTGTATGATTTTGATTCACCCCGTACCGAGTTCATACCCCCGGGGGTGGACATTGATAAGTTCTCACCTCTGGCTGCAGGCCAGAGGGAAACCAAAACCCGGTTGGACCTGCCGGAGCCTTATGTATTTGTGGTCAGCCGGATCTCCAAGGCCAAGGGTCATGATTTGTTGCTCCAGGCCTTTTCGAGAGTTTTGAGGCATTTCCCTGACCTGCACCTGGTAATTGCCGGAGGCACTGCTGACCCGGACGAGGAGGAAACCGAGGTGATGGCCAACATGAAAGCCTTCATCAAAACGAACCGAATGGAGAAAAATATCCATCTGGTCGGGGGAATTCCCCACGATGAACTGCCTCCCTATTTCCGCCAGGCCCGGCTATTCATATTACCGGCCCGATATGAGCCCTTCGGGATGACTGCTCTGGAAGCCATGGCCTGCGGGGTCCCGGCGGTTATTTCAAAATATTCGGGGATCCGGGAAAATCTGGTTCATGAAAAGGACTGCCTGGTTATCGATCCCTTGAAACCGGTTGCTTATGCCGATTCGATTATTCGTTTGATACAGGATGAAAACCTGACTCGCAGGTTGGTGAAAAATGGTCTGGAAACCGTGCGTTCCACTTTCAGCTGGGAGGCTATCGCCAGACAACATTTGGAATTTTACAACCGGTACATCCCCCGTTGAATACAGGAGATCAAGACGAAAACATCAATGCCCTTCCAGGCGCCGGCCGGAATCGGGCTGGTGGGATTTCCCATGGATCGAAATTCCTCGTTTTTGAGGGGAGCTGCCAATGGCCCGCCTCTGATCAGGGAAGCGCTGTTCTCGGACTCAATCAATCGCTGGACCGAAAACGGTTTTGACCTGAGTGACCCGGCCCTGCTCAGGGACTTGGGCGATATCCCCTTTCTGGACAAGCCAAAAGGATTCAAAGCGATTGAAAGAGCCATCAGGGACATGCTGGGCCAGGGTATGGTCCCGGTTTCACTGGGGGGAGATCATTCGGTTACTTACCCGATTGTCAGGGCCCTGCATGCAGTTGTTTCGGAATTTTCCATTATCCACTTTGATGCCCATCCGGACCTGTATGCTGAATTTCAAAACAATCCACTTTCTCATGCCTGTCCCTTTTCCCGGATCATGGAGGAAAAGTTGACCGGAACCCTGGTTCAGGTTGGAATTCGCACCTTGAATGGCCATCAGAAAGAACAGGCTGAAAAATTCGGGGTAACTGTAATCCAAATGAAAGATTGGAGGCCTGGGCAGGGATTTGAATTTAAAATTCCGCTATACATTTCCGTGGATGTGGATGTGCTGGATCCGGCTTTTGCTCCCGGGGTTTCCCACCATGAGCCCGGTGGTTTTTCCAGCCGTCAGTTAATCGAAATGATTCAGAATATCCGGGCACCTTTGATTATCGGGGCGGATGTGGTGGAATTTAATCCGCTTCGGGATCTTTCGGGTATAACGGCCATGGCCTGTGCCAAAATCGTCAAAGAATTAGCCGGAAAGATTCTGGAAATCAACGGATTAGAAAAATAAATTAAAACTGAATCTACTGGTCTGGGATAATCGGGTGTTTATTGTATTTTTTCACCAGGCTATCAATATCTTTTGTCAAATTATCTTCCAGTATTTTAGCGGTTGTTTCCAGGAACGTGGGGAGCACGGCCTGCTCGTCTTTTGAAAACTGTCCAAGCACATAGGGGGTTATATCACCGTGGGAGGGTTTGGATATGCCCATTCTCAGACGATTGAAATCCCGGGTTCCCAAACAGGTGGCCACCGAACGGAGCCCGTTGTGCCCGGCCAGCCCCCCGCCTTTTTTATAGCTTATTACCCCGAAGTCAAGCTCAAGATCGTCATGAATCACCAGAAGATCTCCTGTGTCCAGCTTGAAAAATCGCATGGCAGCGGTTATGCTTTCTCCGCTCAGGTTCATGAAGGTCAGAGGGCAGATAAAATACAGGGTTTTCCCGGGAATGGTTTCGGGTTTGTATATGGCCAGATCTCCCTTGAATTTGGAATTCCATTTCAACTCCGGAAAAAAAGTCAGGTATTCGATCATCTGCCAGGCGATGTTGTGGCGGGTTCGGGCATATTCCGGACCTGGATTTCCTAATACAGCAATTAACATGTTAATGTTGACTCCCGGTTGTGTCGATCAAGCCAATATATAAAATAAAAAAATTTATTTGTCAATTGTCATCATTTTGGGTTACTGGTAAAATACATTGAAAATGCTAAAAATCGGAAATCTTGAATTCAAGAACAGAACCGTACTCTCTCCCATGGCCTCGCTGACCGATCTGGCCTTTCGAATCTTAATGGATGAAATGGGTGGCATCGGATTTATGGTTACCGAGATGGTATCGGCCGAGGGGATCAAGAGAAAAAACCGGAGAACCCTGGAGATGTTGAAATCGGTTGATTTCAAAACCCCCCAGTTCATTCAACTGTTCGGGGCGGATCCGGATGTTTTTATCGAGGCGGTTCGATTCCTGCAGGATGAAACCGACTATGCCGGCATTGATATCAATATGGGATGCCCGGTCAAAAAGATTACCCGCCGTGGAGCCGGGGCCGCACTTTTGGGAAATCTTCCACTGGCCTCGAGCATTTTGGGGGCGGTCCGTCGGTATGCCCGGATTCCGGTAACGGTGAAAATCAGACTGGGCATTTCAGGGGAAGAGACCCTTGATCTGATCAGGGTCCTGGAGGCGGAGGGCGCGGATGCAATCACTGTGCATTTCAGGCTGGTCACTGACCGTTACAGCCAGCCGGCCCGCTGGGATCAGGCCCCGATACTCAGAGAAAAAAGTCGAACCACTTTCATCGGAAACGGAGACATCAAAACCATACCGGATGCCCTGGAAAAATTGAAGCTGGTGGATGGGATCATGATCGGGCGTGAGGCCCTGCGCAATCCACGGATTTTTTCAGACATTTCCTATCAGTTAGGCCATGAACCGGATGGGAATCTGGCACAGGCCGGAATCGGAGTGGTGATCGGGAGGCTGCTGGAGTTGACTGAAGAACTGTATCCGCCGGAGTTAAGGTTGAGCCGGATCAAGGCCTACACCCGTTTCCTGGTAGCCGGTCAAAATGAGGCCAGGAACCTCCGGAGACAGGTATATGCCAGCCGCAGCTATGCAGAGGCCAAGGGCCACTTAAACCGGTTTTATACCTCTTTACCTAAAGGATAAGGGAAATGACAGCAAAAAAAGTGGTGGTGGCCTTCAGCGGGGGAAAGGATTCAACGGCAGCAGCCTTGGTCTTGAAAAAAGCAAAGTACCGGGTACAGCTGATAACCATGGTGATGGGAACTGCCGGAGAGGCAGATAAAATTAAAAACATCAAAAAACTGGCTTCGGTGATCGATATTCCCCTCAGCCTGATGGATGCCCGGTCATTATTCAAGGTCAAGGTTATCAATGAATTTTTAAATGCCTATCAGTCCGGATTGACTCCCAATCCCTGTGTGACCTGCAATGTAAGCATGAAATTCGGCTGGTTGTGGGATCTGGCCTTTGCCAAATTTCAGGCGGATATGTTTGCCACCGGGCATTATGCGGACCGGATAAATAGGGCAGGGGATATGTTCCTGAGGGAGCCGCAGGATCGGGATAAGTCTCAGATTTACTTTCTTTCCATGATCGGCGCCGAAAAATTGAGAAAAACGATTTTTCCCCTGGCCACCCGAAGTCTGGACCAAGTCAGGGATATGGTCCGGGACCTGCCCCTGGCCCATCAAAAAGAGAGCCAGGATGTCTGTTTTTTGAGCGGCCAGTCATTGAACGAATATCTCAAACGGGGAATTCCCGGGATGATTCGGAAGGGTGATATCGTTGATGTGCAGGGCAAGCGGATTGGCAGCCATGATGGAATCATGCATTTTACTATTGGCCAACGCCGGGGGACCCGATTTTCTTCCGACCGGAAATTGTATGTCATTGGCAAGGATGTGAAAAACAATACCATTATTTTAGGTGAAGACAAAGATCTATTCTGTGATGAAATCCGGGTAAGGCTTCCGGTTTACTGGCGACCCCTTCGTCCGGGAGAGGTGCTCCGGGCCAAAATACGTTATATGAGCCAGTTGCATGAGATTGAAATCCTTGAAACCGATCAAGATTATATCCGGGGAAAGTTTGCCTGTCCGGTCCGGGCGGTTACTCCCGGTCAGATCTGTGTGTTTTATCAGGAGGATATAATAGTGGCAGCCGGTGTCATTGTTTGACCGATCATGGATTCAGATCGGTTTTTCTATTTAAACGGTTGCATTATTGGTGATTCTCGGCTACACTCTTATCCTAAAACCGTTGATTGAAGTGGATGGATTTAGAAGACTGAAGGAGAAAAAAGATGCGATTAATTTTACTGGGTGCTCCCGGTGCCGGGAAAGGAACCATCGCCAACCTGCTGGTTAAGGAATTTTCGATCCCCCAGATCTCCACCGGAGATATTCTCAGAAGTGCGGTAAAACAGGGGACCGATATCGGCATAAAAGCCGGGGAATACATGAAGCGGGGTGATCTGGTTCCCGATTCCATTATCATGGGAATCATGGAAGAGAGACTGCAGCAACCGGATTGCCAGAAGGGTTTTGTATTAGATGGTTTTCCCCGAACCATTCCCCAGGCCCGGGAACTCAAAGATTTACTGTTAAAATTGAATATTCACCTGGATATGGTGGTGAGCCTGGATGTCCCCCGGGAGGAAATCATGAAACGGCTTACCAGTCGGAGGACCTGCTCGAATCCGGATTGCCAGGCCATCTACAATGTGATTTCCATGCCCTCCAAACATGAAGGGATCTGTGATATCTGCGGAAGTGAGATTATTCAGAGGGAAGATGAGACTGAAACCGCCATTTCCAACCGTTTGAAAACCTACAATGAAAAAACCGCACCCCTGATCGAATTTTACCGGAAAGAGGGAAATCTGTTCACGGTTAAAGCCCTTCAGAGCCGGACCGTTTTTGAAGAGATCGTTAGAAAGCTTGGAAATTAAGCTTTTGACCTTTACAGCTTGCTCAGAAATTCAACTTTTTTTCTTTCACCCAGGATGAGCAAATTGTCATCGGGTTGGAAGGTATAGCCGGATCCGGGTATTTTGGTGAGAAGTTTTTGGCCGGGTTTTCTTTTCTTAACCAGTACGATATCCACCCCGTATTTATTCCGGACATCGATTTCCCTGATCTTTTTCCCGATAAAAAAGCGCGGGGTTTCGATTTCCAGAAGATACAGCCCGTCGGTTATCTCTACCAGCTGACTTTGCATGGAAGCGGTTACCAGGTGGGACATTTCCCCGGCCAGATCCCGTTTCAGTATCTCCTTGTTATAGGCGGCGATCACATCAATTCTCCAGATGGTTCCCAGAATTTCAGCCGGATTTCGGCTGGAAATCACCGGAATTTCTCCGATATTTTCCTTGCTGAATTCTTTCATCACAGAATCCAGGTGGTCATTTTCATTGACCACCAGCAGACTGGGGGTGGATATGTCATGGGCAACGATCAGATCCTTGAGGTTTTCATAATCCGGTGCCATGGCACTCAATTCGGTCTGGGATATTTTTTCGGTTATCTGTCCGGAACGGTCCCGGATATAGCAGAATGAATGATCAGAGCGAATAAACTTTTCAATGACTTTGCCCACTTTGGTCTCCGGGGAAATGATTTCAATACTGGGTCGCATGTGATCTTTGACCTGCATGGATTTTAGGATATTGATTTCTTTCCCCTGATGGATATTGATCCCTCTTTTTTGTAGTTTAATGGTATAGATCGATCCCCTTTGCAGTTTGGAGGTCATAAAACTGCTGATGGTGGTGGCAATCATCAATGGCAGGATGATTTTATAATCACCGGTCATTTCAAACATGATGAGTATGGCGGTTATGGGGGCTTGGGTAGCCGCTCCCACCACTGCACCCATGGCCACCAGTGAGTAAGCGCCTGGCCCGGCTGTGATCCGGGGAAATATATTGTGGAGAATATTACCGAAGAATCCCCCGGTCATGGCGCCTATAAAAAGGGACGGTGCAAATATCCCTCCGGAACTGCCTGATCCCAGGGTGATTGAACTGGCAATGATTTTTAAAAAGACTAGGGCCAGAAGCAGCCACATCCCCATTTTCCCTAACAATGCCTGATCCATGGATTCATAGCCAACACCGAAAATCTGAGGGAAAAAAATACCGATGGCTCCAATTATCAAACCGCCAATCGTGGTTTTATAAAAATCAGGAATTTTCAGGGAATCGAATCGATCTTCCATCAGGTATAGGACCTTGACAAACAATATGGCCACAAATCCAGCTAACACTCCCAGGAGTGCATAGGGTACCAGTTCCAGGGGGTGAATCAATTCATACTCCGGTACGGTGAAGGCGGGATAGTTGCCAAAGAAAATCCGACTGACCACGGTTGCTGAAACCGAAGCAATAACGATCGGGGTAAACTGGCTGACCGTGAAGTCACCCAATAGGATTTCCACGGAAAACATGGCTCCCGCAATGGGGGCATTAAAAGCGGCGGCAATACCAGCAGCCGCACCGCATCCGACCAGGGTTTCCATCCGTTTCCGGGACAGCTTGAATATCTGGCCGATGGTAGAACCGATCGAAGCTCCGATCTGAACAATCGGCCCCTCCCGGCCAACCGATCCTCCCGAGGCAATGGTGATGGCCGAGGCCACGACTTTGCCTAGGACCACCCGGGGCCGGATAATTCCATTACGCAATGAAATGGCTTCCATGACTTCCGGAACCCCGTGCCCTTTAGCCTCTTTTGAAAAAAAATAAATTATCAACCCGACCAGAAAGGCGCCTCCGGCCGGTACCAGCAGGGTTCTGAACCAGGCCAGGCTGTTTCCCCAGGCTCCCCAGAAAATATCCTGAAACAGATGAATCAGGAAGCGTAGCAAGACGGCTCCGAACCCCCCCATCAATCCGATGATGATGGGGATGATGATCATGAAGGCATGATCGGAGGTTTTAATTTTGTTAATAAGGTTGGGAAGCTTCAGGATCAATTTCTTCATTTTTGACTGTAAGGTCTTTTTATAATTTATTTTTAGGTCGAAGTCAAATTTTCGGCTTGAACCCGACCTGAATTTTTGATAAACTGAATCGAATTAATATGAAAAGAACAACGTATCTGAGTAGCCAGGAAGTTGCCTGCTTATTGGGTGTTCCTCTGGTCACTGTTTCCCGATGGGTTCATCAGGGAAAAATTCCATGCAAAATGAAAAACAATGCCTATGTCTTTAACCAGGCCAAAATAATATCCTGGGCCAGGGCTCATCATTTTTATATCAACAAGGTTTCACACACGAACCTGTCCGAAAATGAAAAACCCCTGATCAGCCTGGTCACGGCCATTGAGAGTGGCGGGGTTTTTTACAACCTGGATGGAAATGATATTTATTCGGTTTTAAAAAATGCGGTTGAAAATACAAGTGTGATCCGTCCTGAGGATAGAGAGCGGGTTCTGAATGAGTTGCTTAACCGTGAAGAAATCGCCTCCACGGGTATTGGCAATGGGATCGCCATTCCCCATCCGAGGCGACCCCTGGATTGCCTGCTGATATCTCCGGCCATACCTGTGTTTTTCTTAAAAAACAAGATTGAATTCAATGCCGTGGATAAACAGCCGGTTTTGGTTTTGTTCATGCTGTTCAATCCCTCGACCCAAATACATTTGAAACTGTTAGCAACCCTGAGTTTCTGTTTGAGGGATAAACAATTCTTGACTCTGATCAGAAACCGGGTCAGCCGGGAATTATTGCTGCGGGAAATCGCTCGAATTGAGACGAATTTTAACCGGGATTGAAGTCTATGAAACCGAATCGATTCCGTTCCGTTTTTATGAATCTCGACAGCCGGATTCAACTTCTGGTCATCGGGATTATCGTGGGCTTATGCAGCGGTCTGGCAGCGGTCGGTTTAAACAAGGGATTGCAATTATTCTCCGGGTATCTGGATCAATTTCATCGGCATTTTTATTTGGTTGCTTTTCCAGTAGCCGGCCTGTTGCTCACAGTGATCATCATGAAGTATATGATCAGGGATTTTGATGCCCACGGAGTACCTGAAGTCATATACAGCATCAGTATCCGGGGTGGTGCCCTGAAATTCCGCAGTTCATTTTCAAAACTGATCGGTAGTTTAATTACCATTTCCAGTGGGGGGTCCGCCGGGCCAGAGGCTCCGGTGATTATTAGCGGAGCGGCTATCGGTAGCAATATTGCCGGGTATTTCAAATCGAATGAGATGATGAGAATTGCGGTGGCCGGTTCCGGAGCAGCTGCTGCTATTGCCAGTATTTTCAATGCTCCCATTACCGGGATTATATTTACCATGGAGGTCATTCTGGGGGAGTGGTCTACCACCATGATGTTTCCGGTGGCCATCTCTTCGATAACCGGTACCATTGTCAGCAGGCTGTTGAGTGGGAATCAGATTTTCTTTGCTCACCGGACCTTCGATGTATCCATTTATGATTTGCTGGCCTGTTTCGGATTGGCAATTGCTATAGCGGTATTCACCCTGCTGTTTATTCGCTTGTTAAAGGTTGTTTCCAACATTCTGGATTCATGGTTCAAGAGTTTATTGTTGAAAGCCATAATCGGTGGGGTGGTGGTGGGAATCATCACCATTATTTTCCCCCAGGTAAGGGGTGAAGGATACGAGGTGGTCAGATCTCTGATTGGTGACCGCTTTTCTATGGATATGATAATGGTATTGGGACTGATCTTCATGAAAATGATGGCCACATCATTTACCCTGGGTGCCGGTGGTGCCGGCGGGGTATTTGCTCCCTCCCTGGTCATTGGTAGTCTGGGAGGCTGGTTTTATTTCCAGGGATTGAATACTGTTTTTCCCAATCTTCAGTTCAGCGGCGCCAGTCTTTTTGCCCTGGTGGGCATGGCCGGAATGATTAGCGGAACCATGCAGGCCCCACTGTCCGGCATTTTTTTGATTATTGAAATTACCGGCGGATATGATGCCATACTTCCCCTGCTACTGGTTTCATTTTTAACCCCCATGCTGGTCAAGCTGATTGAAAAACACTCTATCTATCATCATGAATTGGTTAAACGGGGATACCTGCTCCGGCCCAGGACCGATGGGCGCATACTGGCGGAAATACGCCCGGAGGAATTGCTGGAGCAGAACCTGTTCTCTGTCTATCCTGATATGATTCTGGCTGACCTGATCCCGTTGATCAAAAAGTCATCCCGTAATTATTTTCCGGTGCAGGACCGGGATTCCGGTCATTACCTGGGAATGGTTTTTTTCAACGATATCAAAGGGTTTCTGTTTGATCCGGACCTGGTCAATTCAATCATCCTTGAAGAGGTCATGCAAACCGATTTGGCCACTGTATCACTGAAAGACAGTGTTATCGATATTCTTCATAAATTTGAAACCACCGGGGCCTGGAGTTTGCCTGTGGTGGAGAACGATCGTTTCCAGGGTTTGATTTCCAAATCCAGTCTGCTGGATCATTACCGAAGGGAATTGAAGACCCAGACCGAAATATGACGTTTTTTTATTTTTATTACCTGGATATTGATTTTTCATCATTAAATTCATTATAATATGACTTGACAACCATTTATTGTATTCAGTTTGAACATTATTATTACCTGGCCGATAAGAAATCAATGACATAAGGAACCGGTAAGCATGGAAAAAAATGACTGGCAAACCGCTATCGACATCCTTGATTATGCCTTTCAACCGATTGTGAATTGTGAATCCAAGTCGTGTTATGGCTATGAGGCCCTGCTGAGGAATTACGAGCAGGCCGGATTTGATTCCATCCAGGCCTTTATGAATGCATCCTATGGCGCCGATCAACTCCAGTGGGTGAACTCATTACTGATTGAAAAGGCGATCGTAAAATTTTTGGATTTGATGAATTTGAAACAGGATAACAGGATCAAGCTTTTTTTCAACCTGGACAGTCGGCTCTTGAGTGATATGAGTTCACTGGTGAAAACCCTGCAGACTCTATACCAAAAATACAATCTCACTCCCCCCATGGTCTGTTTTGAAGTGACTGAATTTTTTGATGTTTTTGGCAAAAAAATTGATGAATACTGTATGAAGAACCGGGAATTGTTCGAAATTGCCATCGATGATTTCGGAACCGGTTTTTCCGACCTGAAACTTCTCTATTATCTGAAGCCCGAATTTATCAAAATTGACCGGTTCTTTGTTTCGGATATTGAAAAAAATTTTAATAAAAGAATATTTTTGATTAAAATCATCAAGATGGCTGAAGTGCTGGGAACCAAAGTTGTGGCCGAAGGGGTGGAGAGTGAAATGGAGTTCATCATCTGCAAGCATATTGGCTGTAAGCTGGCCCAGGGATTTTTTATCCGCAGGCCGGACATCGAAATATCCCGACTGGTTGATTTTTAATCAAACCGGCTCCACCTTCTCTACTTGACATTAAATGTGACTTTTATTATCATATTCGTATGAATATTGGATTCAATACCGATATCAAATACCGGGATGAAGTGTTTCATATTCAGACCGAAGACAAAGGTAAGTCCAATCCTACCATTGAAACCCTTGTTTACCACAAAGGCGAAATACTGCTGTCCAGAAGGATCTCCTATGCCCACTTACTGGGAAAGCCGGATCCCAAAAAGAAGATCAAGACCATGATGAAAAACCAGCATGATCAGGTCATAGCGGAATTGAAGGAAGGAAAATTTCTGCATTTATTATCCATGGATCCCCAGGTAATCGATGACCAGGGGCTCAACGAGATGGTTATCGAATACCTGAGCGATCCGGAACCCTAGGATCAATAATTTTTTATGAGATAGTTTCAATGTCCGATATAACCCTCCTGATTGATGGCATGTATTTAATCTTCAGTTCTTTCTATGCCAACCGGAATATGAGAACCCTGAAGGGCGAGCCCACCGGAGCTGTTTTCGGATTTGTCACCCGGGTAGAACATTTGATCAGAACCTTCAATCCCCGGGGTATTCTGGTTGCATTTGAAAGTAAAGAGAAAACCTTTCGCCACCACATTTACTCCGAATACAAGGCCAAGAGACTGGCGACCCCCGAGGAGTTGCTGTATCAAATACCTCAGATCCAGGAATTTTTAGAACTGAGAGGTATTGAATCTGCAGCAATACCCGGATTTGAGGCCGATGATGTCATTGCGGCCCTGTCACGATCCAAGCAATTAAAACATCATCAGGTTTTGATTTTTTCCGCGGATAAAGACCTGTTCCAACTGGTGGGAGACAATGTTTATATTTATCATCCCAGATTAAAAAAGAGGTTGGATGCCGAAAGCATCAAGGAAATCTTCGGGGTATTACCGGATCAAATCGTCGATTACCTGTCTCTGGCCGGTGATAGCGCGGATAATATTCCCGGTGTTCCCGGGATCGGTGAAATAACCGCAAAAAAGTTGATTGAAACCTATGGTTCTCTTGAACAAATCATGAACAATATCGATAATTTGGAAGGGAAAACAAAGGAAAAGATACGGTCAGGACTGGAGCTGCTCCGGACTTCCAGGCAGCTTGTGGATCTTTCGGATATTCCAGATCTGTCTGCTGAAATTTCCATCAAGAGATTTGAGCCCCGGACAGATGCCAAATTGATATCCTTTTTCCAGAGATTATCCTTCAACAGTTTGATCAAGGGATTGGAAAACCAAGGGCAAAACTCCAGGACCGATCTCAAAATCCAATATAACCTGGTTAGATCCCGCGATCAATTGAAAGCGTTGAGATCCGAAATTCTAAAAGAAAAAAAATTTGCCTTTGATATAGAGACCACTGGCATTGAATTTTTTGATTCAGAGATTGTCGGTCTCTCCGTTTCATTTGAAGACCGCGGTTTCTACCTGCCCTTTAGGTATCCGTCTGAGCCGGATCCGGGGGTTGAATTCGATTTCTCGGATTTTAAAACGGAACTGAAGGATGTTTTTGAAAGTCAGGAGATTAAGAAAACCGGCCATAACCTGAAATTTGATATTTTGCATCTGAAACAACAGGGTATGGAAGTAAATGGTGTGCATGATGATTCGATGCTGATGGCTTACTTGCTCTTCCCTAACCAGCGGACTCACAGCCTCAAGGATCTGACCCTGGAATTACTTCAGGTCAAACAACTGGAGTATGCGGATTTGACCGGTAAGGGGAAACAGAAGATCGAACTGGAAGCGGTTCCCCTGAAGGTGATCAGCCAATACTGTATCGACGATTCGTATCTATCCCTACAGTTAGGGAAGGTCCTGGATGAAAAAATAGCCCAAAAACAGTTGAAAGATTTGTATCGAAAGATTGAAATCCCCCTGATCCGGGTTCTGCTGGAGATGGAGTTTGCCGGTGTCAAAATCGATATGGATTTTTTAAAGAGAGCTTCCCGGAAACTGGAAACCCGGATAGAGGAAACCGAGCAGGAAATCTATGGCCTGGCCGGTTATCGATTGAATCTCAATTCCTCCCAGCAGCTGGGTGAACTTCTTTTTGAAAAGATGAACCTGCCGGTTTCCAAGAAAACCCGCAAAACCAAGTCATACTCCACCGATATTGAGGTTTTGACTGAATTGAAGGGGTTTCCCGTTGTTGAAAAAATTATCGACTACCGGACCTATAAAAAGATGCTATCCACCTACCTGACCGGTTTAAATAAAAAATGTGACCGGCATCAGAGGGTCCATACCTCTTTTAACCAGACTGTCACCGCCACCGGCCGGTTGTCCTCTTCAAAACCAAACCTGCAGAATATACCGGTCGGGGAACTGGCCGGAATTAATATCCGCAGTGCTTTTGTGGCCGAAGCCAAAAACCAGTATTTGTTGTCAGCCGATTATTCACAGATCGAATTGAGGGTGATGGCCCATTATTCTGAAGATCAGCAATTGATGGAGGCTTTCAGGCAGGATCAAGATATCCACCAGCATACCGCTGATAATGTCTTTGGGGATGACGATTCTCTCAGCCCAGAGGAGAAACGAAGACGGGCCAAAATTATCAATTTTTCGGTTCTCTATGGCAGCGGCCCATATTCGCTTTCCAAGGAATTAGAGGTCAGCTTCAAGGAAGCCCGGGATTTCATTGACCGATATTATGAAAAATTCAGCGGAGTGAAGGCATTCATCGAGCAGGTGATTGCGGATGCCGAACAGAATCCCGAGGTCAAAACCTTAGCCGGTCGGATTCGGGATATCCCGGAAATCCTGAGTTCCAACCGGACGGTAATGGAAAACGGAAAACGCATGGCCATCAATACCATTATCCAGGGAAGTGCCGCGGATATCATTAAAATTGCCATGGTAAATATTTTCCAACCACTGCTGGAAATGAAAAGCCGTTTGATTCTCCAGGTTCATGATGAACTGGTGTTTGAATACCCGGAGAATGAAGAAACCAAATTATGCGCCTTGGTCAAAGATAAAATGGAAAACGCGGTAAAATTGAAAGTACCTTTAACGGTTACTTTTAAAAAAGGCAAAAACTGGGGAGAGATGAAAGCAATTTAGTCTACAGAACCTTTTTTATGAATACGATTTAGAAGAACACCTGACTCTGGATTATTGCAGTACTTGTCCACTCATCAGACCCATTCAGTTTTACAGAACCGAACTGAAACTTGAGGTTGACATTGTGCCCATGGATCCACCAGTTTAAACCGCCCAGGATTGCCAGACGCTTGCCGGTATCGCCATTCGTTGGTGTATACGATTCTAAAGAAACAAGGGGTTCTATCTTATTGATGCGGTATCCGAAATCAGCCCAAAAACCGGATCCCTCAGGAACTGTGCAGCCAGGACCAAATTTGTAGGCATTCAGAGTAGCTACAATACCGTTTTTCCCTATGGGAATATCAGCAACCGCATCAAAGGCCAAGGCATAGTAGAGCTCCTCTCCATTTTCACCACCTACACCGGGCTGGATGTCAAAACTTATTCCAAATGAGAGAATCTTTTTTTTGCCAAGGTATGTGCCTGCCCAGAAGAAGCCGGGCTCTGGATCAAAAACATTGTAGCCGATTCGGCCAACAACGCGCAGACTATCGTTCTCATTTATGGCCGTCACCGGAGGATCCGTATCGGGATCACCCGGAGCATACTCAATGCCATCAACAATAGCGAGGCGATAATCTATGTGTTTGTTTAACAGAAGTCCTCTTGCCATGACTCCCATATCCCTGTGACCTATTCCCCCCTCTCTCTGTAAACAAGAGCCGTGGAAGTCAAGTCCGTGCAGTTTTGCACCTGTTTGTTGCATGTGTCTTGAAAATGGGAGTTTCAATAAACCGGCATTGATCTTCAAATAATCGGCAACTATATATTCCAACCATGCATCTGCAATCAGGGTGCGTGAACTCATGTCGCCGTTTTTCCCCATATCTCCGTTCAAGGTTCCGATAAAAAAGTTGAAATTCGGGGCTATCTGTCCGCTGAACAGGAGTCTGACTCGCCTTAAATAAAAGTCAGTCTGGAGAGTAGGTCCCTGATCCATTGGCATAGACAGCCAAAACTGTGCATATCCGTTGATGTTGAGAAAAGCAGTATCTGAAATATTGATTTTTGCTGCCTCGGCATTTTTTGTTAAGCAGAGAAGACAGAAGGCAATGGTCAAGGTTGTAAAAAGTTTTTTCATTTTTTTTTCTCCTTTTAATAAAGAAAAATTATGCAAAAGATATTATGATTTGTCAATACCTGAAGGATAATGGTATCCTGTTTCCCTGGAGAACAGGGTTAACGGAATATTTCAAGCCAAGGGGGGGAGATGAAAAGGCTATTTTTGGGTAACATTATTACTTTCAATTTTGTCCTTTTTTTTGCTTTCAGGAGTTGTGGTGCTGGTTTTGGTTTTACTGTTATTATTGTTTTTGTTTTTATAATCGGTAACATACCATCCGCTTCCTTTGAATTGAAAAGATGAAACTGAAATCAGTTTTTTTACCGAACCCTGGCAGTAAATGCACTTGGTCAGGGGGTCGCTGTTTATTTTTTGCAGTACTTCAAACTTCTTTTTACACTGCTGGCATTGGTATTCATACAATGGCATGATCTCTCCTACCTGGTATCAGGTAAAACATAAATATTTATATCATATATCCGGGACCTAGTCAATTGAAATTTGCTATCTTTTCAATAAACAATTCTAAAATCCGGGAATTTTCCTTCAGAATCCACCACTTTTTTAATCAGGTTTTTAACTTCGGCAGAGGGGGATCCCTGGCCGAGAAAAATTTCGAAGCTTTCAAGGTTCGCCGTTTTTCCCTGGGCGTAAACCTCCACATCACCGTTAAACAGGTTGCGGACAGTGCCCTTGATGGAGAGCTTGTCAGCGGTTTCTTTGGTATAGTACCGGAAAAACACTCCCTGAACCCTTCCGCTGACAGTATAGTGATGGGTTTTCATGCCTAGATTATATAATTTCTGTTTCAGGCAATCAAGTTGATCTATGTTATAATGAAAATTTTAGGAGGATAATCATGATTCTGGAAAGCTTGGTGGTGGGACCCGTTGCCGCCAATTGTTATATAATCGGGGATGAAAGCTCAAAGTCCGGAGCCATCATTGATCCCGGTGATGAAGCCGACCGAATAGTAAAGAGAGTGGAGGCATCCGGACTCCAGATCGACTTTTTGATCGGTACCCACGGTCATTTTGATCATGTTGGTGCCATTGCCCCTTTAAAAAAAGTGTTCGGATGTGATTTTTTACTTCATCAAAATGACCTGCCCTTTGTGGCCCATTCACAAGCATCGGCAGCACAGTGGGGTTTCCAGATCGAGCAGGTGCCGGATCCAGATCGGACTGTGGCAGAAGGAGATATTCTGAATCTGGGTGTCCTGGAACTCAAGGTATTGCATACCCCAGGGCATTCTCCCGGTGGAATTTGCTTATACCTGTCCAGTGAAAATCTGGTATTCACCGGTGATACCCTGTTTCAGGGATCTATCGGCAGGACCGATTTCATGCAGGGTTCAATGGAGGACCTGATCCGCTCAATCAAGACACGTCTGTATACCCTGCCGGATGCCACTGTGGTCCGTACCGGTCATGGAGAACCCACCACTATCGGGGATGAAAAAAGACACAACATGTTTGTTCAGGGATAGAGTTGGTCATGTCGGAAAAAACAAAGCAGATGAAGGACCTGATCCGGAATTCTCACAATCTGGTTGTCTTCAGCGGGGCAGGTTTATCGGCTGAAAGCGGAATCCCAACCTACCGGGGGGCCGGGGGGCTCTGGAGCAAGTATGACCCGTCCAAGTATGCCGATATTCAGTATTTTAACCAGGATCCCTCTTATTACTGGCGTTTTTTCAAAGAGGAGCGCTATCCGGTAATCAAGGCGGCGCGACCCAATAAGGCCCACGAAGCAATGGTGAAGCTTGAACAGCAGGGCACGCTGTTTCAGGTGATCACCCAGAACATTGACGGTCTTCACCAGGAAGCCGGCCAGAGAAAGGTTTGCGAGCTGCATGGCAATACACGCCGGATTATTTGTCTGGAATGCAACCGGGGCTATCATATGGATGAAATCTACCAAGGATTGGAAAAGACTCTGCCGCCCCGCTGTAGCTGCGGGGGACTGCTGAAACCGGATGTGGTCCTGTTCGGGGAGCCCCTGCCCCAGGAGGCTTTGAATACGGCCTGGCAGGCAGCCCGTGAATGCGGCACCTTTCTGGTAGTAGGCAGCTCTCTGGTGGTTAATCCGGCCGCTCAGATCCCCCTGCTGGCCAAGCAGAACGGGTCTTTGTTGTTGATTATCAATATCGATGCCACTCCTCTGGATAAGATGGCCGATCTGGTGATTCATTGTCCGGCATCAGAAGTGTTTATGGAAATTTGATCTGCTGACATCAATATTGAGAAAATCAAAAAAAAAACATATAATATATGCTATGAAGCGGAACCCGGGAGATGAATAACGATATAAAAAAACTCAAGCATGAGTTGGACTGGCTGCGGGAAGAAAATCGGAGACTTACCCTGGAATTGAGCGGCAGCCAACCTCCTCAACCCGGATCTCTTGAAAAAGAAGCAATTGATGATCAGGATTGCACCACAGTTTCCGTACCGGACATCTTTCGACCTGTTTTTCTCAGGGCCCAGGAGTATGTACGGCATTATTTCAATAACAAATCCGAGAACCCCGAGAAAGGCACCATTGATATTCATGATGAGCGTTACATTCTGGTCCGGGCCGCTTCGATGTCTAAAGGATTCTTTGAGACCATTTATGCCCATTACCAGGACCAGGGTCGAGAAAATGCTCGCAAAGTAGCCGCTGGCTTTCTCTATGACCTGGCCCATTCCCTGGGTAAAGCAGATGCCCGGAGTTTTCACTCCAAGATGAAAGTGACCGATCCGATTGAAAAACTCTCGGCCGGCCCCATTCATTTTGCCCATACCGGGTGGGCTTTTGTCAAGATTTCGGAAGATTCGAATCCCACCCCGGATGAGCAGTATTATCTTCTCTATGATCACCCCTTTTCGTTTGAGGCTGATGTGTGGATGAAAGAGGGGAAAACAACGGATTTTCCGGTGTGCATCATGAACTGTGGTTATTCGTCCGGTTGGTGCGAGGAAAGCTTCGGAATTCCCCTGGTGGCTGTGGAACTGGAGTGTCGGGCCAGAGGTGATGAACACTGTCGTTTTATCATGGCGCCCCCTTCAAAAATAGAGTCCTATGTCAAACAGTATAAAGTCCATCCCTACAACCAGCCATTTGAGGAAAATCACATTGATATCCCTGAATTTTTTCAGCGAAAAAGACTGGAGGATGAATTGCGGAAAAGCGAGGAAACCGCCCGGGCCCTGTTGAATGCCCCCACCGAAAGTGCCCTGTTGCTGGATAGGGACGGAAAAATCATTGCCCTCAACAATACGGCTGTGCTGAGGCTGGGAAAAACCGAAACCGAACTCATAGGATCAAATGTGTTTGATCTTTTTGAGGGCGAATTGAAACGGAAAAGACGGGAATATCATCAACAGGCCCTGAACAGCCGGATGCCGGTTCAATACATTGATCAACGGAAGGATTTTTGGCTGGATAATCGGATTTACCCGGTTCTGGATACCGGAGGCCAGGTGATGCGTGTGGCGGTTTATAGCCGGGACATTACTGAATTAAAAAAAAATGAACTGGAACTGGAAAAACACAGGTCTCATCTGGAAGAACTGGTTTCCGAGCAGACAAATGAGCTACGCAATGCCAACCAGCTGTTGACAAGGGAAATTGCCGAGCGGAATCGGATCGAAAAGGATTTGCAGAATGAAAAGGAAAGACTGGCGGTTACCCTGACCAGTATTGCCGAAGGCCTGGTGGTGAGTGATATCAATGGAAAAATTTTCATGTTTAACCGGGCTGCCGAAGAACTTTCCGGCTGGACTCAGGGGGAGGTCCAGAACCGGCTGGTTGATGATGTATTTCAGATCCAGGGCACCCAGAGTCTGCCGTCAGTAAAAACCGGCCTCTTCTCCCTTACCCGTGAAACCCGGGAACCGGTCATGATCGATGAGGGTACATTTCAAGACCGCAAAGGTAAAAAAAAGCTGATCAATTTCAGTGCTTCTTCCATCCGGGATAAGAAGAAAGAGACCATCGGATATATTTTTGTGCTGCGGGATATCACCAGAATCAAAAAAGTAGAGGAAGAATTATTGAAGCACCGGAAGATTGAGTCCGTCGGTTTGCTGGCCGGTGGTATCGCCCATGATTTTAACAATTTACTGGCCGGGATACTGGGCAATATATCGATTGTCAAGCACACCCTGGATGAGTGCAGTCCGGGATACAAGTGTCTGGAGGCCTGTGAAAAGGCCAGTATCAGTGCCAAGGATTTGACCAGCCAGCTACTGACCTTCTCCAAGGGAGGAGTACCGGTAAAAAAAATAACCCGGCTGGATACTTATTTGAAGGAGTCTGTCGGGTTCATCCTGAGTGGTTCCAATATTCTCCCCCGATTCCGTTTTACGGAGAATGTCTGGCCGGTTGAAATTGATGAGGGCCTTTTTACCCAGGCAGTCAACAATCTGGTCATGAATGCCATTCAATCAATGTCCGGGGGCGGTGTGCTGGAGGTGAGGCTGGAAAATCATGTGGGGCCGGACAGTGTTTTTTCAAGCCAGTCCCGCCGATTTGTGAAGATGGTTTTGAAAGATGAGGGATCTGGAATTTCCAGCGAAGACCTGCCCCGGATTTTTGATCCCTATTTTACCACCAAAACCGGGGGCAGCGGACTGGGTCTGGCCATTACCTATTCGATTGTCAAGAAGCATGATGGGGATATTCAGGTAGATTCAATCATTGGAGAGGGGACCACTGTGACCCTGTTCCTGCCGGCTGCTCCTGCTGAAAGGAATCAATCACGGGAAAATGAAGAGGTACAACACATGGAAGACAGTCTTGGAAAGATTCTATTTATGGATGATGAGGAACTGGTCCGGGATGTGGGTCAAGAAATGTTGCAATTGATCGGATACTCGGTAGAAACGGCTGAAAATGGCGAACAGGCAATTGAAAAATATAAAAAGGCATTGAAGAGCCAAGAACCTTTTAAGGCAGTTATTATGGATCTGACCGTCCCGGGAGGTATGGGCGGCCGTGAAGCGGTTCAAGTTATCAAAGCCGTTGATCCGGAGTTGAGGGCCATCGTCAGCAGCGGATATTCAAATGATCCAATTATGGCTGATCATAAAAAGTACGGATTTTCCGGGGTGGTTGCCAAGCCCTACCGCATTGAAGAGATGAAAAAAGTACTGGATGAAGTACTGGGAAAGGGTAAATAGATAAATTCGAAACCCTAAATCCGAAACGACTATTATTCGTCAGGTAATTCATGTAAAACCGATCTTACCATGGATTCCAGGTTCATGATCAGTATATCCCGGGGGCCCATGAAGGAAATATTGGGAAATTCCTGTTCATAGATTAGCTCAGATACTTGGGTAGCATTCCGACCTTCTTCCAGGTATTCCTGGATGGTGTCACGGACTTCTCTGGTTTTTCGGAGCGAAGCCTTTAAAAATGACTTGACCCTGATTTCCCCCTTTATGGGTTTATTGTGCGGCAGGGCTATCACCTCGGCCTCGAGGTCCAGTAGAGTTCGGATGGAGTTCTCATAGTCCGAATAACTGGAAAAAAAAAGGGGGCGGATGGTGCCGTCCGGTTCCATTAAACCTGCCGCATCCCCGGGGAACAGGATTTTCTGGGGGGTGAGCAAGTAAGCCAGGGAACATTTGGTATGACCGGGAACCGCAAAGACCTTCAGTTCAGTTCTGTCGTCTACCTGAATTGTGCTTCCGTCACCCAGTGATTCTATTCGGGTCAATCCGGTGAAATGAGTGTTCGACTGGTCTTCGATCAAGGTTTTATATCCCTGATTCATGCGGTCTATCAACTGTATGACCTTTGATTTACTCAGCAGTTCAGCGGTCCGCTTTGAGGCCAGTACGTTGAAATTGAAATGCTGCTGAAGATGGGAGCCCCCCCCAACATGGTCCCAGTGGGAATGGGTGAGTAGCAGGGTGTCGATTCCCGGTTCATTCATATTACCGGTTTCCTTCAGAATCCGGGGCAATGTATTGATCAGTTCCAGGGCCCTGGCTGCGGGCCCGGCATCCACCAGGATGTTTTTTTCTCCCCGGATAAGATACAGGGGAAAGGTGCGGTCGTAAATCACCATCACCCGCTCATCAATAAAATCGTATGACTTCTCTTTTACCATCGCTTATAGTATATGTCGCTTACCAGCTAGTGTCAATTAACGAATGCCTGATGATGGGATTCGGTTGCCGCTTTCTGCCCGGTAGAAGCTCTGCGTGCTTGCGCGAACAGTCGCCTACGCTTTACCCGAAAATGCTCTCATTTTCGGGAGCCTTCCGTCAATTTTCGATATTCGAGAAATTGACTTCAGAAGCCGCTCCGGGGATTGTTTGCTCCGCCCGCCAATTTTTTTCTTGAATTAAACTACTATCCAAATATATATGGGCGATCATCGTTGCAACGTATTGATAGCAAATGAATATATTGGTGCCGAGTTCCTCTGTTTACATTCGCTCACTCCATCACCTGGCGGCATACAAGCATCAAGATAGCAGCCGTTCATGGTCAAGGGAGCCTCAGGGAGGGAATTGGGTACCGGCGAGAACGAGTCGAATGGTCTCCTCTTCAGGGAGAAAATGTCTCTGTTTGAGGCCAAAGGCCGAGTTGGACATTTTTAATGAGACGAGTTCGTATTCCGGTCAATAACCGGACGGGTGAGCGTATCATGAACGGCTGGTATCATAACTGAGTGGTGAACGCGTCCCAGCACCGGGATCATATCGGTTGAATTGGGGCAATGAGAATTGTATAATGGGGCTATGTATGATTTTCCTCCTTATAGACCCCCCAGCGAAGCCCACTCGGCCCTGCTCCGTGTGACCAGGGGCTGCCCGTGGAACCATTGCACTTTCTGCGGCATGTACAAGCGTGACCGGTATGAAATGCGTACCTTTGAGGAAATCAATGCCGATGTAGGGATGATGGGCGAGCTTTTCCCGCTCAGCCGGACCGTGTTTATCGGAGACTCGGACAGTTTGTGTCATGAAGAGATTTTGAAGATCGTTAAACTGATCCGTGAAAAATTTCCTGGCCTGGAACGGATCACCAGCTATGCCAGGGCCCTGACCCTGGTAAAGAAAAAGCCCTCTGAACTGCAGGCGCTGAATAGAGCAGGACTTAACCGGCTCCATCTGGGTCTGGAATCAGGAGATCCTCAAATATTAAAGCATATCCGAAAGGGGGCCACCCCCGAAATCATGATAAAGGGCGGAAAAATGGCCAAAAAGGCCGGTTTTGAACTCTGTTATTACGTACTCTGTGGCATCGGCGGTGAATCCCGCTGGAAGGAACATGCGGATGGAACCGCCCGGGTCATCAATGAAGTAGGTCCCGATTTTGTCCGCCTGAGAACCCTGTCTCTGGTGTCATCTGCCCCGCTTTTCCAGGAATGGAAATCCGGAACTTTCCAGCCCATTACTCCCATCAGCCGTTTGAAGGAAACACGAAGGTTGATTGAAAAACTGAAAGTGAAACAATGTGAATTGGCCAGTGATCATGTGACCAATTACCTCTGGTCTCCCCGGGGTGTTGTGTATCATGGAGTGGATGGGATGCTGCCAAAGACCCGGGATCAACTGCTTGAAACCATCGATATGGTCATCGAGAATATCCGGGAACGGGAAGATATTTTGGATGCCAACATGATGGTTCAGCAGGGCTATATTCAGGGATTATAATTCAGATTTATTGACTTTAAATTTCGCATGAAGGCGTGAGGCATAAATCGTAATTCGTAAATAGTGATTGGTAATTGGTAATTTTGTGATTAATCGACTGTAGGGGCGGATGGCTATTCGCCCTAGGAAAACCATGCGGGCTTTCACAAGCCGTTCCGGAGATGGTTTGCTACGCCCTGCCACTGGAACTTCATGCTTCGGATTTTGGTTACTTTTTACGACTTACGATTTACGTGTTTCTATTTTAGAACTGAAAGAACTTTCAGCACATGGGATACCTTTCCGAACGGGGTCGATACCTGAATTCCCTGGACATGGTCCCTGACCTGCAATACCATTTCCCGGGCGATTTCAAGACCCTCCTGTAGGGCTTGATTTTTCCGGTCGGCCCGACGCATGCGTTCCATTATCTCAGCCGGGACCGAGGCACCGGGAACTTCATTGTTCATGAATTCGGCATTGTTTAGACTGACCAGCGGCCAGATACCGGCAATCAGTGGCATTCGGGCATGTTCGATGGCCTTCAGGAGGTCCAACAGAAGGGACAGGTCAAATATAGGCTGGGTAATGGCAAATTCCGCCCCGGCCTTTACCTTCCATTCGAAACGTCGAATTTCTCGCTCCATGTCGATGGCTCCCGGATTTACGCCCACCCCGATCAGGTATCTGGTGGGCTGGCCGATGCTGTTTCCTCCCAGGTCAACACCCTGGTTCAGGCTGTTGACCATGTTGATCAGTCCGATTGAATCCACGTCAAATACAGCCGAGGCATCCGGGTAGTCTCCCATTTTGGGTGGATCTCCGGTGATGATCAGCAGGTTTTTAATTCCCACCGCATTGAGACCGATCATGTCGGACATCATTCCCAGCAGGTTTCGGTCCCGGCAGGTGTAGTGAAGAATGGGTTCAATGTCTATATTCCGCTCGATCAGAATGCTCAGGAACTGGGCGCTCATCCGGGAATGGGCCCGGGGGCCATCCGGAATATTCACTGCATCCACTCCGCTCTCCTTGAGCCGTTTGACCGCTTTCAATACCCGGCTTGGATCGACTCCCCGGGGCGGGACGATCTCCGCTGAAGTAACAAATTCTCCCTGGGCGATTTTCTTGGCAAATCTTGATTTTATTTCAAAAGGGACCGGAGGGGATTTTTTTTCGATTTTTTTATCCACCGTAAGCATAACCGTTGGTTTCCGGGGGATAATGGAACTGATGGCATTTCTCATGGCCCGGATATATTCGGGTGTGGTTCCGCAGCAGCCACCGACTATTTTGGCTCCGGCCTGAATAAAACGGCGGGTATATTCGGCCATGTATTCACCTGATGCCAGGTAGAAATTACGGCCATCCACCATTTTCGGTATGCCGGCATTGGGCATCACCGAGATGGGTTTGGCTGTGGTCTTGATGATCTTTTCCAGGGTTTCCATCATGACCTGGGGACCAACGCTGCAGTTTAACCCGATGACATCAGCACCCCACTGGTCCAGTCGTTGGGTAAAGGTTTCCGGAGCGGTTCCGAAAAGGGAATTACCGTCATCCCCGATGGTCATGGAGGCGATCACGGGAAGCTGGCATGCCTCCCTGACTCCCCGTATGGCTTGCTGGATCTCCGAAAGGTCCAGAAAAGTCTCGAGAATGATCAGATCCGCACCTCCCTTATTAAGGGCCCGGGCCTGTTCCTCAAAAGCGTCTCTGGCTTCCTGATAAGACAGCGGTCCCCAAGGTTCCAGTCTAGCACCCAGGGGTCCGATTGAGCCGGCCACCAGTACATTGTTACCGGCAATCTCCCGGGCCAGAGCTGCCCCGGTGGCATTGATGGTTTCAAGTTTTTCACCGAAACCGTGCTTGCCGAGTTTCAAACGGTTGGCGCCAAAGGTATTGGTTTCAATGCAATCTGCGCCCGCGTTCACATATTCCCGGTGAATTTCTTTAATCAGGTCCGGTCTTGACAGGTTCAGTTCATCAAAACACTGATTGATAAAAATTCCCTTGGAGTAGATCATGGTGCCCATGGCACCGTCCAGTAGCAATACCGAATCTTTCAGTCGTTTTTCCAGTTCTTTCTTGGTCATGGCCTACTCTTCCCCGAATGGGAATTTCTCCTGTCAATAAAATTCCATTGTATCAAAAAACCGGAAAAACACAAGTGATTCTGTCTTTGATTTTCTGAATTCCTTTTGCCGGAGGATTAAAAAGCCTCATCCCCATCCATGTAGATTCCGCTGCTGTCCGAACCCCAGCCGAAATCCATGCGGGCATAGAGGGATTCCCGCTTATTGTATAAATATCGCAGTCCGAATCCGAGGCTGTAATTGAAGTTTTCAGGGTTAAGATGACCGAGTGTGTCCGCCACCTGACCCATGGATGCAAAAAGCGAAACGCCGATACGCCAGAACAGGGCATAACGCCATTCGGCCTGAATCAGAAACAGATTTTTGTCCCTGAATCGTCCGCTGTAGTATCCCCTCAAATGGTCCTGACCGCCGAGCCGGTTCATCAGGGGGAAGGGAACCTCGCCGGTTTGGGATTTCAAAAGCAGTTGAAAGGCCAGAACTTGTTTGGAGGACAGGGGCAGGTATTTGCGTAGGTCAATGGTTAAACAGGAAAAATCAAAGGTGCTGCCCAGGGCATGGCGATAGAAGGTAAATTTGAACTCAAAGAATTCCCCTTTCATGGGGTAATAGATATGATCACGGGTATCGTATCTGAGCTGGATTCCCAGTCCCGATGATGTACCGCCCTCACTGCCGGGTATGGAACCGCTGTCCAACATCCCCCCGGTTTTCTTTTCGGTTAGTTGCCAGTTGTACAAATGAAAATGACTGCCCAGATGAAAGCCGGAACCGATATGGCGTTCCCCGCCCAGGTAAATGTCCCAGGCCCGGGAGGTGTAGTCTTCCTCGGATTCCAGAGAGGTCTGATTACCAATGCCGTAAAACAGGTCCGGAAATTTGCGGAAATCTGCCCGAGAGTTCAGGTGCCACTGGTTTTCAGCCAGGTAAATATCGGATAACAATTTGGTGATAATCTGTTTATTGAGGGTATAAATGATTTCGGGGGTGATGGTTGAAGGTCGGGTCAGGTGTTTTTTCTTGCCCAGTCTGAAGATGGTTTTGACCTGGGCGCCGAAGGCCAGTGAAGTTTGGGGCCGGTAAAACAACACGGGCAGGGGAAGGAACCGGGTTTTAAACCTTGATTCCTGGTCTTTTTCCTGATCCGATCCGAAAATCAACGAAGCGGTACTGATGATTATCAACAGCAGTACCGATCGTATCCGCAATTGTCGTTGTCCTGAAACCATGATAAATTCCCAATATATAAGACATCATTATATCGAATATTGGGCTTAATGCAAGTACGGAAATTGAGTATCTGTTTATCTACTCGGTGTGATATACGCCCTTGACGAATTTTTCCAATACCACGAATTCTTCCAGGGTTTTTTTCTGAGGGGATTTGGGCCAGGCTTCCGGTATGCCCAGTGGAGTGATACATATCCGCTCGAACTGTTCGGGGATATTGAAAACCTTCATGGTCAAATCGTCGGGGATGAAATCGGTGTAATAGACCGTGCCGTATCCCAGGGACCGGGCCGCAATCATCAGATATCCAGCAGCCAAGGGGACCATCATGGCAGTGGTTCAATCGCAGCAGTGGATCTTGTAGCTGATGATTTTGCTCGGTAAAATATCCTTGTCCCGTCTTTTTTGAATTTTCTCGATGAATTCTTTATCAACGTTGTGAATCTTGAAACTGATAAGTTTGGATGGAGAGATATCCTTGTATCCCAGGGTATGAACATCCTGGATGAAACCGGGGGTCACCTTGTGAACAGCGAATGAGATGAGTTTGGAGGGGGAAATCGATTTGAAACCGAGGTCGTGAACCTGGCTGATGAATTCCAGGCCTATGTCATGCACCCTGAAACTGATGAGTTTTGAAGCCGAAATATCTCTATAACCCAGTTTATGAATGGATTTTATGAAATCGATGCTCACCCGGTGAACCGCAAAGGCAATCAGTTTTGATAGGCTGATATCCTGGTAGCCCAATTTGAAAATCCCGTTAATATATTTCCGGTTTACCCTGAAAAGGGCCAAAGAGAACAGCTTGGACATGGATACATGGGTAAATCCTTTGCTTTTCAAAAACGCCTGGTATTCGGGATTGACCTTAAATACGAATTGGCCCGAACCGCTCTGCCCGTTGAATTTCCCGGTGAATTCAATAGTGCCGGCCTCCCGGATCATCCTGAAGCTGGTTTCCCGACCTGTAACCAATCCGAAAAATTCCTCCCTGGTAAAACGGTTGGATGTCTGCCACCGGTTTTCTCCGTCACGGTCAACGGTCATTCGGATCCAGATCATGTCCGAATCCAGATCCGCCTCCCAGCGCCCGCTTATTTTGTCCAGGGCAACCGCCTGGCTGATAATAAGTAAAACCAGCAGCACCATCATGATCAGTTTTTTCATTTTATTTCTCCTTTTAATAATATTTGGATAAAAAAATCTTATAGATAGGGAATACTCGATTGATCCCAAATGGTTACAATCATTCTTAAAATAGTGTAAAGCGGATAAAAATAAATATTTTTCTTGCTTGTATTGCATTCTCAAAGAGATTTTTCTATGATATGGATACTGAAAACATGAATTTCTGGTCAGATGAAAGGGAAAGGGTTGATAAAAAAATTAAAAGCATGTTAAAATTAACCCAGAACCGGGCTAAAAATATCAGGTTGTTTGTCTATATATTTAGGAGATAACGATGGCAAAAATAAATTTGAAGACTATCCTGACCTTTGCGGTTCAGAAAAATGCTTCCGATATCCATTTGCAGGTGGGAGAACCTCCGGTTCTGCGCCTTCAGGGTGAACTGATTCACATCAAACACCCCTCCCTGACCGATGAAGATATGTTATCGATTGGCTTGTATTTAACCGGAATCAAAGAAGCGGAGACTTTTAGAAAAGAGGTTCGGGAATATGACGGGTCATTTCAACTTGACGATGTTTCCCGATTCCGGGTGAATGTTTTTCGTCAAAATGGTAAGTATGCAGCGGTTTTGAGGGTGATTCCACTGGAAGTCCGTTCCTTTACCGAGTTGAACCTTCCACCGGTGTTGAACCAAATATCGGATCTGCGCTGCGGGTTGATCCTGGTTACCGGGGCCACCGGGATGGGTAAATCAACTACACTGGCGGCCATGATAAATCACATCAATCATACCCGACACTGCCATATTGTTACCATCGAGGATCCGATTGAATTTCTATTTAAGAACAAAAATTCCATTATTTCTCAAAGAGAAGTGGGATCGGACACCGATTCCTTCAAAATGGCCCTCAGGGCGGCCCTGAGACAGGATCCGGACATCATCATGGTGGGAGAGCTCCGGGACCTCCAGACAGTTGACACCTGCCTGAAGGCAGCCGAGACCGGTCACCTGGTAATGGGTTCCATTCATACCCCGGATGTGTTGAGGACCTTTGGCCGCCTGATCGGATTTTTCCCTACCGAGGCGCAGCAAAATCTCAGACAGAGATTGTCCGAAAATCTTATGGTCATTATCTCAATGAAATTAATGGTCAACAAAGATGGAACCTCACTGGTCCCGGCCTGCGAAGTGATGATTGTCAATAAAACCATCGAGATATGCATTAAAACCCCGGAAAAGACAGTTGAAATCCCCAAGTATATGGAGAAAAACAAGGATCTGGGCATGCAAACTTTTGACCAGCACCTGGTCGAGATGGTTGAAAGCAACAAGATCAGCCTGTCCGAAGCAAAGAGTGCCTCTTTCCACCCGGATCAACTGGAGAGAAATTTAACCATTATCGGCCATTAGCCGGCCGTTAATTCAGGGGTTGGGGCAGCATGTCGTGTTGAATCATGAATTCCAGCAAGGCACCCGCGGCCAGTTTATTCCCCCTGGATGAGTAATGGATGTGATCGGCATGGGTTTCATCCCGGTTCTGGGTATCCATGATGGACCGGGTATCCAGAAAAAACACATGGTCGTATTCATGGCTGACCTCTATCAGAAGCTCATTGAATGAAAAAATCAGGTCCCGGGCTGCTTTGACGATGTATTGAAGGGTTTTCCATTTTTTAAGGGCAGGATTTTTTTTCACATTACTGAGCTGATAGTAAAAGGGATCGATGGGCATCAGAATGACCTTTATATTGTGTTCCCGGTACAGGGGTAGTTCCCGGTGCAGGGTGGCCCGGACCATTTCCAGCATTTCTTCCCCTTCGTAGCGGTCATATTTTTTGCGTTTACCCTCATAGTTGAAATATTTCTGTTTCTTCTTTTGATTGAGCCGAGCGATGCGTTCCTGTCGGTTGTACCGGGCTTGGTTGCGGTCAGAAATTTTATTGATGACCTGTTTGGCGTAGTGAACCGTAGCGATTTTATCCCAGATCGATGGTTTGATGATGAAACGCCGGTCCGCCCAGGTTATTTCCGGAAACCATTTTCCCCGGTAATAACTCAGCAGAAAAACATCATTGGCTGCCTGAATGGTTACTACTGCAATCCGAGATATGTCGTACTGGGTAAAAACTTCCCGACGCAGCCGCTCGAACGATTGCCACATATTATAGGAAGGGATGCCGCTGTTTAACACATTGACCGGAATTCCCCTTTCTCGAACCAGCCGGGCCAGATAGTAGGGGTAAGTCTGGTCATTTCTCACGCTGACCCCGAAAGCGATAGAGTCCCCGGCATTGACAATGATTTTATTTTCCCGGTCAATGGGGAAAGGCCCCTGGCGAAATCCCTGTTTGTCAATGATCATTCCCCGGTTCTGGGAGACAAAACCCGGTTTCAGGGTGAATTTCCGATTGTCCTTGACAATCTTGGTATAGACTACTTTTGAGCTAACCGGACGCTGAAATAACCACCTGCCGTCCCGGACCCGGATTATGATTTGGAGAGCCAGTTCCATGATCAGGAGCATGACCAGGGTGGTAAGCACCACGGTGAATAACTTGAGTTTAAAGCTGTCAGCCGGTGTTGCTTTATTTTCTGTCATTTTCTATATCTCCTCCGATGAATCAGGTCGGGGAAGGGTCGGGTTTTTTGGCAATGATGATAAAAAATCCCCCTTCCCCGCTGCCGGTGAATATTTTGCTGAATTCCACCATGGATCGGGCCAGTTTGTTTCCCGGTTTGTCCGGTTTGAATAATTTTTCGGATTCCCGGAAACCCTCGAAGGGTACGGTTTTGGGAATGCTTTTGACAAAGGTAAAGCCGATGTCCTTTAACCATTGAAGTACTTCTCCAATGGTGTGCTTGGATTCATGGGGGTTTTTGTACTGATCGTTGAACCAGGAATTTCTCTTGGACTCGCTGATGTTTTTGTTGATGGTCCGACGGTCCAGGAACTTCAGTTTGTCTCTCGATATTTTAAAGAGAAAACGCTTGATATCGGTAAATATCCGTCCGTGCTTGTGGTAAAGGCCGATGAGAATATATCCCCGGGGTTTGACCAGTTCGGACAGGGTTTTAAAACCCAGAAACGGATCACTGGTATGATGCAGGACTCCGTTGGAAATGACCAGATCAAAACTGTTGGGCTGGAAACAGGGCCGGAACAAATTCATCTGAATGAAAAAGGCATTGTTCAGCTCATTGTGTTCTTTAAAATCTTGGGCCATCTGCAGGGAGTTTAAACATATATCTGTACCAATAACGGTCCGATTGGCCACGGATAGAAAATTGGTCAGTTGCCCGGTACCACAGCCGCATTCCAGGATCCGGGTACCGAAGGGAATTTGATCGTCCAGCAATTTGGCAAAGACACCCCTTCTGGATTTTTCAATCAGGCTACCGATGTTGTCATATTCATCATAGTCGGGGAAAGGGGTCTCTTCATAAAAGGCCTTGATTCTTTCAGTAACATCCCCTTTACCGGCTTCCCATTCATTGGGCCAGAACAGGCGAATGATATTGTCCGGGGTGTGGTAGTCCTGATGGCAGCTCTGGCAGACCAGGTTTTCCCGGCTGAGTTTCAGTTCTCCCCGGCAGCGGGGGCAGGCCAGGGTTTCAATATGAGAATTAAGAAAGTCTCTTTCATTTTCCCGCATGGTACCGGATTCTAGAACAGGGTATAAATGAAAGGGGTTATGGCGCTGCCTTCGGTTAAAACGATGAGCAATCCGATTAACAGCAGTATAACAAGGATGGGGATCATCCAAAATTTTTTATGAAATTTAATGAAATCCCAGAATTCTTTGAGAATGCTTATTTTTGACATCTGCAAAACTCCTGTTAAAATTGTTTTTCAATACCGGCATGGTCGGTGTAGTCTTCATAGTAGGTTTCCATTTTGGGGTTGGTTTTGTGGATCAAAAAAGTCTTGCCAAATAGGCGCATGGTTAGAGAAATGGGGGTCAGAATGAAGTAAAAAACCATCGTGGAAATGATTTTGAAAATGATATTGCCGATGAAGGATGAAATGATCAGGGCGGTTCGGAATACCGGGTAGAAATATTCTGGCTTGAGCAGGATGGATAGCAAAATCAATCCCTCAACCGAAAATGGAATGATTCGAAGTGGAAAATCCAGTGACAGGGTCAGCTTATAAGTAATAAATGCGATCAAGATAAACAGCAGGACTGAAAATATTCGGACTTGTTTGGGGTTATATTCGATTTTTTTCATCAGTCCAGTTCAAATTCCCTTATCCAGTTTTCATCGGTTTCAATGAAATCCTGTTTTTGTTTCTCGATCAGAAAATCTTCCAGTACCAGGTAATCCATGTTGGTCCTCATGAAACAGCGATAGGCATCTTCGGGGGAGTTCACAATGGGTTCTCCCCTGATATTAAAAGAGGTATTGATGATCATCGGGCATCCGGTCAATTTGTGAAATTCCTGAATAACCGAATAATAAAAAGGATTGACTTCCCGATCAACGGTATGAATTCTTGCCGAGTAATCCACATGGGTAATTGCCGGAATATCCGATCGTTTTATATTCAGTTTGTCCAGGCCTGTTTTAGTCCTGTCTTTTTTCGAAATATTTTTTCTTTTACCGTTGTTCAGATCATAGACCAGCAGCATGTAGGGAGAAGGATGGTTGAAGTCAAAGAAGTCCTCAACTTTTTCCACCAGCAGGGAAGGGGCAAAAGGCCGGAAGGATTCCCTGAATTTTATTTTTAAATTCATGATGGATTGCATGATCTCCGAACGGGCATCGGCCAGGATACTTCTGGAACCCAGAGCCCGGGGTCCGAATTCCATTTTCCCCTGAAAAAATCCCACCACTTTTTGATCTTTTAAAAGCTCTGCGATCTTTCGGGTCATTTCGGACCGGGGCAATTCAATATGGTTGATATTATTAGATCTCAGAAATTGTATAATTTCTTTTTTTGGATAGTGGGGGCCCAGGAATGAACCTCTTTGGCTGTCTTTATTTTCAACCACTGTCCGCGGATTTTTCAGGTGCTTGTACCAGACATAGAGGGCTGCGCCCAGAGCACCCCCGGCATCACTAGCTGCCGGCTGGATCCAGATGTTCTTGAAAATCTGTTTTTTCAGAATTTTCCCATTTGCCACGCAGTTCAGGGCCACACCGCCGGCCAGACATAGGTTGTCGGAATTGACCAAGGTTCGGGTATGGATGATGATCTTTTCGATAATTTCCTCGATGGCTTTCTGGATGGATGCAGCCAGGTCCATATCGATCGGTCTGATTTTGGATTCCGGTCTTCTCCGTGTGGTGTTGAACAACTCATCGAATTTTTTATTGGTCATGGTCAAACCGACATGATAGTTAAAATATTTCAGGTTCAGGCGAAAACTCCCGTCAGGCTTTACATCAATCAATTCCTTGAGAATGAGATCCTTGTATTTGGGTTCGCCATAGGGTGCCAGTCCCATCAGTTTGTACTCGCCGGAATTAACCTTAAAGCCGGTAAAATAGGTAAAGGCCGAATACAGTAATCCCAGGGAGTGGGGGAAGGAGATTTTGTGATGGATCTTGAAGTCATTGCCAGAACCTTCCGAAATGGTCAGGGTGTCCCATTCTCCGACACCGTCAACCGTCACAATAGCCGCATTTTCATAGGGTGAGGGGAAAAAAGCAGAGGCGATATGGGATTCGTGGTGTATGGTAAACAAAATGGGAATATCCGATCTTCCGATTTTCTCCTTGATAATTTCCTTGATAAAAATCTTCTGCTTGGTCCAGATGGGGATGGCTTTTAAAAAGCTGATCAGTCCCCGGGGGGCAAACTGCATGTAGGTGGCCAGCAGCCGGTCCAGTTTAAGGAAGGGTTTTTCATAAAAAACCACATAATCCAGATGATCAACTTTGATTCCGGTACTGAGAAAGCAATTCTGCAGAGCCTGTTCCGGAAATTCGGAATCGTGTTTTTTTCGGGTAAACCGCTCTTCCTGGGCAGCATATATGATTTCACCGTCCCGGATCAGGGCCACGGCACTGTCATGATAGAAGGCGGATATTCCTAATATATACATGGAGTGAATTATAAATTGTTTTTGGGATGCTGTCAATATCAAAAATTCCAGAAAGACCAGATTAGAAGCACAACATTTGAAATCCTAAACAAATTAAATTTTCATGGTTTTGCTGTACTCGGTTCCCACTGCGCCCTTCATGCAATAGGTGCTGACCATAAATTCGGCCGAATGACGGGACTGAATATCCAGGGCATCGGCCAGGCTGGCCTGGCAGGAATCCTGTATGGTCTTGAAAATGGCTTTCCTGGCTGCTTCGGTTCCCGGATCACCGGTCTGGTCCAAGCCGCTGATTTCCCGGGGCAGGTCCTTCAATCCGTTTAACTCCAGTTTGCGCAGGGGAAGATTGTGGTCGCCATCGGTGACGATATTCCAGACCGTTTTCAGGGATTCGTCAAGGTTTCCGCTGAAATCGGTTAACCATCCCGCCGTGTTTCGGGCCTTGACAAATCGGCCTTCCAGCAACAGTCCGAGCAGTTTGGGCCAATCTCGGGATTGGGCCTTGCGGAAGGGCCAGTGGCAACCTTCCATTCCCGGAACCACCGGCAGGGTCACCTCGGGCATACCCAGGTCCGCATCCTCAACGGCAACCAGGTAATGGCAGTGCAGCATCAATTCCAGAAATCCGCCCAAACAGCGTTTGCCGTTTATGAACCCGACTGAAAGCTTAAATTCCTTATACAGCCTCCGGGCAGTTTCCGACCAGGTTTTGGAAACCTGTAGCCCGGATTCCATATGTTCCAGGGCCGGGAAGAAATCATTGGTATCGGCACCGATCATCTGGGTGGAGAGGTGGAAGTCACTGGTGATAATGACCCGGTCGATCCGACTATTTTTTAGCCAGTCAATAGCCCGGTTGAGTTCCTGATCAACATCGTGGTTGTAGCTTTCACGGCTGATGGTAAGGATCCCGATGTGGCCGTCATGTTCGGCATTGACGTACAGTTGCTGCCAGTCCGGATCATTGATCTTTTCAAATACGTCCGGGTGCCAGGCTTTTTGGGCAGCCTCCGGGTGCAGACAATGGTAGTCCTCGACTATTTTCCTGGCAGCGGCAGCGCCCAGGTTGCGGATCTCGGCCAGTATTCCGTGTCGGAATTGGGCGCAGAGTTCGCCAATGGCATTGATGTGGGAGAAATGGGCCCGTTTTTCGGCCAGTAACAGACTGGCCATCTGAAACAGTGGTCCCATGATCCGGGTCCTGAATTCCTGATGTTCCGAATCGTCCAGGGTCCAGTTGATCATGGGGCGACTGTGATTTGGTGGGTACCAGTTCTGACCGCTTTCCTTGCGTTCCACCAGATCGGAAGTGGGAGTGAAGAGATCTCCGTATTGCTGACCCAGATCGTGCAGGCAGGACCAGGTCAGGAAATTGGCCCCCTTGGCCCCGATCACATCATGAGCCCGGAAGGGATTGGCCCCGATCATTTTACGGATATATTTGTCGATTTTCCAGAAGGGCATATTGGAAGCCTGGTAGTAGCGGATCCCGGTTAAGGCCAGGCCGCAGAATAAAACATCGAGAACAAAAGACCAGTGATCGCTGACCGGGATCGGAATCATTCCCAGAGACCAGAACAGCTGGGTGATGGCAGAGGGGCGGGGTTCGACTACTTCCCAGATCTTGTTGATTTCATGGGGAAATGCCGGGTGGGCAATACCCACACCCAACTGGGAGCTGGGGAAACCGGAGGTCACCGAGCGGATTTCAATCTCGGGAAAACTGGATCGGAAAATCTGGTAATGGGATTTTTTAACCTCCAGAATTTCCGGAATGGCCTCCAGCAGGAAACGTGGATTAAAACCTTTCAGGCGGGCAGGAAGTTTGATGCCGTCATAGTTCATAGAGATAACATTTTCCATGATTTGGTGGGCTCCCTGCTGTCCAAAGGCCTGCTTCAATCCCGGAAATTGGCTGCCGAGTCCATCCGGAACACCCGGAAAGTCCAGTGCGATTACCGGGATATTAAAGGGCTGGAGTCTGGAACTCAGCTGCATGGTTTTACCGGCTCCAACGATTCCATTGGCACCGGATATGACCAGTGAGCCGTTCTCCGGGAGGGTTCCGAAAACTTTTTCCACCAGGTCCTGGGACTTGACCGGCATCCGACCCTGGATGAATATATCCAGCACGGTTCCCAGATCCAGGGTTTGCAGGGTTGAGGGTCTCATTGTGTTTGACATGGTTAATTACCTCCGTCGCTGACTTTAAAAATGGATGCAATGCCCACATCTCCGGCTGCGCAACCGAAGAGCAGCACATAACCGCCACCCAAATCCACTGCCTCTTCGAGTGCTTCGATCAGCAACCGGGTCATGGTAGGACCCTGGGGGTGGCCCCACACCAGTGAACATCCGGTCTTATTCATTTTCTTCCAGTCATAACCGAGGCGTTTGGCAAAGATCACATCGTTCAGGGCAAAGGGATTGTGGTTTTTTATCACGGCCATGTCATCCAGGGAAAATCCGGTTCGCTTGAGGAGCTTTTCCACGGCCAGGACCGGTGCTTCCGGCATCAGGACCGGCAGGGCTCTTACTTCAGTTTTGGCAACAAATTGAATGTCGATCTCCGGCCGGGTACTCAGTTCTTTGGCTTTGGAACGGCTGGCAACCAGAAGGGTTGACATGCCATCCGAGGCATGGGTCTGGGTGCCACTGGTCACGCAGGTGTTCAGCTCTCGCATGGCTCGCAGGGATTCCAGACTGATCTGGCGAATGCCGGCGTCCCGGTCTACCTTGCCCATGACACGTCCCTGGACATTCAGAATCTCCAGGGGAAAGATCATGCGGTTCAGGAAACCGGATTCCAGGGTTTCAAAATATTGGACATGACGGTAATAGGCCAGTTCATCCACTTCCCGGCGATCCAGTTTGTATTTTCGGGCGGCATTTCCGGCAGTATCAATCATGGCTTTGCCGGTTGCCGGATCAAAGCCGAAGTTATCCCACACATCACTGAGGGAAAAGGTTCTTTGATGGGTTCTACGTTCCGGAAAGACACCGGCCGGTGAATCACTGGTCCGGTCAAAAGTGAGAACACCTACCACTTCGAAAGTCTGACTTTGAACCTCAGAGCCGGCTAATAAAACTGCTTGCAATCCGGTGGCACAGGCCTGTTCAATATGGTAACCGGGAATGCGGTGACCCAGATAGCTGGAAACCAGCGGTGCATTCCAGAACTTCCAGTGCCAGGGAACCGTGGACCCGATCACCAGGTATTCAAGCAGGTTTTTGGGTACATGTCGTTTTCCCAGAATTCTATTCATGGATTCACCGGCAAACTGCCCGATATTGACTTCCGCCAGCGGTGTAGTTTGCCAGGCCGGGAAATAACTACTTCCCCAGGTCCCGTAAGGTATCCGGGTGCCGGGAAACATGCCGTCTCCTTTTTTCATGTTAACCTCCTTGCCAATCGATTGCTATTTAAAAGTTTATATAAAAAGTTATGGCTGGCATTCTGTTTTGGCCCAGGTAGTTCCGGGTTTTTCCAGGCTATAATACACCTTGATATCTTCCTCTTCTTCAAATATCTGGGGTACCATTTGAAGTTCCATGCCAATTTCGATTTCCTCTTCCTTGATGGTAGTGCCGAACCAGGCCAGGGCTCTTCCCCCCTCTTCCAGATCCACTACCCCAACAATATAGGGGGCCAGCTGTTCGAAACCGATCGGAGCGGCCACGATTTTGGTATAGGTGTGAAGAGTGGCTCTGCCGCTCAATTCATAGAATTCGAATTTATTGTTCAGACAGTTTTCACAATCAGCCCGGGGCGGAAATGACCGGGTTCCACATTGCTGGCATTTCGAACCCATCAGGTAGCCGTCCTTGAGGTGTTGGGCAAAATCAGCTACCTTGGTATAAGGTGAAAAGTTGACTTTTCCGAACCACTTGAACATGCTTAATCCCTCCTTAGTATCTGAACAAAACAGTATTGCCCGATACCACCCACATTATGGGTTAAACCGATATCGGCTTCCGGAACCTGGCGTTCTCCGGCTTCACCTCTCAATTGTTTAGCGATTTCATAGGTCTGGGAAATACCAGTGGCACCGATAGGATGCCCCTTGGCTTTTAAACCCCCGTCAACGTTGACCGGGGTCTTCCCATCCAGGTAACTCTGGCGTTCGGATATAAAATTTCCACCCTCGCCTTTTTTACAGAATCCCAGGTCTTCATAGGCCATGATTTCGGCAATGGTGAAACAGTCATGCACCTGGGCTATTTTGATATCTTCGGGTCCGACTCCGGCCATTTCATAGGCCTGAGAGGCGGCTGTTTCCGCACTGGGCAGGCCGACCATGTGTGGTCTGCGTAAAATTGACATGCTGGCGGTGGCACAACCCAGTCCATCCAGCCAGACCGGTTTTTTAGAAATATCTCTGGCCCGATCTTCGTTGGCCAGGATCACACAGGCGGCGCCATCGGCGTTGGCACAGCAGTCGTAGATCTGGAAGGGTAGGGCCACCTCATCGGATTCCAGGGCCTTTTCCATGGTTATCTCTTTTTGAAACAGAGCCTTAGGATTCTTGGCGCCGTAAAAATGGTTTTTTATGGCTACTTCCACCAACTGTTCACGGGTGGTGCCGAATTCATGCATGTGTTTCCGGGCAAACATGGCATAATAGGCGGGAAAGGTGGTTCCAAAAATAGATTCCCATTGCACTTCACCCACCCGTCCCATCAGGCCCAGTATTTCCGGTGTGGAAAGTTCGGTCATTTTCTGACAGCCGATAACCGCCACGATGTTGTGAAAGCCGGACTGTATGGCCATCCAGGCGGTGCGGATGGCAGCACTTCCGGATGCACAGGCCGCTTCGGTGAGCCAGGTGGGTTTGGGTACCAACCCCAGATATTCCTGAACCACTCCGGGAAGTGACCGCTGTTTGTGATATTCAGGTACTGAACCGATCACCGAGGCATCCAGGTTCTTCCGTTCAATACCGGCGTCATCCAGTGCTAGCTTAAAGGCTTCAAAAGCCAATTCCTGAACGGTTGCATCACTGCGACGGCCAAAAACACCGTGGCCGATACCGATGATTCCAATTCTTTTCATTTTCAAATCTCCCTATATATACTGGCCGCCATCAACTTTTATCACTTCACCGGTGAGATGCCGTGCCTTCCGGGAACATAAAAAAACCACCACATTGGCGCAGTCTTCCGGTGAAGCGATCCGGCCCAGAACGGTTTCATCGATGGCCTTGTTGAGAAATTCAGGCGGAATATTCCTGGCCATTTCAGTCATAACCATGCCCGGGGCCACCACATTGACATTGACGTTGAATTTACCCAGTTCACGGGCCAGGGTTTTGCTCATGGCAATTTCCCCGCCCTTGGAAGCCGCATAATTGCTCTGGCCGAATTTGCCCCGGATTCCGTTGATGGAAGAAATATTGACGATCTTGCCGCTTTTCTGGTCTTTGAAAGCCAGGGCTGCGGCCTTGTTATAATTGAAGTATCCCTTGAGATTTACATTGATTACCCGGTCCCATTGCTCTTCGGTCATTTTCCAGATGACCCCGTCCCAGTTGATCCCGGCGTTGCATACCATGATGTCCAGGCCCCCAAAGGTGTCCACCACGGTTCTGACCATGTTATGGGCATCATCATAGCTGGCCACATCGGCCTTGATGGCCAGACCCTTCCGGCCCATCTTTTCGATCCGGTTGATCACCTCTCGGGCTTCGCTGTCATGGCGGCGGTAATTGATGGCCACATTGCATCCTTCGGTTGCCAGGGCCAGGGCAACCGCGGTTCCGATACCCATGCTGCCTCCGGTCACGATGGCATTTTTTCCTTGTAAACCTAAATCCATGACTTATCCTCCTTGATCTATTTCAGGTTTTGCCTTTATTGACAATGAACCGGGCATCAACCGCTTTGCATTTTTCTTTTTCCGGAGAAACGATAAAGGGATTGATATCGATCTCGGTAAAACAATCAAAATCCTTGACCAACTGGGATAAACGCAGCAGGGTTTCTTCAATGGTTTTCAGGTGAACCGGTTCTGCTCCACGGAAACCGGTCAGCAGCGGATAAGAATGAAGTGACCGGATCATTTCTTTGGCATTCTGGTCGGTTAAGGGATTGATGCGAAAGGCCACGTCTTTCATGATTTCAACATAGATGCCGCCCAGGCCGAACATGATCAGGGGGCCGAATGACGGATCTGTGGTCATACCGATAACCGTTTCCACGGCCCCGGTGATCATCTGCTGGATGGCCACTGAAAAATCATCGGTTTTGTTCAGCTTTTCAACACGTTGTTTTAATTTTTTAAAGGCATTTTCGACTTCGGAATCGGAACGCAGGTCAACAATGACTCCCCCGGCTTCAGTCTTGTGCAGGATTTGAGGTGAGGCGATTTTCATCACCACCGGATAGGAAATATTCCGGGCCATGGAGATGGCTTCCTGAACATTGCGGGCATACCGGTAATGGGCTGCCTGGATGCCGTACGCTTCCAGAATTTTCAGGGCTTCAACTCCCACAATGACTCCGTCTTTTCTTTTGATGGTTTGATCAACGATTTGTTTGACCCGGTCGGTGTTGACCTTAAAGGTATGAAATTTGCCCCCCGGCCGGCTGAGCCAGTTTTTATATTTGTTGATAGAACCCAGAGTTTTGGCAATGGCTTCCGGAAAAATATAAACCGGAATGCCATGCGTTTTCAAATATTCAATTCCCGGGGAACTTTCTCCGGCTCCCATCAGACAGGCATATATGGCTTTTTCGGTTCCGGCCAGGGCCGCTTGGATGTGTTGTGCCACTTCCAGTTCATCCAGCATGACCGGTGGAACAAAAATAGGCACAATGATATCGAACCGCTTGTCTTTTTTAATTGATTCCAGGGTCAGTTTGAATTCCCGGGGACCAGCCCCGGCAACCATGTCCATGGGGTTTGAAAAGGAAGCTTCATTGCTAATAAAATTCCGTAATTCCTTGACCGTGGACGGGGTCAAACTGGGCATCTCCATTCCGGAATTGATCATGGCGTCGGTGGCCAGGATACCTGGGCCTCCGGCATTGGTGACCACCACCACCTTGTTCCCCTTGGGAACCGGTTGAGAAGACAGTGCTGATGCCACGTCGAATAATTCTTCAATGGTGTCCACCCGGATGACCCCGGTCTGCTCGAACAATGCATCGACACCCACATCCATTCCGGCCAGTGCCCCGGTATGGGACGAAGCGGCTTGAGCACCCAGTTTGGTGCGGCCCGATTTAACCGCAGCAATGGGTTTCAGGCGAGAGACTTCGCGGGCAATTCGGGTAAAATTCCGGGGGTTGCCGAAATTTTCCAGATACATCAGGATCACATCGGTGTTGGGATCATTCTTGAGATATTCCAGGATATCATTGGAGGAAATATCAGCCTTGTTACCGATGCTGGCAATGATGGAAAAGCCGATACCCAGTTCATTGGCATGGTTCATGATGGCCTCGCCCATGGCACCGGACTGGGTGATGAACCCCACATTTCCCTGAGTGGGCGATGTTTTCCCAAAGGTGGCATTTAAATTGATTTCCGCGTCGGCATTAACCACTCCGAAACAATTGGGCCCGATCATGCGCATGCCGTATTCACGTACCACTTTCAGGACTTCGTGTTCGCGGGCCCTGCCTTCCGGCCCGGTCTCGGAAAACCCGGCTGTGATGACAATCAGTCCCTTGACTCCTTTTTCGCCACACTGGCGAACGACTTCTTTTACGGATTCCTTGGGAATAATGATAATGGCCAGGTCAACCGCATCCGGAACATCCAGAATGGTGGAGTAGGATTTTATGGAGTGAATGACCTGGGCGGATGGATTGACCGGAAATACCTTTCCGTTGAATTCATACATCAGGAGTTTGTGCAGAATTTCGCGTCCGATACTGCCTTTTCGGCGGGATGCACCGATAACGGCCACCGAGCGGGGTCGGAATATGTAATCTAATTCATGTCTCATCTTATTATTGTGTTATTTTAATACAAAATGACAAGCCTTTATTTTATAAAAAAAAGACCATGATTTCAATCCCCTGGATCAACTTTCTGATTTTTTAAATACAGGAATCAACTGCTGAAAGCGGTCCGCCGTATTGACCATTTTGCAGCGGGGACATAAAAATATATAATCATCGCTGATCAGATGAGAAATCTGGTCCAGTTGCAATTCAGGGGCAAAAAGGGCGTTGCAACTGGGGCAGGCCTGCAGATCAACGGTTCGGATTGGCTGTGGGGAGCGGAATTGAAATAATCGCTGTAAGCCGATTTTATGTCTCAATTCAGCGGCATTTTCCGGGCAGGCCTGAATACAGGCTCCGCAGCTGATACACAAATAATGGGAGTAAGAAAAAATCCTGGTTTTGCCGCTATCCCGGGATTCCAGGGTTCCGGTCGGACAGCTGGACTCACAGGCTGCACATCCGGTGCATTTTTTTTTGTCCAGGCGTGAACCCAGGAATAGAAAAATGGCCATGACAATCATGAGCTCTCCGCTGAATATATGAAGGGTTTGCATATGGTCCAGAAAGAATGGAATGTTGTCAAGGGTGCCGTGGGTTATAAAATAACCGCTTAAAAAAGTGGTAGCCCCGATCAGGATCAACAAATAGTCGGCCAGGTTTGAACCCTTTCTTAGATCCGAGACCAGAATCCTTCTCAACAGAAAGAAAAGTGATAGCCCGATAAAGAGGATGGTCATCCAATCGGCCAGGATATCGGGTATCGATTGCCAGGATAATTCCAGCCAGGACGATTCCCACAGTACAATATGTCCGTAAAAAAAGATTGGCACCACCACCAGGCAAAGATGGAACAGGTAGCGGAGTAGGGTGTATACGGGTTTTTTGGAAAAGGCCCTGTGCAGTGGCAGAAGGGATCTGAAGAGCGTGGGCAGGACATGCTTCCACTTCAGGCGTTTGGATTTGTCGCTTTTAAGAACCGAGGTTAGAAAGAAAATGATACGGATCAGTAGCCCCAGAGCAAAGAAGATAAAAACTATCTCCAACAGTGGGCCTTCAATGAGTGAAACGATATCCATGGGTTGCGGTTTGGTGATTCACTAACCACCGTAGGCCTTGAGCATGAGTTCGGCGAAATTTTTCCCTGCTTCCCTCATTTTGTCAAAATTGATGGTACTGGAATCCACGTATTCAATCGCCTGGGTTTCGCAGAACTGGACACATAACGGATCCCCTTCGCACAAATCACATTTGATGACTTTTTTTTCTACCTGATCGTAGCCCATGGCACCGAAGGGGCAGGCGGTGATACAGGCCCTGCAGCCGATACAGAGATCCTGATCGATGGTCACCCGGTTCAGGACTTCATCTCTGGCGATGGCCTTGGATGGGCAAACGCTCATACAGGGGGCGTCAATGCATTGCTGGCAGAATACCGGTAGATAAAATCCCCGGTCTTCCCATTTGATTACATGGATGTTGGCCCGGGTTGGATTGCTGTTTCCGGTATGGTGCACGGAGCAAACCAGTTCACACTGGCGGCAGCCGGTACATTTTTCATAATTGATTATCAGTGTTTTAGCCATAGGTTTTCCCCCTTATCCATTTAGATCAGATTGGATGGTTCTCCATCCAATCCCAGCCGTTTGAGCGTTCCTGCTTCAGGAATGCCGTTTCTGTCCCAGCCATGGTGTTCGTAGTATTCGTCAATCATCTGTTCGAATTTATCCCTGTCTATACAGGCTCCGATCACGTCCGGGGCCCCGAGTTTACAGGGTTCATCAAAATAACGGTGGTTCAGGTTGTCCCCCTTTTTCAAATCATTTCGCTGCAGGCCCTCTCTAAGGTTGAAAAGGCGTTCAATGTTGTTGCAGCGCTCGGCGATGTCCCAGATTTCCCGGGGGGTCATCTGTAGACCGGTATTGTAGTAAATAACATTGGGCCAGTCTTCAAAATTGGGATGGGTGGCCCCCAGGAACAGGGTGTGGTATTTGCAGATGCCCAGACAGTCCACAGCCATGTAACAATTTTCCTGCCAGAATACCATCCAGGCCTTTCCGATATAAGAAGTGTGATCTGAGCTCAGGGGACCCTCATAGGGAACGGGGTTACTGTATATTTTCCTCAGAACTTTTTCTGGAAGGTGGTAAAGATCGATGGCGGGTCGGCTTCTTAAATGATCTGATCCTCTGGATGCGGTGGCAATCCCCAGAGCCAGTGCCGGGGTGGCCCGTTCATCGGAATGCAAATTGTTCATACCTTTGACCTGAATCAGGTAATCAAAGGCATTTTTACCTATTTTTTCAGAGGCCGGGATTCCACCATCTGCCAGGGTGTCACCCAGCCAACCCTTTCGGTAACAAATGCGATGGGTCATTTCCAACAATGCCTCGTCATTTCCGAATTTTAAATCCAGCCCATCGGTTTGTTTTTTATCCAGGATACCCAGTTCATACAGTTCCATGGCCCAGGAGATAATACTGCCGGTCTCCAGGTTATCCATTCCATACTGATCCACCAGATGATTGCCGGTCAAGACGGTTTCCGCACTCCGGCAATCCGGCTCGGCACCGAAAGCCCCCTGAGAGGTGTATTCGGGGCCCTCGTCGTATTTTCCCGCATAGGGGCCCGAGGGGATTTTATACTGAGCCCGGCAGTGAACCTGGCAGCCGAAACAGCTGACCATATGGTAGGGTCCCATGGTTTCGTTGCATATCTCATCGATCCGTTCCGGTTCGATATCATCGGCATATTCAAGTTGGTTGAGTTGGAAATTGCGGGTTCTGATTCCGCCCCAGGAATTTGTGGCCCCCCAGATGAAGGGGGTTCCCAGGGTCCCCTGGGTCTGGTTGACCTTGGAACTGACAATTTGATCAATAAAGTGTTTGTTGTATTCAATCGCCTCTTTGGGATGAGCGATCGGTACATCCATGGTTCCCCTGACAGCTACTGCTTTAAGATTCTTTGATCCCATAACCGCACCCATCCCGCTTCTTCCGCCTGAATTTTTAATCCCGGTCATGACATTGGCAAAACTCACCAGGTTCTCACCGGCCGGCCCGATGACCATGCTTTTTATTTCTTCATCTTTCAGTTCTTTTCGAATAGCCCACTGGGTTTCAGTTGTAGTTTTTCCCCAGAGGTTGGATGCATCACGTATCTCGATAGCTTGATTATGAATCCAGATGTAAACCGGTTTTTCAGCCTTTCCCTTGATGACCAGATGATGAAAGCCTGCCCAGGCCAGTTCCGGGGCAAAGAACCCTCCCATGTTGGCACTCCCCAGCAAACCAGTCAGGGGAGACTTGGCCATGATATGTGTTCGGGCGGTTGCCGAGGCGCAGGTGGCAGCTAAAATTCCTCCGCTAATCATGAGTGAATTACCCGGTCCAAGGGGATCACAGCCTTTTTCAGTATGATTGTATAATAGATAGGCATCCAGCCCCCGGCCCCCCAGAAATTTTTTCCGGATTTCAAGGGGAATGGATTTGATCTGGATTTGCCCGGTGGATAGGTCGATGTAAGCAATTTTTCCATGTATGGTCATTTCGGCTCTCCTCTTTTTTCAGAAACATCCTGGGCCAGTTTCTTGTTTACATCCCAGACAGGCCCTCTGATCCGGGGAAAATCCGGCTTGATCCAGGCCACCCGATATTCCATACTGCATTCCGGACATTTGACTGTTTTGTCTCCGGGTTTGGGTTGCATTCTTCCCATGCAGCTGGGATTATGACACCTGACTTTTCCATAGGTCCGGGTTTTCCTAAGGCTTTCCGCGCTGGATATGTCTTTATCGTCGATGGACATGATCGCCTCCTTTCAAACCAAAGATTCTTTTTTGTTTATATATAGAATAATTACAAGTGTTAGGTTGTGAACAATCAAAATAGTTTATATCATATGTGATATTTTGTTTCAATCTCATTTTTTGCCCTCCTGTTCCTTTTCAGTTTATTAACCTGTTTTAAACCATAAAATATGGACGGTAACGGCGATTGCGATTGTTATCAACAATAATTTAATAATGAAGGCGTCGACAAAAAACAGTGCTGTCGACAATATCGTTACCCATAGCAGGATTAAAGTGAAAACTTTTACCTTTACTGGAATTGCCCGGTTATTCAGATAATTTTGTAAATATTTTCCGAAGATTTTATGATTCAGTAGCCAGTGATATAATTTGTCCGAACTTCTTAAGTAAAAAAATGCAGCCAGCAATAAGAATGGAGTGGTAGGCAAAAGAGGAAGAAAAATACCCAGAAATGCCAGACAAATGAAAATACTCCCCAAGGTTATAAAAAGAGTTTTTTTTATCAATTCACTTAACCGCCGCCCACAAGCATCATGAAGGTTACCTGATCGCCGGCCTGGAGGGATGTGTCCAGACGGTCCCGCGGTATCCATTGCTGTTTGTTTAGCTGTACCTTGAAGACCGTATCCAGCTGGCCGGATTCATCCAGTAGAAATTGTTTGATTTCCTGGCCGTATTTATCGGATATTTCCCGGACCAGGTCCTGGATACTGTGGCCGCTGAGCTCGAAAGCGATTGATTTATTACCGATTATTTTGGTCACTGTGGGCAAACTGAGAAAATCAACCTGAATTTTCATGGATGTCCATTTATTCTCTCTTGATGCGGTTTTCGCCGCAAACTATTATTAATTCAGACTCATCATCAGAGAAGGCGAGTGTCATGTTAAGGGCCTTCCCCATTTCGACGGCAAGAGCAGTTGGCCTTGATTCACTTATTATCATCGGCAGGTGGGCCCTGGCCGCTTTTTGAACCAACTCATAACTTATCCTTGAAGATAGAACCAGGAGGCTGGCTTTTAACAGTTTCCTGTCCATAAAGGCTTTCCCGATTGCCTTATCAAGCGCATTATGCCGACCAACATCCTCTGCAAAAGAGATCACTTCCAGTTGATCGCCGAATATGAGTGCAGCATGTGAGCCTCTGGTTGTCTGATAGTAGTTCTGGTTTTCGGAAAGCTTGTTAATGCAATCAAAGATAAAGTCAATTTTAACCTCGAATCCGTTTTCTGCCGGAGTTATTATCTGATGAAGGTCCTTGATCATCTCCTTACCGCAAATGCCACAACTGGTTTGGCTGACAAAACCCCTCCTCTCAAGAAGGTCCTGAATCTTTTTACGCCTTTTGGGTTTGAGCCAGATATCAATAGCATTTGGATCCAGATATTCATCATATCCTATGGTCTTGAAATCATCCGGAGAGTCCGCAATCCCCTCCCCAAGACAGAACCCTGCTGCGTGAAATAACTCTTCCCCGGGTGTTCTCATCACCACCGAATACGGCTTATCTTCGATTCGAATCAAAAGGGGTTCCTCTCCGATAAATTCGAGAGAACTGGTCTCATAAACCCCTTTTTTACTTCGAAGCGCTTGAAAAGATTTGGTATTCATTTGTACACTCAATGGTTACTGTTCCTTATCTATTCCTCTGACAAGGGTTCGGAAGAAGCTAAGGGGAATGAGAGGGCTTCGGTTAAAACGAAAGCTGCCTGGAGATACGATGTCGGGCAGAGCGGAAAACATTCCTTGCAGCTATTGCACTCCTTAGCGGCTATTTCGGGAATAAAACTGATCTCTTTATTTATCCCTCGGCCAACAAACCCAATAGCGTTCTTCTTTTTCACTTCGGCACAGTATCTGACGCATAACCCACAATGAATGCAAAATGAGGCCTCTTTTTCAAAACGGTCTTTGTCTGCTCCATACTCCACAGCCAAATCCTGCAAGAGGGGGGAATCCGGGGCATGAGCTAACAACATCTCCAAAAGGGTTTTGCGAATCCTATCTACTTTCTCAGATCTGGTTCTGACTATCAAATTTTCTTCTACCAGGTAAACACAGGAAACAACGAGCTTTGTCCGACCGCGAACTTCTACTTCTACGATGCAAATTCGGCAACCCCCAAAAGGGTCCAATTTTTCGTGGTGACAGAGTGTGGGGATAAATATCCCTGCACTTTGGGCTGCCTCCAGGATGGTCATTCCTTCACTTGCGGTAACCTCTTTTTCATCAATCTGCAAACGGATTTTACTCATTTTTCTTTGCTCTTTTTGATTATAATTCTTTTTTCATCAGGGATAGGAGACGGAACAGGCTCGCCGGAAATCTTCTTTACCGCATTAAAGCGGGGGGGGCAAACTTCAAAGCAAGTTCCGCAATTTGTACATTTTTCCTGGTTAACTATATGGATCTTTTTTTTGCCCCCGTCGATCGCCTCAACAGGGCACTTATTAAGACAAATCATACAGGCCTGGCACTTGTCCGGGTCAATATAATACGAGATCAGCTCCTTACAGGACAATGCCGGGCATCGTTTCTCCCTGATATGCGCCTCATACTCATCTCTGAAATAGCGTATGGTACTTAGAAACGGATTAGGGGCACTCTTACCCAGGGCACACAGTGAGGCTTCAATGGCTGTCTCGGCTAACGTTTCCAAAAGCTCGATGTCGCCCTCTTTTCCCTTTCCTTCGGTGATATTTATGAGAATCTTGTCCATCTGCCTCAGGCCTTCACGGCAGGGGAGACATTTACCGCACGATTCATCGGTGAGGAAGTGAATAAAGTACCTGGCGACATCAACCATGCAGGTATCTTCATCCATGACGATCATCCCACCAGACCCCATCATTGAACCGGCCTTGGTGAGTTCATCAAAATCAACCTTCAAGTCTAACAGTTCCTCGGGGATACATCCTCCGGACGGTCCCCCGGTCTGCACGGCTTTGAACTTCTTTCCTCCAGGGATTCCACCGCCTATCTTATAGATGATATCTTTCAGGGTCATGCCCATGGGGACTTCCACGAGGCCGGTATTGGTTATCTTACCGACCAGGGAGAAAATCTTCGTGCCCTTGCTTCTATCAGTTCCAATTTGATTAAACCAGTCAGCGCCTTTATTGATGATCAGTGGAATATTTGCCCATGTCTCAACATTATTCAGCACGGTGGGTTTATTCCAAAGGCCCCTGATGTTGGAGCGGATATACTTCGGCCTGGGCTCTCCGACCCTGCCTTCCAATGCCGTCATCAGAGCAGTCGATTCACCACAGACAAACGCGCCGGCCCCCTGGTGCACTTTAACAAAAAAATTAAAGCCTGAACCAAGGATATTTTCCCCTAGAAATCCATACGCCTCAGCCTGCTTAACGGCGAGGGTGATATTCTCTACTGCCAGGGGATATTCCTGTCGAACGTAGATATAGCCCTCGTGGGAGCCGATGGCATAGCCTCCGATGATCAATCCCTCGAGGATTGAATGAGGGTTTCCTTCAAGGAGAGCTCTATCCATAAATGCCCCGGGGTCACCCTCATCGGCGTTGACAATCACATATTTTATTTTTTCAGGGGCATTTCGGGATCCTTCCCACTTTCTCCCTGCAGGAAAGCCGCCGCCACCCCTTCCCCTCAGGTTGGAATTCTTGACTTCCTCCACTACTTCCTCGGAGGTCATCCGGGAAAGGACTTTGGTTAATGCAGAATAACCATTGATAGCCAGATAGTCATCGATGCTCTTAGAATCAATCTTAATGTTATTACAGATGATGTTTCGTTTTTGATTCTGATAAAAAGGGATATCGGATTCATGGGTTGCCTTTTCGCCTGTGGTTGGATCAACATAGAGTAGACGGTCAACAACCTTTTTCTCCTTTATGGTCTGTGAGATAATCTCGGGGACGTCTTTAGGTGTTACCTGGAGATAGCATGTCTCCTCGGGATAAATAACCACCACGGGTCCTCTCTCACAAAATCCGGGGCACCCGGCTCCTTTGGTATCCACATCAGTCGTTAAACCCTGTTTTTCAATTTCTGCTTTAAAGGCGGCCATGACTTCACTTGCACCTGAGGCAAGACAACCGGCACCGGCACATATTGAAATACATGGCGTGTTTGGATCTCTTTTGGATAAGATGTCCTGCCTGAATTTTTCCAGTTCAGCTGGTGAATTTATCCGCGGCATTTTTTCATCCTATTCATAGCTTTTTAATACGTCTGTTGTTTCGGCTGTTGACAGCTTACCGTGAGTCTTCCCATTGATTTCCATAACCGGTCCTAAAGCACAGCAGCCGAGGCAGTTAACCGTTTCCAGGCTGAACTTCAAATCCAGGTCTGTTTCACCAGGTTTAATTCCAGTCAGGTCCTGCACCGTGTCGAGGATACGCGTGGCGCCACGAACATGACAGGCGGTACCCATACAAATGTGAATTTGATGACGTCCTTTAGGTATCAAACTAAAGGCTTTATAAAAGGTAGCGATATGCCGGATCCGGGTTAAAGGAACCTGTAATTTTTCGCTGACCCTCTCTAATGCTTCCTTGGGGAGCCAATGCTTTTCGCTCTGGATCTCCAGTAATACTTGAATGAGCGAACTGGCTTCGCCCTGATGTTTATCAATAATCTGATCGATTTTGTCGCTATTCATAGTCTTCTTCTAATACTTCTCCTGATCCACTGCCTGCTCTTTCACCTCAGGCGAGAGCATAGCAATTGCGGTTTGCATCGTACTTGACCAATCCTTGCTTTGCTGAACGGTTCATATGCCTCGATACTTCAGATGGGTTTAGGCCCACAATATCAGAGATTTCTCCGGTTGAAAGGGGGCTTTTCCCCAGGAGTAATATAATTTGGCTTATTGCCAATTTATCGCCAATTAATTCAGTAAATAACCTGTTTACCTCGTCACTGGCGAAAAATTCGTTATATTCTTCTTCTGTATCAAAACGTACTCTCAACTTCTCCCTCTCCACCAGCTTAATGTAGGGGATCAATTTATTAACGGCTTCGAGTTTGAGCTTTAATCCGTTCTTGTCTATTCCTTCGCCTTTGCCAAGAGGTCCCAACTCTTTCAGTTTCTCGGTAAAGTTAGTCATGATGTCGGCGAAACGGATTCCTTCAGAGGCAGATACCCATTCAAGCCTTAACCTTTCCGGGTTTACTCCTATGTGCTCCAGTAATTTTCTATATAGATGCATCATGCTTAATGCATCGTGATTTCCTTCAGTAATATAATGGCATTCTCCAAGCCAGCAACCGCCGATAAACACCCCGTCTGTTCCGTTCAAGAAAGCCCGGAGTATAAATGCCGGATCTACCCTGCCGGAGCACATCAGCCTTATTACCCTTATATTAGGAGGGTATTGATACCGAGAAACTCCAGCAAGGTCCGCTCCTGCGTAGCAACACCAATTGCATAAAAATCCCAAAATCCTTGGTTTAAACGTAAGCTCCTTACTCATTCTCTTACCTTCTTCGTCAGTAACCATGTTTTATTCATGTGTAAATGTTACCAAGTCTGGTGCTGCCGCGTCAATTTGGCAAAAGATCGCTTCATCGGTAAAGTGCTTCAGAATAATGGCATTTGTCGGACACTTTGCGTTACAGAGACCATCTCCTTTACAGAGAATAGGATTAACCCAGGCCTTTTTGCCTTTTGGTGTATCACGAAACTCTATGGCACCATAGGTACAAGCTGTAATACATGCCCCACACGATACGCAATCACTCTCATTTACCTCGCACACAGAGCCGGAGGCTGTGACTGAATCCTGTGAGAGAATAGTTACGGCCCGGCCAGCAGCTCCATACGCCTGGCTAATCGTTTCAGATATATGCTTGGGATAGTGCGCTGTCCCACACAGGAAAACGCCCTCTGCGGCAAAGTCGACAGGCCTTAATTTTACATGGGCTTCCTGGAAGAAACCATCCGGGCTCAAAGGTACTTTAAATAAACGGGCTATTTCCTGACTTCCTGCCGAGGGAATAACGGCGGCTGATAGCACCAGTAAATCGGCATCTATAGCAAGCCTCTGAGCTAAAATAGGATCAGATACGGTTACCCGTAAAATAGGCTTGTCTCCCTCGGTGGCAGTTTCTACCCGGGGTTTGTCATCCGGTTCCCAGCGGATGAACTTTACTTCTTTATCCGCAGCCTCACGGTAATAATCTTCTCTGAACCCATAGGTTCTCATATCCCGAAACAGAATGTAGATGTCCATTTCGGGGTTTATCTCTTTTAGTTTCAAGGCGTTCTTTATAGCCTGGCTACAACATATGCGGGCGCAGTAATTTCTATCTTCCTGTCTGCAACCGACACATTGGATCATTACCAGACTCCGGGAGTTAATCAGTCTTTCTTCTCCTTTAGTGATTTGCTCTTCCAATTCGAGCTGGGTCAATACCCTGTCATCTTCCCCGTAAAGGTATTCGACGGGTTTATATTCGTCAGCACCCGTAGCGAGGATGGCGGTGCCATGGCGTATCTTTTTGATCCTTCCTTCAGATTTCACCGTGGTTACGAAATCCCCGACATAGCCTGACACATCTGTGATAGTTGCATCATGTGATACATGAATTAAGGGGTGCCGGTAGATTGTGTGGATAAGATCACTCAAATATACCTGAACATCCAGTCCTTCCAGGGTGTAATGAATTCTTCGCGCTATTCCCCCCAGGTCTGTATCCTTTTCCACCAGGTGGACCTCAAATCCCTGGTTGGCTAAGCTCAGGGCACTGGTCATCCCGGCCAGGCCCCCTCCGACCACTAACCCCGTCTTGTTGACGGGCAGATCAAATTCCTGTAAGGGCTCCAGATTGATAGTTCGGGCGATTGACATTCGGACTATATCCTTTGCCTTTGCCGTGGCTTCTTCCTTTTGTTTAGAGTGGACCCAGGAGCAATGTTCCCTGATATTAGCCATGTCGAAGAAATATTGATTTATTCCCCCTTCCCGAAGCGTGTCCCTGAATAGCGGCTCATGTGTCCTGGGAGTGCAGGCGGCGACAACCACGCGATTGATCCCTTTTTCCCGGATCGTGTTTGATATTTGCTCGGCGGCATCGGTAGAACATACAAAGAGGCCTTCTTCAGCATGAACAACATTGTCTAAGGTTAACGCATAGTCAACGACGGAAGGAACATCTATCACTCTTCCGATATTAGCGCCGCAATGACACACAAAGACACCCACTCTGGTCTTCTCTTCCGAAACATCTCTTTCCGGCGGATATATCCTTTCTTTGGCCAGCTTCCCTCGCCGGTACTCAAGGAGTTCACCACAAAGGGCTTCAGCCCCGCTGGCGGTCACAACCGACTCAGGGATATCTATAGGGCCCTGGAAGGCTCCGCTTACAAAAATTCCCGGACGAGTGGTCTCCATAGGATTAACAGGGTTGGTTTTACAGAATCCGTGAGAATTGAGCTCAATGCCGAACTGATTTGCCAGGCCGTTCACATTAGCAGGAGGGTTCAATCCAACACCTAATACCACCAGATCGAATTCTTCCTCCTTTATTCCATCATCGGTTGTAGAGTATTTTATGGTTATATTTTTTGTCTCCGGAATCTCTTTTCCTATTGATATGTAGCTTCTTATAAATCGAACCCCGGGAAAGCTCTCTGCTCTTTGGTAGAATCGTTCGAAATCCTTGCCAAAGGACCGAATATCGTTATGGAATATGGTAGCCTGTGTCTCGGCATCATGGTCTTTTGTCAGAATCACCTGCTTCTGGATATAGGAACAGCATACCGAGGAACAATAGCTGTTGCCACCCTCGATAACCTGTCTGGAACCGACACAGTGAATCCAGGCTATTTTATGTGGATGCTTTTTATCTGAAGGGCGCAATATCTCGCCTTCGTGTGGCCCGGTGGCACATAACAGCCGTTCAAAGTCAAGACTGGTTACCATGTTCTCCATCTTTCCGTAGCCATAGTCGCCTCTCAACTTAGGGTCAAACACCTCATAGCCCGGAGACAGAACAATCGCTCCAACTTTTACTTCTTTCTTCTCCGCCTCTTGATGAAGATCTATGGCATCATTCTTACAGACTCCTTGGCAAATAGTACATTTCTTGTCTGTAAGGTAAAGGCAGTTTTCATCTATATAAGTGACTAGGGGAACTGCTTGAGAGAAGTATATATGGATGGCTTTATTCGACGATAAATTCTGATTAAATGGATCAGGGATCAAAACCGGGCAATACTCTACACAGACAGTACAACCGGTGCATTTGTCCTCTATAATGTATCTGGGCTTTTTAACCAGGGTTACCTTAAAGTCTCCTGCTTCCCCTTCTACACTGTCAACTTCAGTATAAGTCAGGATCTCTATATTGGGATGTCTGTCACATTCAATAAACTTGGGAGATTCAATGCACATGGAGCAGTCATTAGTGGGAAAGGTCTTATCAAGCTGGGCCATCTTGCCGCCAATGGTCGGTGATTTCTCAACCAGAAAAACCTTATAACCTGAAGTGGCAAGATCTAGAGCGGCTTGAATACCGCTGATCCCTCCACCGACAACCATTACATCTCCAAAATTACTATCGGCGGGATTGTCTATTAACTGTCCTTCAACTGCTTCTTTTTCCAATTCTCTATGTCCTCATTCCGTTTCTTCGGTTCCCTAAATCACTTCCCGGACAATTTCCGTGATGTCTTTAATCTCTATGACTTCACTATCTTCCCGGTTCAATCTGCTATCCTCAAAATTGGCGATGCAATATGGGCAGGAAGTAACCAGCACCTCAGCCCCGATACCGACAGCTTGTTCTAATCTGAGGTCGGAGAATCTTTCCCCCTTCGGAGTTTCCATCCAGATCCTGCCTCCCCCCCCTCCGCAACACAGACTATCTTCCATCGAATCAGGCATCTCGATCAGTTCTAAACCAGGTATCTTCTTTAAGGTTTCCCTGGGCTCGTCATATATGCCATTATGTCGACCCAGGTAACATGGGTCATGATAAGTAATTTTCTTCCCGTACTCCTTGGTGAGTTCGAGCCTTCCCTCAATGATAAGCTCGAATAAATATTGGGAGATATGAATCACCTCAAAGTCCACCATAAATTCGGAGTACTCGTTTTTAAAAGTATGGTAGCAGTGAGGGGAAGAAACAAGGATTTTCTTCACTCCATTTTCGATAAAAGTTTTAATGTTTTCCCTGGCCAGGCGTTTAAATAATTCCTCATCACCCGTCTTGCGGATGCTTTCTCCACAGCAATTCTCCTTGGAACCCAATATCCCGAAATTTATTCCTGCCGAGTTGAGTATATTGGCTGTGGCAACAGCTACTTTTTTTAATCTTGGGTCATAGCTGAAGTAGCA